>NZ_JCAFTJ010000008.1:0-216359 GCF_059370155.1 Stenotrophomonas sp. YJH_SMC_73 | reverse complement strand
CGCAGTGCACGAACAGCACTGCGGCCCTTTCTGCTGGAAACGGAAAACGCCGGCGCAAGCCGGCGTTCTTCATTATCGGTAGTGCCGGCCGCTGGCCGGCAATCGCAGATCCGGACGTTGCCGGCCAGCGGCCGGCACTACCCGCCTTCAGCGCGCCAGCAGTTCGCGCGCGTCCTGCCCGGCCTCGCAGTGCACGAACAGCACCGGCACGCCGTGCGCTTCCAGCACCGCGGCCATCTGCCGCTGGCGCATCAGGAACTGCTCGTAGATGCCCTGCAGGCGGTCGCAGTCGTTCTTGCTGTGGTTGTAGTACGCGCACCAACCGGCCGGATCGAACAGCGCCATGCGTGCCTCGCCATGGGTATAGCGCAGCAGCGGCTCGGGCGCGGCATTGAGCCACTCGTCTTCGCCCGGCGCCATGATCGCGGTCTCGATCAGCGGCCACAGCGCCGCCAAGCCCTGGTTGTCGTACTGCATCGACATCATCGCGGCCAGGTCGTTCACGGTGAAATAGCGCGCGTGTTCGATGCGGGCACCGAAGCTGTTCTGTGCCATCAACGCGGTGTCGGCATGCGCCATGCCGTTGGCCAGCAGTGTTTCTTCCAGCGCATTGGCCACCGCGTTGGTGGTGGCCACGTCGCTGCCGGTCAGCAGGAACGGCACCACGCGCAGGCCGCCCCCCACCAGGGTCGCATCGGCCTGGAACGGCAGCGGCACATCGCCTGCGGCATCGGTGCCGAAGGCCAGCAGGCGCGGGCCCTGGTTGCGGCCCGGGGCACGCATCTGCAGTTCTTCCAGGCGGCGATGGATCGGCCAGCCCGGGCGCAGTACTTCGGCCGGGTCGAAATGGGCGGCCGCGAACACCAGGTCCAGCTCGGCCACCTGCGGCACCAGCTTGGAAAGGTCACGGCCGACGCGTTCGGCCAGTTCACCGGCCTGTTCAGCGCTGAGCACCGCCTGGCGGGGGATTTCGCCGCCGGCCAGTTCCAGGGCCAGCACGCCAAGGGCATTCATCGCGGGGTCGGGTTTGCTCATGGTTCCACGGTTGGCCCATCACAGGGCGGCAGCTACACTTGGCTCCATTATGCCTGCTCCGCCGTGCAGGCCATGTTGCAGACACCCTCATCCATGCCAGGTATCTCCATGCCCAACGCTCGTCCCGTCGCCATCCTCGGTGGCGTCCGCATTCCGTTCTGCCGCCAGAACACCGCGTATTCGGATGTCGGCAACCTCGGCATGTCGGTCCGTACGCTGGGCGCGCTGGTCGAACGTTTCGGCCTGCACGGCCAGCAGCTGGGCGAAGTGGCGATGGGTGCGGTGATCAAGCACTCCAGCGACTGGAACCTGGGCCGTGAAGCCACGCTGTCGTCCGGCCTGTCGCCGCTGACCCCGGGCATCACCCTGCAGCGCGCCTGCGGCACCTCGCTGGACAGCATCATCACCGTGGCCAACAAGATCGCGCTGGGCCAGATCGAATCGGGCATCGGTGGCGGTTCTGACACCACGTCCGACGTGCCGATCGTCTACGGCAAGAAGCTGCGTGCACGCCTGCTGGCCGCCAACCGCGCCAAGAGCACCGGCGACAAGATCCGCGCGCTCACCGCCGGCTTCAAGTTCTCCGAGCTCAAGCCCGAGTTCCCGGGCGTGGCCGAGCCGCGCACCGGCAAGAGCATGGGCGACCACTGCGAGGACATGGCCAAGGAATGGAACATCTCGCGCGACTCGCAGGATGAGTGGGCGGTGTCCTCGCACAAGAAGCTGGCCGCCGCCTATGAGCGTGGCTTCTTCAACGACCTGATCGCACCGTTCCGTGGCGTCGAGCGTGACAACATCCTGCGCCCGGATACCTCGCTGGAAAAGCTGGCCACGCTGAAGCCGGCGTTCGACAAGGTCTCCGGCCGCGGCACGCTGACCGCCGCCAATTCCACCCCGCTGACCGACGGTGCCGCTGCGGTACTGCTGGCCAGCGAAGAGTGGGCGCGCGCGCACGGCCATGAGCCGCAGGCCTACCTGCGCGACGCGCATGTCTCTGCGGTGGACTTCGTGCATGGCGAAGGCCTGCTGATGGCGCCGACCATCGCGGTGCCGGAGATGCTCAAGCGCAATGGCCTGACCCTGCAGGACTTCGACATCTACGAGATCCACGAAGCCTTCGCCGCGCAGGTGCTGTGCACCCTGCGTGCGTGGGAGAGCGAGGATTACTGCCGCAACCGCCTGGGGCTGGACGCACCGCTGGGCCGCATCGACCCGGACAAGATCAACCTGCTGGGTTCGTCGCTGGCCACCGGTCATCCGTTCGCCGCCACCGGCGCCCGCGTCATCGCCACCGCCGCCAAGCAGCTGGCCGAACGCGGCGGTGGCCGCGCGCTGGTGTCGATCTGCACCGCCGGCGGCATGGGCGTGGTGGCGATCGTCGAACGCTGATCGCTGCGACCGCGCGCCAACCAAGGTTGGCGACTACCAGAAATGCGTGCTGGATCTGCTGTGGTAGATGCCGACCTTGGTCGGCCGTGAAACGGCATCGCTTGGAAGAGGCCACGCGCCAACCAGGGTTGGCGACTACCGGGTCCCGCACATGAAAACGCCGCCCATTGGGCGGCGTTTTTTGCTCCTGTGGGTGCCGACCGTTGGTCGGCCCACTTCAGCAGCGGTCACGGCAACCGCGGATTACCGAATTCGTCGCGCTCTTCGTTGGCGTCATACACCGGCGGCTGCACCGCGAGCGGCTGTTCTTCCACCGTGGCACGCAGTGGCGTCTCGCCGCCGCGCACCAGCGCCACGCTGTCCTCGCCGCGCTGCAGGCGCAGCGCATTGGCCAGGCACTGCGCGGCCAGCGCATGTTCGCCACGCTGGGCGAACAGTTCACCCAGCGCTTCCCACGCCTGCGCACCGGCGCCCGCGGCGATGGCCTCGTGCAGGAACGCATCGGCGGCCTCCCACTGCTGCTGGGCCAGGGCCACGCGGCCCTGCGCCAGGCGCAACGCGGCCGAGCCGTCATGCACGTTGCGCCAACGTGCGAGGTTGGCCTGGCGGGTAGCCAGGCGCTCGGCCGGCAGACGGCCATACAGCGCCACCAGTTCGTCATCCCAGCGCTGGTCCAGGGCCTGTTCCAGCGCCAGCAGCGCCGGCTCGTCCCAGTCCAGCGCCACCGCGCGGCTGGCATAGGCGCCAACCACGTCCGGAGTCGGTCGCAGTGCCTTCGGCGTGGCTTCCCACTGCGCGGCCAGTGCGTTGACGTCGGCCGCTTCCAGCAGCGCCTGTGCAGCCAGGCGTGCTTCCAGTTCACTGCTGGCCTCGGCCGGCAGCACCTTGCTCTGGCGCAGTGCACCCAGCTGGCCATACGCCTCGTGGGCGCGGCCGGCCTGTGCCAGTGCCTCGGTGCGCAGCCACAGGCCACGTGGCGGCAGCGGCTGGATCGCCGCTACGTCCAATGCGTTGATCGCATCCACCGGCAGATCGCGCGCCAGCAGCTGTTCGGCGCGCAGCAGCGCCTGCAGGGTGGCATCACTTTCGCCCAGGCGCTGCAGCAGCGCCTCGCCAGCCGGGCCGTCGGCACGTGCCTGCGCGCTGCGCACGGCGTTGGCCAGCGCCACCGCGCTCACTTCCGGGTCCTTGGCGGCACCGTCCAGCAGTTTCTCGGCACGCTGCCACTGGCCGTGCTCATAGGCCTGCAGGCCGTCGATCAGGCGCACCCGGCCCTGTTTGCGGCGGTAGCGGCCCCAGGCGCGGAACGGTGCGGCGATCAGGCTCCACAGCAGCCATAGCACCAGCACCGCGATCACTGCCAGCAGCGCCACCTTCGGCAGGTTGCTGTGGTAGTCGTAGCCGCCGTAGCGCAGGGTCACTTCGCCGAAGCGGTTCAGGTCATCGGCGCCGAGCCATTGCGCAGCGACCACGCCGATGGCCACAGCCAGCAACAGCACGACCAGGGATTGCAGGGGTTTCATGCGGGCTTACCTCCGGTCGGTCTGGGTGCGCAGTTGTTGCAGGGTGCTGCCAAGGACAGCGTCGTTGGCCTGCAGCGGCAGTTCGCGCAAGGCCTTCAGTTCAGCACGTTGCGCGCGCAGGGCTGGTGAATCCGGCCAGCGCCGCTGTGCCCAGTGCTCCACGCGGTCCAATGCGGTATTGCGCCCCGCGCGGTCGCCGCGCTCGATTGCCGCACGTGCCAATGTCAGTTCCAGCTGCAGCGCGTCGTCGGCATTGCGCTGTTCGGCGGCGGTCAGCGGGCCGTTCTGGCGGCTCGGGGTGATGTCCACGAACGGCGCCAGAGCTGCCTGCCACCAGGGTTTGGCGGTGCTGCTGCCGGTCGTGCCGGTGATCTGCGAAGGCAGGCCCTGCAGTGCCCTGCCCACAGCATCCAGGCGCTGCAGCGACTGCACGCGGGGGCCGCTGCCGAGCGCATCCAGTGCCTCGCGCTCCTGCACCAGCGCCTGACGCAGGTTCAGGCCATCACTGTCGGGCAGTTCGGCCAGTGCCGTCGCGGCCTGGGCGTACAACCGGCGTGCGCCTTCCACATCGTCGGCGTAGTTCAGGCGCTGCGCGGCCTGGGTCAGCAGCAGTTCGGCCTCATCGCGCTGTACCGCCTGGCGGCCCTGGTTGGTGCTGTCGGCCAGCTTGGCCAGGTTCTCTTCCAGCAATGCGCTGCGCTGGGAAAGGCCCAGCATCTCGTCGCGCAGCACGCGGTTGGTGGCGGCCGCGTCCTGCAGGCGCTGGCTGGTCGCGCGCTGGTCACGACGCAGCGCATCCAGCGTGGCCTCCAGGCCCTTCAGCTGGACAGCCGTGGTCTGTGCCTGCGCTGCCTGTTCGTTCTGTTGCTGTTGCCAGACGTACCAGCCGGCATAGCCGCCCACGCCGAGCACGACCACACCGGCCAGCGGCAGCAGCCAGCGCACGGGTCGACGGGGCGGGGAAACGGGCGGAGTGTCGTTCATCGGGCTTCCTTGTCGGCAACGTCGCCGGTCGGGGGCCGGCAGGCCGCGTTGTGCACAGCATCACTGTTGCCGACGACAGCGGCAAGCGTGACCCACGTCCCTGTTCAGGTCGCTGCCGGGACGGTGAGCGTGGCGTGTGCGGCCGCCACCAGCTGCGCGCTGGTGGGGCCTGCCGCGCGCACGACATGCTGCAGGCCCAGTGCCCGGGCCTGTTCGCCGAGGCGATCACTGGCCACCACGGCAGTCGCGTGCGCCTGCAGACGCTGCTGCAAGGGCGGCGGAAGCTGCTGCCAGAAATGCTGCAGCGCTTCGCCACTGCTCACCGCCAGCATCCACGGCTGCGCTGAATGCGCCAATCGAGCCAGCGCACGGGGCGGCAGGTGCAGCAGGCGACGCTGGTAGATGTCGGCACGTTCGATTGTGGCGCCGGCCGCCTGCAGCTGCGCGGCAATCAGGCCACGCCCGCCGGGCGCGGTCACCAGGCCAATGCGCAGGCCCTGTACGTCAGCCAGCACCGGCAGCGCCAGCAGGCCTTCACTGTCCATCCGCTGCGGCGCATGCACCACGGTGATGCCGTGTGCCCGCAATGCGCGCGCGGTGCCTTCGCCGACGGTCAGCCACGGGCTGCGCTGCGCCCCGGCCAGCGGCAGCAGGGTGGCGGCCGCGGTCACGGCGGCCGGGCTGGTGAACACCACCCGATCACAGTTCAGCGCGCGTTGCAGCTGGCGCAGCACGGGCGTGCCGTTCAGGCGCTGCAGGCGCCAGGGTGGCAGGGCCAGGACATGCCCGCCCAGCCCAGCAACGGCGCGGCGCAGCGCCACATTCTGGCCCTGCGGGCGCAGCGAGATCAGGGTCCAGCGCGCGCCGGAACGGGTGGCGCCAGTGGGTATCGTATGGTCGGCCATTGCCTGCATTATGCGGGCCCTTCGTTGTCGTGGTCGCTGCTCCGATGTCCGTTGATGCCCTGACTTCCTCGTTGGCCGCCCTGCAGGACGTGCTGGACTGCATGCCGGCGGTGCGCGCCATGCAGATCCAGCTCGACGGCTATGCCGATGGCGTGCTGCGCATCACCGCGCCGCTGGCCGCCAACGTCAACGACAAGGGCAACGCCTTCGGTGGCAGCCTGGCCTCGGTGCTGACCCTGTCCGGCTGGGCGCTGGTCAGCCTGCGCCTGCGCCTGGCCGGCCACGATGCCGAGGTCTACGTGGCCGACAGCAACCTGCGCTACCTGGCCCCGGTCTACGAAGACCTGCACGCCCACGCCGAAGCGGCCGAGGCCACCGGCTGGGATGCCTTCCTGAACACCTTCCGGCAGCGCCGCAAGGCCCGCATCAGCATCATCGCCACCCAGCCCGGCGCCGATGGCAAGCCCGCCGCCGAATTCAGCGGTCGCTTCGTTGCCTTCGCCAAAGGGTAGGATGGCAGGCTGACGTTCTGGGGAAACCACCGATGCGCCGCCTGATCCAGTTCCTGATCTGTTCCCTGCTGCTGGCCAGTGCCGTGGCCTCGGCCGACGACCTCAGCCGCAAGCAGCGCAAGCTGCTGGAAGAGACCCAGATCGCCTACGGGGCGACCATCCGCTGGGGCAGCATGGACGATGCCATCGGCTACCTCGACCCCAAGCTGCGCAAGGAAAAGCCGCCCACCGAGTTCGAGCTCAACCGTTACGCGCAGCTGCGCGTGTCGTCCTACCGCGAGCGCAGCAGTGCCTCACTGGACGGGGGACTGGTCGAGCGCCGGGTGGAAATCGGGGTGATCAACCAGAACACCCAGGCCGAGCGCACGGTGGTCGTGGTCGAGCGCTGGCGCTGGGACCCGGAAGCCAAGCGCTGGTGGCAGACCGCCGGCCTGCCGGACCTGTGGAAGGGGCAGTGACGGGCCGCGTCCGGCTTGTGCGACAATCGGCGCCCGCTTAATCGACCCGTGACCTGAGTGAATTACGAAGAGTTGCTGGCCTTTGCAGGCCGAAACCCGATGCTGTCCGCGGCCCTGGTCGGCCTGACCGTGGCCATCATCGTCACCGAGATCCGCCGCCTGTTCCGGGGCTTCAAGGGCATCAAGCCCGCCGAACTGACCCAGCTGATCAACGCGGGCGGCACGGTGGTGGTCGACCTGTCGGCCAGCGGTGACTTCGAGAAGGGCCACATTGCCGGCAGCCGCAACGCCCAGGCCAGTGCCTTCGGCCCGGACCACAAGCTGGTGGCCAACGCCAAGCAGTCGCCGGTGGTGCTGGTGTGCCGCAGCGGCAACGCCTCGGAAACCGCCGCCAAGGCGCTGAAGAAGGCCGGCTTCGAAAAGGTCTACGTGCTCGACGGCGGCATTCCCGCCTGGCAGCAGGCCGAGCTGCCGCTGGTCAAGGGCCGCAACTGATTGCCGCAGGTGGCGGATCCGGCCTTGTATGGGCCTGATCCCGCCCCCATCGCAGTAATTCGACCATCGTTTTCATTGCATTCATTGGAGTTACTGGAAATGTCCGAAGAGATCACCAACGGCGCTGCTGCGCCGGTCGATGCCGCCACCGGCCCCGCTTTCACCGTCGAGAAGATCTACGTCAAGGACGTCTCCTTCGAGTCGCCGAACGCCCCGACCATCTTCAATGACCAGGTGCAGCCGGAGCTGCAGCTGAACCTGAACCAGCAGGTGCAGCGCCTGGGTGAGAACGCCTTCGAAGTCGTGCTGGCCGTGACCCTGACCTGCCAGGCCGGTGAGCGCACCGCCTACGTGGCCGAAGTGAAGCAGGCCGGCGTGTTCGGCCTGGTCGGCCTGGACCCGCAGTCGATCGACGTGCTGCTCGGCACCCAGTGCCCGAACATCCTGTTCCCGTACGTGCGCCAGCTGATCAGCGACCTGATCCAGGCCGGCGGCTTCCCGCCGTTCTTCCTGCAGCCGATCAACTTCGAAGGCCTGTACGCAGAAACCCTGCGCCAGCGCCAGGAGCAGGGCGACGCACCGTCGCTGGCTGACTCCGAGCCGGCTGGCAACGCCTGATTCCTGCCGCGACGTCACGGATGAGCACTCCCGCTGACAAGATCGCCGTGCTGGGCGCCGGTTCCTGGGGAACCGCGCTGGCCAGCCTGCTCGCACGGCACGGTCACCCGACCGTGCTGTGGGGGCGCGACGCTGCCGTGGTCGAGGCCATCGACCAGCGCCACGAGAACCCGCGCTACCTGCCGGGCATCCCGCTGCCGGACAGCCTGCGTGCCACCACCGACCTGGCGTCGGCGGTGGAAGGCGCGGCCTGGATCCTGGTGGTGACCCCGTCGCATGCCTTCGGTGAAACCGTGCGTGCGCTGGCGCCGCTGCGTCCGGCCGGTGCCGGCGTGGCCTGGGCCACCAAGGGCTTCGAACCCGGTTCGGGCCGTTTCCTGCATGAAGTGGCGCGCGAAGTGCTGGGCGAGGACGTGCCGCTGGCCGTCGTCACCGGGCCATCGTTCGCCAAGGAAGTAACCCAGGGCCTGCCCACCGCGATCACCGTGCACGGCGACGTGCCCGAGTTCGCGCAGACGGTGGCCGAGGCGATGCATGGCCCGGCGTTCCGCGCCTACACCGGCGACGACATGGTCGGTGCCGAGCTGGGCGGTGCGATGAAGAACGTGCTGGCGGTGGCCACCGGCGTGGCCGATGGCATGCAGCTGGGCCTCAACGCCCGTGCCGGCCTGATCACCCGCGGTCTCAATGAAATGCTGCGCCTGGCTGCGGCGATCGGCGCCAAGCCGGAAACGCTGATGGGCCTGGCCGGCCTGGGCGATCTGGTGCTGACCTGCACCGGCGACCTGTCGCGCAACCGTCGCCTGGGCCTGGCCCTGGGCCGTGGCCAGACGCTGCAGGATGCCGTGCGCGAAATCGGCCAGGTGGTCGAGTCGGTGCAGACCGCCGACGAGGTGATGCGACAGGCACGCCGTCATGGCATCGACCTGCCGATCTCCGACGGCGTGCGTGCCGTGCTGCACGGCGAGCAGACCCCGGAAGAAGGCCTGCGCGCACTGCTGGCGCGGGAACAGAAACCGGAATACCCGGACACGCTGTTCAAGTGAATCGAAAAACCCCGGCCACGTGCCGGGGTTTTTTATGTGCGCGAGCCATCCACGCATGGCGTGGATCTACTGCCGAACCCGCTTCTGGTAGCTGCCAACCTTGGTTGGCGCCCGACGGCGGCAATCACCGCGCCCGTGGCGGCGCGCTGGTGTTGTCCATGTCCGAGAAGATCAACCACGGCCCGTCGCCCACGCGCTTCAGCGTCAGCGTGAACTTGCCGGTGTCCCCCTCGTTGCTGCCGTAGCGATACGCACCAATGATGTAGCCCGTGTTGCCCTCCACCGAGTGAGCCAACGCCCGCAGCCGCAACGGACTGCCGCCCTGGCCGGCATACGCGGCCTTGATCGCAGTACGCCCGCGCACCGGCGGCTGGTTGCTCTGCAGTACAAAACCATCCTCGGCAAGCAGCGCAGCCAATGCCCTGGCATCAGCCGAGCGCCACGCCCGCTCGTAATCGCGTAGTACGCGCTCCAGCGGTGCGGGCAGGGCTGCGCCCGGGAGAGGCCGTGCAGGCTTCGCGTTTTCTGCATCGTGGGCAATTGCCGGCGATGCCAGCCGCAGGGCACTGCAGAAGATCTTGGCGAGTCGTGTACGGCGCATGCGTCCGGCTCCAGGCGATGACGGGACGCTACGAACGCATCCTGGCACGGTGCTGGTTAGAATCACGCGGCTGCCGATTTGGTGGATGCAGCGCAGATCAGACAAGGACAGGGAATGAAGATTCGAATCACAGGGATGGCACTGACGGTCGCATTGCTGGCCGCCTGCGGGCAGGCACCGGCACCCGATGCAGCACCAGCCGCACCAGCACCGGCCACAGAAGCACCTGCGGCCACGGCAACGGTGGGCGAGAAGGCGCCATCCATCGAAGATGGCGTGGATCCCTCGGTGTGGGACGACGAAGGCGAACCGGAAGACCCGAGTGCCGGCGGCGAACTCACCTGCGCGGACAACCCGCTGGCGACGCATTTCTTCACCCTGGTGGGCGGCAATACCGTGGACGACTGCGGCCGCAAGGACCCGAAGGTGCTGGCCGCGTTCAACGCCCTGATGAAGAACACAGCCGCAGCCGAATCCGCTGACAGGGAGATTCCATCGCTGCGCGAACGCCTGTTGAGCGGGCCCAGCGGTCCTGGTGAGCTGCTGGTGCTGCAGGGCGAGCCGTGGTGGTTCTATACCGCCTGCCAGGCCCACGACTGCCCCGGCACCGCGTTGGCGATGCTGTATTCGCCGACGGAGGCGAAGATGGTCGGCCGTCTTACCGCGCGCTGTCGTGTGTGGTGGCTGGGCGAGCCGACGGCGGAACAACGTGCGCAGATTGAACAACGCCAGCCACTGCAGGATGCCGCGTTGAAGGAAGACAGCGCGCTCTGCGAGTGATGTGGTGCCCGCCTCATCCTTCCGGCTGCATGCGCGCGCTGGCCTGTGCGTTCATGGTCAGACACGCCAGGATCAGCCCTTCCATCACCCGGTCGCCCACGTACTCGGCCTCCGTGCCGTTCTGACGCACGCGCTCGGCCGCCAGCAGCAGCTCCAGCGTCACGCGTTGGCCGGCCAGTGCACAGTCCGCATCGGCCAGCGCCATGCAGCGGCCCGGCATCTGATGACGCTCTGGCCAGGGCTGGCCGTCGGCGGCCGCGCCTTTGCCGATGCGGTGAAGCGTGGCGATGAAGGCATTCGGATCGGTCGCAGCCGCGTGCTCTGGCGGCCCACCGCCAGTGGCGGATGAGCGATGCGGATGCAGGCGTGGGAAGTCCGGTGATGTCATGGCAGTGCCCCGTGCAGGACAGACGGTAGCCGCCACGCAAAGGTGGCGGGCGGAGACGTGGCTCGAAAACCGGGACAGTGCGTACAAGGCCGGCAGGCACAAGGCCTCCACGCTCCGCCCGCCATAGTCGGCAGACGAATTGCCCGCCGGCGCCACACTGGGTGACGCCGACGGGCAGGCGCATACAACGTACGCATTGCCACGGGTTTTCGAGGCCCGGCCACCTTTTTCCGGTGGCACGCCATCTGTACCGCCGTCGCTGCGAAACGCCAATCAGACGAGTTGCAAACAGCGTTCGATCAAAGACGCTTTCAGCATTCTTGCATGCTGTTAAGTCGTCGCAGACGCAGGCGCCGCAACGGCCGTAGCAGCATGGGGAATATGCGACATGGTTCGAACTTGATGACAGGGATATGGGTACCCCACCAAGCCGATGACGACAGTGCGGAGCGAAGAACGTAAATCGAACTCGCCCCACTCTGGTTGTCAGCGCTCTTGGGGTCTTTCGTACCAGGCCTGAGTACGGTTGACGATGCGCACCACGGACAGCATGACCGGCACCTCGATCAGCACGCCCACCACCGTCGCCAGCGCCGCCCCGGAATGCACGCCGAACAGTCCCACCGCAGTCGCCACCGCCAGTTCGAAGAAGTTGCTGGCACCAATAAGCGCTGACGGGCCGGCCACGCAATGTGCCACGCCCAGCCGACGGTTGAGCAGGTAGGCCAGGCCCGAGGTGAAATAGACCTGGATCAGGATCGGCACGGCAATTAGCGCGATTACCAGCGGTTGCTTCACGATCTGCTGGCCCTGGAACCCGAACAGCACCACCAGCGTCAGCAGCAGCGCGGACAGGGACAGCGGCCCCAACCTTCGAAGCGTGAGTTGCAGGCCCGCCTCGCCGCTGCGCAAAAGGATCCAGTGCCGCAGCAGTGCAGCAGCCAGCACCGGCACCACGATGTAGAGACCAACGGACAGCAACAGCGTATCCCACGGTACGGTGATCGCCGACAGGCCGAGCAGCAGTGCAACCACCGGCGCGTAGGCAACCACCATGATCGCGTCGTTCAACGCCACCTGGCTCAGGGTGAAGTTGGCATCACCGCGGCACAGGTTGCTCCACACGAACACCATGGCGGTGCAGGGTGCGGCTGCCAGCAGGATCAGCCCGGCGATGTAGCTGTCGATCTGTGCTGCGGGCAACCAGTCGGCGAAGGCATGGCGCAGGAACAGCCAGCCCAGCAGCGCCATCGAGAACGGCTTGACCGCCCAGTTGATGAACAGCGTCACCCCGATACCCTTCCAGTGCTGCTGCAGCTGGCGCATCGCGCGGAAGTCGACCTTCAGCAGCATCGGGATGATCATCAGCCAGATCAGCACCGCAACCGGCAGATTGACCTTGGCCACTTCGGCGGACGCCAGCACCGCGAAGGCACCGGGCAGGACGTGGCCCAGCAGCGTGCCCATCGCAATGCACAGCACAACCCACAGCGTCAGGTGTCGCTCGAACAGACTCATGGCAGTGGCACCGTCACTGCGCGCCGTCGGTCGGCAACAGCTGGCCGATCCGGTCCAGCGCGTGCTGCAGCGCTTCGCGTTCGGACCACACCGATTCGGGCAGTGCGAGCAGCGCACCCAGGCGGGTTTTCACGATGGCATGGGCCAGCGCGAAGGCTGCGGCCTTGTCGGCATCGCTGCCTGCCACGGCGGCCGGATCGGGCAGGCCCCAATGGCTGCGGATGAAGTCACCGAACACCACTGGGCAAGCTTCGGCAGCGGCCGCATCACACACGGTGATGACAAGGTCCATGGGCGCTGCATCCACGAACTCGTCCCATGATTTGCTGCGCAGCCCTTCAACGGGCATTCCTTCGGCATGCAGTTGTGCCAGCGCGAACGGATTGACCTGGCCGGTGGGCTGGCTGCCCGCACTGAATGCCCTGAAGCGATCGCTGTCCCAGGCGCGCAGGGTGGCTTCAGCCAGCACGCTGCGCGCGCTGTTGCCGGTGCAGAGGAACAGGACATTGCGGGTCATGTGGCAATCGCTTCGATGGGGTGGGTCGTGTGCGGTATCAGCACTTGCAGGCGGGTTCGGCGGGGACGCACTGGTTGCTGGGTGAGCCCGTGCAACAGTTGTGCGTGAGGTACTCGATCAAGCCGTTCATGGCATCGAAGTTGGCGCGGTAGCAGACGTGGCGGCCCTGGTTCTCGCTCTCCACCAGCCCGGCCTGCACCAGCTCCTTCAGGTGGAAGCTGAGCGTGGCCGGCGGCACCTGCAGGGCCGTAGCGATGTCGCCCGCCATGCGCCCTGCCGGGCCGGCCTCCACCAGCAGGCGGAAGGCAGCCAGGCGGGTGGCATGACCGAGGGCGGTCAGGGCGGAGATTGCATTCGATGTTTCCATGTTTCTAGAATAATCGAATGAATGAGCCAATCACAAGCCTGGACCTGCCCAACCTGGTGGAATCGTCATTGCCCCAGCCCAATCATCACCAGCTCGCCGCGGCAGATCTGGGGCCGCCACGCATCCTCCTGCTCTACGGCTCGCTGCGGCCCCAGTCGTTCAGCCGCAAGCTGGCGCTGGAAGCCGAGCGACTGCTGCGCCATCTGGGGTGCGAAACCCGGGTGTTCGATCCGCATGCGCTGCCGATGCTGGACAGCGTGGACCCGCACCACCCTGAAGTGCAGCGACTGCGCGAATGGTCGCAGTGGTCGGAAGGCCAGGTATGGGTCAGCCCCGAGCGGCATGGCACGGTCACCGGCGTGTTCAAGAACCAGATCGACTGGTTGCCGCTGGAAGATGGCAGCGTGCGGCCCACGCAGGGCAGGACGTTGGCGGTGATGCAGGTGAGCGGCGGCTCGCAGTCGTTCAACACGGTCAACGCGTTGCGCGTGCTTGGTCGTTGGATGCGCATGCTGACCATCCCCAACCAGTCGTCGGTGGCCAAGGCCTGGCAGGAATTCGATGACGACGGCCGGATGAAGCCCTCGCCGTACTACGATCGGGTGGTGGATGTGATGGAAGAGCTGGTGAAGTTCACGCTGCTGACGCGGGGCCGGTCGGACTACCTGGTAGACCGTTACAGCGAGCGGAAGGGCGACGCCCACGCCGCGGCATTGGCGCGGGCTGCAGAGGCTACGGCTTCCTGATCCTCATTGGTGCCGATGTGAGGCACGCTCACCCAAGCAGCCTCTTCACCCTTGAAGCTGCAAGGCGGATGATCACCACATAGGCCAGCAACATGCCGGTGCCGATGCCCATTACTTCGATTTCCCAGTTGCGGCGGTAGGGAGAAGGGCCCATGAAGGCCCACGCCAGAAGCACCGCCGCAATCAGCAAGGCGCTGCGATTGGCCTTCGAAATGAGCGCATCTTCGGTCGCGTGCCCCATGTTCGGATCCCAGGAACCGAGCAGCCACCCCAAGCCACGCAGGTAGTCGCGCGCCACGAAGAACAGGAAGACGAATACGCCTCCCATCGTGCTCAGCAGAAACTGGAAGAGTGGGTCCACCGGCGGCCTCATGGACGAGGCAGACATTGCCTCGCAGGATCGTCTACGGGCGCAGTATGCCAGCGTGCCGGGCCTCGGGGGCACCACGCCTCACACGCAGGCGACTCTCCATGAGCAGACTGTGCATCGCAGCCGCCCGGCGGGCGGGCATGGCCCGGGCATGTGCCCACAACGCCCAGGGCGGACGCACAAACGCACTACTCGCCAGCGTGCTGTGCGGTCTTCTTTTGGTTGCCATCTGTGACGGCACGGCTCTGCGCGAACTCCGGGAACGTCTTCGCGATCGAATCCTTGTCCGGCAGGATGTAGAACACACCGCCCTTCTCGAACGTGGACTGCACGATCTGCTCGTAGAACGCGGGCGAGACATTGATGCAGCCGTGGGTGACGCGGTTGTCGTCCGGCGAGGGCGATGCCAACCGCTCGGCGCGCTTTTCCTTCGGGCTGCCCGGCGGCAGCGGGTGCATCGACACGGCGGAATCGTAGTCCACCCACAGCACGCGTCCGGCATCGTCGGACGGGCCGTAACCGCCAATGAAGCGGCCGGCAGGCGTGGTGCGGTCGTGGCCGGGAATCGCGCTCAGTGCGAGCTTGGCGACGCCCGGTGCGGAATGGTCGCCGATCGCCGACCCAAACAGCGCCGGTGCGGCGCCGCGCAGCTTGCCGTCACCGCCGAAGACCAGAACCTGCGCCGCCGCCTTGTCCATGACCGCAAACGGATAGCCCTGGTTGTCCTTGCTGGCGACCACCCAGCCGGCCAGCTCGATCACTGTCTCGGACACGCTCTGGTCGGGCGGAAGTTCATCAACGGCGGCGACCGATGGTGCAGGTGCGTCCTTGTCCCTGGCGTTGGCTACGCCGCTGCACGCAACGGCCAGTGCCATGGCCAGGGAGGCATGGAGGGCGCGGCGTGAAGGGGAGGGGGAAGTACGAATGGGACGGCTCCTTGCAATGCAATCGTGGGTGGAAGGATGCCAGTGGCCGGCGAAGGCCACTGGGTCCCCGATACACCCGATACAGAGGTGGATCAATTCAAAACGGTGAGGGAGCGATTACCCGCGCGGCTTGCGGCCGGCAGGTGCCCTTTCAAGCTGCTGCACGCGACCTTCGATCTGGTCCAGGCGCTGATTGGCCTGCTGTGCGGACTGGTTGGCGGACTCCGCGCTCTGCGCAGCGCCCTGCACCTTGACGTCGAGCTGATCGAGACGCGAGTTGATGGTTGCAAACTCGTTCTTGTATGACGCGCAGGCGCCAAGGCTTACGGTGGCGATGAGCGCTACAGCAAGTGCGCGGGCCGTCTTCATGTGTTGCGGGTTCAGGTTCATTGCACTCCCTCCTTCGTCTGGGGAAGCTGGAATATAGCGGCGTTTGTTCCCGCTGCTACCAAGCGCTTTCAGCTGGAATTTGAATACGTGGATGCACTGTGAAGCCCGCTTCTGACCGTGCATTAACAAGCGGGATCAGGCGAGCTGATCTACGTCGGCGGCGTGCCTTGTGCCTGTTCAAGGTCGCCAATTCATCAGTATGAAGCGGCTCTCACAGCACTTGCGTTTCCACGCCTTTGGCAGCAGTGCAGGCAGGCGTCCATCCACTCGCCTCGAACACGGTCGCGGCGGTGTCGGGCCGCACATCCAGCAGCGTGGCGATGGCCCTGGTCCTGTCTGGCGCGCGGGAAACATAGCTGCGCGCGATGCGGTAGCCGACCCAGTATCCGAGATCTCCACGTCGTGCTTCATCGCCGGGGCCGTTGTACAGCCACTTCGAAAGATCGGTGCCCCCACTGTCCTGTACGAACGCGCGCTCCAGCGCACATTCGCGGCCCTGGGCCCAGCGACGCAGATGCGCGTTGGCCGGTTGCCCCGAGATCAGTTCACCCACGTACTCGGCGCCGCCTTCAAGCAACGTCTGATAGAGCAGGGTGGGCTGCGCGACATCGACGCTCGCACCGGGCTGTTGCACGTGCACGTACTCATGGGCGATCAGGTGCACGAAACGATCGCCGACGTCAGGCTGCATCCAGTCGGCGTTGCACAGTGCTTCCAGTCCGATCACCACACCATCTTCGGTGGTGACGCCGCCGCTGTTACCCCGCCCGACCAGCACGGTGACCGGAGGAAAACGTGCAGTGGGGAGCAGCGTGCCCAACCGATCGAGTGCGTCGGCAACCCGCGCGCGGATCGCCGGCAATGCCGCTGCACAGGTCCGCGCCTTGGCGAACAACGCCGGCTTGTCCTGGATGGCCCTGGCCAAACGTTCCATTGATCCGATGCGGCTGTCGGTGAAGCTGCGCAATGCCTCCGTGCCGGTGTCCAGATAGCCGCGCTGCAGGTCTTCGGCACTGGGTTTTCCTCCAGTGGCATCCAGCACGCTGAAGAAACGCGTGACATCGTCTGTCTGTACCACGATGCGTGCAGAAGGTCGGGCGCGCTCGGCCGCGTTGGCTGGCAGCTGCATCATCGGCAGGGCGACGAGGAGCAGCACCCGCACCGCGCGGCGCGCATGGGGCGGAAACAGCAGTGATGCGACGGACGCGTGCGGCATGTGGAGTTCCCTGAACGCCAGCCTTATTTATACACCAGTCAGTTCAATATTCAGGGTCGATTAGACCCCCTAACGGATAATTCACACCTGTCGACCGCCTCCTCTCTCTCCCCCTCCCGGGAGGCGGCCGACGAAACCAAAATAATTAAAGGTCTGTCCCGATGAACAAGAATTCGCTGCTCGCCCTGGGTCTCCTGGCTGCCCTGCCGTTCGCTGCATCGGCAACCGACGGCCTGTCGTACAACTACGTTGAAGGCGGCTACGTGAACACCGATGCCAAGGGCGGCGACGCCGATGGCTGGAAGGTGAAGGGTTCCGTGGCGGTGCACCCGAACTTCCACATCTTCGGCGACTACAGCGCGCAGGAGACCGACAAGTTCAAGAATGACGTCGACCAGTGGCGCATCGGTGCCGGCTACAACTACGGCATCGCACCGAACACCGACCTGGTGGCCCGCGTTGCGTACCAGAAGTTCGACATGAAGCATGGCCTGGACTTCAACGGCTACTCGACCGAAGTCGGCGTGCGCACCGCGTTCAACCCGTACGTGGAAGGCTACGTGATGGCCGGCTACGAGGACTACACCAAGAAGCACGGCATCAACCCGGACGGCGAGTTCTACGGCCGTGTCGGCGCCACCGCCAAGTTCAACCAGAACTGGGGCCTGAGCGGCGAAGTGAAGCTGGCCAAGGCCGGCGACCGCGAGTGGTTCGTGGGCCCGCGCTTCACCTGGTAACAAACGCCTGTCGTTAGTGCGTGTTGTGCTGGCGTGTGACTCTCTCTCTCTCTCTCTCCCACACGCCAACCGAAGCCCGGCCTCGCGCCGGGCTTCACTTTTATGGGCCGCGTGGCGCCACAATGCGGCATGGGCGACCCTTCCTCTCTTGCAGGCACCGGCACGACCTACCAGGAACATCTGACGCCTGCGCCGCTGCGCGGCCACTTTGGCCAGCTGTGGCAGAGCCAGCTTCCTGCCGATGCCGATGGGCACATCACCGTATTGCCCGATGGCTGCGTGGATATCCTCTGGCGCGACGGTGCGCTGTTCGTCGTCGGCCCGGACCGTGTGGCCGCGCACCCGGCGCTGGCACCCGGTGCGCAGGTGCTGGGCGCACGCTTCCGCCCCGGCCAGGCATTGGCCGCGCTGGGCCTGCCTTTGGCCGGGATCATCGGCCAGGCCGTGCCACTGGCTGATCTGAAGGGCGCGTGGGCGAACAAGGCGGCGGCCTCCATCGGCGACACCGCGCCTGCACAGCGCCTGCAGCGAATGGCGCACTGCCTGCAACAGCACATGGGTGCGGCCGCGCTCGATACGCCGGCGCAGCGCGCCCATGTCCTGTTCCAAGCGCTCGCCGCGGGTAATGCCACGCTGGATACGCTGGCGGCGCAGTTGGGCCTGAGCCCGCGCAGCCTGCGGCGTTTCAGCCAGTCGCAGTTCGGCTACGGCGCCAAGACGCTGGAGCGGATCCTGCGGCTGCAACGTTTCCTGCGCCAGAGTCGCGCGCTGCCACAGCATTCGTTGGCGATGCTGGCCGCTGATGCCGGCTATGCCGACCAGGCCCATCTCAGCCGCGAGGCGCGCGAGCTGACTGGCATGACCGCCAGCGAGCTGCGCCTGGAGTGGGGACAATGATGGCCGTTTTGTTCAAGACCGCCGTGCCGCGCTGACCGAAGCTGGGGTTCCAATCACGGAGCAACCTCATGAGCCACGAAGCTACCCACGAAGCCGAACGCCGCATCGACAACATCGAATTCAACGTCGCCGACATCGCCCGCAGCAAACGCTTCTACGGCGAGGTGTTCGGCTGGCAGTTCACCGACTATGGTCCGTCCTACACCGAGTTCGACGATGGCCGGCTGAAGGGCGGCTTCGTGTCTGACGCGCCGTTGTGTGCTCACGGAGGACCGCTGGTGATCCTGTACTGCGCGGACCTGGCCGACGCACAGCAGCGCGTGGTCGCCGCCGGTGGCGAAGTGGTGCAGGCGGTGTTCGCCTTCCCCGGAGGCCGCCGCTTCCACTTCCGCGATCTGGATGGCTACGAACTGGCGGTCTGGAGTGATGTGGACTGAGGTCTTCGTACCTTCGCTGGTGGACGGAACGAGAACCGCTCCGTCCCCGGTCAGGCGGTTCCGCTATGATCGCCGGCACATCGCCACGGGCGATGCACCCGTCTGAAGCCAGCAGGAACTGCCGTGAATTCCCAGCCCGCACCGATCACCGCCCTCAACCACACGCTCGACAACGAGCCGCAGCAGATCACTGCGCCGCTCACCCATTCGGCGGCGTTCCTGGTGCTGAGGGTGAAGGATGACGAGGCGTCGATCGCCAAGGCGCGCGAGGTGCTGGCCAGCACCGATGATCTGATCAAGAACACCGCCATCCGCGAGATCGAGCGCACGTTTACCTGCAACGTGGCCATCGGCCATCGCGTGTGGCAGCCGCTGGTGGGCACCACGCCGCCGCGCGAGCTGAAGCCGTTCCGCGAGATCAAGGGCGCGACCCACACCGCCGTGTCCACGCCCGGTGACCTGCTGTACCACATCCGCGCACGCACCATGGACCTGATCGTGGCGTTCGAGCGCAACCTGCTGATGGCCTTCGGTGACGCGGTGGAAACGGTCGATGATGTCGCCGGTTTCCGCTACTTCGATGGCCGCGACCTGCTCGACTTCGTCGATGGCACGGCCAATCCAGAAGGGCTGTCGCTGCCGGAAGCCACGATCGTGGGTGACGAGGACCCGGAACATGCCGGCGGCAGTTACGTGGTGGTGCAGAAGTACCTGCACAACCTCGATGCCTGGCGCGCGCAGAAGACCGAGGCGCAGGAGGCGATCATCGGCCGTACCAAGCACGACAACATCGAGCTGGACGATGCGCCGGCCGATGCACAGAAATCGCACAAGACGCTGTGCACCATCGAGGACGCCGACGGCGAGCACGAGATCCTGCGTGACAACATGCCGTTCGCCAACCCGGGCCGCGGCGAGTACGGCACCTACTTCATCGGCTACACGCGCCGCCTTTGGGTGATCGAGAGGATGCTCGAGCGCATGTTCATCGGCAATCCCGCACCGCTGCACGACCGCATCCTCGATTTCTCCACCGCCACCACCGGCGTGACCTTCTTTGCGCCCTCGCGCAAGGTGCTGGCCGACCTGGGCGAGTGATCAACGCACGCGTATGCATCTGGAGGACGTATGTCTGTCTTGAGAGCCCCATTCCTGGCGGCATTGTTCATGGGCATCGCCGGCTGCTCGACAGCACCTGGTCTGCTTGAACAAGCGCCCGAGTCATTTGGTTCTTCGAAATCGGTACAGCAGGTTACCGTTTGCCTGTCCCAGACATGGACACAACGCAACAAGGTCGTGCGCGTGCTGCCCACCGAATCCGGGCAGCGCATTGTCATCGACAACCCTGTGAACCATGGGGTGATTGCCATTGTCGAGCTTGCCCCTGTCCCGACTGGTACGTCTGCACGCTACTGGAAGGGTGCAGGCCTCACCGGCTGGACACGTGATGATCTGAAGGCCTGCCTGGACTGATCGAAGGCAATCCCTCGCAATCGGGCAAGCTCGAAGCGCCGGGCCATCACCGGCCGCCATCCGCCTGTCATCTAGGGCGCCGACCATGGCGCGCTGGATGGGAGTGCAGGAGGCAGGCGATGGTGTCAGCAAACAGGACCGGCCTACGCCGCTGGTGGCGGCGTCTGGCTGCGGTGTTCGGCGCGTTGGCACTGGGGAGTGCCAGCGTTTCCGCGCAGGAAGCCCCTGCGCACTGGATGGCCTACGCCGCCGCCGTGGGAGGCCAGCTGCAGCAGCGCCTGCAGCAGGAGCATGATCCGCAGGCACAGCGCGTGCTGGAATGGCTGCAGGCACACGCTGACACGCCGACGCCGCTACCGGTGAGCGTTTGGATCGCGGCGGATGGCCGTATTTCGAAACTGGAATTCGACAGCCTGGGCGATGCCCAGGTCGACGCCGACCTGCGCGCGACGCTGCAGGCCGCGCCGTTGCAGGCGGCACCGCCGGCCGACATGCGCCAGCCGCTGCGCCTGGGCCTGTTGCTGGAGCCGAAGTAGATCCACGCCATGCGTGGATGTGGTGGGTAGATGCCGACCTTGGTCGGCAGGCGCGCAACAACCCAGGTTGGCGACTACCGGTAGCCCGGCCGCGCATGGCGTGGCGCTACCGCGTTGCCACCTGCGGTTCACGCGCGGCGGCGCTCCATGCGCGCAGGCCGAACACGGCCAGGCCGAGGAAGAACACGTACAGTGCCGCGGTCACGTGCAGCGACTTGAACAGGTACGCACCCACATAGACCACGTCCACCGCGATCCACACCCACCAGCAGGCCACGTGGCGGCGCGCCTGCCACCACTGGCCGACCAGGCTCAGCGTGGTCAGCATCGCGTCCAGCCAGGGCAGCGCGGCATCGGTGAAGGTGTGCATGGCCGCACCCAGCGCCACGCCACCACACAGGCCGATGGCCAGGTCGCGCAGCAGCGTGCCGCGCGCCAGCGGCACGATGCGGATGCTGCCCTCATCGGCGGCATGCTGCCGCCAGTTGAGCCAGCCGTAGACCAGGAAGCCACCGAAGGCGACCTGCAGCAGGGTATCCGAGTACAGCTTGGCCTCGGCGAACACCAGCCCGTACAGCGCCACCGACAGCAGGCCCACCGGCCACGCCGCCAGCCGGCGCCGGGCCATCAGCCAGACGCCGAGGATGCTGCACAGTGCGGCGGTCCACTCCAGCATCACGCCGCTCACAGCGCGAACGTCACCGACAGGCGGGCCTGTCGCGGTGCGCCGGGGAACAGGTAGTAGTCACCACCGCTGCTGCCGGTATCGCGCCAGTAGAAGCGGTTGAACAGGTTGTCCACCGACAGGTTCCAGGTCACCGCGCGCTCGCGCAGGCGGTGCTGGAAACGCAGGCCGGCATCGAACACCGAATAGTCCGGTGCGCGCACGCCGCCGTCGGCGCGCGCCACGTTGGCGCCGGCATAGCGCCAGCCGCCGGTGACATCCAGGCCCTGCACGAACGGCAGCGCGTAGGCCACGTGCACGCTGGCGCGTACCTTCGGCACGTTCACCAGCTGATGGCCTTCATAGGCCGGCGTGCCGGTGTCGCGCGCGCGCGCCTGCAGCACGCTGGCGCTGGCCACGATCTGCAGCGCATCGGTCAGCTGCCCGTTGGCGGTCAGCTCCAGGCCGGTGTGGGTCTGCGTGCCTTCCTCGACGAAGGTGTAGCCGACGTCGCTGCTGTCGGGCTTGGCGTACTGGTACGGCTGCGAGATGCGGAACACGGCTGCGCCCAGCGTCAGCGCCTCGACCGGCACGTACTTCACGCCTACTTCCAGCTGCCGCGACTGTACCGACGGCAGGAAGGTGTCGGCATTGCTGGTCCAGAACGGTGCTTCCTGGCCCAGCGAAATGCCACGCACATAGCTGGCATAGGCGTTGAGCTGGTCGGTGGCCTTCCACACCACCGCGGTCTGCGGCAGGAACCGCGACAGGCGGCTGTGCCGCTGCGGAACGCCACGCTTGTCATAGGCACGCTCGTCCAGGCGCACGAAGCGGCCACCGGCGAGCCATTGCCAATCATCACCGAAGGTCATCCGATCCAGCGCGAAGAACGCGGTCTGGCGGTTGTCCAGGCGCCGTGCGGATGGGCCCGGCATCTTCGGCGACGGCTCGAATACCGGCACCGGTGCGTCGTGGATGTGGGTGGTGCCGACGTACTCGTTGACGCTCGGGCGCTTGTCCACGGTGCGGCGGAAGTAGTCGGCACCGAGGGTCAGCTCATGGCCGACGCTGCCGGTCTCGAAGCGGCCACGCAGCTCGGCACGGGCCTGCTGGTTGCGGCGGGTGTCGTCCGGGCTGCGGTAGTCGTAGATATCGTAGTCGCCGTTGGGCGCGAAGTAGTTGCCTGGCACGCTGCCATCGGCGCACTGCACGGCGTAGTAGCAGCCGTAGGCGAAGGCGACGTTGTCATCGATCACCGAGCGGCTGTGCCCAACCGACACGCGCGACTGCCAGGCGTCATTGAAATCGTAGGTGTGCAGCGCGGTGATGTTGGTGCTGGCAATATCCACCGGGCGCTGCCACGGCTGGTAGCCGAGCAGGTGCTCGCGGTCGACACCGCGCGGCAGTTCGCGTGCGCCCAGCAGCTGGTAGCCGGACACCGAACGCTGCGAGCTGGTCTGGTAGTTGGCATCCACTTCCAGCTTGCCGCGTTCGCCGATCAGCCAGTCGGCGGCCAGCGAGTAGAAGTTGCGGCGGCCATCGGCGTGCTCGACATAGGAATTGCTGGAGTCCCATGCGGCATTCAGGCGCAGGCCGAAACGCGGGGTGATCCAGTGGCCGACATCGACGGCGACGTAGCGTGAGCCTTCCGAATCGGTGCCGAGCGTGGCGGTGCGTACTTCAGCCGGGCGCTTGCCGATGTAGTTGATGATCCCGCCCGGCGCCATCACCCCTGCCGCCAGGCCGGCTTCACCCTTGAGGATCTCGACCGACTGCACGTTCTCCAGCGCCAGGCGTTGCTCGCCGGCGATGGACAGCCCGTTGAAGCGGTAGCCGGTGGCGGCGTCCAGCGCGAAGCCGCGGATGGCGATGTTCTGGTAGTAGCCCACAGGTGCATACGCATCACCCAGCGAGGCATCGTTGCTGGCCAGCTCGGACAGCGAACGTACCTGGCGACGTTCGAGATAGTCGCGCTCGAGCACGTTCACCGAAGCCGGCGTGTCCTTCCACGAACCGCCGCCGAAGGCATTCACGCGCGAGGTATCGGCCTTCGGCTTGCCGGCCTCCACGCGCACCGCCGCCAGTTCGGTCGGCGAGCGTTCGGCACCAGTGGCAGCCGCATCGGTGGTGGCCTCGGCCTCGCTGGCATGCAGCGGCAGCGCGGCGCAGAGGGCGAGTGAGAGCAGGGTGGGGCGCAGGCAGCGGTTCATTCGGTTCGTCTTCGGACAACAAGGGAGACGAAGCGACGGCGCGCAGGTGCACCGGCCCATGATGGGGGTGTGGCTGCGGCTCAAAGCTCCCTACGCCGGTGCAAACCGGATCAGGTTCCAAGGGACTCTCTCAGCCTGGCAGATCCAGGCACCCCCGCTTCAGGTGACCATTTCACTACAAATGGTACGGATTTGCGAGCGCCAGCCGGGGTCAGATCCCTTTCCTGCGGAAAGGGATCTGACCGCAACGCTGCGTCAACCGGATCACGCGACGGCGTGTAGGGCCTGCAGCAGTGCCCGTCCCGGCGCGCTGTGGAACCACGCCGGATGGCCCAGCATGAAGGGCTGCCAGGCCACGTCGGCATTCGCGGTTGAGCGGGTGACACCTTCGAAGTACTCCACTTCGGACAGTGCGAAGTCGAAATGGACCATTGGCAGCAGGTCGGCCAGCAGGTGCACGCGTGCCGCCGACAACGGCAGCACCTCGCGGTAGCCGTCGAGCAGGGCCAGCGCGATATCGATGCGCACTGCCTCCATGCCGCGCTCCAGTTCCAGCCACGCCACTGCGTTGCGCTCGATCGCGGTGGCGAGGTCGAACAGCGCGCTGGTGGGCGACGCCAGGCCGAAATCCAGCACGGTGCTGACCTCGCCGTTGCGCCACAGCAGGTTGGAGACATGCCAGTCGTTGTGCGCCCACAGCCGGGGCTCGGCGCGCAGGCGCTCGGCCAGGCCGGCGTTCCACGGCAGCACGTCGCGCTGCAGCTGTGCTTCCCATGGAATGCGCGCGAGATAGCGTGCCAGCCCGGGACGTTCATCCAGTCCTGCCTTGATGGCGGCGATCGGATCGTCGGCACGGATCAGGTCGTCGCGCGCCACCAGCAGATGGGTGCTGCGCTGGGGCGCGTGGTAGCTGGCGGCGGCACGGTGCAGCTGTGCGAGCGTGCGCCCTGCTTCGCGGGCCTGCGCGACATCGGTCAACAGCGACCACGACACCGCGTCGCGATACAGGTCGTCGCCCACGCCGACATCGTGCAGTTCAAACGTCCATTCGCCGTGTTCGACCGCAGTGTGGCCATCGGTGGCCGGCAGCACCTGCACCACTGGCACGCCGGCGGCGGCGAGATGGGCGATGAAGTGGTGTTCTTCTTCCAGACAGGCCGCGCTGCGCACGCTGTGGTGGTGGCGCTTGATGAATACCGGTGCGCGCGTGCCATTGACGATGGCGGCGGCAGACAGCGGCCGCGGGCTGTGCCAGCGCGGTTGGCTGTGCCCGCCCAGCTGCGGGTAACGCGTACTCAGCCACGCGATGTCCGCCGCGCTGATCGGTGGCCAGTCGGCAGCGACCTCGTCGTTGTTGAGGCCCTGCACGCGGTGGGAGGAAGACGTCATGCCACAGTCCGATCGGGAAAGTCACATCCAAGGCTGCGCATTCAACGCCATGCGCGTGGCCAACGCAAACGGGCGGGTCATCGACCCGCCCGTCTCCGCGTCATCGGTATGTCGGCGTTGCTTACCAGCCGCGATGGCGGCCGCGGTCGTGGTAGTAGCGGTTGTCGTAGTAGCGCTCACGCTGCCAGCGGCGGTCATCGCCACGGTCGTAGTAGCCACTGCGGTAGTAGCCACGGTCGTAACGGCGATCGTAGCGGTCGTCGTAACGGCGATTGTCGTAGTAACGGCGGTCGCGGCGGTCGGAGGTGGTCAGGTTGCCGATCGCGCCGCCGGCCACGGCACCGCCGACGGTGGCCGCAGGGTCGCCGTTGGACAGCAGGTTGCCGGCCACGCCACCGACCACGGCGCCGACCAGGGTGCGCTTGTCCTTCCTCGACATCGCGCTGGCATCGCTGACCACGGCGACACCGGCAACCAGTGCCAGGGCCATCGCCAGACCACGGAAGCTGAGTGTGGAAGTACTGAGCATGTTCGGTTCTCCTGTGAGGTGCATGCCACGCTGGGCAGGGAGGGCGCGGGGCGCCCCGGCTGCCGTGGAGACCACGCTGGCGTTCCAACATTGCCGGAACATTGCCTGGCCTACCGGGCGGCTTGCGCATTCATCTAGCGGCAGGCGGCATGAAGCAAGGCTGAAAGTGGCTTTTACCGCTCAGCTGGCAGAAAGGGAAAGGGCCGCGCATGGCGCGGCCCCTCCCGGTCTGCAAGGCGCTGCGGGCTCAGACGCCCATGGCCTTCTGCGCCTGGCGGGTCTGTTCCTGCTGCGCGTCCTGCTGCTGGTGCAGCACGTTCGGCGCGCCCTGCACCGCGCCGCTGCTGAGCGCCATGCTCTGCTCGCTGGCGGTGCGGGTTTCCACCGCAACGCGGCTGGCCGCCGGGTCACCGACCGTGCCCTGCACGGCGAACAGGCGCTCACCGTTCGGGCTGGGCACCACCGCGTCGATGCGCTGCAGGCCGGCGGCATGCGCCTCCCTGGTCAGGGCCGCTGCGGCGCTTTCCAGCGCGTGACGGTCCTTGAAGGTGCCCGCCGGCATCCGTTCCAGGCCTTCGGTGGCCTGCAGGTACATCGGATTGCGCGGGTGCCGCTCGTCGTTCAGCAGCGGGCGCTCGCGGGCCTCCTTGATCGCATCCAGCGTCTTCGCACCGACGATGCCGTCGGCAACCAGCCCGTTGTCCTTCTGCAGCTGGCGTACCGCCGCTTCGGTATTGCGGCCGAAGCGGCCGTCCTCGGCCAGCGGCTTGCCGTCGGCCCCGGCATAGCCGAGGTGGCCCAGCTGCTCCTGCACCTTGCGCACGCCCTCGCTGTGCGCGCCCGGCTTGTACAGCTCGGCGTGCGGGGCGGCAGCGGCCTTGTGTTCGGCCGCAGGCTTGCCCTGGGTCTGCTCATGCGATTGGGTGCGGCTTTCCAGCAGGTCGCGCGCCTTGGACAACGGGTCCGACGCGAACAGCTTCCAGTGCGGGTGGTCCTTCACCTGCTTGAGGTAATCCTCCACCGGCATGGTGTGCACGCCCTTGCTGCCGGTGGACTGGCTGATCAGCAGCTTGTCGGTGTTCGGGTCGCGCACCACCATCACGATGTGGTCGATGCCATTCCAGTGCTCGTGGCGGGTCCTGGCCGTATCCAGGCCGATGACCATGCCTTCCTTCAGCGCACCGGGCTTGAGGATGGCGTCGCGCTCGAGCAGCACGCCGGACTGTTCGACGGCCTTGTGCACGATGCCGCCGGAACCGAGGTTGCCCAGGTCGATGCGGTCGGCCTTGCTGAAGACAGCGTGCCCGGCCTTCTGGTTGATCTCGTCCATGGTCCGGTTCTGCAGGGTGCCGACCCAGCCGGAGCAATCGATGTAGCCCTGGTCCACGTTCTTGCCGGTCTTGCCCGGCACGTACAGCGCGTGGCCCGGGATGTTGATGGCGTACTTCACATCGTCGTACTTCACGCCAGCGTCGTACGCGGCGTGCAGTTCGATGCCCGGCTTCGGCGCAGCAGGAGCCGTTGCGGTCGCCGCCAGCGTGGCCGCAGCGGCACCCACTGCGGCGGTCTGCGCAGGTGTGCCTGGAGCCTGGGCCTGGCCCGGTGCCACGGTCTGCGGCGTGATGTGCTTTTCCGGGATGCTGATCGCTGCGTACTTGTGGATGTAGTAGCTGGAGAAGGTCCGCGCCAGGTCGCCGTCGTTCATGCCACGCATTTCGGCCAGGGTGTGGCCGGTCAGCGCCTTGGCATCGGACCCGATCTGGTTGAGCACGTTGCGGCGCATGTTGATCTCTTCGCCATGGCCGTTGCGGACCACGCCGAAGGTGCCGGTGGCGATCGCGGTCTGCACCGAGCCATAGCCGGCGCTGCCCTGCTGGTGGGCCAGGTACAGGTCCAGGCCGGTCGGCGTGTCGCCGCCGGACAGGTACGGGTGGCCGGTGCGCTCATTGCGGCGCGCCATCGAGTCCAGGTTGTCCTGGTACATCTGCGCGGCGGCTTCGGTGTTGCGGGTCGGGTCGAATTCGTGGCCGGTCAGGTGGTATTGGCGGGCCGAGCCGGGCACGAACTGGAACAGGCCTTTGGCGCCGGTCGAGGTGTTGTGGGCGCGCTCGTTGAAGGTGCCGCCGGTCTCGATGTGCGCGAAGCGCATGAAGTCATCGACCGGGATGCCCTTCTGCCGGGCGACCTGCTCGACGATGTCCAGGACTTCCTTTTTGCTGTAGTCATGCTGTGCCATGACGTTTTCCTCGGGGTTGATGGAGCGGCCGATGCCGCGAATCGCCAACCGGACTCATCCGTGAGTCAAGAACATGTCGGTCAACAGGTAACCCGCCTGCGGCGGATGGAAATCAGGGCGCGATGTACTGCTGGGCCTTGCTGTCGAAGCGGTAGTGCACGGTGTCGCCGGCACCCAGCGCGCGGGTCTTGCCCGGGGCTTCGATGGTGGTGCCCTTGAAGGTCACGGTCAGCTGCGGCAGGCCGTTGCCATCGGCCACGAAGGCCAGTTCGCCATCGCTGTCGGTGCACGGCATCACGTTGCCGTCGTCGCAGGCCGCGCTGTTGTCTTCGCCGGTGCGCACCGAGCCGACGTAGCGCCAGACCTTGCTGTCCAGGTCGTCCTCGCTGCGCTTGGGGTTGAACAGCAGCAGGGCGTAGCCGCTGCTGCTGATGCCGCGGTCGAAGCTGCTGGTCGGCACCGCCAGCAGCAGGCGGCCGTCGGCGGTGCGGTGTTCGATCGGCTTGCGCCGGGTATCGACGTCGTCGGCCTTGTCGTAGGCGCCGAGCGCACCGATGGTCCATTCCTGGCCACGGAACTTCCACGGCTTCTTCGCGTCGCCGCCGGCCAGTACGAAGGTGGCCTCGGCCAGATTGGCGCGGTCGTCGGGGCCGGCCGGCTGCTGTTCGCCCGGCTTGCCGTAATGCTCGCGGGTGTCCCAGGAAAAGCCGGTGTAGTAGGTGGTGCCGTCCAGGGTGAAGCGGTGGCCGAACCAGAAGGTCGCCACGCTGCCGTTCTGGACCTCATAGGACGTCGCACCGTCGCCATCCACCTGGTAGATGAAATACATCACGGTCGGCGCGTCGGGCGGGGTGACGGCGGCATCGGGGGAGGGGTTCTGCATCGGGGCAACATCCTGTCGGGGCGCTTTGGCAGCCTGCGCAGGCGCAGGCCGGGAGGACGAGGGGGCCGGATCGGCGGCGCTGCAGGCGGCAGCGGAAAGAGAGACGAGCAGGCATGCCGCGAATGCGCGCAGGGGCCGCAACGGCAGGGTCCAACGTAGCTCAGGGGGGGACTGCATGCGCCTCTCCATGGTCAGCGTTGCCGGGCCAGACGGCCGGCAGGAAGCCGCACCCCATCCACCACGGACGGGAGCGAGGACATGAGCCGGTCGATTCCTTCGACCTCGCATTGAGAACTCATGCCTGCCCATCTTGGCACAGATCCGCAGGCCGTCAAAGAGGGGGGGCGGCAGCCGGGTCTGTGATGTGAAGTGCGTCTCAGATCTTGCCGTCACGCAGGTAGTCGAACAATTCGGCGTCGCCCTTCAGCCCCAGCTTGAGCATGGCGTCGCCCTTCTGCCGGCTGATGGTGCTGACGCTCTTGTGCAGCTGCAGCGAAATCTCCTTCACCGTCATGCCGGTGCCGAGCAGTCGCAGCACCTCCACTTCGCGTGGTGACAACGGCTTGCCGTCGCCCTCGCGCATGCGCCAGCTGCCGGCCGCGTCCACCCGCTCGCGCAGGCTGCGGCTGATGTAGGGCTGGCCGCGGTACACCGACTGGATGGCCTGCGGCAGCTCGTCCATTGACGAACTCTTGTCGACCAGACCGAGCACGCCACTGTCGAGCACCATGCGCAGGATCGCCAGGTTGCTGGAGACGCTGAGCATCAGCACCGGCAGGTCCGGATGCCGGCGGCGGATCATGCCGATCATGGCGAAGCCATCGGCCTGCGGGCTGCCCGGCATGGAGTAGTCGGTGACCAGCAGGTCACAGGGCTGGCTGGCGAGCAGGGTCATCAGCGCCTGCGCGCTGTCGGCCTCGCCGACCACGCGGCCCACGCCGCTCGACTCGATGACGGCGCGGGTACCGATGCGGACCACCGGGTGATCGTCTGCGATGATGATGCGCAAGCTCATGCTCTAGTATGGCCATCGGGCACGCCGGGCCGCGACCATCGCGGTCCCTGGCAGGATTCTAGGAGATCGACGCAGATGCGTAGGTGGGCTGTTCGCGGGCTGCTCCTGCTGCTGGCGGTGCTGGCCCTGCCCGTGGCCCAGGCACAGCCGGCCCCTGGGCTGCTGCCGCTCAGCCCGTTGCAGCGCGAATACCTGGTGGCGCATCCGACCATCGTTGTCGGGCAGTATGACAGCGGTTGGCCGCCCTTCGAGTCCCTCCGTGACGGCCAGCAGGTCGGTCTGGGACCGGACTACCTGTCGCATCTTGCACGCCAGCTCGGCATGAAGGTCGAGGCGCGCCGCTATCCGGACTGGACATCCGTGCTGGATGCGGCATGTCGTGGCGAGATCGACGTGGTGATGAATGTCGGCCTCAGTGCCGACCGCACCCGCTGCATGGTCTATACCGCGGCCTACAGCGAAGCGCCGCTGGCCCTGGTGGGCCGGCCGGACGACCTGCGTGCCTCCGACATGCCCGACCTGGAGGGTCTGCGGGTGGTGATCGAGCAGGATTTCCTGACCGGTCCGCAGGTGCGCGCCCGATTCCCGCGTGCCCGCCAGCTTGTCGTAAACGACACGTTGAGCGCATTGCAGATGGTCAGAGACGACAAGGCCGACGTCTACATCGGCAATGCCTTTGTCGCCACCGAGCTGATTGCCAGCCGGCGCCTGCAGGGCGTGGCGCTGTTGCGGCCCAGCGACCTGCCCCCTGAACGGCTGCACTTCGGCATTCCCAACAGCAAGCAACCCCTGGCTGAAGCCCTGGACCTGGCGCTGGCGGCCACCAGCCAGGCCCAGCGTGATGCCCTCGCACAACGATGGCTGCCACCGCCGCACTGGTCGGCATCGGCGCAGCTGGCGCTGAGCCAGGCCGAGAAGCGCGTGCTGGAGCAGCCGTTGAAGATCGGTTTCGCCCCGAATGCCGCGCCACTGTCGTTCACCGGCGAGGATGGCCGGCCCAGCGGGCTGGCCAGCGAATACCTGCAGCGCCTGATGCAGGCCGGTGCCAACCTGCAGGTCGAGGACAGCCACGACTGGTATGAGGTGCGCGAGAAGGCCCGCCGCGGTGAGCTGCAGGCGGTGATGGGCATTCCTGTCGATTCACGGTACCTGGGCCCGGACTGGGTGTTCAGCCAGCCCTTCATCAGCGTGCCGAACGTGATTGTGGTCAGGAGCGATGGCGAGTCGCTGCTGGGCCTGGCTGACCTGCAGGGCAAGCGCGTGCTGCTGTCCGACCCGGAGCGTGTGCGCGGCTACGTGCTGCAGCAGGCACCGCAGGCGCGGATCATCGCTGCACGCAGCGCCGAACAGTCGCTGCAGCGCCTGCTCGCTGGCGACGCCGATGCGTACATCGGCAACCTTGCCGTGGTCGATCACCTGCTGCGCAGCCGTTTCCCGGGGCGGCTGCAGGTGGCGGCACCGGCCGGCTTCAACGACCAGCTGGTGCTGGCTGTGGACCGCCGCCACGCGGCACTGGCTACCACCTTCGATCGCCTGCTGCTGCAGATGACCCCACGCAAGCGCGAGGCCCTGCGCAATGCCTGGCTGGGGGTGGAGTACCGCAACGGTGTCGACTGGAACAAGGTGCTGCGGTGGGGCGTGCCGGTGCTGCTGGTGCTGCTGACCGCGCTGCTGGTACATGGCGTCGGCCATTGGCGGCTGCGCCGCGAGGTGGCAGGACGTCGCCAGCTGGAGCAGCGTCTGGCCGAGGTGACCGACAACCTGCCTGCAGTGGTCTATCAGGCGCGTCGCGGCGCCGATGGCGCGCTCAGCTTCCCGTTCATCGCCGGTGACCTGCCTGCGTTGTTCGGCATTACACGGCAGCAGGCCGAACAGGATGCGAGGGTGTTGCTGGAACGCATCGAGGAAGAGGACCGCGCGCACATCCTGCACTCCATCGAGCAGGCCGCGCGCCAGTTCGCCCCATTGATCCTGGAGTTCCGCCTGCGCAGCGATGGGGAGGGCGTGCGCTGGGTGCGCAGCCAGGCCCACCCCTATGCCGCCGAAGAGGGCGCGGTGATCTGGAGCGGTTACTGGGTGGACGTGAGCGAAGCGCGGATGCAGGCCGATGCCCTGGCGGCGGCGAAGGCGGACGCCGAGCAGGCCGCCGAGGCCAAATCGCGCTTCCTGGCCACGATGAGCCATGAGATCCGCACGCCGATGAGTGGCGTGCTGGGGATGCTGGAGGTGCTGGCGCACTCACCGCTGGACAGCGAACAGCAGCGCATCCTCGGCGTTATCGAGGATTCGGCCCAGATGCTGCGGCAGATCCTCGATGACATCCTCGATTACTCGCGGCTGGAAGCAGGGGCGTTGCGCCTGGAACCGGTGCCGCAACCGCTGCGGCCCCTGCTGGAGAGCGTGTGCCGCCTGCTGTCGGCCCAGGCCAGCGCGCGTGGCCTGGCGCTGCACGTGCAGATCGATCCCGAGCTGGCGCCGGCCCACGAAGTGGACGGCGTGCGGCTGCGCCAGATCGTGTTCAACCTGCTCAGCAATGCCATCAAGTTCACCGCACAGGGCGAGGTGCGCCTGCAGCTGGAGGTGCTGGGGCCGACCAGCGAAGACGGCGTGCAACCGCTGTGCCTGAGCGTTACCGACACCGGCATCGGCATCGCACCGGAACAACTGCAGCACCTGTTCGCGCCCTTTACGCAGGCCGGTGCCTACATCCAGCGTGACCACGGCGGCACTGGCCTGGGCTTGAGCATCTGCCAGCGACTGGTGCAGATGATGCAGGGCGAATTGACCCTGCACAGCACGCTGGGCGAAGGAACCCGCGCCGAAGTGCGGGTATCGCTGGTGGAGGCCGGCAGCGAGGACGCGGCGGCACTGCTGGCCGAGCAGGACCAGTCCGCGCTGCTGCCCGCCGCGCTGCGCCAGGCGCGGGTGCTGGTGATCGAGGACCACCCGACCAACCAGGCGATGATGGCGTGGCGGCTGCAGCAGCTGGGCGTGCCCCATGTGCTGCTGGGCGATGGCCAGCAGGCGCTGGATCGCCTGTCGTCGGAGAGCTTCGACCTGGTGATCACCGACTGCCGCATGCCGGTACTCGATGGATTTGGCTTCACCCGCCTGCTGCGCGAACGCGAGGGCCGTACCGGCCAGCCGCGGCTGACGGTGCTGGCGCTGACCGCCAGCGTGCTGGACGACGATGCGCGCCGCTGCCGCGAGGCCGGCATGGACGAGGTACTGGCCAAGCCGCTGTCGCTGGCCACGCTGCGTGCGGCGCTGCTGCGCTGGCTGCCGCAGGCCCAGGGCCAGTCGTTCGAGGTGCCGGTGCCGGAGGTTGCCGCCGACGACGGTGAAGCATTGCCTGATCTGGCCACCCTGCAGCAGCGCTTCGGCTCGCGCGTGGTGGCCGAGCAGCTGCGCGACAGCCTGTTGCAGGCCAGCGAGGGTGACCTGGCCGCCGTGCAGCGCGCCGTGCAGGCTGGCGACCGCCAGGCTGCGGCGCTGCACCTGCATCGCCAGGCCGGCGGGCTCGGGGCGATCGGGGCCACGGCACTGGCCCAGCAGGCCAATGCCCTGGTCGAGCGCCTGCAGGATGCGGCAGAGGCCGATACGGCGCCGTTGTTCGCCACCGTAACGACGTTCGTGGCGCGGCTGCAGCAACAACTGCAGCGCCTGGCTCACTGAGCCGACTGCTGCTGCAGGTAGGCGATCACCAGGGCGCGGCGTTCTGCGCTGGGGAAGGCGTTGTACATGCGGGTGCCCGGCACCAGGTGCGTGGGTGACTGCAGGAAGGTATCCAGCGTCTGTGCGGTCCAGGTGATGTCGGCGCGGCGCATGCCGTCGGAATACCCATAGTCGGGCAGGCTGCCGGCGCGGCGGCCGATCACGCCGTGCAGGTTGGGTCCGAAGCGGTGGATGCCACCGGGCTGCACGGTGTGGCAGCCGGCACACAGTTCGAACGCGCGCTGCATGGCCTGCTGCCGGGCCTGTTCGGGCGTGGCCGGCACCGCGGGCGGGCGCTGGCAGGCCGTGGCAAGCAGGGCCACGGCAACGGCGGTGAGCAGGCGGCAGGCACGCATGGGTGGGCAGGATAGCGGTGCGGTGGAGCGGTCGGGCTGCGACACACGGTCGCAGCCCGGGGCGATCACATGCCCGAGTAGTTCGGGCCGCCGCCGCCCTGCGGGGTCACCCAGACGATGTTCTGGGTCGGATCCTTGATGTCGCAGGTCTTGCAGTGCACGCAGTTCTGCGCGTTGATCTGCAGGCGCGCGTTGTCGGCTTCGCCAACGAACTCGTACACACCGGCCGGGCAATAGCGGGCTTCCGGGCCTGCGTACTCGGCCAGGTTCACCTTCACCGGAATGCTGGGGTCCTTCAGCGTCAGGTGGCTGGGCTGGTTCTCGTCGTGGTTGGTGCTGCTCAGGAACACCGAGCTGAGGCGGTCGAAGGTCAGCACCCCATCCGGCTTCGGGTAGGCGATGCGGGTGTGCTTGGCGGCCGGTTCCAGGCAGGCATGATCCGGCTGCGTGCGGTGCAGGGTCCACGGCGGGTTGCGCACGCCCAGCTTCGGCAGCAGCCACTGCTCGACGCCGGTCATCAGCGTGGCCACGGTCTGGCCCTTCTTGAACCACTGCTTGAAGTTCTTGGCCTGCTGCAGTTCGGTGAACAGCCAGCTGGCTTCGAACGCCTTCGGGTAGGCGCTCAGTTCATCGTGCTGGCGGTCGGCGGCCAGCGCGTCGAACGCGGCGTCGGCGCACAGCATGCCGGTCTTGATCGCGGCATGGCTGCCCTTGATGCGGCTGGCGTTGAGGTAGCCGGCCTCGCAGCCGACCAGTGCACCGCCCGGGAACACCGTCTTCGGCAGCGACAGCAGGCCACCGGCGGTGATCGCACGCGCGCCGTAACCGATGCGGGTACCGCCTTCCAGATGCTTGCGGATGGACGGATGGGTCTTGAAGCGCTGGAACTCTTCGAATGGGCTCAGCCACGGGTTCCTGTAGTCCAGGCCGACCACGTAGCCGATGGCGACCTTGCCGCCGTCGGCGTGGTACAGGAACGCGCCGCCGTAGGTGTCGCTGTCCAGCGGCCAGCCGGCGGCGTGAACCACCAGACCCGGCTCATGCCGGGACGGGTCGATCTGCCACAGCTCCTTGATGCCGATGCCGTAGGCCTGCGGGTCCTTGCCTTCGTCCAGCGTGTAACGCGCGATCAACTGGCGGCCGAGATGGCCGCGCGCGCCTTCGGCGAAGATCGTGTATTTCGCCTGCAGCGCCATGCCGCGCTCGAACGCCGGGCCGATGCTGCCATCCTTCTCGATACCCATGTCGCCGGTGGCCACGCCGATCACTTCACCGTTGTCGCCGTACAGCACCTCGGCTGCGGCGAAGCCGGGGAAGATCGCCACTTCCAGCGCCTCGGCCTGCTGCGCCAGCCAGCGGGTCACTTCGCCCAGGCTGATGATGTAGTTGCCTTCGTTGTGGAAGCACTCCGGCAGCAGCGCGTTGGGCGTGCTGCGCGCGCCGGTTTCGCTGAGGAACAGGAATTCGTCACGGGTGACCTTCTGCTTCAGCGGTGCGCCGCGCTCGGCCCAGTCCGGGAACAGCTCGGTCAGCGCGCGCGGATCCATCACCGCACCAGACAGCACGTGCGCGCCTGGTTCGGACCCCTTCTCCAGCACGCACACCGACAACTCGCGGCCGGCTTCGATCGCGCGCTGGCGCAGGCGGATCGCGGTGGCCAGGCCGGCGGGGCCGGCGCCGACGATCACCACGTCGAATTCCATTACTTCACGCGGGGGCAGGGCGTTGGCTTCAGCGCTCATCGATTGCATGACTCGTGGGTAGGGCCGGCATCGGGGCCACCGGCGGTGCCTGGGAATCGCGCGTGCAGCCACGAGCGAAACGGTTGTTTGAATGTGTCAGGGTACCGGGCCGCGCGTGATCGAGCTAGATCGCCGATGTTCACGTCACGATTGCTGCGGTGCAGCGTAAGGCTGCGGCCCGGGTGGGTGCCGACCCTGGTCGGCACGCTCTGCCCGGATGACCGACAATGGCCGGGTCCTGACTGCGCGTGAGTGCCATGGCTTTGCATCCGTACGATCTGTTCGATGTCCGTTCCCTGCTCAATGAGGAAGAGCGCGCGGTGCAGGAGAGCGTCGCCCGCTTCACCAACGAGCGCGTGCTGCCGATCATCGGCGATGCCTTCGACCAGGCCCGTTTCCCCTCTGAACTGGTGCCGGAGATCGCCTCGCTGGGCCTGCTGGGCGCCACCCTGCCGGCCGAATACGGCGGCGGTGATCTGGGTGCGGTCAGCTATGGCTTGATCTGCCAGGAGCTGGAGCGCGGCGATTCGGGCCTGCGCAGCTTCGTCTCGGTGCAGAGCTCGCTGTGCATGTACCCGATCTATGCCTACGGCAGCGAGGAACAGCGCCAGCAGTGGCTGCCGGCGATGGCGCGCGGCGAACTGATCGGCTGCTTCGGCCTGACCGAGGCGCACGGTGGGTCCGACCCGGCCAGCATGAAGACCCGCGCGGTGCGCGACGGCAGCGACTGGCGCATCAGCGGCAGCAAGATGTGGATCACCAGCGGCCCGGTGGCCGACCTGGCCATCGTCTGGGCGCAGACCGAGGACGGCATCCAGGGCTTCGTGCTGGAGAAGGGCATGGCCGGCTTCACCACGCAGGAGATCAAGCACAAGATGAGCCTGCGCGCGTCGCTGACCGGTGCGCTGTTCTTCGATGACGTGCGCGTGCCCGACAGCCATCGCCTGCCGAACGTGAAGGGCCTGAAGGGGCCGCTGGGCTGCCTGACCCAGGCCCGTTACGGCATCAGCTGGGGCCCGATCGGTGCCGCCGTTGCCTGCCTGGATGAAGCGCTGGGCTATGCCAAGGAGCGCGTGCTGTTCGGCCGCCCGCTGGCGGCCACCCAGAGCGCGCAGATCAAGCTGGCCGAAATGGCCCGCCGCATCACCACCGCGCAGCTGCTGGCGCTGCAGCTGGGCCGCCTGAAGGAAGCCGGGCAGCTGCAGCCGCAGCAGGTCAGCCTGGCCAAATGGAACAACTGCCGCATGGCGATCGACATCGCCCGCGAATGTCGCGATCTGCTGGGTGGGGCCGGCATCACCACCGAACACGTGGCGATCCGGCATGCACTGAACCTGGAATCGGTGATCACCTATGAAGGCACCGAGACCGTGCACCAGCTGGTGATCGGCCGCGAACTGACCGGCATCAACGCGTTCTGAAACCTGGTTCCGGTGGGTGCCAACCTTGGTTGGCACATCTTTCCAGAAGTTTCTGCAGCCGCCTTGACCTGTCTTTGGTAGGTGCCAACCTTGGTTGGCACACTCCTTCGGCACGCGACCGGGGAACAGTGCGGACCAAGGTCCGCACCCACCAGAAGCAGGTCACACCCACCAGCAGCGATCCACAGCCACCCCGGAGCGGTTTACGCGCCGCCGGCAAACCCGTGCTGCCGCCACGCCTCGTACATCACCACGGCAACGGTGTTGGAAAGATTGAGGCTGCGGTTGCCCGGCCGCATCGGCAGGCGCAGGCGGCGGCCATCCGGCAGCGCATCGAGCACGTCCTGCGGCAGGCCACGGCTTTCCGGGCCGAACAGGAAGGCATCGCCATCTTCGAACGCCACGCTGTCGTAGCGGACGCTGGCACGCGTACTCAGGGCGAACAACCGCTTCGGTGCGATCCGCGCCAGCGCGGTGTCCAGGTCGGGGTGCACCTGCAGGCGCGAGTACTCGTGGTAGTCCAGGCCGGCGCGCTTGAGCTGCTTGTCTTCCAGTGCGAAGCCGAGCGGCTCGACCAGGTGCAGCTGCGCGCCGGTGTTGGCGCAGAGCCGGATCACATTGCCCGTGTTGGGCGGGATTTCCGGTTGGAACAGGATTACGTGGAACGGGGGCGCGGCATTCATCGGCGCAGTGTACCTGCGACGGCGGCCGCCTCTACGGCGCACGCCCTGCGCTGGGCAGGGCGGCACCGCTTACGGGCGCAGCAGGACCTGGGCGGTTTCGGTGGCCAGGGCCTGCAGGTCTGCAGCGCTCGGACGCACCTGCAGGGCCGGCAGGTTGACGATCACCTGGTTGGCGACGCTGGTGGCAGCGGCAGCCAGGGTGGCGGCGTAGCGCTGGGCTTCCAGTTCGGCGGCCAGGGCGACGCGCTGTTCCAGGCTCGGGCGCACTTCCACCGAGGCCAGGGTGGTGATCGGCATCGCGGCGGCGACCGGGGCGGCGACGTAGCCGCTGCGCTCGGCCAGCTGGTCGGCGCTCGGGCGCACTTCCACGGTGGCCAGGGTCGGGATGCCGCTGGCCTGTTCCCAGGCCTGCTGGGCCAGCTGGTCGGCGGCCGGGCGAACCTGCACGGTGGACAGGGTCTTGATGGATTCAGAGGCCTGCACCGACGAAACAACCGCGGTGCCGGCGATCAGGGCGATGGCGATGGCAATGGTCTTGGCGTTCATGACGGGGCCTGTTTAGTGTTGGTGATCAGTGGTGTTGTAGTAAGGTAGTACACCAATTCTGGGGATGCAAGAAGAATTTTCGATTTCCTGCATTTGTTCAGTCTTCAGTCAGCTTGCGTCTGAAGCCCTTCCTGGCGCAGGAAGGGCCAAGCAATCCCCGTGCCAAATTTTATTTATTGATTTACAAGGGTTTTTTATCAATCGAAAAGTGTCCGGTGGGCGGACACCTGTCCATTCGATGTGCCGCGGACACTGTCCGGACGCCTTCAGCCGGCACATGTGACGGTTCACGCCCCCCGGCTGGGGCCGGGCCGGATGGCCTTCAGGGCAAACACCCCCAGTGACTGGCGACCGATTCCTGCCGTTGCCTGCGCAGGCTAGGATCGGGGTTCACCTATGTGACCAAGGATCCGGATATGTCTCTCGCCCTTCGCCCGCGCGCCGCATTGCTGGCCGTCGCCCTCAGCACCGCCCTGGGCACGCTTGCGCCCACCTCCGCGCTTGCCGCCAGGCCGACGGCACCGGCCAAGGTCGATATCCCGTACGAGCAGTTCACCCTGCCCAACGGCCTGCGCGTGATCGTGCATACCGATCGCAAGGCGCCGATCGTCGCGGTCAACGTCTGGTACCACGTGGGCAGCAAGGATGAGCCGGCCGGCCGCACCGGCTTCGCGCACCTGTTCGAGCACCTGATGTTCCAGGGCAGCGAGAACCACGACGGCGAATTCTTCGAACCGTTCAAGCAGGTCGGTGCCACCAACCAGAACGGCACCACCAACACCGACCGCACCAACTACTTCGAGAACGTGCCGACCACCGCGCTGGACATGGCGCTGTGGATGGAGTCGGACCGCATGGGCCATCTGGTCGGTGCGATCGACCAGGCTGCGCTGGACGAGCAGCGCGGCGTGGTGCAGAACGAGAAGCGCCAGGGCGAGAACCAGCCCTACGGCCAGGCCTGGGACCAGATCAACAAGGCGCTGTATCCGGTTGGCCACCCGTACCACCACGGCGTGATCGGCTCGATGAACGATCTCAACGCGGCCTCGCTGGATGACGTGAAGACCTGGTTCCGCACCTGGTATGGCCCGAACAACGCGGTGCTGGTGCTGGCCGGCGACATCGATCTGGCCACCGCCAAGGAGAAGGTCGCCAGGTACTTCGGCAGCATCCCCGCTGGCCCGACCATGGCGCAGCCGGCGGTGAACGTGGCCAAGCGCAGTGCCGATACCCGCGAGACGATGACCGACAAGGTGCCGCAGGCGCGCATCTACCGCGCCTGGAACGTGCCGCAGGTCGGCACCGCCGACATCGACCAGTTGCAGCTGTTCTCCGAAGTGCTGGGCGGCGCCAAGTCCTCACGCCTGAGCCAGCGCCTGCAGCACCAGGACAAGCTGGTGGACAGCATCGGCTCGGGCCTGTCGACCTCGCAGCTGGGCTCCAACTTCGTGATCGTGGCGACCGTCAAGCAGGGCCAGGACCCGGCCAAGGTCGAGAAGATCATCGACGAGGAACTGGACCGCCTGATCAAGCAGGGCCCGACCGCGGCCGAGCTGGAGCGCGCCAAGACCGGCGCCCGTGCCGGCTTCATCCGTGGCATCGAGCGCATCGGTGGCTTCGGCGGCAAGGCCGATGCGCTGGCCGAGTGCGCGGTGTTCACCGGCGACCCGGGTTGCTTCCGCACCTCGCTGGCCAACATCGAGAAGGCCAGTGCCGCCGATCTGAGCCGCCTGGGCGCACAGTGGCTGGACAAGGGCAGCCACACCCTGGTGATCGCACCGGGTGAGCGCGTGGCGCTGAAGGAAGAACCGAGCCAGACGCCGAAGCCGTTCACCGTGCCGGCGGTGGACCCGAAGTACAGCACCCTGCCGGAACAGGTGGACCGCAAGGCCGGCGTGCCGCAGACCCGCGAGTTCCCGCAGCTGAAGTTCCCGGCACTGCAGCGCACCACGCTGAAGAACGGCACCCAGGTGATCCTGGCCGAACGCCACGAGATTCCGGTGGTGCAGTTCAGCTACCAGTTCCCGGGCGGCTTCAGCGCCGACCAGGGTCGCAAGCCCGGCACCGCCAACTTCACCATGAGCCTGATGACCGAAGGCGCCGGCAAGCTCGGTTCGCTGGCCTTCGCCGACGCCGCCGACGCACTGGGCGCCAGCCTGGATGCCTCGGCCGGCCTGGACTCGATGAGCGTGGACCTGTCGGCGCTGAAGGAAAACCTGGCACCGTCGCTGGCGTTGTACCGCGACCTGCTGCGCGAACCGCGTTTCGAGCAGGGCGAGATCGACCGGGTCAAGGCGACCTGGATCGCCGGCATCCAGCAGGAGAAGGTGAACCCGGGTGCAGTGGCCATGCGCGTGCTGCCGCCGCTGCTGTACGGCAAGGGCCACCCGTACGCCATCCCGTTCACCGGCAGCGGCGACGAGGCGGCGATCAACGGCCTGACCCGCGAAGATCTGGTTGATTTCCACCACGACTGGCTGCGCCCGCAGAATGGCACCCTGATCGTGGTCGGTGACACCACCCTGGCCGAGATCGTGCCGCTGCTGGACAAGCAGCTGGGCGACTGGAAGGCGACCGGCGAGGCGCCGCAGGTGAAGGCGGCCACCGATGTCGCGCTGCCGAAGGGCCCGCGCGTGTTCCTGATCGACCAGCCGGGTGCGGTGCAGGCCAACCTGTTCGCCGGCCAGGTGGTGGCGCCGTCCAGCGCCGCCAGTTCGACCCGCTTCGACATTGCCAACGGCGTGATCGGCGGCGACTTCACCTCGCGCCTGAACATGAACCTGCGCGAGGACAAGCACTGGTCGTACGGCGCGCGCAGCAGCGCGACCAGTTCGGTGGGCCAGCGCCCGTGGATGGCCAGTGCGCCGGTGCAGATCGACAAGACCGGCCCGGCACTGGCGGAAATGCGCAAGGAGATCGCCGCATTCGCCGACGGCAGCAAGCCGGCCACCGCTGCCGAAGTCAACCGCATCCGCAACATCCAGACCCTCAGCCTGCCCGGTGCCTACGAGACCGCCAGTGCCGTGGCCGCGACCATCGGTTCGATCGTGCAGTTCAAGCGCCCGGACGACTATGTGCTGCGTCGCAAGGCCGAGATCGAAGCGATGACCCCGGCGCAGGTGCAGCAGGCTGCTGCCGAGATCAAGCCGCAGGCCCTGACCTGGGTGGTGGTGGGCGATCTCAAGCAGACCGAAGCGGCCGTGCGCGCGCTGAACCTGGGCGAGGTGACGGTGATCGACGCCGAGGGCAACCCGGTCAAGAAATAAGGCACGACCCCGGCCCGCCTGTGGCGGGCCGGCTCCCCCGGTAGTGCCGGCCACTGGCCGGCAAACCCTTAAGGCGTCGGAGCCCCCTGCGGGGGATCCGACCCCTCTGCCGACCTGGGGTCGGATCCCCCGCAGGGGGCTCTGACCCCGGCCCCGGCTACCCCCGATTCAGGCTGTTCAGGCAGAATCGCCCCATACCCTTCCAGGATCTGCCCATGCGCGTTCTGCTGCTTTCCTCTCTGCTGCTCACCGTCACTGCCTGTACCTGGGTGCCGATCGAACCGGCCGGCAAGGCGACCCGCGTGTTGCCGGCAGGTCCGGTTCCGGCCGGCTGCATCGCCAAGGGCGAGGTGGTGGTCACCGTGAAGAGCAAGGTCGGCTTCTACAACCGCAACCCGCTGCGCGTGCAGGAAGAGCTGGAAACCCTGGCCCGCAACGAGGCCCCGAGTGCTGGCGCCAACGCCGTACAGGCCGCCGCCGCGCCCGCCGATGGCAGCCAGCGGTTCGCCGCGTTCCAGTGCCCGCCGCGCTGAACGCTTCACCATACGGCCAAGCCTGAATTCGTAAAGATGCGGTGAAGGCCCCGGGGGTTATAGAATAGCGCCCCCTTTTGCCTGAGCCTTGGCGCTAACCTCGATGCTCTTCAAGAATGTCTCGATCGCCGGCCTGGCACACGTTGATGCGCCGCATACGCTGACGACCAAGGAAATCAACGAGCGGCTGCAGCCGACGTTGGATCGCCTCGGTATCCGCACCGACGTGCTCGGCGATATCGCCGGCATCCATGCCCGCCGCCTGTGGGACAACGGCGTGCTGGCGTCCGATGCCGCCACCATGGCCGGCCGCAAGGCGCTGGAAGACGCAGGCATCGATGCGACGCAGGTCGGCCTGCTGGTCAACACCTCGGTCAGCCGCGACTACCTGGAGCCGTCCACCGCCTCGATCGTGTCGGGCAACCTCGGCGTCAGCGACGAGTGCATGACCTTCGACGTCGCCAATGCCTGCCTGGCCTTCATCAACGGCATGGATATCGCGGCGCGCATGATCGAGCGTGGCGACATCGACTACGCGCTGGTGGTGGATGGCGAGACCGCCAACCTGGTGTACGAGAAGACCCTGGAGCGCATGACCGCCCCGGACGTCACCGCCGACGACTTCCGCAACGAGCTGGCCGCCCTGACCACCGGTTCGGGCGCCGCCGCGATGGTGATGGCGCGCTCGGAACTGGTGCCGGATGCACCCCGCTACAAGGGTGGCGTGACCCGTTCGGCCACCGAGTGGAACCAGCTGTGCCTGGGCAATCTGGACCGCATGGTCACCGATACCCGCCTGCTGCTGATCGAAGGCATCAAGCTGGCCCAGAAGACCTTCACCGCCGCGAAGATCGCCTTGGGCTGGGCCGTGGAAGAGCTGGACCAGTTCGTGATCCACCAGGTCAGCCAGCCGCACACCGCTGCGTTCATCAAGAACTTCGGCATCGACCCGAAGAAGGTCATGACCATCTTCGGCGAGCACGGCAATATCGGCCCGGCCTCGGTGCCGATCGTGCTGAGCAAGCTCAAGCAGCTGGGCAAGCTGAAGAAGGGCGATCGCATTGCACTTCTGGGCATTGGTTCCGGCCTGAACTGCTCGATGGCTGAAGTGGTCTGGTAAGCAGCCCGCTGCCCGACCTCCTGTAGAGCCGAGCCATGCTCGGCTCACGCGCGCAGCGCGGCTCTTCCGCAGCGGACCGGAGAGCAGCCGAGCATCGGCTCGGCTCCACATTGCGCCGCGACTCTCCCTAGGTGCTCCGCATGCGCGATCTTCCCGGTTACCCCGCCCACCCGCAGCGCTTCGAGGTTCGCCCCGGCCTGTCGATGAACTATCTCGACGAAGGCCCGCGCGATGGCGAAGTGGTGGTGATGGTGCATGGCAACCCGTCGTGGAGCTATTACTGGCGCACGCTGGTGGCCGGCCTGTCGGACACATACCGCTGCATCGTGCCGGACCACATCGGCATGGGCCTGTCGGACAAGCCCGATGACAGCCGCTACGAGTACACGCTGCAGTCGCGCGTTGACGACCTCGATGCGCTGCTGACGCACCTGGGCATCACCGGCCCGGTGACCCTGGCGGTGCACGACTGGGGCGGCATGATCGGTTTCGGCTGGGCGCTGTCGCACCACGACCAGGTCAAGCGCCTGGTGGTGCTCAACACCGCCGCGTTCCCGATGCCGGCGGCGAAGAAGATGCCGTGGCAGATCGCGCTGGGCCGCCACTGGAAGATCGGCGAGTGGATCATCCGCAGCTTCAACGCGTTCTCGTCCGGTGCCTCGTGGCTGGGCGTGGAGCGGAAGATGCCGGCCGACGTGCGCCGCGCCTACGTGTCGCCGTACAACAGCTGGGCCAACCGCATCAGCACCATCCGTTTCATGCAGGACATCCCGCTGTCGCCGGCCGACAAGGCCTGGTCGCTGCTGGAGCGTGCCGGCAAGGCGCTGCCGTCGTTCGCCGACCGACCGGCCTTCCTCGGCTGGGGCCTGCGCGACTTCGTGTTCGACCACCACTTCCTGAAGGGCTTCCAGGCCGCGTTGCCGCAGGCCCAGGTGCATGCCTTCGAGGACGCCGGGCACTACGTGCTGGAAGACAAGCACGAAGTGCTGGTGCCGGAGATCCGCGCGTTCCTGGATAAACATCCACTCACTTGAGTTGCTACATTAGCTGAGGCAATTTTCGGTCCGCGCTGCAGCCATGTGCTCTCAAATGCCAGTGCTAGCTGCGCGACCCGAATCCATCTTCCAATGCTTTGCGGGAGGAAACATGCTTGTAACGAAGGTAAAGCTCAAGAACTGGCGGAACTTCAGAGAGGCAGATGTTGCACTGGAGCCAAGAACCTTTCTGATTGGCGCCAATGCTGCGGGAAAATCCAACTTTCTGGATGTTTTCCGGTTTCTCCGAACAATCGCTCAGATGGAGGGTGGCGGTCTCCAGAAGGCACTGAAGGATCGCGGCTTTATGCCAAAGCTGCGAAGCCTGCATGCCCGACGAGATCCCGAAGTCGGAATTGAAGTTGAAGTTGTGGAGTCAGCCGCTGCTGATGCAAAGCGATGGACCTATGAACTTGCCTTCAAGTCAGAAGGGAAAGGCGCACAACGAGTTCTCATCACGCGCGAGCGCGTTTCATGCGATGGGAAGATCGTAATCAATCGTCCCCAGAAGGAGGATCTTGCTGATCCGATGCGACTGACGCAGACCCATCTGGAACAAATCAACAACAATGCCTCATTCAGAGATTTGGCAGATTTCTTTGGATCGGTAATTTATCTTCATTTGGTTCCCCAGCTTCTGAAATTCGCCGATGAAATTAGTGGGCGAGTTGTAGAGAGTGATCCTTTCGGTCAGGGGCTTCTGCAGAGAATCGCCAGAACTCCCCAAAGAACTAGGGACGCAAGACTTAAACGAATTGCGGGTGCACTCAAAGTAGCTGTCCCACAATTTTCGGAGTTGCAGTTCGAAAAGGATGCCATCACAGGTGCGCCGCACCTACAGGCACGTTTCGATCACTGGAGAACTAACGGGGCATGGCAGCGAGAAGAGCAGTTTTCAGATGGCACTCTTAGGCTTATAGGACTGCTTTGGGCTCTACAAGAGGGGGACGGTATTCTCCTGCTCGAGGAGCCTGAGTTGTCGCTAAATGATGCGATCGTTGAATATATTCCGCTTATGATCGATCGTGCGCTTCCGGGTAAGAAGAGGGGGCGGCAAATTTTGGTGACAACTCACAGCGACAATTTGATCGCCGCAGTGAGTGATCCCGAGTCCGTTTTGCTGCTCATGCCAGGCGTAAACGGGACAGTTGTAAGAGGGGCGGATAATTCGGAGAAGGAGGCTATGGAGCATGGCCTTAATCCGGCAGAAGTCCTCCTGCCCAAGACGCGACCTGATCGCATAGAGCAGATGGGGATGTTCTGATGCCCTTTTATGTTATTGGCGAGGATGCTCTTACGTGTGCGCTGGGCAAAAAGCTGCTTGAGGTGATTACGGGGGCTTCGCCAATCATGGAGCCTATTAATACCAAGGGCGTTACCAAGATGAAGGCTGCCGTATCAAGGTACGCCGGTCTGGTGCATCAGGCGCCCGTGCTGTGCCTCGCGGACACGGACGGAAAATGTGTGGTCGAGATGCTGCGTGATTGGTTTCCTGCAGGGTCGCCTGATCGCTTCCTTATGCGATTCGCAATCAGCGAAGCAGAGTCATGGCTCCTAGCCGACGCGCGTGGATTCTCAGAATTCTTAGGCATTTCCGAAGCCCGTATTCCTCGAGAGCCTGATCTAATTAGGGATCCTAAAGCTCAGATGTTGACGCTTGCCGCACGGTCCTCAAAGCGAATCATTCGGGAGGAAATGATTGGTGCGTTCGATAGGTCAAAACCTGGGAACGGGTACAACTTGCATCTCTGCAATTTCGTTGCATCGAACTGGAATCCTCATCTAGCTGCCGCAAATTCAGAGAGCTTGCGTCGCGCTATTTCGCGAATTGCCGAGAATCACGCGGCATAGGTGCATGCCTTCGAGGACGCCGGGCACTACGTGCTGGAAGACAAGCACGAAGTGCTGGTGCCGGAGATCCGCGCTTTTCTGGACAAGAACCCGATCTGATCGGTGTGCCGACCAACGGTCGGCACCCACCCCTTCCTCTTCCGGTGGGTGCCGACCGTTGGTCGGCACACCCGAAGGGTTCATGAGGTTGCCGGCCAGCGGCCGGCACTACTACGCCGCGACCGGTGCCTGCGGCGGTGAGGACGGGCTGTTGCCGTTGTCGTCCGGGTGATCGTCGTCATTGTCGGCGTCATCGCGCCAGCGCCAGTCGGCCAGCGTCAGCGGGTCCAGGCCGTAGGCGATGCGTGCCTTGTCGCACTGCGGGCTGGCCTTGCCGTACTCCCACGATGCATCCACCTCACGGCACACGCTGGGCCGGTTGGGGTGGATGGTGCAGCGTGAGTACACGCCGATCTGCGCGTCCAGCGCCACGCAGCGCACCGGCTTGGAGTGGGTGCCGCGCATGCACAGGCGGTGCGGGTCCAGCACCTCGGTCAGCTGGTGCGGCACGCCGCCGGGGGTGACCTCGTCCGATTCCATCCAGTGGAAGGCCACGCGGTATTGGGTGCAGCAGGCGCCGCAGGTCATGCAGGGATGTTGCATGGGCAAGCCGCCTCGGGCGGCAGTCGGAATCAGGAACGAGGGTGCGGATTTTCCACGAAGTGGGCCGCCGCGCAAGAAATTCCGTAAGCGGCGACAATGAACGGATGAACCGACCCTGCAACATTGCCGCGCGCCTGCCTGAACTGGCGCGTGAACGCCCTGACCAGATCGCCATCCGCTGCCCGGGCCGCCGGGGCGCCGGCAACGGCATGGCCGCCTACGATGTCACCCTGGATTACCGCCAGTTGGACGCCCGCAGTGATGCCATGGCCGCCGGCCTGGCCGGCTATGGGATCGGCCGTGGAGTGCGCACGGTGGTGATGGTGCGGCCGTCGCCGGAGTTCTTCCTGCTGATGTTCGCGTTGTTCAAGCTGGGCGCGGTGCCGGTGCTGGTCGATCCGGGCATCGACAAGCGCGCGCTGAAACAGTGCCTGGACGAGGCGCAGCCGCAGGCCTTCATCGGCATTCCGTTGGCGCACGTGGCGCGGCTGGCGCTGCGCTGGGCGCCGTCGGCGACCCGCCTGGTCACCGTTGGCCGCCGCCTCGGCTGGGGCGGTACCAGCCTGGCTGCGCTGGAGCGCGCCGGCGCCAAGGGCGGGGCGATGCTGGCCGATACCGATGGCGAGGACATGGCGGCGATCCTGTTCACCAGCGGCTCCACCGGTGTGCCCAAGGGCGTGGTCTACCGCCACCGCCACTTCGTGGGCCAGATCCAGCTGCTGGGCAGCGCGTTCGGCATGGAAGCGGGCGGCGTGGACCTGCCGACCTTCCCGCCCTTTGCCTTGTTCGACCCGGCGCTGGGCCTGACCTCGGTGATCCCGGACATGGACCCGACCCGGCCGGCGCAGGCCGATCCGGCACGCCTGCACGATGCCATCCAGCGCTTCGGCGTGACCCAGCTGTTCGGCTCGCCGGCATTGATGCGGGTGCTGGCCCGGCATGGCCGGCCGTTGCCGACGGTGACCCGGGTGACCTCGGCCGGTGCGCCGGTGCCGCCGGACGTGGTCGCCACCATCCGCAGCCTGCTGCCCGCCGATGCGCAGTTCTGGACCCCGTACGGCGCCACCGAGTGCCTGCCGGTGGCGGTGGTCGAGGGGCGTGAGCTGGAGCGTACCCGCGCGGCCACCGAGGCCGGCGCCGGCACCTGCGTGGGCAGCGTGGTGGCCCCCAACGAGGTGCGCATCATCGCCATCGACGACGCCCCGCTGGCCGACTGGTCGCAGGCGCGCGTGCTGGCGGTTGGCGAAGTGGGAGAAATCACGGTGGCTGGCCCGACCGCCACCGACAGCTACTTCAACCGCCCGCAGGCCACGGCCGCCGCGAAGATCCGCGAGACGCTGGCCGATGGCAGCACCCGCATCGTCCATCGCATGGGTGACGTGGGCTACTTCGATGCGCAGGGCCGGCTGTGGTTCTGCGGGCGCAAGACCCATCGCGTGGAAACCGCACAAGGGCCGCTGTACACCGAACAGGTCGAGCCGGTGTTCAATACCGTGCCCGGCGTGGCACGCACGGCACTGGTCGGCGTTGGCCCGGCGGGTGCGCAGGTACCGGTGCTGTGCGTGGAACTGCAGCGTGGCCAGAGCGACAGCCCGGCGTTGCAGGAAGCGCTGCGTGCGCATGCCGCAGCGCGCACGCCTGAGGCCGGCCTGCAGCACTTCCTGATGCATCCCGCGTTCCCCGTCGATATCCGTCACAACGCCAAGATCGGCCGCGAGAAGCTCGCCGTCTGGGCCAGCGCCGAACTGGAGAAGCGCGCATGAAGATCCTGGTCACCGGTGGTGGTGGTTTCCTTGGCCAGGCGCTGTGCCGCGGGCTGGTCGAACGTGGCCACCAGGTGCTGGCGTTCAACCGCAGCCACTACCCGGAACTGCAGGCCATGGGCGTGGGCCAGATCCGCGGCGATCTGGCCGATGCGCAGGCAGTGCTGCACGCGGTGGCCGGCGTCGATGCGGTGTTCCACAATGGCGCCAAGGCCGGCGCCTGGGGCAGCTATGACAGCTACCACCAGGCCAACGTGGTCGGCACCGACAATGTCATTGCGGCATGCCGCGCGCACGGCATCAACCGGCTGGTCTACACCTCAACGCCCAGCGTGACCCACCGCGCCACGCATCCGGTGGAAGGCCTGGGGGCTGACGAGGTGCCGTACGGTGAGGACTTCCAGGCACCGTATGCGGCGACCAAGGCGATCGCCGAACAGCGCGTGCTGGCCGCCAACGATGTATCGCTGGCGACGGTGGCACTGCGCCCGCGCCTGATCTGGGGCCCGGGTGACCAGCAGCTGGTGCCACGCCTGGCCGAGCGTGCACGTCAGGGCCGCCTGCGCTTGGTCGGCGACGGCAACAACAAGGTCGATACCACCTACATCGACAACGCCGCGCTCGCGCATTTCCTCGCTTTCGAGGCATTGGCGCCGGGTGCCGCGTGTGCGGGCAAGGCCTACTTCATTTCCAACGGCGAACCGCTGCCCATGCGCGAACTGGTCAACCGGCTGCTGGCCGCTGTTGGCGCGCCGACGGTGGACAAGGCGATCAGTTTCAAGACCGCCTATCGCATCGGCGCGGTCTGCGAACGGCTGTGGCCGCTGCTGCGCCTGCGTGGCGAGCCGCCGCTCACCCGCTTCCTGGCCGAGCAGCTGTGCACGCCGCACTGGTACAGCATGGAGCCGGCCCGCCGCGATTTCGGCTATGTGCCGCAGGTCAGCATCGAAGAAGGGCTGCGCAGGCTGAAGGCTTCATCTGCTGCATAGATCGCCGTCACTGGTTGCACACCGCAGGATCGGGAGGATGGACCCACGCCATCCAAGGCTCGACCACCCGCGAGGAGCGCCATGCTGCATTACGCCATCATTTTCTTTGTCATCGCCATCATCGCCGCCGTTCTGGGCTTTTCCGGCATTGCCGGCGCCGCAACGAATATCGCCTGGATCCTGTTCGTGGTGTTCCTGATCCTTGCGGTGATCTCGATGTTCCGCAAGCGCGGCTAGCCGGTAGTGCCGGCCGCTGGCCGGCATCGCTTTCCGCAGAGTCGAGCCATGCTCGGCTCTGCGGGCGATCACAACGCTACACGGCGCTGTGCAATCCGCGATCGGCTTCGTGACGCTCCTGTGCCAGTTCGATCAGGCGCGTAATCAACGTCGTGTAATCGACACCGCTGGCACCCCACAATTTCGGGTACATGCTGATGCGGGTGAAGCCCGGCAGCGTGTTGACCTCGTTGATGACGATCCCGCCGCCGGCAGTAAGGAATACGTCCACGCGCGCCATGCCGGCACACTCCAGCGCCTGGTAGGCCTGCAGTGCGATCTGCTGGATGCGCGCCTGGGTTGCGGCATCGATATCCGCAGGTACCACCACCTCGGCGCCAGTTTCGTTGATGTACTTGGTGTCGTAGGCGTAGAACTCGTCGTGCACCACCACCTCGCCGCACAGGCTGGCCTGCGGGTGCGCGTTGCCCAGTACCGCGCACTCGATCTCGCGGCCGACCACCGCCGATTCCACCAACACCTTGTGGTCGTAGCGCAGCGCCAATGCCAGTGCCTCGGCGAAGCCCGCTGCGTCCTTGACCTTGCTCACGCCCACCGACGAACCCTGGTTGGCCGGCTTCACGAACAGCGGCAGGCCGAGCTGCGCGATCACCGCATCGACATCGACCGTTGCCGCCTGGTGGCGACGGATGCACAGCCACGGTGCCACCTGCAGGCCAGCGTCGCGCAGCAGGCGCTTGGTCACGTCCTTGTCCATCGCCACTGCCGAACCCAGTACCGGCGAGCCGACGAAGGGCAGGTTGGCCATGCGCAGCAGGCCCTGCAGCGCACCGTCTTCGCCCAGCGGCCCATGCACGATCGGCAGAACCACATCGATCTGGCCCAGCGCGCTGGCCGGATCGGACGGCTGCAGCTGTGCCTGTTCCGCACCCGGGCGCACCGCCAGCGACTGGCCCGAGCGATGCAGCGCGATGCGCGACGGATCATCGGCGTTGATCAGGAAGGTGTCCGGCTGGTTCAGATGCCACTGGCCCTGCTTGTCGATGCCGACCAGCACCGGCTCGAAGCGCTCGCGATCAAGCGCATCGAGGATGTTCTTCGCCGACTGCAGTGAAACCTCGTGCTCGGAGGATTTGCCCCCGAAGATGATGCCGACCCGGGTCCGTGCCATGGGAATGCGATGTCCTGTGCGTTGCGTGGCCGTACAGCATGAACCTTCCATAGCCACCCAGGTGAGGCACAGATGAATCACCGGGCTGCCGGCTCGGGTAGCGGCCAACCATGGTTGGCCCCCTGACATCCAGCGCCGACCAAGGTCGGCATCTACCAACGCGAGATCCCATCAGCATTGGGGTCAGAGCCCGTTGCGGAGCAACGCGATCCGACCCCGGATAGTCCGACAGATCGCAGCAAACTGTCGAAGGCGGGGTGGGTCCGGTTGCGGGGGCGTGAGCCGCATGGATGCGGCGACCGAGCTTACATGGACGTACTTGCAGCGTCCCCCGCAATCGGACCCACCCCGCCATCCCACGGATAGCCAGCTTTTGATGTTGATCTTGCCGGCCAGAGGCCGGTGCCTCTGCGGGTGCCGGGCGGCAGCCCGGCGCAAGCCCCCCACCCACGCAGGTAGAATGCGCACATGGCTCTTTCCCTGCTCAAGTCCCTCAAGCCGGTCGCTGGCCGCGCCCTGCAGATCGCCCTGAACCGCGCGCTGGCGCTGGATCCGGATACCCGCCATGCACTGGCCAGCCTCGATGGCCGGCACATCGACCTGACCCTGGAAGCGCCGTCGCTGGCGATGCGCATCAGCGTCGACGGCGACCAGCTGCGGGTCGGCCCGGTGGATGCGCAGGAAGCCGACCTGGCCGTGCGCAGCAGCCTGGCCGGTGTGCTGGCGCAGCTGCCGCTGCTGGCCAACGCACGGCGCGGCGAGTCCAACAACAAGGGCCGTGTACGCGTGGCCGGTGACGCCGAACTGGCGCGCCGCCTGCAGCAGCTGGCCAAGGGCTTCGACCCGGACTGGCAGCAGCCGTTCGTCAGCGTGTTCGGCGAGGTACTGGGCGTGCAGGTGGCCAACACCCTGCGCAGCGCCCTGCAGCACGCGCGCCAGGGTGCGATCGATCTGGCCCACAGCGCTGCCGAGTTCATCACCGAGGAATCGCGCGACGTGGTACCGCGCGCCGAACTGGATGCCTTCCACGATGATGTGGACGTACTGCGTGATGACGTCGAGCGCCTTGGCGCGCGCGTCCAGCGCCTGCGGGGTGCCGCATGAAGGCCGTGCTGCGGGCAAGCCGCATCGGCCGGGTGATCCTGCGCTACCGCCTGGACGACCTGCTGCACGGCACGCCGGCTGAGCGCTGGCTGCGCCTGGCCAAACCGTTCGTGCCGCGTGCTTCGGCCGACATCGCTGTACAGTCGCGCGGTGCGCGCCTGCGCCTGGCGCTGCAGGATCTCGGCCCGATCTTCGTCAAGTTCGGCCAGATCCTGTCCACCCGCCGCGACCTGGTGCCGCCGGACGTGGCCAACGAACTGACCCTGCTGCAGGACCGGGTCAAGCCGTTCGACGGCGATACCGCGCGCCGCATCGTCGAGGAAGCACTCGGCCTGCCGGTCAGCGAGGCATTCGCCAGCTTCGATACCGAACCGCTGGCCTCGGCCTCGATCGCACAGGTGCATGCGGCCACGCTGGCCGATGGCCGCCAGGTGGTGGTCAAGGTGCTGCGCCCGGGCATCGAGAAGCAGATCGACGCCGACATCGCCCTGCTCAACTCGCTGGCCGCCCTGGTCGAGCGTACCCATCCGCGTGCCGACAAGATCCGTCCGCGCGAAGTGGTGGCCGAAGTCGAGAACACCCTGGCCGCTGAGCTGGACCTGCAGCGCGAAGGCGCCAATGCCAGCGTGCTGCGCCGCTTCTGGGAAAACAGCGACGACCTGTACGTGCCGGAAGTGATCTGGAGCCACACCGCCGAGCGCGCGCTGACCCTGGAGCGCGTGTGGGGCATTCCGTCCGATGACATCGCTGCACTGGACAAGGCCGGCATCGACCGCAAGGCGCTGGCCGCCAAGGGCGTGCGGGTGTTCTACACCCAGGTGTTCCGCGACAACTTCTTCCATGCCGATGCGCACGCCGGCAACATCTGGGTCGATACCGATCCGTCGCGTCGCGCCAACCCGCGCTTCATCGCGCTGGACTTCGGCATCATGGGCCAGCTGTCGCAGGAAGATCAGTACTACCTGGCCGAGAACTTCATGGCCATCTTCAACCGCGATTATCGCCGCATCGCCGAACTGCACGTGCAGGCGCGCTGGATGCCGGACAACGTGCGCATCGATGATCTGGAAGCGGCCGTGCGTTCGGTGTGCGAGCCGTACTTCACCCGACCGCTGTCGCAGATCTCGCTGGCCGAAGTGCTGATGAAGCTGTTCCGCGTGGCGCAGCGCTACCAGCTGACCCTGCAGCCGCAGCTGATCCTGCTGCAGAAGACCCTGCTGAACATCGAAGGTGTCGGGCGCCAGCTGGATCCGCAGATCGACATCTGGGCGGTGGCCAAGCCGGTGCTGGCGAAGATCCTGCGCGAGCGCTACAGCCCGCGTCGGGTCGTGCGCGAGATCGGCAAGCGCTTGCCGGAAATCATGACCCACGCGCCGGACATGCCGCGCCTGGTGCACGCCTGGCTGACCCAGCAGGTGGAGGGCCGCCATGAGCTGGCGATGCGCTCGCGCGATCTGGTCGCGCTCGATGCCAGCGTGCAGCGCCTGCAGAAACGCGCGGTCGGTGCGATCACCGGCGTCGGTCTGCTGGCCATCGCCGCACTGGTGTACGTGCTGCAGCCGCCAGGCTGGTACTGGGGCGACCTGCCGATGTGGAGCTGGGTGTCCGGTGCCGTCGGCGCGCTGGCGCTGGCGCGCGCGTGGTGGCGCTGAAGCCTGTTGATCGAGGGTCGGCGGCGTCACGCGCCGCCGACCAGCCACGGCTCTACCAGTGGTAGCCCAGGCCCAGGTGCGACTGCACGCTCTGGAAGCGGTCCAGGCGCGTCCTGTGCCAGGTCTTGCCAATGCCCATGTCCAGCACCAGATGCTCCCCCAGCGGCTGGCTGCGGCGCAGGAAGGCACGACGTGCATCGTGTTCGCGCAGCAGCAGCGGATCGGAATCGGCGGTGTAGCCGGACGTACCGCTGCCCAGCCACAGCTGGGTCGAACCACCGCCCTGCGCATCCTTCAGGCGCAGTGACAGCGTGGTGCCATGGCCGTCGGGCCCATTGGACTGGCGATGCCGCTCGTGGCGCAGTGAGGTGGTCACGCGCGGGAAGTAGTGCGAGGCACCTACCGACCAGCCACTCACGTATGCGCCGGCATGGTACTGGGCGTACTTGCCGCCCACGCTCAGCACGGTCTGCGGTGCCACCTTCCACTGGAAGTCCTGGTTGAGCTGGCGGTTGACGAATACCGGGTCATCGTTGGAGGCGGTGAAGGCGGTGCGGGTCGAAAAGCGTTGACTCCAGCGCTGGTGCAGGGAGCCCTGCACCCGATTGCCGCTGAAGCGCTTGCTGCCGTAGTCGCGTTCACCATGGGCCAGGCCCAGATGCCAGCGGCTGTCACCGCTGCGACCGGCCACATCCACGGTCTGTACGTCGCGCTTGCCAAAGCCATCGGTGTAGTCGGCATGATCCAGCTGCACCGAGACCCGGTCGATGCCGGCATGGGCGCTGGACACAGCCAGCAGCAGGACGCACGGCAGTGCGCCACGGATGATCAATCGCATGGGGTTACTCCAGGGGTTGGGAATGCAGCGACTGCAGCAGCCGGTAGCGACCGGGCGGCAGGTTTCGTTCCACGGTGATGCGCGGGCCGAACTGGCTGCCCGGGGCGACGATGCGACCGGGCAGGATGATCACGCCGACGCCCAGCGCGGCACCTTCGCCGATCCAGGCGCCGAGCTTGTCGCGCTGGCTGTCGATGACGGTGTCGCCGATGTGGACGGTGACCGTTGCGCCATCCAGGCGATGGTTGCTGGTACGCACCAGCGCGCCCAGGTAGGCACGGGCGTCGACGCGGCTGTCGGCGATGAAGCACTGCGGGCCGATGCAGGCGCCGTCGCCGATCAGTGCGTTCTTCAGTTCACTGGCAAAGCCGATGCGCACACCGTCACCGATGTGCAGCGGACCGCGCAGCAGTGCGTTGTTGCCGATCAGGCAGTCGCGGCCGATCGATACCGGCCCGTGCAGCTGGGCGCCGTCGCAGATGCGGCTGCCAGCGCCGATCCGTACCTCGCCCCGCACGATCGCACGCGGCGAAACCTGGGCGCTGGAATCGACGTGGGGTGGCAGCGTCGATAGCGCGTCGGCCATGGCGGCGAGGTCATTCCACCACATGCGGATACCTGGTCGGCTTGTCGCGTGCCGGCTCGCGGCCGGTAAACAGCCCGGCCACGCCATGCATCAGCCAGATCGCATAGGCGAGCAGCACGTACAGCATCGAGAACGCGGCGGCAGGGACCAGCGACGCGCGGCGGTGGTGGATCGCACTGATCACCGCCAGCAACATGACGATGCCGATCCAGAACAACGGCATCACCGACAGGGCGAGGCCACCCGGCCCATGCAGCTGGGCCGCACCGAACCAGACCTGCAGCGTCAGCACGATGCCGGCAAGGGCAAGCAGCATCATCGGCAGGATGCTGAACACGCCGAAGCGGGTCAGCAGCAGGCCGCGATGCAGGCGCATGCATACCGCATAGCCGACGATCCAGCGTCGCCAGCGCCGCCATTCCTCCACCAGCGTGTTGCATTCCTGCGGGTAGACCACGCAGCGCACGCTCTGGCGGACACGGTAGCCCTGCGCGACCAGCGACCAGGACATGTCCAGGTCTTCGACGCGGGTGCGGTCGGAGAAGCCGACCTTGCGCAGCACCGAGGTGCGGAACAGGCCACACGAGCCGGAGACGATGAACGGTGCGCCGCCCAGCCACTGCTGGAAGCTGCGCTTGATGACGATCATCGGCAGCTTCAGGCTGGCGCGCACATGCGGCAGGAAGCCGGCACCCTGCAGGCTGGACGAGGGTACGCCACCGACCGCATCGGCACCGCGCTCGATCTCGTCCAGCAGGTGGCCCAGGCCATGGCCGCGCGGATCGATGTGGGTGTCGGCGTCGGTCAGGAACACCTGCTCGGCGGTGGCGTGCCGCAGGCCATGCATCAGCGCGCCGCCCTTGCCGGTGTTGGCCTGGTGCACGGCCACGAGGCGCCCGGGCCAGCGCGCCTGCAGCGCATCAAGTACCTGGGCGGTGTTGTCGGTCGAACCGTCGTTCACGCAGATCACCCGTGCCACGTAGGGGTTCTGCAGCAGGCCGGTCAACGAGCGCTCCAGGCACGGCGCTTCGTTGTAGGCCGGCACGATCGCATCGATGCTGTACAGGCGCGTGCTGGGGCGACGCGAGGCCTGCACGCACACACGCACCAGGATGAAGGCACACATGGCCAGGAACAGCAGCGTTTTCATCACAGCACCAGCCGGTAGGGCACGAAGCCCTCACTGGGGCCGATGCCGATCTGCTGGCCGCGGAACTGCGCGTGGCAGCGCAGGTGGTCCTCCTGCATGTAGTGGCGATCGCCCTGGCTGGCATGCTCGCGCAATGCGTGGATCTTCAGGTCCAGTTGTGCGCTGATGTCCTCGAACACCTGCGGTGCGAACTGCGGCAGGGTGCTGGGGCTCTCGTAGCAGAGGATCTGCGGGATGCTGCGGCAGGCGATGATTGACGCTTCATGGACGGTGCGATGGTCCTGGTGGTGGTCTTCGCCGCACATCGTGTAGACGCGATGCGGTGCGATCTGCGCGCAGGCCTGCTCGATCACCGCGACGATGTCGTTGCGGCAGGCAGGAAAGCGCGTATCCGGGAAATCCTGCTGGATCACCTCGGTCACACCCAGGCGGCGCAACGCGCGGTGGGATTCGTCGCTGCGGTCGATGCCGGCATGGCAGCCACGGCCACCACGGCTGAGCACCAGCGCATGGATGCGTGCACCGTCGCGGGTCAGCTTGGCCAGGCTGCCGCCGCAACCGAGTTCGATGTCGTCGGGGTGGGCGCCGATTGCCAGAATGTCGAGAACCATGGCCGTGTCCTTGCGGAAACCAATGAGGGCCGCGGGCCGGTGGACCATCCCGCGTGAAGAAGGCGGGAACTATCGCAACCTCATCGGAGTACAGGCTTAAGACAAGTACGAAATGTGGCCGGACAGGCCACAATGCTCACCCTTGCTGTGGCAAATGAAAGAAGCAATGACGATGCAGCTTTCGGAATTGAAGAACGAACTGGCACGCTTCGGTGCTGAAAACGACGCGCATGAAACCGAGCGCGCCCGGCGCATGCTCAACATCACGCCGGACACCGGTGAATTCCTGTCGGTGCTGGTGCGTTTCGGCAATGCGCGCCGGGTGCTGGAGATCGGCACCTCCAACGGTTATTCCACGCTGTGGATTGCCGAAGCCGCAGCCGCCATCGACGGCCACGTGACCACACTGGAATACGCCGCGGACAAGGTGGCGATGGCGCGTGACACCTTCGCGCGCAGTGGCCTTGCCGATCGCATCACGCTGGTCCACGGCGATGCCGGGCAGTGGCTGGCACAGGCCGCCGATGCCAGCATTGACCTGCTGTTCCTCGATTCGGACCGCGAACAGTACGCCGGCTGGTGGCCGCAGCTGCGCCGTGTGCTGCGGCGGGGGGGCCTGCTGGTGGTGGACAACGCCACCTCGCACGCCGCGCAGATGGAACCGTTGCTCGCGTTGCTGGATGCCGATCAGGACTTCGGCACCAGCCTGGTGCCGGTGGGCAACGGCGAGCTTCTGGCCGTGCGCAACGCTTGACCGCCGCGCCACCAACCCGGGGTCAGATCCCTTTTCCGCAGGAAAAGGGATCTGACCCCGATCAGGGCGCCCGTATAATCCTGCGGTGAGCACCGAACCTGACACCCTCGCCGCGGTCGAGACCGAAACCGCGCCCCTGCAGCTGCTGCACCTGGACGAGCGCCTGGCCGTGGTCAACAAGCCCGCCGGGCTGATGGTCCACGACAGCAAGCTGGCCCGTGGCGAAGATGATTTCCTGGCCGACCGCCTGCGCGAGCAGCTGGGCCGCCCGATCTTCCTCGTGCACCGCCTGGACCGGGCCACCAGCGGCTGCCTGCTGCTGGCCTTCGACCGCGAGACCGCCAGTGCGCTGGGCAAGGCGTTGATGGGGGGTGAAGTGGCCAAGGACTACCTGACGGTCTGCCGGGGCTGGCCGGCCGAGCTGTCCTGGCGGGTGGACCATGACCTGGACGGCGGGCCGGGCAAGCCGGTGAAGAAGCCGGCGGTCACCGACTTCCAGCGCCTGGCCACCGGCGAGCTGTCGGTGCCGGTGGGTGAGTTCAGCAGTTCGCGCTACGCGCTGCTGCGCTGCCAGCCGCAGACCGGGCGCTTCCGGCAGATCCGCCGGCACCTCAAGCACCTGTCGCACCACATGATCGGCGACACCAGCCACGGCGATGGCCGCCACAACCGCATCTTCCGCATGCAGGGCGTGCACCGCATGCTGCTGCACGCCGAGCGCCTGCGCTTCCCGCACCCGGACGGTGGCAGCGTGGATGTCAGTGCGCCGCTGGATCGCGAGTTCCAGAAGGCGCTGGACCTGTTCGGCTGGCAGGTGGACGACGCCTGATGCTGCTGCGGTAAGCCGAGCGTGGGCTCGGCTCTACAGCCAGCGGCCGGGCGTGGCCCGGCGCACCCCGTTATTTCTTTTCCGGCTCGTTGACGATCGCTTCCAGGTCCTTCTGCAGATCCGCGAACAGCGGCTGCATGCGCGCCTGGATCGCCACCATCACGTTCTGCATCAGCGCCGGGGTCTTGTCCAGCAGGCTCTGGCCGGCCGCGCTCTCGTAGAACTCGGCCATTGCCAGCACGTCTTCCTTGCTGAAGGTCTTCTTGTACAGGTCCACGTACATGGGCCGCAGCTGTTGCCACGACATCGCCTGGCGCAGGGTCTGGCTGGTCCGGGCCTGGATCCGCTTCAGCTGTTCCTGCTGCTGGGCGGTGAGCTGGCGCTGCGCGGCCACCTGCTGGAACTGCTGCTGCTGCATGGCTTCGATCTGCGGCACCATGGTGTCGATCATGCTCTGCGCGCGCGAGGCCGACAGCAGGCGGTTGATGTCGCCGTCGGTCGGCGGGGCGGCCAGGGCCGGAACGCTGGCCACGGCCAGCGCCAGCAGCAGGGCGGCGCGGCGCAGCAGGGACGGCAGGGCGGGTGTGGAGCGGGTCATGCGGGGCTTCCTGCGGTACATGGGACCGCCAGCATACCCGCAGCCCAGGCGAAGGCGGCGTGTTCGGTGCCTGATCGGCGGCATACGGGGCGCGATGGCGTACTTCACCACGTGCCTGCCGCTACAATGCGCGGATGGGCAGTGGACCGGTCACCATCAGCGCGCAGCTTGAAATCCCCGACGGCGAGATCGTCGAGCGGTTCGTGCGCGCCAGTGGCGCCGGCGGCCAGAACGTCAACAAGGTGTCCACCGCGGTGGAACTGCGTTTCGACGTGGCCAACTCGCCCTCGTTGCCCGAACCGTTGCGCGCGCGCCTGCTGGCGCGGCGTGACCGGCGCATGACCGGCGAAGGCGTGCTGGTCATCGACGCGCAACGATTCCGCACCCAGGATCGCAATCGCGAGGATGCGCGCGAGCGGCTGGCGGCCTTCATCCAGGCCGGGCTGAGCGTGCCCAAACCGCGCAAGGCCACCAAGCCGACCCTCGGGTCGAAACTGCGTCGTCTGGACGCCAAACGCGGGCGCGCGCAGATCAAGCGCGGGCGCTCATCACGTGACTGGGAGTGATTGCTTGAACAACCCGACTTCGTTGCTGCCGGCCGTGCCGCCGCAGATGCCACAGGTCAAACCCAACGCCTTCCTGCGCTGGCTGGCGCGCTGCACCCTGCGCATGGGCGGCTGGAAGGTGACCGGCACCCTGCCGGACATCCCCAGGCTGGTCTTCATCATCGCCCCGCATTCGTCCAACTGGGACGGGCTGTGGGGCATGGCGGCCAAGATCGCGCTGGGCATGAAGGTGAAGGTGCTGGGCAAGGCCTCGCTGTTCTGGTGGCCGCTGGGCCCGCTGCTGCACAAGCTGGGCGTGATCCCGCTCGATCGCAGCTCGCCGCAGGGCACCGTCGGCCAGGCCGTGGACCTGCTGCGCAACAACGAGAAGATGTGGTTCGCCATCACGCCCGAGGGCACCCGCAAGGCCGTGAAGGACTGGAAGGCCGGCTTCCTGAAGATTGCCCGGATGGCTGACGTACCGATCCTGACCGCGTATTTCCACTATCCGGAAAAGACCATCGGCATCGGTCCGCTGTTCACCCCGAGCGGCGACGATGTGGCCGACATGGCTGCCATCCGCGAGTTCTACCGGCCCTGGATCGGCAAGACCCGCGGCACGGTCTGAGCCGGTTGCAGGCCGCCGCATAGACGCCACGTCCGGCACATGCCGGGCGAGCGCGACAGGAGTAGGGTGGAGGGCTGGTATCCATACCGTCTGCCCAAGGAGCGTTTTACATGTCGCGTACCGTAGTCCTGGCCGCCGCCATCAGCCTGGCGCTGGCGGCCTGTTCCGGCAAGGAGTCCACCCCCGTGTCCGATGCCCAGAAGACCCCGGCCCAGCAGCCGGCCGAAGCCTCCACCAATCCGCTGCTGAGCGCGAGCACGCTGCCGTTCCAGGCACCGCCGTTCGACAAGATCAAGGACAGCGACTACCTGCCGGCGTTCGAAGAAGGCATGCGCCAGCACCTGGCCGACGTGCGCAGGATCGCCGACAGCAGCGAGCCGGCCACCTTCGACAACACCATCGTGGCGATGGAGCGCAGCGGCGAGACCCTGACCCGCGTGTCGCGCATCTTCTTCGGCCTGGTCCAGGCCGATACCAACGACGCACGCCAGAAGATCCAGGAAGAAGTGGCGCCGAAGCTGGCCGCGCACCAGGACGAGATCAACCTCGATCCGAAGCTGTTCGCGCGCGTGAAGTCGCTGTACGACCAGCGTGACACGCTGGAGCTGGACCCGGTGCAGAAGCGCCTGGTCGAGCACTACTACGATGGCCTGGTGCGCGCCGGTGCGCAGCTGTCCGACGCCGACAAGGCGACCCTGCGCAAGCTCAACGTGGAAGAGACCACGCTCTCCACCCAGTTCCATACCCGCCTGGTGGCCGCCACCGCCGCTGCGGCCGTCGTCGTCGACGACAAGGCCAAGCTGGCCGGCCTGGACGAGGGCGCTATCAACAACGCTGCCGCCGCCGCCAAGGACCGCAAGCTGGATGGCAAGTTCCTGCTGCCGCTGCAGAACACCACCCAGCAGCCGGTGCTCGGCTCGCTGAGCGACCGCGACCAGCGCGCCGCCGTGCTGAAGGCCTCGGAAACCCGCGCCGAGCGTGGCGATGCCAACGACACCCGGCAGACCGTGCAGCGCCTGGCCCAGCTGCGTGCGCAGAAGGCCAAGCTGCTCGGCTTCGACACCTTCGCCGACTACCAGCTGGGCGACCAGATGGCCAAGACCCCGGCCGCCGCGCTCAAGCTGCTGACCGATACCGTGCCGGCCGCCACTGCCAAGGCGCGTGCCGAAGCCGGCGAGATCCAGAAGGTCATCGACGCGCAGAAGGGCGGATTCCAGGTCGCCGCTTCGGACTGGGACTTCTACGCCGAGCAGGTGCGCAAGGCCAAGTACGATCTGGACGAGTCGCAGATCAAGCCGTACTTCGAACTGGACAACGTGCTGCAGAACGGCGTCTTCTACGCCGCCACCCAGCTGTACGGCATCACCTTCAAGCCGCGCACCGACATTCCGACCTACAACCCGGACATGAAGGTGTACGAAGTGTTCGACAAGGACGGCACCTCGCTGGCGCTGTTCTACACCGACTACTTCAAGCGTGACAGCAAGTCCGGTGGCGCCTGGATGGACGTGTTCGTCGAACAGGACGGCCTGACCGGTGCCAAGCCGGTGGTCTACAACGTCTGCAACTTCACCAAGCCGGCCGCCGGCCAGCCTGCGCTGATCAGCTTCGACGACGTCACCACCATGTTCCATGAGTTCGGCCATGCGCTGCACGGCATGTTCTCGAACGTGAAGTACCCGTCGATCGCCGGCACCGCGACCTCGCGCGACTTCGTCGAGTTCCCGTCGCAGTTCAACGAGCACTGGGCGCTGGACCCGAAGGTGTTCGCCAACTACGCCAAGCACTACAAGACCGGCGAGGCGATGCCGCAGGAGCTGGTCGACAAGATCCTCAAGGCACGCAGCTTCAACCAGGGCTACGCGACGACCGAGTACCTGTCGGCCGCGCTGCTGGACCTGGCCTGGCACACGCAGAAGGCCGACGCGCCGCTGCAGGATGTCGGCGCCTTTGAAGCCAGCGCGCTGAAGAAGTTCAAGGTCGACCTGCCGCAGGTGCCGCCGCGTTACCGCACCACCTACTTCGACCACATCTGGGGTGGTGGCTACTCGGCCGGTTACTACGCCTACTTCTGGGCCGAAGTGCTCGACCACGATGCCTACCAGTGGTTCACCGAGCACGGTGGCCTGACGGCGGCCAATGGCCAGGAGTTCCGCGACAAGATCCTCTCGCGCGGCAACAGCGTGGAACTGTCGACCCTGTACCGCGATTTCCGCGGCAAGGACCCGTCGGTGGAACCGCTGCTGAAGTTCCGCGGGTTGAAGTAAGAAAGCGAAAACGGCGGGGGCAACCCCGCCGTTTTTCTTTCTGTAGCGTCGAGCCATGCTCGACGTTCTTCTGTAGAGCCGAGCCCACGCTCGGCTGATGGTTCCTGGAAAGGCAGCCGAGCATGGGCTCGGCTCTACAAACAGCGTTACGTTCCCACGTGCACCCGGTTGGCCTGCTCGGCCAGGCCCAGGTGATCCAGCGCGATATCCAGCGCCAGCACGTAACTCTGCGCGCCGTAGCCGGCGGCGATGCCCAGGCGCTGGCCGACACCAGCCGGCAGGCACGGCTCGGCTACCGCGCCGTCGTCATGCACTTCCACATAGGCGTTGTGCAGGTACGGCAGCAGGCGCTGCAGGCGCAGGCTGTTGGCACACGCGCCCGGGTCGAGCAGGGTCACCTCGCCGCGGCTGTGGTCGGCCACGCGCAGGGCGTCCAGCAGTTCCTGTTCCGAACCACAGGCACGGATCGCCACGCTGGTGCCGGCGTCGATCGCACGATGCACCAGTGACTTCAGGACCGGTGCCGGCAGCGGCATCGCGGTGCGGATCAGGGCGCCGGCCGCTTCCGGGCCACGGATGATGAAGATCGACATGGCTCAGCCCTCCTGTGCCAGGCGGCGGCCGACAATGGCCAGCGACAACGGGTAGCCGGCCTGCTGGCTGCGCTGGTCGACCACCACGGCGGCGGGACCGTGCTGCAGGCGCAGGCGTGCCTCCAGACCGGGTTCGCTGGGGGCCTGCAGTTCGATGTACTGCGCCGGCAGCCGTTCCAGCGCCGCCTGCAGCGCGCCACCTTCGGCCTGCCATTGCGCCTCGTCAGCGGTACCGACATCCAGCAGTACCCAGTCGGCCGAGCGCGCCTGCGGCTGGCACAGGCACTGGCGTACCTCGGACAGGCTGGCGCAGTCGCTGCACAGCACGCGATGGCCGGCCAGCTGCGTCGGCAGTTGGGGACGCGGTGCCGACGAAGAGGCGTGGCGGATCACCAGGAGGGTCATACAACACCTTGCGGAATGCGCCCTGCGGCGCGGTGGGCACACGATGCGCGTGCCGCCCGTAAAGGTGCGATGCCCGCCGCCGGTCCCGCGCGTAAAACCTGCGTAACCCTTCCTGTAGAGCCGAGCCTGCGCTCGGCCGCTCTGCGCCCCAGTCGGGCAACCTCGACGCTGCAAGGAACAAGCCGAGCGTGGGCTCGGCTCTACCGGATCGCGTCGCGGGAACCTCTCCCGCCTGGATGTGGTCTGATGCAGCTACCACCCACCCGGAGCCTGTCATGGATGCTGCTGCCCGTCCTCCCTTGTCCGAACGCGCGCTGGTCTGGCTGAAGAAGGAAGCATTGCCGCTGCTGGTGATGCTCGGCCTGCTCGCCGCCGCCCGCGATACCCTCGCCAACCACTACGTGGTGCCGAGTGGCTCGATGCAGCCGACCCTGCAGCCGGGCGACCGGGTGGTGGTGGACATGCGCGCCTACGGCCTGCGCCTGCCGTTCACCGGCAAGGAACTGATGGCCACCGGCGTCCCGCAGCGCGGTGAAGTGGCGGTGTTCGATTCACCGGCCGACGGCACCCGCCTGATCAAGCGCGTGGCGGCGGTGGCCGGTGACCACGTGCAGATGCGCGAGGGCCATCTGAGCATCAACGGCCAGCCGCTGCAGATCGCCGATCTGCAGGACGTGGAAGCCTTCGGCGAGCGCCGTGCCCGCCTCGACCTGGACATGGGCGGCGGTCCGGACATCGCCGATCTGGTGGTGCCGGCCGGCAAGGTGCTGGTGCTGGGTGACCACCGCGGCAACAGCTTCGACGGCCGCTTCTTCGGCTTCGTCGACGCCGACAAGGTCTACGGCCGTGCGGTGGCGGTGTACTACCGCCGCGGCGACGGTTTCGAGTGGCAGCGCCTGTAAGCTGAATTGATACTTCTTGGGTATCAATCCTGACTTATCAGGTTATGGATCGACTGGATCGACAGGCCTAGTCTGAGGCCCGTTCCCTCCCATGCCCGGCCGCCCCACCGGCCCTTCGATCCCATGACTGGCGAAACCGCGGCGGCCGTCGAGCGCCGCCCCCCCACTGTCGATCCCATCGCCGAGACCCGCATCCAGCAGGGCACGCCGGCCTTCCGCCGCACCGCGCTGGCACTGTTCCTGGCCGGCTTCTCCACCTTCGGCCTGCTGTACACCGTGCAGCCGCTGCTGCCCGAGTTCAGCCGCCACTTCGGCGTGTCCGCCGCAGGCAGCGCGATGTCGTTGTCGCTGACCACCGGCACGCTGGCGGTGGCGATGCTGTTGGCCGGCCTGCTGTCCGATGCGGTCGGCCGTCGCCCGTTGATGATCGTTGCGCTGTTGGCGTCGGCCATGCTGTCGCTGAGCACGGCGCTGGTGGACGACTGGACCACGCTGCTGGTGCTGCGCACCCTGCTTGGCCTGGCGCTGAGCGGCGTGCCGGCAGTGGCGATGACCTACCTGGTCGAGGAGATGGACAGCCGCGCGCTGGGCCTGGCGATGGGCCTGTACATCGGCGGCAACGCCATCGGTGGCATGAGCGGGCGCCTGCTGGCCGGCATCATCGCCGATCACTGGGGCTGGCGCTGGGGCATCGGCGTGGTCTCGATCATCGCCATCGCCAGTACCGTGCTGCTGTGGCTGCAGCTGCCGCCGTCGCGCCATTTCAGCGCGCGACGCGATGGCCTGCGCGAGTTGCCGTCGCGCTGGCGCACGCTGTTCGCCGACCGGGGCCTGCCGTGGCTGTTCGCCACCTCGTTCGTGCTGATGGGCGTGTTCGTCACCCTCTACAACTACCTGGGCTATCACCTGCTGGCGCCGCCGTACCACCTCAGCCAGACCGTGGTCGGGCTGATCTTCAGCGTCTACCTGGTGGGCACCTTCAGTTCGGCGTGGATGGGCCAGCAGGCTACGCGGTACGGGCGCGGCCGCATCCTGTCGATCTCGTTCGCGCTGATCGGCGCCGGCATCGCGCTGCTGGCGATGCCGTGGCTGAGCACGATGGCCCTGGGCATCGCGCTGGTGACCTTCGGCTTCTTCGGTGGTCACTCGGTGGCCAGCAGCTGGGTCGGCAGCCGTGCCGGTACGATGCGCGCGGAAGCATCGGCGCTGTACCTGTTCGCCTACTACCTGGGCTCCAGCGTGCTGGGCGGGGTGGGGGGCCTGGCCTACGCGGCCTGGGACTGGCTGGGCGTGTGCGCGTTCGCTGCCGTGCTGACCCTGATCGGGGGCGGCATCGTCTGGGCGCTGCAGCAGCGCGCGCCGCAGCCGGTCACGGCCTGACGCCAGCCTCGCGTTCCGCACGGGCGCGGCGTTGCTCTGGTAGATGCCGACCTTGGTCGGCGCTCTGGCACGGCAGCCAACCAAGGTTGGCGTCTACCAAACCTAAGTGGGTGGCACTTCACCCTTCGGCGAACGCCCCGCGCAGCAGCCCGGCGAAGTTGCGGATCAGCGGCGTGACGCCCTCGCGATGCCACGCCAGCTGCACCTCCGAATGCGCACCGGCGTCGGCCAGCGCCACGAAGCGCGCGCCTTCCACGCGGATGTGATCGCAGGACGAGGGCAGGATCGCCGCACCCAGGCCTGCAGCCGCAAGACTGATCAATGTCGATGCCTCACCGGCTTCCTGCACGATGCGCGGCGTGAACCCGGCGGCCGCGCACAGCGCGATCATGTGGTCATGGATGCCCGCGCCCGCGCTGCGGCGAAATGCCACGAATGGCTCCTGCGCGAAGTCGCGTAGCGACAACGTGCCCTGCTTCGACAGCCTGCGCAGGGCAGGGTGGTCGGCATGCACGATCAACGCCAGTGGATCGACGAACAGGCTGTGCGCCACCAGCTCCGGCGGCAATGCGCGCTTGCGGATGATGCCCACGTCCAGTGAACCGTCGAGCAGCGCATCGATCTGCTGCAGCGTGTTCATCTCGCTCAGCTGCAGCCGCACCTGTGGGTACTGCTGGCGGTAGCGCAGGATCGAACGCGGAATCTGCGGCGACAGCGGCGTGGCCCGGGTCAGGCCGATACGCAGTTCGCCCTGCTCGCCGCGCTGCGCGCGCTGTACCTCGTCCACCGCGGTTTCCACCTGCTGCACGATGGCGCGCGCGCGCTCCTGCAGCAGCTCACCCGCAGGCGTCAGCTGCACACGACGATGGCTGCGCACGAACAGGCGCGCCCCGATCAGGTCTTCCAGCTGGCGGATCTGCTGGCTGAGCGGCGGCTGCGACATGCCCAGCCGCTCCGCCGCCTGGCCGAAGTGCAGCGTATCGGCAACGGCGAGGAAGTAACGCAGGTGGCGGAGTTCGATGGACATGGGTGCAGTCTATTCATCGCCAGCCGGAAATGGGGTCAGATCCGTTTTCCTGCGGAAAACGGATCTGACCCCGGTCACCCGTCATCCACGCATGGCGTGGATCTACCGTGTCGACCAAGGTCGACACCTACCCACAGCAGCAGATACCAACAGCAGCAGGAATCTGTCAGAGGCGGGGCGGTGTGGGTGGGCAGGACCGTTGGCGCCATGGATGGCGCCATCGAGCCCCCAGGGATGGGTTTACGGCGTGTCCTGCCCACCCACACCGCCCCGCCATCTACGGATAGCAGGCTTTTGCTGTTGCTTTGGCTTCAGCAGGTGCAGGGCGCAGCCCTGCCGAACACCCTCACCGCTCCGAATGCCCGCTCTGGTCGTAATCGCGCGGACTGAACAACTCCGGCTGGATCAGCTCAATGAACGCGCGCGCCTGCGCCGACAGCGCCTTGCCCCGGCGCACGATCACCCCGTAACTGCGCTCGGGGAACCAGCGCTTCATCGACCGCGCCGCCAACCGTTCGCGGTCGGCCTCGTTCAGGCACAGCGCCGGCACGATGGAAATGCCCATGCCCATCGCCACGTACTGCTTGATCACCTCCCAGCCGCCCACTTCCAGTGCCACGGTGTAGGCGATGCGGTGGCGCTGGAATACCTGGTCAACCAGCCGGTAGGTGATCTGCCGCTTCGGCGGCAGCACCAGCGGATAGCGCGCGATGTCGGCCAGCTCCAGCTCGCCGCCACTGGCCAGCGGATGGTCGTGCGGCGCGATCAGTACCTGCTCGAAGCGGTAGGCCGGGGCGTAGGTCAAGTCGGCCGGTACATCGGTCATCGAACCGATCGCCAGGTCGGCGGCGTCCTCGCGCAGCAGGTCGGTGCCATCGGCGCTGATCGCGTTGTGCAGGGTCAGGCGCACGTCCGGGTGGTGCAGGCGGAAGCGCTCGACGATCTTCGGCAGCAGGTACAGGATCGTCGAGCTGTTGGCGGCGATGTTCAGCTCGCCCGCATCCAGGCCGCGCACCTTGTCGCGGAAGCGCGCCTCCAGCCCGTCCAGGTTCTCCACCAGCGGCTGCGCCATCTCGTACAGCAGCTGGCCCTCGCGGCTGGGTACCAGGCGGCGCCCACTGCGCTCGAACAACGGCACCCCCAGTTCCCGTTCCAGGGCCTGCAACTGCAGGCTGATGGCCGGCTGGCTGACGAAAAGTGCCTCAGCCGCCCGTGAGACCGAGCCCAGGCGCACGGTCTGGCAGAACGCACGCAATGGCTTCAGCCGGTCGGATTTGTAGGAAAAACGCGGACTTGGCTGGGTGCGTGTGCTCATCGTGTCACGAGTATTAGCACAACTTATGTAGAGCATTGCAAAAACTGTTTTGCCAAATACTCCGGCCCAGCGGCACCGTGGAGACGTTCCCCCACCGCTGGAGTCGCCCCATGTCCGCCGTCGCTTCCGCTGTTCCCACCCCTGCCAGCAAGGCTACCCCCGGCATCGCCCTGGCGACCCGCGTGGCCGGCCAGGACACCGTGCTGCCGGCGCCGCTGCTGGCCCTGCTGGTGTCGCTGCACCGTGCGGTGGAACCGGGCCGGCAGGCACGGCTGCAGGCGCGCCGCGAGCGCCAAGCGTTCTTCGACCAGGGCGGCCTGCCGGACTTCCGCGAGGACACCGCTGCGATCCGTAGCGGCGACTGGCGCGTTGCGCCGCTGCCGGCCGCGCTGCAGGACCGCCGCGTCGAGATCACCGGCCCGACCGATCCGAAGATGGTCATCAACGCGCTGAACTCCGGCGCCAAGGTGTTCATGGCCGACTTCGAGGATTCGACCTCGCCGACCTGGCGCAACCTGCTGGCCGGGCAGCAGTCGCTGGCCGCCGCGGTGCGTGGCGATCTCGACTACACCGCCCCCAATGGCAAGCACTACACGCTGCGCCCGTATGACGAGCAGGCGGTGCTGATCGTGCGCCCGCGTGGCTGGCACCTGGACGAAAAGCACGTGCGCATCGATGGCCAGTTCATCGCCGGCGGCCTGTTCGACGCGGCGGTGTTCGCCTTCCACAACGCCCGCACCCTGCAGGCGAAGGACCGCGGCCCGTACTTCTACCTGCCCAAGCTGCAGAGCATGGAAGAGGCGGCGCTGTGGGAAACCGCGCTGTCGCACATCGAAGGCATGCTCGGCCTGCCGCACGGCCAGATCAAGGTAACCGTGCTGATCGAAACGCTGCCGGCGGTGTTCGAGATGGATGAGATCCTGCACGCGCTGCGTGACCGCATCGTCGGCCTGAACTGTGGGCGCTGGGACTACATCTTCTCGTACCTGAAGACCTTCCGGCGCCACGCCGACCGCGTGCTGCCCGAGCGCGGCCAGGTGACCATGACCCAGCCGTTCCTGAAGGCCTATTCGGAACTGCTGATCCAGACCTGCCATCGCCGTGGTGCACATGCGATGGGTGGCATGGCCGCGCAGATTCCGATCAACAACGATGCCGCCGCCAACGAACAGGCGATGGCCCGCGTGCGCGCTGACAAGCTGCGCGAAGTGACCGCCGGCCACGACGGCACCTGGGTCGCGCATCCGGCGCTGATTCCGGTGGCGATGGCGATCTTCGACGAACACATGCCCGGTGCGAACCAGCACAGCGTGCTGCGCCAGGATGTGTGCGTCGGCCGCGACGAACTGATCGCACGGCCGCCCGGCACCATCACCCGCGCCGGCTTCGAAGGCAACGTGGAAGTCTGCGTGCGCTACCTGGCGGCATGGCTGGATGGCAACGGCTGCGTGCCGATCCACCACCTTATGGAGGACGCGGCCACCGCCGAGATCAGCCGCAGCCAGTTGTGGCAGTGGCTGCATACGCCGGGCCAGCAGCTGGACGATGGCACCGCCATCGACCTGGCACTGCTGGATGCCACGCTGGCACAGCTGCCGGCACGGCTGGGTGACACCGCCACGCTGCCCGGTGGCGCACGCATCGGCGAGGCCATCGCCCTGCTCGGCGAACTGAGCCGCAGCGACGAACTGACCGATTTCCTGACCCTGCCGGCCTACGCGCGCATCGACTGATCGCCGCCCGCGATTCCCGGCGTTTCCCTCCCCGCTGCACGCACGAACCGAACTGGAGAAAGACATGAGCAAGCTGCCCACTGCCGAACAGATCCAGCACGACTGGGATACCAACCCGCGCTGGGAAGGCATCCAGCGCAACTACAGTGCCGCCGACGTGGTGCGCCTGCGCGGCACCGTCCACATCGAGCATTCGCTGGCCCGCCTGGGTGCGGAGAAGCTGTGGGCATCGCTGCATGAGCGCGAGTTCGTCAACGCGCTGGGTGCATTGACCGGCAACCAGGCCATGCAGCAGGTCAAGGCGGGCCTGAAGGCGATCTACCTGTCCGGTTGGCAGGTGGCGGCCGACGCCAACCTGGCCGGGCAGATGTATCCGGACCAGTCGCTGTACCCGGCCGATTCGGTGCCGGCAGTGGTCAAGCGCATCAACAACACGCTGCTGCGCGCCGACCAGCTGCACCACGCCGAAGGCAAGGACGACATCGACTTCCTGCAGCCGATCGTCGCCGATGCGGAGGCCGGTTTCGGCGGCGTGCTCAATGCGTTCGAGCTGATGAAGGCGATGATCGAGGCCGGTGCCGCCGGCGTGCATTTCGAAGACCAGTTGGCGTCGGTGAAGAAGTGCGGGCACATGGGCGGCAAGGTGCTGGTGCCGACCCGCGAGGCGATCGAGAAGCTCAATGCCGCGCGGCTGGCCGCCGATGTGCTGGGTGTGCCGACCCTGCTGGTGGCGCGCACCGATGCCGAAGCGGCTGATCTGCTGACCAGCGACATCGACGGCAACGACAAGCCGTTCACCACCGGCGAGCGCACCGTCGAAGGCTTCTACAAGACCCGCAACGGCCTGGACCAGGCGATCAGCCGTGGCCTGGCCTACGCGCCCTACGCCGACCTGGTGTGGTGCGAGACCGGCAAGCCGGACCTGGAATTCGCACGCAGGTTCGCCGAGGCGATCCATGCGAAGTTCCCGGGCAAGCTGCTGGCCTACAACTGCTCGCCCAGCTTCAACTGGAAGAAGAACCTGGACGACGCCACCATTGCGAAGTTCCAGCGCGAACTGGGCAGCTACGGCTACAAGTTCCAGTTCATCACCCTGGCCGGGTTCCATGCGTTGAACTACGGCATGTTCAATCTGGCCCACGGCTACGCACGCCGCCAGATGAGCGCGTTCGTCGAGTTGCAGGAAGCCGAGTTCGAAGCGGCCGAGCGCGGCTTCACTGCGGTCAAGCACCAGCGCGAGGTCGGTACCGGCTACTTCGATGCGGTGACCCAGGCGATCCAGCAGGGCCAGTCGTCGACCACCGCGCTGACCGGCTCGACCGAGGAAGAACAGTTCCATGGCGGGCGCAGCGAACGCGCGGCGTGATGCGGCGCGCCGCGTGATCCGGTGGTGCCGGCCGCTGGCCGGCAACCCATCGATGTTTCCGAAGCCCATGCAGTTGCCGGCCAGCGGCCGGCACTACCGGGCTCCGGGTGATCAGGGTGGCCAGGGAAGGGCCAGACAACGCCGGCCGGTCGGGGGACCTGCCGGCGTTGTTGTATCGATGCAAGGGCGCAGCACGCGCGGAGCGTCAATCAGGCGCACCCCGGTGCCGGCAACTTGGCCGAAACCCTGTGAAACCCGGCATCGGATTGATCCAGCAGGAGTTTTGCCCGGACACCCGTGACCAGAACGGGCCATCACCGATCTTCACATCAATCAAGATCGGCAGAAGGGTCAAAATGAGATAGGGCGCACACTTTAAAGCGGTGCTATGCTCCGCGGCTCACCAGGGGACGCTGGCGGCGGGTGCAGGGAATGACCGGCAGGGGTGCGGCCGAGAACAGTGATGTGACGACAGGTATCGCCCGGGTGGCGATGGCCGAGATCGTGCACGCTCTGTTGTCCGATGCCGAGGTGGCATTGTTCGCCAGATTCGCCCGCGCATGCAAGCTCCGTGCCGGACAGTGGCTGTTCCAGCGTGGCCACCGCGGCGAGCGCATGTATGTGATCCTCGAAGGCCAGATCGAACTGGACTTCGGCGAGGACCTGGTGATCAAGACGCTCGGGCAGCACGAGTTCTTCGGAGAACTGGGCCTGCTGGTCGGCGACCACCTGCGCAGCGCCAGCGCGCGCGCGCTGGTCGACTGCGATGTGCTGGAGCTGGGCCCGGCCGATTTCCATCGGCTGGTCGAATCCGATCCCGGCCTGGTGGCCTATTTCCTGCGCCGCACGATCATGCGCGTGCTGGCCAACGAACAGGCACTGATCGCACAGCTGCGCCGGCGCAACCACGATCTGGAAACCGCGCTGGACAATCTGTACATCACTACCCATCAGTTGACCCACACCCGTGAGCTGGTGCGTACCGATGAACTGACCGGGCTGCACAACCGGCGAGGCCTCACCCTGTACCTGCAGGAGTGCCGCGAGCGGGCCGAGGGGCCGCCGCAGGCGCTGCTGCTGATCGATTGCGACCGCTTCAAGCAGATCAACGACCGCCACGGCCACCAGGCCGGCGACCGCGTGCTGCAGAGCATGGGCAACATCCTGCGCTCGATGGCCGGCGAGCAGGACCTGGCCTGCCGGCTTGGTGGCGATGAGTTCTGCCTGATCCTGCGCCGTGGCAATCACGAGATCGTGCAGCACGCGGCCGAGTTCATCATCAGTGCGGTGCATGGCCTGCTCGAGCGCAGCCATGGCACGCCGCATGTGAGCCTGGTCAGCATCGGCGCCTGCCTGCTGGCGCCGGAGGCAGGCTGGAGCGAGTGGTATGCCTGCGCGGATCGTGCGCTGTACCAGGCCAAGCGCGATGGCGGCAACTGCCTGCGCTGGGCGGATGATCCGGACGGCCAATAGGGAGAGGCAGGCGATGAATGGCGACAACGGAACGTCAGCCCCGCATAGCCCACAGCTGCGCGCCCTGCTGTTCACCGATCTGTGTGATTCGCTGCAGCTGGTCGAGCGGATCGGCGATGTGGCGGCGGCGAGCCTGTTCCAGGAACACGATCGCCTGGTACTGGTGCTGCAGCAGCGCTGGAACGGCCAGCTGATCGATCGCTCCGATGGCTTGTTCATGCTGTTCGAGCGCGCCGTCGACGCACTGGGCTTCGCCCTGGACTACCAGCGCGAACTGCACGCGCTGGGCCAGCAGCGCGCGATTGAACTGCGCGCGCGCGCCGGCCTGCACGTGGGCGACGTGCTGACCTGGGAGAACAGTACCGAGGCGGTCCGTGCCGGTGCCAAGTCGATGGAGGTGGAAGGCCTGGCCAAGCCGATGGCGGCGCGCCTGATGATGCTGGCCCGCCCCGGCCAGATCCTGCTGTCGGCGGTGGCCGAATCGCTGACCCGCCGTGCCACCGATGCACTGGGCGAGCGTGGCACGCGCCTGCTGTGGAAATCGCACGGGCGCTGGCGCTTCAAGGGCGTGCCGGTGGTGCAGGAAGTGATCGAAGTGGGCGAGATCGGTTCGGCGCCGCTGCGCATGCCGCGCGCCAACGCCAAGGCGCGCCGCGACCTGCCGCTGTGGCGGCAACCGCTGGTGCTGGCCGCCGAAGGCCTGATCCTTGCCGCGGCCGTGCTGGGCGGCTGGCTGCTGCTGCGGTCGGAGCCGGCCATTGCCTTCGCCGAACGCGACTGGGTGGTGCTTGGCGATGTCGACAACCTCACCGGCGATCCGATCTTCGATGACTCGATGCGGCACGCGATCCGGATCGCGCTGGAACAGTCGCGCTACGTGAACGTGCTGTCGGAAGGCAAGATCCGCGAAAGCCTGGAAATGGCGCGGCTCTCGGGCGATACCCGGCTCAACCGCGATACCGCGGTCGATGTGGCGGTGCGGGAGGGCGCGCGCGCGGTGCTGCTGCCGACCGTGCGGCAGAAGATCGGTGGCTACGAGCTGGCCATCGATGTTGCCGCACCGGGCAGTGGCCAGGTGATCCAGACCTTCACCGCCACCGCCGATCGATCCGACCAGATGGTGTTCGCGGTGGACGACGTGGTCGGTCGCCTGCGTCGCGGACTGGGCGAGTCGGTGGCCAGCCTGGAGCAATCCCTGCCGCTGCCGCGCGCCTCGACCCAGGACCTGCGCGCACTGCGCGCGTTCGCGCTGGCCGAGAGCGCACTGGGTCAGCGTCGCTTCGAAGAAGCCCGCAACCTCTACCAGGCCGCGATCGACATCGATCCCGGTTTTGCCCTGGCCTACATGGGCGTGGCCAAGCTGCATGCGCGCACCGCGCAGGTCGCGGACGCGCGTGACGCGCTGGAGCACGCGCTGGCCCAGCAGCAGCGCCTGCCCGCGCGTGAGCGCCTGTACCTGAAGGGCTGGCAGGCCGAACTGGAACCCGGTGGCTGGCCGCTGGAACAGTGGCGTGCACTGGCCAAGATCTATCCGGATTCGTTTGCTGGGCTGTCCAATACCTCCTGGGGGTTGCTGCAGGACAATCGCTTCACCGAGGCCGAGCCCTATGCGCGCGCCGCGACGGTGCCTCAGGACCCGTTGCGGCTGTATCCGACCATCCATCTGGCGCGGGCACAGCTGGGCCTCGGCCAGCCGCAGCAGGCAATGCGCACCTTGCGCCAGGCACGGATGTTGCGCGGCAATGACGAGGCCGACGACCTGGATGTGGACGTGCTGGTTGCGCAGGGCCTGGATGCACAGGCGCAGCAGCTGTTGATGCGGTTGCCGCGGGGGGACGACCTGCAACAGCGCATGCGCCTGCGGGCCCACCTGCTGGTGGCTGCGGAGCAGCGTGATTGCAGCAGTTTGCATGCCGCGATTGCTGCGGACGGTCCAGCACCGGATCTGATCGACTACCAGATCCATCAACGCCTGCAGCACGCCACCGTGACCACGCTGTGCACGGCCGGCGATGCGAAGGAGCTTGAATCCATTGCCGCCGTGCTGCGGCCGCTGCTGCGGAACAACGACGACTCCGCCGTGGGCAGCCGCAGCCTGCAGCTGCTGGCCCTGACTTATCTGGCCCAGCGCCAGGGCCAGCATGCGCTGGCCGCAGAGTGGCTGCGCGACCATGGCGAACTGCTGGAGCGGCAGCGCAGCCCTGTGGTGGGCAAGTGGCGTCGGGTTGTGTTGGCGATGGCCGAACTGGCGCAACAGCGTCCGCGGGCGGCACGCCATCTGCTCGAGCCCACCTTTGATGGCAGCGAACCTGTGCAGGCCCACGTTGTGCTGCTGCAGGCACTGCGTGCCGAGCAGGACACTGCCGGCGTGCGTCGCGAGCAGGCCTGGCTGGCCCGGCACCACGGCCAGGCCATTGCCGAGGTGGCGTCCATGCAGGTCTGGCAACCCCTGAATGTGCACGACATCGCCACCGAGGCGACGTCGGTGCGAGTGTCGCGCTGATGCGGACTCAGGCGTTGACGCGCTCGTCGATGCGGTCGGCTTCGAAGCAGAACACCACGGTCATCGAGGCGGTCGAGGTACTCAGGTACGCATGCAGCGAATCACGGGTGCGGCTCAGCTCCTCGACCGAGGCCAGGGTGCCGATCTTCATGCAGTCGTTTTCGCCAACGGCACCGTCCAGCCCGATCGAGGCCAGGGCCTTGGCCGGCGAAGCGGTGAAGTGGCTGCGGAACGCTTCGCTGCCGATCAGGTGGTCCAGCAGGGTGCTGGCGTCGGCGGCGGAAAGACGGGGATGGCTCATGGGGATTGTCCGTAGGTGGAGCTACTCGTATCGGCCGCGACAGCCTGCCATTGAGGGCCGCGCTGTGCACGTCGCTAAAGTTGGCCGCGCTGCGGTCGTTGCTGCTATGCCGGCTGTGCGGCACAAGGAAGGAAACCGATGCGCCTGCGCCGCTGCGCCAGCCTGATGTTCGAGCCTCGCGAGGCGGTCACCCTGGACCTGCGCGCGATGCTGGCCGGCCACGCCGAGATGGACAGCCAGATCAGCTGGGTGGCGCTGGCCGCCCACCTGGACCAGCCACTGCCGGTGGACGCCGAGGAGCGCCAGCTGCTGGGCGGGCTCAGCGCGCACCGCTGGAGCGAACCGCCCGCCGATGCCTCCCCGGCCATGCTGGCCCGCCTGGTCGAACAGGGCCTGCTGTTGACCGACCCACCGAGCGAGGTGGGGCACCAGATGCGCGACGAGGCGCTACGGCGCAGCCAGTGGTGGCCATTGGCTGCGCTGGCCCATCGCCATGCGCGCTGGCAGGCCGTGGACAGCGTGGAGGACATGCGCCGGCAGGGGTTGGACACCGCGGCCGGCCTGCGCCAGCGCCTGGGGCCGCCACCGCCGGTGGTGCAGCCGATGCAGGGCGACTACCAGCCGCTGCCGCGCAGCGAAGAGGCCGCGTTCGATGCACTGCTGGCGCGTCGCACCACCTGCCGCAATTTCGACCCGCAGCGCGCGTTGCCGCTGCCGCTGCTGGCCCAGGTGCTGCAGCGTACGCTGATGGCGCACGCGGTGCAGAAGGTCGAGCGCGATACCGAGTTCCTGAAGAAGAACGTGCCCTCTGGTGGCGGCCTGCATCCTACCGAAGGTTTCCTGCTGGTACAGAACGTGGAAGGGCTGGTACCGGGGCTGTACCACTACCACCCCGTGCAGCACGCGGTACTGTCGTTGCCTTCGCCGCCGGCAGATGCATTGCCTGCGCTGGCACGGCGGATGCTGTCCGGTCAGGAGTGGTTCGCCGATGCACCGGCGCTGCTGGTGCTGGCACCGCGGTACGACCGCTGCTTCTGGAAGTACCGCAATCACGCCAAGGCATATCGTGCGGTGACGCTGGATGTCGGCCACATCTCGCAGCTGCTGTACCTGTGCGCGACCGAGCGTGGCCTGGCGGCATTTGTCACCGCAGCCATCAACGATGCCGATGTCGATCGCGCCTTCGGTTTCGACGGCATCGGACAGAGTGCGATGGCCATCTGCGGCCTGGGCTGGCGCAGTGCCACGCTGGACACGGCCGAATTCGATCCCGCTGGCCGGGTGGTGGCGGGCGACGACCGCTGAGCGGTCGCCGCCCCGGCGTTCACGCCGCCTCGAAGTCCACCAGCACCGCGCCGTCGCCGACCTGGTCGCCGGCCTTGGCACGGTAACCCTTCACCGTGCCATCGGCCGGTGCCTGCAGGGTGTGCTCCATCTTCATCGCTTCCAGCACCACCAGCGGCGTGCCGCGCTTGACCTCGGTACCGGCCGCGACCAGCGTGGCCACGATCCTGCCCGGCATGGGTGCCAGCAGGCTGCCGGCGTCGGCCACGGCGTGGTCCGATTCATCCACTGGATCATGCAGGGTGAAGCGGTGCTGGCCGTCGGCGCCGAACAGGTACAGCTGGTTACCGTCGCGCAGCAGCTGCAGCGACCCGCGGCGCTCGCCCAGCTGCACCGTCAGGCCGTGCACATCGGCCGTGCCGATCATCCGCACCGGTGCAGCGTCATCGCACTGCACGCGCCAGCCATCGGCCTGCGCCCACACCTTCAGCGTGTGCTTGCGTTCGCCCTGCTGCAGCGGCACTACGCGCGGCGCGGACGCGCCGAGGCGCCAGCCATCCTGTGACCGCCACGGCGAATGCGGATCGCGCACGTCGGTGCTGGCGGGCACCGTGCTTGCCACCGCAGCCACGGCGGCCAGCAGCCACAGGTCCGCACCCGCGTCGCCCACGGCACTCAATGCCGCCTGTTCGCGTTCGATCAGCGCCGTATCCAGCCTGGCGTGCGCGAACGAATCGGTATTCGCCAGGCGGCGCAGGAAGCCGGCGTTGGTGGTCACGCCCACTACCTGGCAGTCGGCCAGGGCCTGGCTCATGCGGCGCAGCGCGGCGTCGCGGTCCACGTCCCAGACGATCAGCTTGGCGATCATCGGATCGTAGTACGGGGTGATGCTGTCGCCTTCCTCCACGCCGGTATCGACGCGCACGTTGGCCGACGCTGCCGGCAGGCGCAGGCGGCGCAGGGTGCCGGTGGAGGGCAGGAAACCACGGTCGGCATCCTCGGCGTACAGCCGCGCTTCGATCGCGTGGCCGTGGATGGCCAGCTGGTCCTGGCGCAGCGGCAGCGGTTGGCCCGAAGCCACGCGCAGCTGCCACTCCACCAGGTCGGTGCCGGTGATGTATTCGGTGACCGGGTGCTCGACCTGCAGGCGGGTGTTCATTTCCATGAAGTAGAAATCGCCGTCCGGGCCGGCGATGAATTCCACGGTGCCCGCACCCTCATAGCCCACTGCGCGCGCGGCATCGACCGCGGCCTTGCCCATCGCGGCGCGGCGCTCGGCACTCATGCCTGGGGCGGGAGCCTCTTCCAGTACCTTCTGGTGGCGGCGCTGCACCGAGCAGTCGCGCTCGAACAGGTAGACCGCCTCACCGTGGCTGTCACCGAACACCTGGATCTCGATATGGCGCGGGCGCTCGACGTACTTCTCGACCAGCACGTGGTCGTTGCCGAACGCCGAGGCCGCCTCGCGCTGGCAGCTGGCCAGCGCATCGACGAAGTCCTCGCTGCGTTCGACCTTGCGCATGCCCTTGCCACCGCCACCGGCGCTGGCCTTGATCAGCACCGGGTAGCCGATGCCATCGGCCTGCGCGCGCAGGAAGTCCGGCGCCTGCTGGTCACCGTGGTAACCCGGCGTCAGCGGCACACCGGCCTTGGCCATCAGCGCCTTGGCCGCGCTCTTGTCACCCATCGCGCGGATGGCGCTGGGTGGTGGCCCGATGAAGGTGATGCCGGCGGCGGCGCAGGCATCGGCGAAGTCGGCATTCTCGGACAGGAAGCCGTAACCGGGGTGGATGGCCTGTGCGCCGGTAGTGCGCGCGGCATCAAGCAGGGCATCGCCACGCAGGTAGCTCTCGCGTGCGGCGGCCGGGCCGATGTGGACGGCTTCGTCGGCCAGGCGCACATGGCGTGCGTTGCGGTCGGCATCGGAATACACCGCCACGGTGGCGATGCCGAGGCGGCGGCAGGTGGCGATGACGCGGCAGGCGATTTCGCCGCGGTTGGCGATCAGGACTTTGCTGAACATGGCAACGTGCTTCATAGGAGCGTGCTCGGTCATGGCACGGGTCACATGCGGAACACGCCGAAGCGCGTCTGCTGCGGGGCGGCGTTGAGGCTGGCCGACAGCGCCAGCGCCAGCACCTGGCGGGTGTCGGCCGGATCGATCACGCCGTCGTCCCACAGGCGCGCGCTGGCGTAGTACGGGTGGCCCTGCTGTTCGAACTGGTCGCGGATCGGTGCCTTGAAGGCATCCTCTTCCGCCGCCGGCCACTGGCCGCCCTTGGCTTCAATGCCATCGCGCTTGACCGTGGCCAGCACACTGGCGGCCTGCTCGCCGCCCATCACGCCGATGCGCGCGTTCGGCCACATCCACAGGAAGTTCGGCGAGTACGCACGGCCGCACATGCCGTAGTTGCCGGCACCGAACGAGCCGCCGATCACCACGGTGAACTTGGGCACCCTGGCACAGGCCACCGCCATCACCAGCTTGGCGCCGTCCTTGGCGATGCCGCCCTGTTCGTACTTGCGGCCGACCATGAAGCCGGTGATGTTCTGCAGGAACACCAGCGGGATGTTGCGCTGGGTGCACAGCTCGATGAAGTGCGCGCCCTTCAGGGCCGACTCGGAGAACAGGATCCCGTTGTTGGCGATGATGCCGATCGGGTAGCCGTTCAGATGGGCGAAACCGGTCACCAGCGTTGCGCCGTAGCGCGGCTTGAACTCGTCGAAGCGCGAGCCATCCACCAGCCGCGCGATCACTTCGCGAACGTCGTAGGGCTTGCGCGTATCGGCCGGGATCACGCCATACAGCTCATGGGCCGGCAGCAATGGCGCTTCAGGGGGCCGCACCGCCATCGCCGGTTCCGGCTTGCGCCAGTTGAGCTGGGCGATGATCGCGCGCACCCGTGCCAGTGCCTGCAGATCGTTGTCGGCCATGTGGTCGGCCACGCCGGAGATGCGGGTGTGCACGTCGGCGCCACCCAGTTCCTCGGCCGTGACCACTTCACCGGTGGCCGCCTTCACCAGCGGCGGGCCGCCGAGGAAGATCGTGCCCTGCTCGCGCACGATCACGGTCTCGTCGCTCATCGCCGGCACATAGGCGCCACCGGCGGTGCAGCTGCCCATCACGCAGGCGATCTGCGGAATGCCCTGCGCCGACAGGTTGGCCTGGTTGTAGAAGATGCGACCGAAATGGTCGCGGTCGGGGAAGACTTCGTCCTGCAGCGGCAGGAACGCGCCACCGGAATCGACCAGGTAGATGCACGGCAGGTGGTTCTGCTCGGCGATCTCCTGCGCGCGCAGGTGCTTCTTCACCGTCATCGGGTAGTAGGTGCCGCCCTTGACCGTGGCGTCGTTGGCCACGATCACGCATTCCACGCCGCTCACCCGGCCGATGCCGGCCACCACGCCCGCGGCGGGCACGGCGTCTTCATACATGCCGTGCGCGGCCAACGGCGCGATTTCCAGGAAGGCGCTGCCGGGGTCGAGCAGGGCGTCGATGCGGTCGCGCACCAGCAGCTTGCCGCGGGCGGTGTGCTTGGCGCGTGCCGCCTCGTTGCCACCCAGCGCAGTGCGCGCGAGGGTGGCATGCAGGTCGTCGACCACGGCCTGCATGGCCGCGCGGTTGCTTTCAAACGTTTCGCTGCCTGGTTGCAGCTGGCTGTTCAGGACGGTCATCGCGGTGGCCTTACAGGGTGCGCTGGAACAGTTCGCGGCCGATCAGCATGCGGCGGATCTCCGAGGTGCCGGCGCCGATTTCATACAGCTTGGCGTCGCGCCACAAGCGGCCGGTCGGGTATTCGTTGATATAGCCGTTGCCGCCGAGGATCTGGATCGCCTGGCCGGTCAGCCAGGTGGCCTTCTCGGCGGCGTACAGGATCGCACCGGCGGCGTCCTGGCGGGTGGTGCGGCCCTGGTCGCAGGCGCGCGCCACGGCATAGACATACGCGCGGCAGGCACCCAGGCCCACGTACATGTCGGCGATCTTGGCCTGGATCAGCTGGAAGCTGCCGATCGGTTCGCCGAACTGGTGGCGCTCGTGCACATAGGGCATGACCACGTCCATGGCCGCGGCCATCAGGCCCAGCGGGCCACCGGACAGCACCACGCGCTCGTAGTCCAGGCCGGACATCAGTACGTGCACGCCACCGCCGACCTGGCCCAGCACGTTCTCTTCGGGAATCTCGCAGTCCTGGAACACCAGCTCGCAGGTGGGCGAGGAGCGCATGCCGAGCTTGTCCAGCTTCTGCGCGGTGGAGAAGCCCTTCATGCCCTTCTCGACCAGGAACGCGGTGATGCCCTTGGCACCGGCCTCCATGTCGGTCTTGGCGTAGACCACCAGCACGTCGGCATCCGGGCCGTTGGTGATCCACATCTTGTTGCCGTTGAGCACGTAGCGGTCGCCGCGCTTGTCGGCGCGCAGCTTCATCGACACCACATCCGAACCGGCACCCGGTTCGCTCATCGCCAGCGCGCCGACCAGGCTGCCGTTGCACAGGCCGGGCAGGAAGCGCTGCTTCTGTTCTTCGTTGCCGTTCTTGCGCAGCTGGTTCACGCACAGGTTGGAGTGCGCGCCATAGGACAGGCCGATGCCGCCGGAGGCGCGCGAGATTTCTTCCATCGCCACCACGTGGGCCAGGTAGCCCATGCCGGTACCACCGTATTCTTCTTCCACGGTGAGGCCGAGCAGGCCCTGTTCGCCCAGCTTCGGCCACAGGGCCAGCGGGAACTGGTTGCTGGCATCAGCCTCGGCGGCCAGCGGTGCGACCTCGGCGGCGGCAAAATGGGCCACGCTCTGGCGCAGCAGGTCGATGTCTTCGCCAAGATCAAAGTTCAGGGATGGCACGTGCATTGTGGTGGCTCCACGGCGGGATGGCAGGGAATGGACGCACCCGGCGGGGGAGCGGGCGGCGGTCGGCAGGACCGCCACCCGCACGGGCGATGGCCCCAGCGTAGCGGGGTTCGGATAAGAAGTGAATACGAATTCAAAAATTGAAACTAGAATCAGAACATGGCCTATAAACGCTCTGCATTGATGGAAGAACGCCTGGCGGGCGCCCGTGAACGGATCCTGCTGGCCACCCGCGAGCTGGTCGCCACCGGCGGCTGGCGCAACGCCCCGGTGACCGCCGTGGCGACCCAGGCGGGGGTGTCCACCGGCCTGATCTATCGCCACTTCCCGTCCAAGGCCGAGCTGTTCGTGGAGGTGCTCAACGCCGCGGTGGCCCACGAGGTCGCGATCATGGAGCGCATCGCCAGCGGTCCGGAGGTGGCCAGCGAGCGCCTGCGGCTGGCAATCACCGCCTTCGTCCGCCGCGCCCTGGCCGGGCCGGGGCTGGCGCACGCCTTCATCGTCGAACCGGTCGATCCGGACGTGGAGGCCGAGCGCATGCGCGGACGTCGCGCGTTCGGCGACGTGTTCCTGCGGCTGGTGGAGGAAGGCGTGGCCGCCGGTGAGCTGCCGGCGCAGGACGCGCATGTGGCCGCCGCGTGCCTGGTCGGCGCCTTCACCGAAGCGATGGTCGGTCCGACCGCGCCCAGCCGCGAAGCGCACCGCGACGAAGACGCGCTGGTGGATGCGATCTGCAGCTTCTGCCTGCGCGCGATCGGTGCCCCGGTAATCCGGTAGCGCCGGCCGCTGGCCGGCTTCTGTTGCTGGGGTCAGATCCCTTTTGCGCCGCAAAAGGGATCTGACCCCATCCCCGACCCCAGCCCCCGGCATGTTGCGCCGCACCAGCAGTGACGCCTGTTGTCGCACGCAAGGCGCGTTCTATACTCGGTCCATCACGCAGTCGCTCAGCCGTGGTCCAACGACTATCAGCCAGGGGTAACGAAGAGTGCGGAATTACGATCTGGAGTTCCTGAAACGCTTCTCCATGGTGATCGCGCTGCTGGCGACCATCACCCTCGGCCTCATCCTCCTTGCCGCCTACATCCACACCCGGGTTCCGCCCGAGGTGTCGCCCACTGCGGCCAAGCGCACCGAACAGCGCATTTCGCCCACCGGCGCGGTCTATGCCGGCAGCACCGGCGCCGCCGCGCAGGCCGCGGCCAAGGCCGCCGCGCTGGCCAAGGCGGCGTCGCAGGTGGCCTACGGCGGCACCAAGGATGGCAAGGTGATCTTCGACAACCTGTGCACCGCCTGCCACACCAACGGTGTGGGCATGGCGCCGACGCTGGACCATTCGCATTGGGACAAACGCATCGCGCAGGGCAAGGACACCCTCTACAAGCACGCCATCGAGGGCTATACCGGCCCCGACGGCGGCATCATGCCGCCCAAGGGCGGCAACCCGGCGCTGACCGAAGAACAGATCCACGCCACCGTGGACTGGATGCTGGGCAACCTGAAGTAACCGCCGCAACGCGCCGCTTCCTATAGAGCCGAGCCCGCGCTCGGCTGCTCTCCGCGCGGTGTGGCCAGGTGCAGCCGAGCATGGGCTCGGCTCTACGATCCCCCGGCTTTGCCCACCGAGGCCTGATCGCTCATATGCCCCCGCTGCGCAGGCGGGGTTTCGCATTTCAGGGTTAGTCTGTGCGCCTCTTCCATGGAGTCGCCCGTTGATGCGCCGCCGTTCCCTCGCCCTTGCCCTGTCCCTGCTGCTGCCGGCCGGCGCCTTTGCCCAGGCCCAGCCGCAGGCCACGCCGGTCGCGCCGCCCTCCGTCGCGCGCGGCAGCGCCACTGTGGTGCTGACCGCTGCGCCGGCCGACTGGCGCGCGCTGGATGGACAGCGCGTGCGCATCGCCGCGCCGCTTACCCTGGCCGGTACCGATGGCCTGCAGCACTTCGGCCAGCTCACGGTGGCGTTCGATGGCCGCCTCTGGCAGCCGACCGAAGTGGCCGCGCCGGGCACTGCCGGCTATGAGCAGGTGATGGCCGACAACCAGCGCCGCCGCTTGGTGCTGGAGGATGGCAGCGATGCCCGCGACCCCGCCAGCGTGCCCTACCTGCCGGGCAACCCGGTGCTGCGCACCGGCATGCAACTGCGCAACGTGGAGGGCATCGTGCGCGTGGACGCGCAGGGCCATCCGCGCCTGCAGGTCGAAGGCGCGCTGAAGCTGCCGGAACTGAAGCGCCCGGCAGTACCCACGGTGCCGGGAAGCCTGCACGTGGCCGCCTTCAACCTGGAGAATTTCTTCAATGGTGACGGCCAGGGCGGTGGCTTCCCGACGCTGCGCGGCGCGCGCACGCTGGACGAGCACAAGGCGCAGCTCGCCAAGCTGGTCACCACGGTCAATGCGTTGGGCGCCGATGTCGCTGCGCTGATGGAACTGGAGAACGACGGCTACGGCCCGCAGTCGGCCATCGCCGAACTGGTCGATGCGCTCAACCGCGACCGCGGCGCGCAGGGCGACTGGCGCTTCGTCGACGCCGGCAACGGCCCCGGCGACAACCCGATCCGGGTCGGCATCATCTATCGCAGCACGCGCCTGCAGCCGGTCGGCAAGCCGGCCACGCTGACCGGCGGCCCGTTCGTCGAGCACAGCCGCGTACCGTTGGCGCAGGCCTTCCAGGGCAAGCAGGGCGCGCCGTTCGTGGTGGTTGCCAACCATTTCAAATCGAAGGGTTGCCGTGACGCGGCCGGTGCCGACGCCGACCGCAACGACAATCAGGGCTGCTGGAACGCCACCCGTGTGACGTCGGCGCAGCAGCTGCACGCCTGGCTGCAGACCGATCCGACCGGTACCGGCGCCAGGGACGCGGTGCTGCTGGGTGACTTCAATGCCTACGCGATGGAAGACCCGATCCGCGCCCTGCATGATCTGGGCTGGCAGGACGCGTTCAGGGTGGCCAAGGTCGAGCATCCCTACAGCTACGTCTACAACGGCTACACCGGCCGCCTCGACCACGCGCTGCTGAACCCGGGCATGGCCAGGCGCCTGCGCGGTGCCGCCGAATGGCACAGCAACGCCGACGAGCAGGACGCCAGCGGCTACCAGGGCCGCAACGTGCAGGGCCCGTGGCGCAGCTCCGACCACGACCCGCTGCTGCTGGGCTTCGACAAGTAACGCGCCAGGCCGGGGTCGGATCCCATTCCCACGGAATGGGCTCTGACCCAAGGCATCGCGGGGTCTGTGGCGTAGGGGTCAGAGCCCATTCCGTGGGAATGGGATCCGACCCCGGGTATCGCTCACCCCCAGGCGATCATCCCGATCGCCAGCACCGCCAGCGCCAGTCCCGCGCGGTTCCACTTCGTGGTGGCCTCGCCGAAGACGAACATGCCTACCAGCGCGCCCAGCACCACCACGCCGATGTTCATGCCGGCGAACACGGTGGCCGGGCTCTCTGGCATCGCCTGGTGCGCATGCACATAGAACAGGATGTTGCCGCCATTGAGCAGGCCCAGCAGTGCACCCGCGCCGAGGTTGCGCCAGGCCAGTCGGCTGCGGCCACTGACATGCCGCCACAGCTGCATTGCCAGCATCAGCACGAAGGCGACGCTGAAACTGGCCAGCACCGCCGCCATCGACGGCGTGCCGGACAGCGCCACCTGCTTGAGCAGCACGTCCACCACTGCGAATCCGGCCCATACGCCCAGCAGCCAGCCCCAGCCGCCGGGTGAGGACGCCACCGCCGGGCCGCGCGGGCGCAGGCTGATGGCCACCATCGCCAGCAGGCCCAGGCCCAGGCCGGCCAGTTTCCAGGGCGTTGCGGTCTGGCCGAAGCACAGGAAGGCGGCGGCCAGGGAAAGCAGCAACGACAGCCGCTGCGCCACGTCGCTGCGGACGATGCCGGCCACCGCCACCGCGCGGCCCAGTACCAGGAAGATCGAGGGCAGCACCACCGCCAGCGCCAGCAGTGACAGCCACGGCGCATGCGGCGCGCGCAGCGCATCCAGCGGTGGCTGCAGCACCACGGCGGTGAGCGTTGCCGCCACCAGATAGTTCCAGGTGACCATCTGCGCAACATCCAGCTGGCGGCGTGCGGCCACCTTCAACAACACCGAAACCAGCACACTGCAGATCACGGCCAGTGACAGATAGAGCATGGGGCGGGCACAGGGCAGGGGCGGGGGACGGTATCATGGTGCCATGCACAAGCCCTTGTTCCCCGTCGCCCCCGGCGAAACCGCCTGCCTCGAACTGGACGGCCCGGCCGGCCCGCTGGAAGTGGTCGTCGACCTGCCCAAGGCCGATGTGCCGGTGCAGCCGATCGTGGCCATCGTCTGCCATCCGCTGTCCACCGAAGGTGGCACCCTGCACAACAAGGTGGTCACCATGACCGCCTCCACCCTGCGCGAGCTGGGCATCGCCACGGTGCGCTTCAACTTCCGCAGCGTGGGTGGTTCGGCTGGCACCTTCGATGGCGGCGTGGGCGAGCAGGATGACCTGAAAGCCGTCGCGGCCTGGGTGCGCAGCCAGCGCCCGGACGACCGCCTGTGGCTGGCCGGTTTCAGCTTCGGCGCGTTCGTGTCGCTGAAGGCCGCCGCCACGCTGCAGCCGGAAGCGCTGATCTCGATCGCGCCGCCGGCCGGTCGCTGGGATTTCGACGGCATCGCGCCGCCGGCGCGCTGGCTGGTGATCCAGGGCGAGCAGGACGAGATCGTCGACCCGCAGGCCGTCTACCAGTGGCTGGACACGCTGGACGCCCCGCATGAGCTGGTACGCATGCCCGAGACCAGCCACTTCTTCCACCGCAAGCTGATCGACCTGCGCGGCGCGCTGACCCACGGCGTCAAGCACTGGCTGGGCGCGGCGGCATGAGTGCACCCGAGCTGACCCCGTCGCAGCGGTATGCGGAAGGGGTTGCCCGTGGCGACTGGCAGAACGATCCGGCCCAGCATGCGGCGCTGGCCGAGCTGGACCGCATCCACCTGGGCCTGCTGGACAGTGCCGAGGATGGCTGGCTGGACCGCCTGTCTTCGTTCTGGAAGAAGCCCGAGCCGATCAAGGGCCTGTACTTCTGGGGCGGCGTCGGCCGTGGCAAGACCTTCCTGGTCGACCTGTTCTACGACGGGCTGCCGATCAAGCAGAAGTACCGCACCCATTTCCACCGCTTCATGCGCAGCGTCCATGAGCGCCTGCGCGAGCACCAGGGCCAGAGCGACCCGCTGGCGAAGATCGCCCAGGAATGGCGCAGCAACCTGCGCGTGCTGGTCCTGGACGAGTTCTTCGTCACCGACATCGGCGATGCGATGCTGCTGGCGCGGCTGCTCGAGCGCCTGTTCGCCGAGGGCGTGACCCTGGTCACCACCTCCAACACCGCAGTGGAGAACCTGTACCTCAACGGCCTGCAGCGCGAGAGCTTCCTGCCGGCCATCGGCCTGCTGCAGCGCTTCTGCGTGGAGCTGTACGCCGAAGGTACCGAGGATTACCGGATGCGCGCGCTGACCCGCTCGCCGGTATACCGCGCACCGCTGGCGGCCGACAGCGATCAGTGGCTGGCCACGCGCTGGAACGAGTTGAGTGGCGGCCAGCCGGCCAAGGCCGGCAACATCGAGATCGAGGGCCGCAAGATCCCGGTGCGTGGCCGCGGCAAGAGCATTGCCTGGTTCGATTTCGCCGCGCTGTGCGAAGGCCCGCGCGGGCCCTCGGATTACATCGAGATCGCGCACGAGTTCAACACGGTGCTGCTGGGCGGCATTCCCGCCTTCGACCGCTTGAATGAGGATGCCGCGCGCCGCTTCGTCAACCTGATCGACGAGCTGTACGACCGCCACGTCAACCTGGTCTGCACCGCCAGCACCTCGCCGATCGAGCTGTACACCGGCCAGCGCCTGCAGGGCGCGTTCGAACGCACCGCCTCGCGCCTGATCGAGATGCAGAGCGCCGAGTACCTGGGTACCCCGCACCGGGCGTGAGGGCGGTCTACTGTAGAGCCGAGCCCACGCTCGGCTGCTTCTGGATGATGTGCCGAAAGGGAGCCGAGCATGGGCTCGGCTCTACAGCAGCGCCGCGCAGCTATCGGGAAGGCGCCACCGCATTCCCACGCGGCCGCTCATCCGGCCCGGCCGACACCTGCAGGCCCGAGCCATCGCCGTGCTCCACCCGAACGCTCTCGCTGCGCTCCAGCAGCCGCAGCGGTTGGCCTTGGTAGCGCACTTCCAGCGCGTCATGGGTGTCGGCCAGCGACTGCACCAGCGGGCACAGCGACTGTGCTTGGGCCTCGATGCGTTCGGCGCGGCCTTCCAGCTGCTGTTCCATCTGCGCGTCCAGACGGTCGGCGCGTGCCTCCATCGCATCGCTGCGTCCGGTGAAGATCTGCCACAGCATGCTGCGGGCGATGGAGGCGGACAGCGACTCGGCCATGTCCTGCACCTTGGCCTCGAAGCCTGGCCCGAACACAGCCTGTTCCCAGTAGCCCTTGCCCAGCGTGCCGCCGATCCAGTCATCGGCCTGCCGGCGCAGGCGCCGGACCTTGCGGCTGTTGGCGGTACCGGTGAGGCTTTCATAGACCCCGTCGAGCACGTCGAAGCTCAGTCCGCTCACTTCATGGGCCAGCGCCGTGGCGGCCGGCATCAGCTGCCGTGCCCCGGCCTCCATCTGCCGAAGGCGGGCCGCGTCGGCCTCGCTGACCGGCACGACCGTGTCGTCCAGGCTCAGCACGCCATCGTGGAACACCACCTCGTGCGGTGCCTGCGGGCCATGCCGCAGCCAGATGCCACCGCTGTCCACCAGCACGTCATAGTCGGTGTGGATACCGCACTGGTCCGCGCGCAGCTTCGGGGTGTCAGCGGCAATTGCAGGTACGGTGACCACAGCAGCCAACAGGGCCAAGGCGGGTGCTGACAGGCGCATGGTGGAATCCTTTCCGGTCATTGCAGGACCCCAGCATCCCGCGTTCGGCAGGCGCCGTCACCCGCCGAAAGTCACTGCGCTATGGCGATTCGTCCGGCCATACCGGCTTTCCCACCGGCTGCCCACCACCTATCCACAGGGTTGTCCCTAGCCAGTTTCATCACTGTCATGTGAAGCTGTCATTGTTCCGTTTTCGCGGTGCGTTGTGCCACCGCAATGACGCCTTTCGGACTTGACTGCGCAGCCCGTTCCGGCAGGTCTGAAGCGTCTGATCAGGGCGCCGATGGCACGATCCTTGCGGCGCAAGGGATTGCCGAATTTCACTACATTTGGCGTTGACGGACCCCATTACCCCCACTATCTTGTGGCCGTCGGTCGCAGCAACCCCCATTCCAGGGGTTGCCCCGGGGTACCCATCCGCGATCGTCAACGGCAGTGGCAGGCGCAGGGTCTCATCCCCTGCGACGCCGTCCTGCCATCCTGGGCTGTCATGTCCCGGGCCGCGTCACCCGATGCATCGAGCACCCCCAAATCACGCCAAGAGGACACACGCCGTGAGCACCGAATCCAGCGCCACCATCGAGAAGGAAAGCGAATTCCTGTTGACGTCGCCGCCGACGGCCAACGCGATGAGTGTGACCAAGCGCAATGGGACCACCGAACTGGTGGACCTGAACAAGATCGTGCGTGCGGTGCAGCGTTCCTCCGAAGGCCTGCACGCCGTCGACCCGATGCGCGTGGCCACCCGTACCATTTCCGGCCTGTACAACGGTGCCACCACCCGCGAGCTGGACGAACTGTCCATCCGCACCGCCGCCCTGCTGATCGGTGAAGAGCCCGAGTACGGCCGTCTCGCCGCGCGCCTGCTGGCCAACTACATCGCCAAGGAAGTCTCGGGCCAGGAAATCTACGCCTTCTCGCAGTCGGTCAGCCGTGGCCATGAAGTCGGCCTGATCAACGACCGCCTGCTGAACTTCGTGCAGACCAACGCACGCAAGCTCAACGATGCCATCGACATCTCGCTGGACCTGAACTTCGATTACTTCGGCCTGCGTACCCTGTACGACCGTTACCTGCTGCGCCACCCGCACACCCGCAAGGTGATCGAGACCCCGCAGCAGTTCTTCCTGCGCATCGCCAGCGCGCTGAGCGAGGACGTGTCCGAGACCCTGGCGCTGTACAAGCGCATGGGCAACCTGGACTACCTGCCGTCCAGCCCGACCCTGTTCAATTCCGGCACCACCCACGAGCAGCTGTCCTCGTGCTTCCTGCTGGACTCGCCGCAGGACTCGCTGGAATCGATCTATTCCAAGTACGGCGACATCGCCCAGCTGTCGAAGTTCTCCGGCGGCATCGGCGTCAGCTACACCCGCGTGCGTTCGCGTGGTTCGCTGATCAAGTCGACCAACGGCCATTCCAACGGCATCGTGCCGTGGCTGAAGACCATGGATTCGTCGGTGGCCGCAGTGAACCAGGGCGGCAAGCGCAAGGGCGCGGCCTGCGTGTACCTGGAAACCTGGCACGCCGACATCGAGGACTTCCTCGAGCTGCGCGACAACACCGGTGACGAAGCCCGCCGCGCGCACAACCTGAACCTGGCCAACTGGGTGCCGGACCTGTTCATGAAGCGCGTCGAAGCCGACCAGGAATGGTCGCTGTTCGATCCGCGCGTCGTGCCGGAGTTCACCGACCTGTTCGGCGAAGCCTTCGAGCAGGCCTACCTGCAGGCCGAAGCCCAGGGCAAGGCCAACCGCACCATCTCCGCGCGCAAGCTGTATGCCCGCATGATGCGTACGCTGGCCGAGACCGGCAACGGCTGGATGACCTTCAAGGACAAGTGCAACCGCGCCAGCAACCAGACCCTGCGCCCGGGCAACGTGATCCACCTGTCCAACCTGTGCACCGAAATCCTGGAAGTCACTTCCAACGATGAAACCGCCGTGTGCAACCTGGGTTCGATCAACCTGGGCAACCACTTCGACGAGCACAACGAGTTCGACTTCGACAAGCTGGCCGAGACCGTGCGCCTGGCCGTGCGCCAGCTCGACCGCGTCATCGACCTGAACTTCTACCCGATCGAAACCGCCCGCCGCGCCAACCTGCGCTGGCGTCCGGTCGGCCTGGGCTGCATGGGCCTGCAGGACGTGTTCTTCCGCAAGCGCCTGCCGTTCGACAGCGCCGAAGCCCGCGCCCTGTCGAAGAAGATTGCCGAAGCGATCTACTTCCACGCGCTGGAAACCTCCTGCGAGCTGGCCCAGGAACGTGGCAAGCACCCGTCGTTCAACGACACCCGTGCCGCCGGTGGCGAACTGCAGTTCGACGCCTGGAACGTGGTGCCGGAAGACACCGCGCGCTGGGATGCCCTGCGCGCCCGCATCAAGGAACACGGCCTGCGCAACTCGCTGATGATCGCGATCGCCCCGACCGCGACCATCGCCTCGATCGCCGGCTGCTACGAGTGCGTCGAGCCGCAGGTGTCCAACCTGTTCAAGCGCGAGACCCTGTCCGGTGACTTCCTGCAGGTCAACCGTTACCTGGTCAACGAGCTGAAGAAGCTGGGCCTGTGGACCGCCGACATGCGCGATGCCATCAAGCTGGCCGAAGGCTCCATCGCCGGCGTGGCACAGATTCCGGAAACGCTGCGCGAGGTCTACCGCACCGCGTGGGAACTGCCGATGCGTTCGCTGATCGACATGGCCGCCGAGCGTGGCGCCTTCATCGACCAGTCGGCCTCGCTCAACCTGTTCATGGAAAGCCCGAACATCGGCGCGATGTCCTCCATGTACATGTACGCCTGGAAGCAGGGCATCAAGACCACCTACTACCTGCGTTCGCGCCCGGCCACCAAGATCGCCAAGACCACGGTCAGCGCTGCGGCCCCGGCCAAGGTGTTCAGCCCGGACGAAGCCATCGCCTGCTCGCTGGAAAACCCGGAAGCCTGCGAGGCCTGCCAGTAAGACACCGCGCGGTGGGTGCCGACCGTTGGTCGGCACTCGAACACCTCGCACCTGTAGAGCCGAGCCATGCTCGGCTGCGGAAAAACACCCACGGTAGCGCCGGGCCACGCCCGGCGGCTCACCCAGGAATTCAAGGAAACACCCATGGCCGACAAGCCCAAGCAGATGCTGCTCGATCCCGGTTTTGAACTGACCCTGCGCCCGATGCGCTACCCGCAGTTCTATGACATGTACCGGAATGCGATCAAGAACACCTGGACGGTGGAAGAGATCAACTTCCAGATCGACATCACCGACCTGCACAGCAAGATGTCGCCGGGTGAGCGCCACCTGATCCACCGCCTGGTCGCGTTCTTCGCCACCGGCGATTCGATCGTGTCCAACAACCTGGTGCTGAACCTGTACCAGCACTTGAATGCGCCCGAAGCGCGCATGTACCTGTCGCGCCAGCTGTATGAGGAAGCACTGCACGTGCAGTTCTACCTGACCTTGCTGGACAACTACCTGCCGGATCCGGAAGAGCGCGCCAAGGCGTTCTCGGCGGTGGAGAACATCGACTCGATCAAGAAGAAGGCCGATTTCTGCTTCAAGTGGATCGACTCGATCCAGGACCTGACCCGCATCGAGACCCGCGAACAGCGCCGCCAGTTCCTGCTCAACCAGATCTGCTTTGCCGCCTGCATCGAAGGCCTGTTCTTCTTCGCTGCGTTCGCCTACGTGTACTACTTCCGTTCGCGCGGCCTGCTGCCGGGCCTGGCCTCGGGCACCAACTGGGTGTTCCGCGACGAGAGCGCGCACATGGAGTTTGCGTTCGAGTCGGTGCGCGTGGTGCGTGAGGAAGAGCCGGACCTGTTCGACGACGAGATGAAGCAGCAGGTCTACGACATGCTGGCCGAAGCCATCGAATGCGAAGTGCAGTTCGCCGAGGACGTGCTGTCCGGCGGCGTGGCCGGCATCTCGACCCGCGACATGCGCCAGTACCTGCAGCACTGCGCCGACCAGCACTTCGCCAAGCTGGGCATGGAAAAGAAGTACAACGTGCGCAACCCGCTGCCGTTCATGGAACTGCAGGACGTGCAGGAGCTGACCAACTTCTTCGAACGCCGCGTCTCGGCCTACCAGGTCGGCGTTCAGGGCGAAGTCGCCTTCGACATGAACTTCTGATCGAACCGGCCAGGCCTGTCGCAACGAAGAACCCCGGCCAATGCCGGGGTTTTTTGTTTCCGTAGCGTCGAGCCACGCTCGACTGCTGCTCGCAAGAAAGTCGAGCATGGCTCGACTCTACAATCAGCGCCGCCCTTCCACCGCCATGCGCACCGCCAGCCCGGCCAGCACCGTGCCCATCAGCCAGCGCTGCACCATCTGCCAGGTGGGGCGCGCGGCCAGGAAGCCGGCGATGCTGCCGGCGGTCAGCGCGATCATGCCGTTCACGCTGACGCTGACCAGGATCTGGGTGGAGCCCAGCACGATCGACTGCATCAGCACGCTGCCTTCGCCGTCCGGGTGCAGGAACTGCGGCAGCAGCGACAGGTACATCACCGCGACCTTCGGGTTCAGCAGATTGGTCAGGAAGCCCATCGTGAACAGCTTGCGCGGGCTGTCCTGCGGCAGGTCACGCACCGCGAACGGCGAACGGCCGCCGGGCCTGAGCGCCTGCCAGGCCAGGTACAGCAGGTACAGCGCGCCGCCGATGCGCAGCGCGTCGTAGGCGAACGGCACGGTCATCAGCAGGGCGGTGATGCCCAGTGCCGCACACAGCATGTAGAACACAAAGCCCAGCGCCACCCCGCCCAGCGAGATCAGGCCAGCCATCGGCCCCTGGCAGATCGAGCGCGAGATGACGTAGATCATGTTCGGCCCGGGCGTGAGCACCATGGCCAGCGAAACCAGCGCGAAGGCCAGCAGGTCGGAAGTGGCGGGCATGGGCAGTCCTGGCAGTGGGCGTGGCGCAGTGTAACGCCTGCCGCAGGCGCGGCCTGCGCAGGCACCGCTGCCGGGTGACCGTTGCACGTGCATGCCGATGGCCATCACGCCGGTCGCTTAGAATCCGCAGCACCCCACACCGAAGCACCCCCATGACCCCGATCCCCGAGACCGTGCCGCCCACCGAAGTGCGCATGGCTGAAATCGTCTTCCCCAACCACACCAACCACCTGGGCACCCTGTTCGGTGGCCAGGCATTGGCATGGATGGACAAGGCCGCGTTCCTGGCCGCCGCCCGCTATTCGCGCCGCACCGTGGTGACCGCGCGCAGCGACCAGGTCGACTTCAAGCTGCCGATCCGCATCGGCCAGATGGTGGAAACCATCGGCCGCATCGTCGAAGTCGGCCGCAGCTCGATGAAGGTCGAGGTGGAACTGGTCGCCGAGGACCTGCACAGCGGCGAGCGCAAGCTGTGCACCCGCGGCCACTTCGTGATGATCGCGCTGGACGAGGAAGGCCACCCGATCGCGGTGCCGCCGCTGCCGGCCGCCTGAGACGAGCGGCTGAACCGGTGCTTGCGGGGGCGCTGCGCCGCCCCCATCTGGCAGCCATGACCCCGCCACTGACCGACTTCATCGACCGCGCCGAGCGCCTGTTCGTGCTGACCGGCGCGGGTTGCAGCACCGCCTCGGGCATACCCGATTACCGGGACGCCGACGGCAAGTGGAAACGCACGCCGCCGGTGACCTACCAGGCCTTCATGGGCGAGGCGACCACCCGCCAGCGTTACTGGGCGCGCAGCCTGCTGGGCTGGCCGCGCTTCGGCCTGGCCCGGCCCAACGGCACCCACCAGGCCCTGGCCGCCCTGGAAAGCCGCGGCAAGCTGCAGGTGCTGTTGACCCAGAACGTGGACGGCCTGCACCAGCGCGCCGGCAGCCGCAACGTGATCGACCTGCATGGCCGCCTGGATCTGGTGCGCTGCATGGGCTGCGAGCGCCGCAGTGGCCGCGAGGATTTCCAGCAGCGGCTGCTGGACGCCAATCCCGGCTGGGACGCGCTGGAGGCCGGCATCGCCCCCGACGGTGATGCCGACCTGGAGACCGATTTCTCCACATTCGTGGTGCCCGATTGCCCGCACTGCGGCGGCGTGCTGAAGCCGGACGTGGTGTTCTTCGGCGAGAACGTGCCGCGCGAGCGGGTGGCGGCGGTGCACGATCATCTGCAGCAGGCCGATGCGGTGCTGGTGGTGGGCTCGTCACTGATGGTCTATTCCGGCTTCCGCTTCGTGCAGGCGGCGGCGAAGGCAGGGTTGCCGGTGGCGGCGCTGAACCGCGGCCGCACCCGTGCCGACGACCTGCTGTTGTTCAAGGATGAGCGGGACTGCGCTGAAGCCTTGTCCGGTTGGGTGGCGGGCTGAGCCGAGCGTGGGCTCGGCTCTACGAGGGGCTGTTCGGCGCTCGGCGGCATGATCGGCTGCGAAACAGCGATCCATCCAGACGGTTGATCCAGAAGCCGCGCAGCGGTGCAATACGCACCCCCTACGTCGTTCATCACCCCCTTGAGCCAGCTGTTTTCGCCGATCTCGTTCGGCCCCCTGACCCTGTCCAACCGCATCGTCATCGCGCCGATGTGCCAGTACTCCGCCGAAGACGGCCGCGCCAGCGACTGGCACGCCATGCACCTGGGCAACCTGGCGCAGTCCGGCGCCGGCCTGTTGATCCTGGAAGCCACCGCGGTCGAGCCGCGCGGCCGCATCAGCTGGGCCGACCTGGGCCTGTGGGATGACGGCACCGAGGCCGCGCTGGCACAGGTGCTGGCCAGCGTCCGCCGCTGGTCGCCGATGCCGCTGGGCATCCAGCTGGGCCATGCCGGCCGCAAGGCATCCACCGCCCGTCCGTGGGACGGGGGTGGCCAGTTGCCGGCCGGCGATGCGCGTGGCTGGGCCACCGTGGCGCCGTCGCCGCTGCCGTTCCATGCCGCCGATCCGGCACCGCAGGAACTGGACGAGGCCGGCATCGCCGAGGTCATCGCCGCCTTCGCTGCCAGTGCGGTGCGCGCCGAGCGCCTGGGCTTCGAGCTGATCGAGCTGCATGCCGCGCACGGTTACCTGCTGCACCAGTTCCTGTCGCCGCTGAGCAACCGCCGCACCGATGGCTACGGTGGGTCGCTGCCGAACCGCCTGCGCCTGCTGGTGGAAGTGTTCGACGCGGTACGCGCGGCGGTGTCCGACAAGGTCGCCGTGGGCGTGCGCATTTCCGCCAGCGACTGGGTCGAGGGCGGCTGGGACCTGGTGCAGAGCGAAGCGCTGGCCCAGGTGCTGGACGCGCGCGGCTGCAATTTCCTGCATGTCTCCAGTGGCGGCCTGGACGAGCGCCAGAAGATCACCGTCGGTCCGGGCTACCAGGTGCCGTTCGCGGCGGCGATCAAGGCCAAGGTGCGCATGCCGGTGATCGCCGTGGGCATGATCACCGAACCGGAGCAGGCCGAATCGATCCTGCGCCATCGCCACGCCGATGCCGTGGCCCTGGCGCGCGGCATCCTCTACGACCCGCGCTGGCCGTGGCATGCCGCCGCCGCATTGCGCGACAGCGTGGAACCGGCGCCGCAGTACCTGCGCTGCGAGCCGCGCGATGCGCGCGGCGTATTCAAGGCGCGCTGAGGTTCACACCCGCCAGGCCGGCGCCATGCCGGCCCGCAGGTGCTCGAACAGCGCGCGGATCTTGGCGGTGAAGTCGCGGCGATCGCTGACGCAGAAATAGACCTCCATCGGCTCCGGACGCCACGTGCTGTCGGCGCCGAACACGGCCTGCAGGCGTCCATCGCGCAGGTAGGGCTCAGCCACGAACGCAGCCAATCGCGTGATGCCGGCACCGGCCGCCGCCAGCGACGCCAGCGCATCGATGTCATCGCAGACCATGCTCGGCGGTAGCACGGCGTCCACACGCTGGCCGTCCTTCAGCAGGCCCCAGCGCAACGGCCGGCCATCGGTGGGGAAGCGGTGCAGCAGCCCGCGATGGCTGCCCAGATCCGATGGTTCCTGCGGGGTGCCATGGGCCTTCAGGTAGGCCGGCGAGGCGCAGAACACGAACGGTACGCGTGCCAGCTGCCGTGCGACCACGCCGTCTTCCAGCTGCGCGCCGATGCGGATGCTGGCATCCACCGCCTCTGGACCATGCTGCACGGCGCGGTCGGTCAGCCGCAGTTCCAGCTGCAGCTGCGGGTAGCGTTGCTGCAGTGACGGCAGCAACGGGGCCAGCACGTGGCGGCCGAACGCGCTGCTGCTGGCGATGCGCAGCGGCCCGGCCGGTTCGATATCACCGGAGGTGACCATCGCCTGCGCGCGCGCCAGGTCGGCCTCGATGTGGCGGACCTGCGCCAGGTACAGCGCGCCGGCCTCGCTGAGCGCCAGCTGGCGCGTACTCCGGTTCAGCAGCCGTACGCCCAGATGCGCTTCCAGCCGGTTGATGTTCTGGCCGACTGCGGTGGCGCTGATGCCAAGGATGCGGGCCGCGGCGGCAATGCTGCCGGTCTCTGCGGTGCGGGTGAAGCTGCGGATCAGTTGCAACAGGTTCATGACCGACCAGCTTGCCACGGTGATGGCCAAGTATCGCTTGGGACTGAACCAAGCGGTTCGGTTGCATCGGTGATCATCCGGCTGCTGGGCAGGAAGCTGCCCTACACTGTGGCGATGCGCCCCGACTCCATCCTCACCCTGTCCTGCCCCGACCGTACCGGCATCGTCTACCGCGTGTCCGGCCTGCTGTTCGACCACGGCTGCAACATCCTCGACGCCCAGCAGTTCGGCGATGAGGAAAGCGGCCGCTTCTTCCTGCGCGTGCATTTCGACCGTGACGCCGGCCTGCCGCTGGAGACCGTGCACGCCGCGATGGCCACGCTTGCCGAAGGCTTCGGCATGGACTGGCAGCTGCATGATGGCCGCCGCCGGGCACGCCTGCTGGTGCTGGTCAGCAAGCAGGGGCACTGCCTCAACGACCTGCTGTTCCGCGCCCACAGCGGCCAGCTGAAGGTCGACATTGCCGCGGTGGCCTCCAACCACGCCGACTTCGCGCCATTGGCCGCGTCCTACCAGGTACCGTTCCACCACCTGCCGGTGACCGCCGATACGCGTGCGGTGCAGGAGCAGCAGATCATCGACCTGGTCGAGCGCGAGCGCATCGACCTGGTGGTGCTGGCGCGCTACATGCAGATCCTGTCACCCACGCTGTGCCGCGCGCTGGCCGGGCGTGCGATCAACATCCACCACAGCTTCCTGCCCAGCTTCAAGGGCGCGCAGCCGTACCACCAGGCGCACGCGCGCGGGGTCAAGATCATCGGCGCCACCGCGCACTACGTCACCGAGGATCTGGACGAAGGACCGATCATCGAACAGGATGTGGCCCGCGTGGATCACGCCATGGCGCCGCGCGAGCTGGTGCGGCTGGGCAGCGATACCGAATCGCTGGTGCTGGCACGCGCCGTGCGCCGCCATGTGGAGCACCGCATCCTGCTCAACGGGCATCGCACGGTGGTGTTCCGGTAACGTGCTGCCCCTTCCAGGTCCGCCGGGCATGGCCCGGCGCTACCCACGGGTGTGATCCGGTAGTGCCGGCCGCTGGCCGGCAACTGCAGGGATCCAGGCGTTGCCGGCCAGCGGCCGGCACTACCGTTGTGGGTCAGGCGGTCGCGATTCCCGCCTTGCCCAGCGCATCGCGCACCATCGCGTCGTTGGCTTCGGTCACCGGCCGGGTCAGGTCCCACAGGAACTTCACCCGGAAGCCGGACTTCACCGCATCCTGCGCGCTCCACAGCACGCAGTAGTCGCGGGCCAGGCCGCACACGTGCACTTCGCGGATGCGGCGTTCGTGCAGCCAGCCGGCCAGGCCGGTGGCCGGGCGTTCGCCATCGGGGCCATGGTTCTCGCGGAAGGCGCTGTACGAATCCACCTGTTGGCGCGTGCCCTTGCGCAGGATCAGGTCGGCCACGGTCCAGTCCACGCCCGGGTGCAGCGCGGCACCGGCGCTGCCCTGCACGCAGTGGTCCGGCCACAGCGTCTGCGGCTGCGCGTGCAGCAGGATGGTCTCGAAGGGGCGTTGGCCGGGGTGCTGGCTGGCGAACGAGGCATGGTCGGCCGGGTGCCAGTCCTGGGTCGCCACCACGGTGCGGTAGCGGCGCTGCGCCAACAGATCGGCGATCGGTGCCACCAGCGCATCGCCCTGGTCGCAGGCCAAGGCGCCACCGGGCATGAAGTCCGGCTGCAGGTCGATCACCAGCAGGGCGACATCGGCGGGCAGGGCGGTCATGGCAGGTCCGCTACAACAGAAGGGGCGACCAGCGTGGCCGCCCCATGCCTGCACGTCAATCGCCCTGTGGCGTCCCAGCGTCCTGCCCGTAGTACAGCAGGCCGATCCTGATCCGCTCGCGGCCATTCTCGCGGCGATGGCGGTTGGCATCGCGAAGCGAGTACACGCAGCCGCAGTATTCCTGCTGGTAGAACTGCTCGCGCTTGCTGATCTCGATCATGCGGCTGGCGCCGCCGCCCTTGCGCCAGTTGTAGTCCCAGTACTGCAGGCCTTCATAGCGCGAGGCGGCGCGGATGCCGCAGTCGTTGATCTGCGCCATGTTCTTCCAGCGCGAGATGCCCAGCGAAGAACTGATGGTGTCGTAACCGTGCTCGTGCGCGTACAGCGCAGTGCGCTCGAAGCGCATGTCGAAGCACATCGTGCAGCGGATGCCGCGTTCAGGCTCGTTTTCCATGCCGCGTGCACGGCTGAACCAGTTGTCGGTGTCGTAGTCGCAGTCGATGAAGGGAATGCCGTGCTGCTCGGCGAAGCGGATGTTCTCCTGCTTGCGCAGCTCGTACTCCTTCACCGGGTGGATGTTGGGGTTGTAGAAGAAGATCGCGTAGTCGATCCCGGAGGCGGTGATCGCCTCCATCACTTCGCCGGAACAGGGCGCGCAGCACGAATGCAGCAGCAGGCGCTTGCCGTCGGCGGGCAGGGTCAGGGTGGGGCGTTGGAGCTCGGTCATCGTCAGGTACCGCATGGACCGCCGGCAACGGCGGTGGCCCATGCATCAGCGCGTGGGTGAACGGGTCTGGCCGGATACCGTGAACAGGACGCGCGCGGCCACACCGCCTGCACGCGCAGGACGACGACGGCCCCGGCAACCTCCCCGCGGAGATTCCAGGTCGAGTCAGGGGACGGTCGTGTCCCCCGGCCGGGGCCGGTATTCGGGCTGATGGACACGGGCCGCAGCCCACCTACTACCCGCCGCTTCCCAGGCGCGAGCCCAGTGCTGTTGGCAGGATTCGTTTCCATTCACCGCTGCGGGGCAGCTCCGGAATGGACGCGCGAGGCGCCTTCACCGGATTCCCGTTTAAATCCCTCCCCGCGCCGCAGCGATGGGAGGGATACCTTCGGCGTGTGCAAGGTGGACCTGTTGGTGGCGCCGGTCAAGAGCGCAGGGGTCAGAACCCGCTGCGTGGCAGCGGGATCCGACCCCAGCGGAAGGAAGGGGTCGGATCCCGCTGCCACGCAGCGGGCTCTGACCCCGGTCGGGATGCACCTTCAATGCCCCACGGCCGCCCGCGTGCGGATGTCGTCCAGCCGCTGGTCGTGCAGCAGGCGGCCGTTCTCCCACACGGTCACCATTGCGTCCTCGAAGCCGTCCGGCAGGGTGTCGTCGCCGTTGGCCGGCAGCGGCACCGTGTGCAGGCTGCCATCGTCCAGGCGGCGCAGCAGGCGCATGCGGCCACGCTTGCTGGCCTTGCCGGCGTCGGTGACCGGATCCTTGTAGACGTCGATCCACTCACCCTCGACCCTCGCCGCCGAGCACTTCAGTGCGAACTTCTGCGTATCGCGGTCCAGCCGCTGCAGCAGCGCACCGCCCATGCCGAAGGCCACGTTGTCGGCGGCGTAGCCGTCGTCGGTGATGCGTTGCAGGATGGTGCGGATGGTATCCGGGTTGATGCCATCGCCCTGGATCACCCGCACGTGGTTGAGCACGCGGTAGCCCTTGCTGTTGAGGGTGTGGCCGAAGGCTTCATCCAGCCGGCGCAGGCTTTCGGCCACCACCTCCACCGGGTCCCCCGAGTCCGGGCGGATGACCAGGGTGGCGCCCGAGGCGATCACGTCATCGCGCAGGGTGGTACCCCAGTGCTCGCTGATGGCGCGGTAGATGTCATAGCTGTCCGACACCACGGCTACGATCGCACCGGGCGTGCCGAACTGGCGCAGCATGTTGCGGTAGGCGTCCACCTCGCGCTCGCGGCCCCAGCTGGTGATGGTGCTGTGCTCGGCGGCGGGAATCGAATAGCCGGCCATCGGCGCGTGATAGTGCGCGCGCGCCAGGCACAGCGCCGATACGGTATCGGTGCCGAGGAAGTTGACCAGGTGTGCGGCACCGCCCAGCGCGGCCGATTCCAGGCTCGATACACCGCGCGCGCCGAAGTCGTGCAGCTTGAACGGTAGCTGCCCCTGCGGGTCGTCGCTGGTCTGCTGCAGGAACGCGGCGATGGTCTGCCGTGCGTGCCAGCTGATGGTGGCCACGGTGACTGGATACCACACGCGCAGCAGCAGCGTTTCCAGGTACGACGGCACCCAGAACGCGGCCGGATCGGTCGACTCGATCGTCATCAGTGCCTGGTGGGTGGGCACCACGCTGCCCTCGGGCACGGCACGGATGCGTACCGGCAGGTGGCCGCCAAGCCGGTCGACGATATCGCGCCAGCCGGCCTCGTTGAACGGTTCGCCATGCGCGGCGAACACCGCAGCAGCGTCGTCGATGTCGGCTTGGGTGACCGGCCGTGCCAGCGCGTCCTTGAGGATCGCCTGCAGGCCGAAGAACACCGTGCGATCGTGCAGGCCGCCACGTGATTCGACGTAGAAGAACGTGGCATCGGTACCCGGCGGGTACTGCAGCCAATGGCTGGCCTTGTAGCTGTCGGTGTTGAGGAGAAGATTATCGAGGTAGTGCATGACGGAAGCTCCTTCGCGTCGGGTGAAACCAGCGGTCTATCCGCCAGTGGGAAAGCCGGGCCGGTCAGCCGCGGCCGAGGAAGTACTCCAGGATGTGCAGGTGGTCTTCGAACAGCTGTGGGCCCATGTCCAGTGCTTCACTCACCGGTATCCAGCGTGCCTTGTCGGCGTCATCGCCACCGCGCACCGGCGGCAGCTCGCCGGCCGGAAACTCGAAGTGGAAACCGTGGGTGATGGTGCGGCCACGCTGGCTGCGGTCCGGGTGGTCGAACACCTGCTGGCCCTTCAGCGACCCCTTCAACACCGGCAACGGAATCTTCAGCCGGGTTTCCTCGCGCAGTTCGCGCAGGCAGCTGTCGAGCAGGCTCTGTTCCTGGCCGACGAAGCCGCCGGGCAATGCCCACAGCCCCTTGCCGGGTTCCGAGCGGCGACGCACCAGCAGCACGTGGCCCGAATGCACCACCACCGCATCGGTGGTGACGAAGGTGGGCGCGTAGGGCGCATCCTTCCAGGCGGCCTTGTACTGTTCGATGAAGCGGTACTCGGCCACCAGCTGGCCATACGCAGGCGCACTCTTGCGGAACGCTTCGAGCATGTCGTACACCGGCGCCGGCACATTGCCACGCAGCATCAGCAGCGCGCCGTGGAAGTCGACGTCGCCGGCCTCGAACAGGTAGCGCCGCAGCTCGGTGGCCGACAGGGTGGCGGTGTGCTGCACGTCCACCAGCGGCCACTGCGGGAACTCGCGCAGGTAGTAGCTGGACGCATCCTTGTCCATGCCGATCAGGCCCACCCTGGCATCGGCGGCGGCACCGTCGTTGCGCAGGGCGTCAGCCACCTGGCGCTGCACGTTGGCGATCCACTGTGCTTCGTTGTACAGGTGGTCACGCAGCGGGCGGATCAGCAGACGGTCGGTGTGGTCGTCGAGGGCCGCCTGGATCATCACGGCGCGTTCGGCCACGGTCCAGGGATTGCGCAGGCTGCGGGGGGTATCGGCAGAGCCGACCAGGAAGATCAGCTTGCGGGCCCGGCTCAGGGCCAGGCGGGCAACGGCGGCGTGGCCGTTGTGGAAGGGCTCGAATCGCCCGATGAAGACGAGATAGTCGAATTCCATGAGAATCCCTCATGTCGTTGTGGCAGCCGCGGGTCTGTCCCTTGGCTTGCTGCAGATGCTACGCCGATGGCAGGGCGGGTCAAGCCTGCAGCCGTGCTTTCTGCTGAACGGCGCATTGCGTGCGCGGACTGCGCCGTCGTTCTCAGGCCCTGAGAAGCCCCTGCGCCATACTGCAACCCACGCGGCGGACGGCATGCTCGGGGGCAAGACAGTGGCGGACAAGTACTGCGATCTGGTCATGAAAGGCGGCATCACCAGCGGCATCGTGTACCCCAATGCGGTACTGGCGCTGGCCCGCGAGTATCGCTTCAAGAGCATCGGCGGCACTTCAGCCGGCGCCATTGCGGCAGCGGTGGCGGCTGCAGCGGCCTGCGGCGATCGCCGCCAGCAGGCCGGCGAGCAGCTGCCCGGCGATGCAGGCTATGGCGGGCTGTCGGCGGTGTCGGCACAGCTGTCCCGGCGCGGCTTCATCTACAGCCTGTTCCAGCCGGCGCGCGGCGCGCGCGCGGCCTATCGGCTGCTGGTGGTGCTGACCGGCAATGCCCGCCTGCCGCACAAACTGCTGTGCCTGGCCGTTGCGGTATTCGAGATCGCGCCGCTGGAAGTGCTGGTGTCGCTGGCGCTGCTGCTCGGCCTGGGCTGGTGGGGCGGTGGCTGGAGCGGCGTGGCCGCCACGCTGCTGCCATCACTGCTGTGCGCCTACGGTGCGGGTGTGGCCGGTGCCGCGCTGCGGGTCGCGCGGGTGGCGCGTCGCAACCTGCTGGGCCTGTGCAGCGGCCTCAGCCGCGATCCACGCAGGCCGGCGCTGACCGAGTGGTTGCATGAATGCCTGCAGCAGCTGTCGGGCAAGCCGCTGGATGCACCGTTGACCTTCGCCGACCTGCACGATGCGCCGCGCTACGCCGGTGAGCCTGACAGCCCGCATGCGATCAGCCTTCAGATGATCACCACCTGCGTATCGCACAACGAGCCGCGCACGCTGCCGCTGGGCGGTGCGCAGTTCTGGTTCCTGCGCGAGGAGTTCGAGCAGCTGTTCCCCGCCAGCGTGGTGCAGTGGCTGGTGAGCCAGGCCGGCCCGCCGCTGGAGGTGGAAGGGCGGCAGTACTACCACCTGCCACAGGGCCCGAAGTTGCCGGTGCTGGTGGCCACGCGCATGAGCCTGAGCTTCCCGCTGCTGATCAGCGCGGTGCCGCTGCATGAACCCTCACGCCGCGAACGACGCTGCGAACCGACCGCCCCTGCGGCCGACCAGGAGCACAACGTTGCCGACAGCATGGAAGGGCTGACCAGTGCCGGGCAGACCTGCGGCCCGGTGATCACCGCCTTCCGCATCTGCTGGTTCTCCGATGGCGGCATCAGCAGCAACTTCCCGATCCATCTGTTCGACGCCGCCCTGCCGCGCTGGCCGACCTTCGCCATCAACCTGGTTTATCCACAGCACGCCGAAGCGGTGAGCCAGGGCAGCGGCGGCCGCCAGGCGCTGGAACATGCGGTGTTCCTGCCCACCGAAAACCGCCACGGCTGGCAACGGCATTACCAGTCCATCGCCACGCCACTGGCCGCAGCCGAGCTGGGTCGTTTCCTGTTCGCGGTGGTGGCGACCATGCAGAACTGGCGCGACCTGCTGCAGGCGCGCGCACCGGGTTATCGCGACCGCATCGTGCACGTCAGCCTGCAGGGCGACGAAGGCGGCATGAACCTGGACATGCCGCAGGAGGTACTCTCCCGCATCGCCGACAAGGGCAGCCTGGCCGGTGCGCGCTTCTGTTCGTTCTCGTTCGAGAACCACTACTGGATCCGCTGGCGCAACCTGGCCTCGGCCTACCAGCGTTACACGCTGGAAGTGGCGCGCACCGATGATCCGGCGCAGCAGGTGCTGGCCTACCGCGCGGCGTACGCGATGGTCGCCAGCGGTCAGCCGACGCCACCGTCGTACAAGCTGGGCTCGGAAGACAAACGGCTGGCCTCGCAGCAGTTGTGGGGCTTGATGGTCGAGCAGGGCCGCACCTGGGAGGACCTCGGCCCCGACCTCACCGACGGTGCACCGCGTCCGCTGCCGCAGATGAAGGTCACGCCGATCTACTGACCCGATCCTGCGGTCGAATCGGGGTCAGATCCGTTTCCGCAGGAAAACGGATCTGACCCCGCAGTGGTTGCTGCTCTTGCCGGCCAGCGGCCGGCACTACCGCAGGTGCAGGGCGCGGCCCTGCCAAACCCGCCCTATCGCCCCGGCAACTGCGCGAACGCGCGCTGCATGCAGTCCTCGCGCGGGCACACCCGGCACCCCGGGCCGATCGATACCGAATTGCCCGGGCTCTGCACATCCAGCCCCAGTGAATACACCAGGCGTTCGGCATGCTGCAGGTCGCAGCCCAGCGCCACCGCGAAGGTCTTGCGCGGTTGGCCATGGCCGACCGGGCCACTGCTGACCTGCCGCGCCAGCCAGAAATGACGGCGGCCATCGGGCATGCGCGCGGTCTGGGTGAGGATGCGCCCGGGTTGGTTGAACGCCTCGTAGACGATCCACAGCGGGCACGATCCACCCACCTGCGAGAAGTGGAAATCGGTGGCCGAATGGCGCTTTGAGACGTTGCCCGCCCGATCCACGCGGATGAAGAAGAACGGCAGGCCGGGCGCGCTGCGCCGTGCCAGCGTGCTCAGCCGGTGGCAGACCGCTTCGAAGCCGACGCCGAACTGGTGCGCCAGCAGTTCGATGTCGTAGCTGCTGGTTTCGGCTGCACGCAGGAAGCGCATGTACGGCATCACCAGCGCACCGGCGAAATAGTTGGAGAGACCGATCCGCGCCTGCGCGATGCGTGCCTCATCGGTGAACCCGGCGCGCGCCACCACCGCATCGATCTGCGGCAGGTAGCCGTGCAGGGCCAGCTCGGCCGCCATCTGGAACGCCTGCTGTCCGGGCTCCAGGTAATCGGGCAGCCACAGCCGCCGCGCACCGGCATCGTAGTGCCGCTTTTCGCGCCCGGCCTGCAGTGCGGCCACTTCCACCAGCACGCCATGGCGGTCGGCCAGCAGCTGGCGCAGCCGCGGTGCCACATGCCCGGGCGACAGCCCCCATTCGGCGAACAGCTGCTCGGCCAGCTCGTCCAGCTCGGGAATGTGGTTGTGCATGCGGTTGAAGAACTCGCGCACCTGGTCACCGGCGGGCAGGGTACTGCCGGCGCCGGGCTCGCCCAGCTGGAACTCCAGTGCGGCCGCGTGCTCGCGCAGCGCCAGGTGACGACGGTGCAGGTCCAACAGCGCGCGGCTGACCTGCGGCAGGTTCCCGGCCAGCGCGCGCAGTTCGGTCGCGCTGACCTCGGCCAGGCCCAGGTCGCGCAGGGTTTCGCCCAGCGCTTCCTGCAGGGCGGCGGGCTCATCGTCATCGAACAGCGAGGAAACGTCGCCCAACACCTCTCCCAGCTTCTTCTGCACCGCCGGTGTCAGTGGGCGCTTGTTGCGCTCGATCTGGTTCAGGTAGCTGGCCGACAGCCCCAGCGCACGCGCCAGATCGGCCTGGCTGTAGCCGCGCCGCTCGCGCAGCCGCAGCAGGCGCAGGCCGAGTTGCCGCTGGGGAGCTGAATAATTCACAGAATTAACAGGAATCGTGGGGCGTGTTGGCCAGATTAAGCGGATTCAGCCCGGAAATCGAGTCGGGTGCTGTGAATAATGCCAAGCATCTTTCGCACCCTGTGGGATTGTCGTCATGACTGTTGCAGCGCCCCGTATCCGCATGCTGATCGATGGCCAGTTCGTTGAATCGGCCACTTCCCACTGGCAGGACGTGATCAATCCGGCCACCCAGGACGTGCTGGCCCAGGTGCCGTTCGCCACCACCGGCGAAGTGGACGCCGCCGTCGCCGCCGCCAAGGAAGCCTTCAAGACCTGGCGCAAGACCCCGATCGGCACCCGCGCGCGCATCTTCCTGAAGTACCAGCAGCTGATCCGCGAAAACATGAGTGAGCTGGCCCACATCCTCACCGCCGAACAGGGCAAGACCCTGCCGGACGCCGAAGGTGATGTGTTCCGCGGCCTGGAAGTGGTCGAGCACGCCGCCGCCATCGGCAACCTGCAGCTGGGCGAGCTGGCCAACAACGTGGCCAATGGCGTGGACACCTACACGATCATGCAGCCGCTGGGCGTGTGCGCTGGCATTACCCCGTTCAATTTCCCGGCGATGATCCCGCTGTGGATGTTCCCGATGGCGATTGCAACGGGCAACACCTTCATCCTCAAGCCGTCCGAGCAGGACCCGATGGTCACCATGCGCCTGGTCGAGCTTGCCCTGGAAGCCGGCATTCCCAAGGGCGTGCTGAACGTCGTCCACGGCGGCGAGGAAGTGGTCAACGCGATCTGCGACCACCCGGACATCAAGGCCGTGTCGTTCGTCGGGTCCACCCGCGTCGGCACCCACGTCTACAACCGCGCTTCGCTGGCCGGCAAGCGCGTGCAGTGCATGATGGGCGCCAAGAACCACGCCGTGGTGCTGCCGGACGCCAACAAGGAACAGACCCTCAACGCAATGGTCGGTGCCGCCTTCGGTGCCGCTGGCCAGCGCTGCATGGCGGCTTCCACGCTGGTGCTGGTCGGTGAGGCGCGCAACTGGGTGCAGGACCTGGTGGCCAAGGCCCAGACCCTGAAGGTCAGCGCCGGCACCGTGTCCGGTACCGACGTCGGCCCGGTCATCTCCTGCAGCGCCCGCGAGCGCGTGGAAGGCCTGATCGCCTCGGGCGTGGAGCAGGGCGCCAAGCTGGTGCTCGATGGCCGCAAGCCGCAGGTCGATGGCTTCGAGAAGGGCAACTTCGTCGGCCCGACCATCTTTGCCGGTGTCACCACCGACATGCGCATCTACCAGGAAGAGATCTTCGGGCCGGTGCTGGTCATCCTCGAAGCGGAAACGCTGGAAGAGGCCATCGCGATGGTCAACAGCAACCCGAACGGCAACGGCACCGCACTGTTCACCCAGTCCGGCGCTGCCGCGCGCAAGTTCCAGGAGGACATCGACGTCGGCCAGGTCGGCATCAACGTGCCGATCCCGGTGCCGGTGCCGCTGTTCTCGTTCACCGGTTCGCGCGCCTCCAAGCTGGGTGACCTGGGCCCGTATGGCAAGCAGGTGGTGCTGTTCTACACCCAGACCAAGACGGTCACCGCGCGCTGGTTCGATGACGAGACGCTGAGCCACGGCGTCAACACCACGATCAGCCTGAAGTAACGGCAGGAGCAGCCATGAGCCACTCGATGACGACGGAACTGGAAGAAGCGCAGCAGGCGTACCGCGAGGCGGCGCGCGACTTCGCACAGGCCGAACTGGCGCCGCACGCCGCGCGATGGGATGCGGAGGGCATCTTTCCGCGCGAGGCGATCGCCAAGGCCGGTGAGTTGGGCTTCTGCGGTCTGTACATGGACCCGGAAGTGGGCGGCAGCGGCCTGAGCCGACTGGACGCCGCCGTCGTCATCGAGGAGCTCGCCAACGTCGATCCGTCGACCGCGGCGTACATCAGCATCCACAACATGGCCTCGTGGATGGTGTCCAGGTGGGGCCAGCCGGCCCTGCGCGATGCGTGGGGCACCGATCTGTCCTCGGGCAGCAAGCTGGCCTCGTACTGCCTGACCGAACCGGGTGCGGGTTCCGATGCGGCGTCGCTGAAGACCACCGCCGTGCGCGATGGCGACTTCTACGTGCTGAACGGCTCGAAGGCCTTCATTTCCGGCGCCGGTGCCACCGAGCTGCTGGTGGTGATGGCGCGTACCGGCGGTGCCGGTGCCGGCGGTGTCAGCGCCATTGCGGTGCCGGCGGACCTGCCGGGCATCAGCTTCGGCCGCAAGGAAGAGAAGATGGGCTGGAACAGCCAGCCCACCCGTGGCATCACCTTCGAGAACGTCCGCGTGCCGGTCAGCCACCTTCTGGGAGAGGAAGGCGGCGGCTTCAAGCTGGCCATGAAGGGGCTGGACGGCGGCCGCATCAACATCGCCGCCTGCTCGCTGGGTGCCGCACAGGGTGCACTGGATGCTGCGCGCCGCTACATGGGCGAGCGCCGCCAGTTCGGCAAGGCGCTGGCCGAGTTCCAGGCGCTGCAGTTCAAGCTGGCCGACATGGTCACCCAGCTGGTGGCTGCACGGCAGATGGTGCACACCGCGGCACGCAAGCTCGATGCCGGTGCCAGCGATGCCAACGTGTGGTGCGCGATGGCCAAGCGCTTCGCCACCGATGCCGGTTTCAACGTCTGCAATGAAGCGCTGCAGATCCACGGGGGCTACGGCTACATCCGCGAATACCCGATCGAGCGCCTGCTGCGTGACTGCCGCGTGCACCAGATCCTGGAAGGCACCAACGAGATCATGCGGGTGATCGTTGCCCGTCACCTGCTCAACACCGAAGAGGAACTGCGATGAAGGATTGGCGTACCCAGGAGCACGTGGGCCTGAAGGTGGAGGTGGATGGCCACACCGCCGTGGTCACCCTGAACAACCCGCCGGCGCATACCTGGACCGTGCACAGCCTGTCGGCGCTGCGCGACCTGGTCGGCGCGCTCAACGCAGACCGCGACATCTACGCGCTGGTGATCACCGGTGACGGCGAGAAATTCTTCTCCGCCGGTGCCGACCTCAACCAGTTCGCCTCCGGCGACAAGGCCGCTGCACGTGAGGCCGCGCGCCGCTTCGGTGAGGCCTTCGAAGCGCTGTCCGGTTTCCGCGGCGTGTCGATCGCCGCGATCAACGGCTACGCCATGGGCGGTGGCCTGGAGTGCGCGCTGGCCTGCGACCTGCGCATCATTGAAGACCATGCCCAGGTCGCGCTGCCGGAGGCCACCGTCGGCCTGCTGCCGTGTGCCGGCGGTACCCAGAACCTGCCGCGCCTGGTCGGCGAGGGCTGGGCCAAGCGCATGATCCTGCTGGGTGAGCGCATCAATGCCGAGACCGCGCTGCGCATTGGCCTGGCCGAAGAAAAGGTCGGCAAGGGCGAAGCCAAGGCGCTGGCGCTGGAATGGGCAAAGAAGGCCGGCAAGCAGAGCCCGACCAGCATCGCCGCCTGCAAGACCCTGGTGCAGTCCACCCGCACCGGCACCCACGCCTCGGCGCTGGTGGCCGAGCGCGAAGCCTTCGTCGACCTGTTCGACACCGCCGACCAGGTCGAGGGCGTGACTGCCTTCCTGGAAAAGCGCGCCGCGCAGTGGAAGAACGCATGAGCACGGATACCGCTGCCGACGACGCACCGGTGCTGTTCGAAGAGCGCGTGGCTGGCAACGGCACGCGCATCGGCATCGCCACGCTCAATGCGCCGCGTACGCTCAACGGTTTCTCGCTGCCGATGGCGCACCTGCTGCTGAAGCAGCTCAACGCCTGGGCCGACGACGATGGCATCGCCATGGTGGTGCTGCAGGGCGCCGGCGAAAAGGCGTTCTGTGCTGGTGGCGACCTGCACAGCCTGTACAAGGCCATGGTCGCCTTCCGTGAGGCCGGCCACAGCGACATCCGCCAGAACGCCTATGCCGCCGAGTTCTTCGACGTCGAATACCGCGTCGATTACCTCATCCACACCTACACCAAGCCGATCCTGTGCTGGGGCCACGGCATCGTGATGGGCGGCGGCATCGGCCTGATGTCCGGCGCCAGCCACCGTGTGGTCAGCGAACGCTCCAAGCTGGCCTTCCCGGAAATCACCGTCGGCCTGTTCCCTGATGTCGGTGGCAGTTGGCTGCTGCCGCGCGTGCCGGGCAAGGGTGGCCTGTTCCTGGCCCTGACCGGCGCACTGCTCAACCCGGGCGATGCCATCTACGCCGGCCTGGCCGACGTGCACGTGGCCGAAGAACGCCGCAGCGCAGTGTTCGATGCGCTGCTGCAGGTGGCCTGGTCCAATGACACCGCACACAACCACGAACGCCTGACCCATCTGCTGCAGTCGCATGCCAGCGATGCCGCCACCGGTCCACTGCTGGCCCACGCGGCGCAGGTCGATGCGTTGTGCGAAGGCGATGACCTTGAAGCCATCGTGGCGCGCATTGCCGGCCTGCAGACCGACGACGCCTGGTTGCAGGCGGCTCAGAAGACCCTTGCTGCCGGTGCACCGGGTTCGGCACGGTTGGCGTACGAACTGCAGCGCCGCAGTGCCGGCCAGGACCTGGCCGCGATCTATCGCCTGGAGTACATCGTCGCCCTGCATTGCGCCGCCCATGGTGATTTCGCCGAAGGCATCCGCGCGCTGCTGGTCGACAAGGACCGCAATCCGCAGTGGAACCCGGCCACCCTGGCCGAGGCCACTGGCGCGTGGGCAGACACCTTCTTCGCTTCCCCCTGGGCCGACGCCGCGCATCCGCTGGCCGACCTGGGCACTCCCCTTGTTGAAAGGAGCCTTGCATGAGCCGCATTGCATTCATCGGGTTGGGCAACATGGGTGGCCCGATGGCCGCCAATCTGGTCAAGAACGGCCACAGCGTGCGCGTGTTCGATCTGGTTCCGGCCGCGGTGCAGGCCGCTGTCGACGCCGGCGCCAGCGCTGCATCGTCGGCGCGCGACACCCTGGCCGATGCCGAAGTGGTGATCTCGATGCTGCCGGCCAGCCGTCATGTCGAAGGCGTGTACCTGGGCGACGACGGCATTCTGGCCGCGATCCCGGCCGGTGCACTGGTCATCGACTGCAGCACGATCGCCCCGGCCAGTGCCCGCAAGGTCTCGGAAGCGGCCGCCGCGCGTGGCCTGCAGATGATCGACGCACCGGTGTCCGGCGGTACCGCCGGCGCCCAGGCCGGCACCCTGACCTTCATCGTCGGCGGCGAGGAAGACGCGCTGGAACGCGCACGCCCGGTGCTGCAGGCGATGGGCAAGAACATCTTCCACGTCGGCGCCAGCGGCGCTGGCCAGGTCGCCAAGCTGTGCAACAACATGGCGCTGGGCGTGATCATGGCGGTGACCGGTGAAGCCATCGCACTGGGCGTGGCGCACGGGCTGGACCCCAAGGTGCTGTCGCAGATGATGGCGGTCAGCACCGGCCGCAGCTGGGCCACCGAAGTGTGCAACCCGTGGCCGGGCGTGCTGGAGAATGCGCCGGCCTCGCGTGGCTACAGCGGTGGCTTCGGCAGCGATCTTATGCTGAAGGACATGGGCCTGGCGGTGGAAGCGGCGATGAGTGTCGGCGCTTCGATTCCGCTGGGCGAAGTGGCCCGCAATCTCTACTCGATGAACCACCAGGCCGGCCGCGGCAAGCTGGATTTCTCCAGCGTCGTGCAGCTCATCACGAGCGAGAAGTGACCTGGTAGTGCCGGCCGCTGGCCGGCAACCTCATGCCCCCGTGCGGGACAACGGAGGTGGGATGGGCGGATGTTCGGTTTCGACCGGCATCCGCCCATTTTTTTGGGGGTCGGATCCCTTTCGCAACGCGAAAGGGCTCTGACCCCATATAGCCGTGCGGGCCTGGGATGGGGTCAGAGCCCTTTGCCGGTGGCAAAGGGATCCGACCCCGGCGCCGCATCAGGCAACGATCAGCGTTACATCAATGTTGCCGCGGGTGGCGTTGGAGTACGGGCACACGATGTGCGCCTTCTGCACCAGTTCTTCCACCTGCTCGCGCGGCACGCCCGGCACGTTGATGGTCAGCTCGGCCTCGATGCCGAAGCCGGTCGGGATCTGGCCGATGCCGACCTTGCCGGTGACGGTGGTGTCGGCCGGCAGCGCGACCTTGGCCTGGCCGGCCACGAACTTCAGCGCGCCCAGGAAGCAGGCCGAGTAGCCAGCGGCGAACAGCTGTTCCGGGTTGGTGCCCGGGCCGCCGGCACCACCCAGCTCGCGCGGGGTCGACAGCTGGATGTCCAGCACGTTGTCGGACGAGACGGAACGGCCTTCACGGCCGCCGGTGGAGGTGGCCTGGGCGGTATACAGAACCTTTTCGATGGACATCGGGATGCTCCTGGTCAGTGGGTGGGTACTGCTATGGAGCCTACTTTGCCCGGTTTCTGCGTACGTTGGGTTGCAGTCCGTACGAAAAACTTGATTGATCGTCCTGTTGGCCTAGATCGTCCACTCGCGGTCGGTGGTGAACATGATGGTCAGCCAGCGGTCCGGCGAGGCCTCGCCCAGCGCATCGCCGATCTCGTCGCGCAGCTGGTCCCATTCCAGCAGGGGCCGCGGCGGGTCGTCCTCGCGTACCACGAAGAACAACTCGATCTGCTCGCCACGCCCCACCTGGGCGACGTAGCTGCGATGCTCGACGAAGCCATGCTTGGCCACGATCGCGCGTGCCACCGCGTCCACGTGCGCCTGCAGTTCCGGCGGGGTGACCAGCAGGATGCCGGCCAGCGCCCGGCGCACCGTCCCGAGCGGGGCGATCATCACCAGCACGCAGACGAAAGCGAGGATGGCCGGGTCGATGTACGGCCCGACCCAGGCCAGCGAGGTGCCGCGCACCAGTACGCCGCCAAGGAAGGCCAGCAGGTAGCAGGCCGACATGCTGGCGGCGATCACCCAGTTCTTCGCGTCCAGCGCGATGAACTCCGAACCGATGCGGCGGTTGGCGCGCAGCACGAACCAGGCCAGCACACCTTCGCCGATGATCGACAACCCGGCGAAGGCGATGGCTGGGCCGAGTGCGATGTGGCGGCCGCCGGACATCAGCGCATCCACCGCATTGACCAGCGCATACAGTGCCGCGCCGATCATCAGCGTGCCGCTCACCCCCAGCACGATGGGCTCCAGGTGCCAGAAGCCCATGGTGAAGCGCTGGTTGAGCCGCGACTGCAGCGCGTCGGTGCTGGTGGACAGTGCGATCAGACGCGCGACCAGCAGTGACAGCCAGGTCATCACCACATCGATCAGGCCGTAGATGCCATCGAAGATGATCAGCGAGGAATTGGCCAGAAGACCAAATACCACCGCAGCGGCAGCCAGCAGCAATGAGCCTGCGATGGACAGGCGCAGCACGCCTTGTTCGGTACGCGCATCGAAGAAGCGTTCGGTGTTGGCAGGCATGCGGGAATCCAGCGGGAAATGGGCTGCGGAAGCAGCGCGTTGCCATTCTATCCAGCCTGCGGCACGTCGCCATGACCACGCCCGCACAGCGCCTGGAAAAGTCACCAGACTGGTAACCGTTTGCGGATTGACGGGTGCACACCCGAAGCGTATCGTTTGTACCACGATGACATAGAAGCCTCCGGTGACCCCGGGGGCTTCTTTCGTTTGCGCCGTCGCGCGCTGCGAGGTCACCGCCACCGGCCCTGACGTCCCCGTCGCAGCCGTTCTGTTTTCCGCCCCGATCCTGCCTTTCCCGCGCCGTCCTGGTGATCGCGTGGGGCGCCGCCGTGCGCGCAGGATCGGGGCACTCCACATCCATCAACGAAGGAGGATTCGATGCCCCTGCTGACCCTTGAGCAGTGCCGCGCGCACTGCCGTATCGACGGCGATTTTGACGACGCCATCCTGGGTGACCTGCTGGCCGCAGCCAGCGATGCAGCCGCGGCCTATCTGGGCCGCGAGCTGTACGCCGACCAGGCCGCGCTGGACCAGGCGCTGGACCAGCTGCCGCAGGACATGGCGGCGGCGGTGACCGGGCATGAAGCCGCGGTTGCCGCCGCCAATGCCGAGACCAACGCGGCCAAGGCCAAGGCCATGCGTGATGTGGCCGATCGCCGCCTGGCCGTGGCGACCGCGCGCAGTGCGCGCCTGCTGCAGGGCATGCCGGTCAACGACAGCATCCGTGCAGCGGTGCGCCTGTTGCTGGGCCACCTGTACGCCCATCGCGAAGCCGTGGTCGTCTCTGCGCAGACGTTCGATGCACCGGCAGGCGCCGCTGCCATCGCAATGGAGCTGCCGTTCGGCGTGGCCGCGCTGCTTGATCCGTACCGATCGGCAGCAACGCCATGAACGCCGGCCACTTCAATCGCCGCATCCGCATCGAGCGCCAGGACGGCCAGCTCGATGCGTGGGGGCAGCCGCTGGACGCCTGGCAGCCGGTGGCAGAACTGTGGGCCGCCATCATCGCCGACCGCGCAGACAGCGTGCAGCGGCTGACGCTGGAAAGCCGCCTGCCGGCAACGATCCGGCGCCAGCGCTTCCATGTCCGATTGGCAGCCGCACGACAGGCAGGCATCCAGGCCGGCATGCGCATCGTGCATGACGGTCGTGTTTTCAACATCACCGGCGTTGCGCCCGACTTCAGCCGGCGCCAGACCACGGTGCTGTTCACCGAACAGTCTTCAGGCATCGCCTGAGCGACGCCAACCAGGACACCGCGATGAGTTACGAAGCACAGCTGCACGCGCTGCTGGCCCCGCTGCTGCAGGGCCGGCTGTATCCCGACCTTCCGCCGGAACCGGTCATCTATCCGTGTGCCGTCTACCAGCAGATGGGTGGACAGTCCGTGTGGTTCAACGAAGGTTCCATTCCCGAACAGAAGCACGCTCGCGTGCAGCTGACCGTCTGGGCAGACAGCCGCGCCCAGGCCAACACCCTGATCCGCAACATCGAGGATCAGGTATGCGCAGGATTGCCGACCGCCGAATCGTTCGGCGCTGCAATCGCCGTGCATGAGCCGATGCTGCACAAGTACGGCGCGCGGCTCGATTTCGGCCTGTGGTACGTCGACCCGTAAACCGCATCACCCGTGCAACACCCCAGCCTGGCATTCGCCGGGCTTTTTTTTATCCAACGAGGAAATACACCATGGCACTCAAGCTTCCCAAGGGCACCCAGTTCGGCTTCGCACCGGTCGTCTCCACCGCGATCGCCACCAGCGCGATCTCCAAGGCTGCGCCGGCGCTGGCCAGCGTTGCCGCCAACAGCGTCGACACCGGCGATGTGGTGGTCATTGAACTGCCGGGCTGGCCGGCCCTGAACAACCGCGCCACCCGCGCCGGTGCTGAAGCCACCGGCAGCGTTGAACTGCTGGGCATCGACACCACCGATACCGTGCTGTTCCCCGGTACCAGCGGTGCCGGTGTACTGCGCAAGGCGGGCGCCTTCGTCGACCTGGACCAGCAGGGCGACCCGACCACCGCCGGTGGCGAGCAGCAGTACTGGAGCGGCACGCTGCTCGAAGACCCGACCGGTCGCCAGGTCCAGATGCCGACCTTCAAGAACGCCAAGACCATCACCCTGCCGCTGTTCTACGATCCGAAGAAGCCGTGGTATTCGGCACTGAAGAACGCTGACGCCAAGGGCGAGCCGGTGATCCTGCGGGCCAAGCTGGTCGGTGGCGACGTGCTGTACTGGTACGGCTACCTGAGCTACAACGGCGACCCGACCATGGCCGCCAACACCCCGATGGGCACCACCGCGACCTTCACCGCGCTGGCAGACTCCATCCTGGTCGAGGGCGCCTGATGTTCCAGGTCAAGGCGCCGGAGAGCTTCAAGAGCACCCTGACCATCGTCGGTCACGGCCGCGAGCAGAAGCTCAACCTGACCTACCGGCACCTGTCGGTAGCCGACTACGCCAGCCTGCTGGAGCGTCTTGGCGATGACACGTTGAGCGTGGCCCAGGCCATCCTGGACATCGTGGTGGACTGGGATGCCGATGTGGCGCTGGACACCGCCGGCGTCGAGCTGGCGCTGCAGCAGCAGGCCGGCCTGGATGGCGCCATCATCGGTGGCTACACCCAGGCCCTGCAGGTCGCACGCAAGGGAAACTGATCGAGGCGGTGGGGGCCCTGTACTGGCGGGCCCCCACCGAGTCCGAGCTGATGAAGCTTGGATTGAAGGCAAAGCACTTTCCACCGCCGCAGGTCGAGCTGTGGCCGGAGTGCGTGCTTCCCATCGAACTTTTCTCGCGGGTTGCCACCCAGTGGCGCGTCGGCGCAGGTGGCCCGATCGGGCTGGATTACAACGTGGTCTACCGGGAGCTGGAGCGCGAAGCGCTCGACGGCGACCAGCATGACGAGGTGATGGCGGCCATCCGCATCATCGAACGCGCTGCCTTGGAGCAGATGCAACAGGAATGAGCCGGCCATCGCGGCAATGCCGATGGCCGATCCCGGCTCCGCCGAAGCGGAGCCGACTCTCCCGAGGAACACTCAATGAGCACTACATCGCCTGGCAGCACACGGACCACCGTGGAGGCCAGCAACGCATTGGAAACGGCCATGCAGGCAGCAAGGCGCGGCATGACCGAGATGACCGGCACCACACAGGAGTTCCAGCGGCAGCTGGAGAAGATCAACACGGTGCAGCAGGCCTTCAATGCCGTGCTGACCACCAGCGCATCATTGGTCACCGCACTGTCCACGCAGCTGACCGCCCTGAACACGCAGCTGCAGGCGGCGGCGAAGGCAGGAACAACCGCAGCGGGCGCGGACGCCGGCAAGGCTGCAAAGAAGGAAGAGAAGGCCCAACAGGACGACAAGGGCCTGGCAGGCATCCGCAAGGGCCTGGGCGGCGCGCTCGGCGACTATATCGGCAAGACCGAAAACACCGCCACGGCTGCCAAAAAAGCCTTCGACAAAGCATTCACCGGCGCCGACGAAGCGTTGAGGAGCTTCGTGACCACCGGCAAGTCCAAGTACAAGGAACTGGCCCAGTCCATCCTGTCCGACCTCAAGATGATCGCCGCACAGCAGGCACTGGTCTGGGGGGCGAGGAAGATCGCCGGCTTGATGGGGGTCGACCTGACGCCCAAGGATGCAGCGACGGACGCGGCGGCGGTGGCTGCAGGCGTGGCGACTGCCAAGGACGCCAAGGTCGGTGATGCCAAGGCGGGCGAAACCAAGGACGCCAAGGACACCAAGGGCACCACAGGACTTTCGGGGTTCCGCAAGGGCTTCGGCAGCGCGCTCGGCGAGTACATGGAAAAGACCGAGAACTCCGCCAAGTCCACCCAGGATGCCTTTTCCAAGGCGTTCACCGGCGCAGAGGCGGCACTGCAGAGCTTCGTGAAGACGGGCAAGTCCAACTACAAGGATCTGGCCAAGTCGATCATCGCCGATCTGAAGATGATCGCCATCCAACAGGCAATCGTCTGGGGCGTCAAGAAGATCGCGGGCCTGTTCGGATACGGCACGGGGGTGGAGGCCAACGCCAACGGTGGCGTCTACCAGTCGCCGAGCCTGTCGGCCTATTCCGGCGGTGTCTACAACACTCCGCAGCTGTTCGCCTTCGCCAAGGGCGCCGGCGTGTTCGGCGAAGCGGGACCGGAAGCGATCATGCCGCTGCGGCGCGGGCCGGACGGCCGCCTGGGTGTGGCCGCGCACGGTGGCGGCGGTGGTGGCGGAGTGGGAGTCAGCATCCGCATCGACAACAACGGTGGCAAGGAAGTCACCACCAACGAAAGCATGCTGCAGCAGTTCGGCAACGAGATCGGCCAGTTCGTGGAACGCAAGTACCGCGAGCTGCAGAGTCGTGACCTGAAGGCAGGTGGTGTGCTCAGCAGGAGTGCCATGCAATGACCGACACCTTCACCTGGCCGGCAACCAGCCAGAGTACTGGAACCACCACCGCCGCCGTGAAGCGCGCGAAGTTCGGTGATGGCTATGCGCAGGCCGCTGCCGATGGCCTGAACGCCACTTCACGCAGTTACCAGCTGCAGTTCGTCGGCAACCGCAAAACGATCAACGAGATCGTGACCTTCCTGGATGGTCATGCCGGCCGCAGCTTCCTGTGGAAAGGGCCACTGGGGCAGGGGCTGTACATGTGTGATTCCTACACCGACAGCCATCTCGGCGGCCAGGTATCGACCATCACCGCCACCTTCGAGCAGACCTTCCACGCGTAGGCATGAGCATGGATCTTCAACGGATCGACCTGGATACCATCCAGCCCAACGGAAAGCGTGGGGAGACCCAGCGGCCGGCCTTCACCAAGATCAACCAGAACTTCCAGCAGGTTGGCCAGGCAGTCGACGGCCTGCCCGGGCAGCTCGCCGATACCATGATGCGCGCGCCGGCACGGCGCAATCGCCTGATCAATGGCAATTTCGACATCTGGCAGCGCGGCAGCAGCTTCGGCATCTCCGGGAACTACACAGCCGACCGATGGTTCCTGCAGATGGGCAACGTCGAAGACGCCGTGTTCAAGCGCAATCCCGCAGCGGCAGGCGACAATAACTTCCCGTTCAGCACCTTCACGTTGTCGGTCAGTTCGAGTGGCAATACGGATGGCACAAACCACTTCTTTGTCTTCGAGCAGCGCGTGGAAGACGTCCGCAACTTCGCGGGCGTGGAGAGCACCGTTTCGTTCCTGGTGTTCAACGCCGGCGCCGCCGGGCGGAAGATCGCCCTTGAATTCGCCCAGACCTTTGGCGCGGGGGGAAGCACGCCTGTGCTGGGAATCGCGCCGGAGGTGGTCGAACTGGCCTCCGGCCTGAACCGGATCCGCAGGACAGTGACCCTGCCTTCCATCTCAGGGAAGGCACTGTCCGGTGACGGTGCGGCCGTGGTCTGCATATGGGTAACGGCGGGCACGCAGTTCGCCAGCCGCACCGCAGGACTGGGCGCGCAACAGGGCCAGCTGTACTTCGGAGAGTTCCAGTGGGAGGCGGGCCCGCTCGCGACGCCGTTCGAGTGGAGGCCGAAGGGGGAAGAGCTGCGGCTGTGCCAACGCTACTACCAGGTGGACGCCACTGGCGTGCCGTTCGACGGTGGATCGCGCTTCAACGCGGGCGTGGGCCTGATTCGGGGCGACAACGCGGTGTACCTCACCTACCGATTCAATCAGCGAATGCGGTCGGTACCCGCGGTCGCCTTCTCGAACCCATCGCAATGGCGGCTGCTCACGGGAGACGGTGCAACCAGCCTGACAGCGCTCAGTGCGGCGGAAGTTACGTCGACCCGCATGACCATCATCGGTGCGCTGAACACTGCCGCAGCGGGTCAGGCCGGCATCCTGCAGAGCGGAGATTCGGCAGCGGAGGGCACTGGATTGACCATGGATGCCGAAATCTGAGGTCCGCGGGAGGGCTGGAGAGCGTTCCTTCGCAACCGAAACCATCAAGGAAACAGCACAAATGCCACGAAAGATCATCGACCTCGATTCCGTTCAACCGAACGGAAAGCGGGGTGAAACACAGCGCCCGGCGTTCACCAAGATCAACGACAACTTCGCCGAAGTCTACGACGCGTTGACTGAGGTGGCGAAAATCCCGCAGATCGTGGGGAATGCCATCACCGAGCGCGTTCCAGGCAGGAATCTGCTCATCAATGGTGCCCTGCAGTTCTGGCAGCGCCGTACATCTGGTCGTGTCGGCACTGGGTCGGGGACGCTGGGCGCGGAAGTGTTCTTCGCCGACCGTTTCACGAACTCGGCGCTGGTCTGCAACCACGACGTACAGCGGGTGGCGTACGACGGGCAGGCCGGATTTCCGGAAGACACACGGTCGATTCTGGTCTGCACCGTATCCGAGGCCATCGCCAGAAGTGGCGCCTGGATGGGGCAGAAGATCGAGGGTGTCCGCAGTGCAAGCGGAGACATCACGATCTCGGTATGGGCGAACTCTGATGCGCCCGGTCGCAGTGTGGGCGTGCGTGTCATCCAGGATTTCGGAACCGGCGGCTCACCCTCGCCGCAGGTGGTGCTGGAAGCCGGTGTGCTCACACTGGGCACCACCGCCAAACGTCACAGCATCACGGTGACGTTGCCGAGTACCCGGGGAAAGGTGCTCGGCAGCAACGGCAACGACCACCTCTACGTAGTGTTCGACCTGTGCGGTGCTGGTCAGAAGGGCGAGCTGGTGGCACAGAACGGCTCGTTCGGCTTTACCCAGTTCCAGGTCGAATCGGGCCGCGCAGCGACACGCTTCGACTGGCGGCCGCCAGGTGTGGAACTGGCGTTGTGCCAGCGCTACTACGAGAAGAGCTACAACCTCGACATCGTACCCAACACGGCGCACAACGAAGGGCGCGAGGCATTCTCGATCAACTCACCGGGAATGGCGCATTACCAGAGCGTGCGATTCCAGACGGCAAAGCGTGCCCATCCCTACGTGATGATCATCTCGGCCGACAACATCCAGCAGGATGGACACATCGCGGAAGACAACATCTCCCGCGTGCCCTGCCTGGTCAACTACGCCTCGCCTTCCGGGTACGAAGTCAGCTGGACCAACAATCCAGGCCGCTGGGGCGGCTGGTGGCATTGGTGGGCCGACGCCGAGCTTTGATGGGGCGCCCGCAGGGAACAGGACGACAGCAATGACGAGAAAAATCATCGACCTCGATTCCGTTCAGCCGAACGGAATGCGGGGCGAAACCCAGCGCCCGGCGTTTACCAAGATCAACGACAACTTCGCCGAAGTGTATGGCGCGCTGGATTCGCTGGAAAGCGCATTGCAGAGCGCGGCTCCAGGCAGGAACCGCCTGATCAACGGCAACTTCGATTTCTGGCAGCGGGCCACCACTGGCACCACCCAAGGCGGCGAGATCTATGTGGCCGATCGTTGGACCGTGGCAGCGCTGAGCTGCACGCATACCGCAAATCGCGGGGCCAATCTTCTTGCCGGCGGAGCCGCGCCGGAATCGCGCCGTTTCCTCAACAGCGTTGTCTCCAAGGTCAGTGCAGGCAGCAGCGCCTATGTCGCACAGAAGGTCGAAGGGGTCGCCACGCTGTCCGACGGCGAAGTGGTGGTTTCCGGCTTCGCCTATGGCCCGCCAGGAAAACGCATCGGTGTTCGTCTCATCCAGCACTTTGGCACCGGTGGTTCGCCGTCCGCCGCGGTCAGCGTAGAGCTGGGAACCGTGGCGGTCACCGCCGCGTCCTGGACCTATTTCCAGCTCAGTGCGCGACTGCCATCGGTGAAGGGGAAGACGCTGGGCAGCAATGCCGACAGCGATTTCCTGTGGCTGGTGGTGGATCTGTGCGCCGATGCCTATGGCGGTGTCATCTCCGGTCAGAGCGGAGAGTTCGGCCTTGCGATGATGCAGCTGGAGCGCGGCGACAGGGCAACGGCATTCGACCTGCGCCCGCTGGCCCACGAGCTGCAGCTGTGCCAGCGCTACTACGAGAAGAGCTACAACCTGGATGTGCCGCCTGGCACGGCCGATGGCATCGGACGCGACAACCAGTTCTACGACCGCAGCGTCGGCGTTGGCAGCACCTCGCATATCCGGTGTCGCGTCCCCAAGCGGGCCATCCCAGCCTACACGGTCTACAGCGATGTGAACGGGCAGGCAGGGCGCATATCCGGCGCAAGCGGCGGCATCGGCACGGTGACGTCCATCGTATATGCCGGCCAGTCCGGCGCACAGGTCAATTACCAATCCGCCGCAGGCAACTGGGGCTCCTCCTTCCATTGGACCGCCGACGCGGAGCTATGACATGTATCAACTGACCGAAGAGATCGACACCATCAAGTGCCTGCAGACCGGCGCCTTCATTCCACGTGGCCACCGTCTGTGGAATGACTATGAAGCCTGGTGTACGGCAGGCAATGAGCCGGAGCCGGTACCGCCGCTGTTCGCACCCGGCTCGGCGCAGTTCCATCGCTTCATCCGCGGAAAGGCGTGGGAGTGGATGGCCCAGTGTGCCCGCGATCGCGGCTATGACAGCATCGAGAGCTGCTGCAGCTACGTAGGCAGTGCGGTGCCGCGCTATGCGCAGGACGCCATCGCCATGATTGCCTGGCGCGACGGGGTCAACCTCGCACTGGAGACTATTGAGTCCACCGCCGAGGAGAACGCGCCGGACTGGCGGAAGGTCCAGGCGCAACTGCCGCAGCCGGATGCATTCGGCTGGCCTGCCGAGCAGGCGCCGGAAATCATCGGCGGCTGAGGAGGACGACGCATGGCACGACGCACAATCGACCTTGATACCGTGCAGCCGAACGGAAAGCGGGGTGAGACGCAACGGCCGGCCTTCACCAAGGTCAATGAGAACTTCGCCGATCTCTACACGGATCTGGATGAACTCGAAACCACGGTGCAGGATCTCCGGCGCAGGCAGAACGGCCGGAACCGGCTGATCAACGGTGACTTCAGGTTCTGGCAACGGGGCAGCAGCCGCACTGTGGTGTCGCCTCTGGCGGTGTATGTTGCCGATCGCTTCCAGGTGGTATGCACTGGGGCGGGGCAGGTCGCGGTGTCACGCCGCAGCTTCGATGCCCCGGCATTCGGGGTCACGGGATTCATGAACTGCGATCTCACCGGATCGACGGCCGCGACCGAGGCGTTCGTCACCCAGCCGGTGGAAGGCGTGCAGACGCTCGCGGGAAGTACCGTGACGCTGAGCATGCAGGCATGGGCCGCGACGCCGGGCTGCCGCATCGGCGTTCGCTTCATCCAGACGTTTGGTACCAATGGGTCTCCGGATGTGACGGTCCGGGCAGGCGTCCAGGAGATCGGCACCGCGGCCGCGCTCAGGTACTTCACCGTCGAGTTGCCATCCATTGCTGGCAAGACCGTGGGAGCCAACAGCAAGCTGCACGTCATCGTCGACTTTGCGACACCCGGTGGTTATGGCGGACAGCTTGTCGGCCAGTCTGGGTCCTTTTCGCTGACCTGCATGCAGTTGGAGAAGGGGGCGACACCTACCGACTACGACATGCGTGATGACGCAACCGAGTTGATGCTGTGCCAGCGGTACTACGAGAAGAGCTTCCCGCTGGAACAGGCACCGCAGCTTGGCATGCCGTCACCGCAGGGCGTCGCCGCCGCATTCCAGGCAGGCCTGGCGCGCAGTGAGCAGATCTCCTTCAAGGTCGCCAAACGCACTGTGCCTGCGCTCACCCTCTACTCCAACAGTGAAGTGGCGCCGGCCCTCGGTTACTGGTCGTTGTTCAACGGCAACGGGTGGTCACGCGGAATGGCTGTCCCGCTGTTCCTTCGTCCCGATGGATTCACGCTTCAGCTTGATTTCGGTTCTGGCCTGACGCCGTTCTATGCCTATCTGGTGGGCGGCAACTGGGCGGCTGACGCCGAGATCTGACCCTGGCCGTCAACACCGGCGCACGCAGCGAGGACTGCACATGACACGAAGAATCATCGACCTGGACACCGTCCAGCCCAACGGCAAACGAGGTGAGACCCAGCGGCCGGCATTCACCAAGATCAACGACAACTTCGCCGAGATCTACGCTGGTCTGGACGACGCGCAATCGGCGCTCATGCATCTGGAAGGCCGCATGGCCGGAAGGAACCCGCTCATCAACGGCGACTTCCGGTTCTGGCAGCGCGGTGCAGTGTTCCCTGCATCCACGGGCTCTCGCTACATCGCTGACCGCTGGGCGATCAATGCCATCGGCACCAGGGTGGCTGCCTCACGCGAGGATGTGCCTCCAGGCGGCGGCCAGGGAGGGCGCCTGCTGGCTGGGTCGCGCCACCTGCTTCGGCTGGAGGTGCAGAGCGTTGCCGGTGCCGGCAACATGGCGCTGGTCCAACAGCGCATCGAGGATGTCCGGACACTGGCCGGGCGCACCGTCACGATCAGTTTCAAGGCGCGCGCCTCGGTGGACGACTTCCGCATCGGCGTGGAGTTGCAGCAGTCCTACGGAACGGGTGGGTCTACCGCGCGCGACAGCATCGGCGCCTCGGTCGTGCTCGATACGCTGTGGCGATGGCACCAGGTCACCGTGGAAGTTCCCGGTCTTGCCGGCAAGACGCTGGGCCCGGACAGCTACCTGCAACTGGGCTTCTGGCTGGACGCAGGTGCCGATTTCGGCGGCCGCGCGTTCGCCGCCGGGCAGAAGAGCGGCAGCGTGCAACTGGCCGAAGTGCAGATCGAAGAAGGCGATACCGCCACCGACTTCGACCGCCGGTCCGAAGCACTGGAGCTGCTGTTGTGCCAGCGCTACTACGAGACGGTGGATGTAAACCGGATCATCGGCATCACCTACACCGCCAACGGCGACACGCGTGCGTGCATCCCGTTCAAGGTGCGCAAACGCTCAGCGCCCAGAATCTCCTCGCCGTCCACCGCGCTGAACCTGGTGGGCTTCGGCAATGCCGGCAACCTGGTCAACTTCGACGGCGGAGCGCCCAGCTGGCAGTCCACGGTTGACGCGGCAGTCATCGCCTCGATGCCGAACAACATGCAGCTCTGGGGCGCGGTGGTGGTGTGGTCGACCACCTCGCAGGTGCTGGTCCAGGCCGATGCGGAGCTCTGAGCCATGACAACCCCTGCTCCGCAGGCGCCAAAGCACGCCTGCTTCACCACCACTGCCTCGCTGCGCCCAGGCCACCACGTCATCGTACCGTGCGGCCAGGAACGGTACCCCGTACCACCCCCTCTTCCCAATGCCGCACAGGAGAACACCCCATGATCACCGCCGATGCCCAGCAGCTTGAGCCGGGTGGCCGCATCACCGTCTATGAACTTGACGCCAGCAGTTTCGGCGCCGACAAGCTCTTCTTCCACGCGCACCTGCAGAGTGGCCTCATCTGGTGGCAGGGCCAGGAATATGGCCCCTGGCCGATCGAGGCCAGCGGCTTCGAGCGCACCAGCGACCAGCCGCCGAACCCGCGCCTGCGCGTGAGCAACATCGATGGCCGCATCACCGCCATGTGCCTGTTGTTCGATGATCTGGTCGGTGCACGCATCATCCGCCGGCAGACGCTGGCCAAGTACCTGGATGCCGCCAACTTCGAGGAAGGCAATCCCAGCGCGGATCCTGGCGAGCACTTCCCTGATGAAGTCTGGTTCATCGAGCGCAAGATCGGTGAGGACAAGCAGATGGTCGAATTCGAGCTGACCACCGCGATCGATCTCAATGGGCAGCAGCTGCCGGGCAGGCAGATCATCGCCGGCATGTGTGGCTGGCTGGTGCGTGGCGGTTATCGCGGCGCGTACTGCGGCTACAACGGTCCAGCGGTGGCCGACAGCGACGACGTCGCCACCGATGATCCGGCGCGTGACCAGTGCGGCGGTCGGGTACGCAGCTGCAAGCTGCGCTTCGGCCAGGACAAGCCGCTGCCCTATGGCGGCTTCCCCGCCGCGGGCCTGTTGCGCTCCTGATCGATCCCCTCCCGAATTCCACTTTCCAGGCCCGCCCGCGCGGGCCTTTTTCATGGGTGAAACATGCAACCGACAACCCTGCAGGCCATCCAGGCGCACGCCGTGGCCGAGTACCCGCGCGAATGCTGCGGGCTGATCGTGGCCATTGAAGGCCACGAACGCTATCTTCCCTGCCGCAACGTGGCCGCCACGCCCAGCGAGCATTTCCGCCTGCCCGCTGAGGACTATGCCGTGGCCGAGGATAAGGGCGAGGTGCTGGCCCTGGTGCACAGCCATCCCGATGCCGCCGCAACGCCGTCCGACGCCGATAGGGTCATGTGCGAGCGCAGCGGGCTGACCTGGCACATCGTCAGCGTCGGCCAGGTAACAGGCGAGGCACCGCTGTGCGGTGATCTGCAGACCCTGCATCCCACTGGCTACATGGCACCGTTGGTCGGTCGCCAGTTCGCCCACGGTGTGCTGGACTGCTACAGCCTGGTCCGCGATTTCCACGCACGCGAACTGGGCATCCCGCTGTCCGAGTACGAACGCCAGGACGACTGGTGGAGCCACGGCCAGGACCTTTACAGCCTTGAACGGCTGCACGCCGAGGGCTTCGACCTGATCGAGGGCGAGCCGCAGCGGGGCGACATGATCCTGATGCAGATTCGCTCGCCGGTCACCAACCACGCGGGCATCTACCTCGGCGACGGTCAGATGCTGCATCACCTGCATGGGCGCCTGTCCGAGACCGTGCCGTACGGCGGCATGTGGGCCGAGCGCACCCGCTGCATCGTCCGCCATCGCGGGGTGCGACATGACTGACCGCCTTCGTACGATCCGCCTGTACGGCAAGCTGGGTGCGCGCTTCGGGCGCAGGTTCCGGCTGGCGGTGAACAGCCCGGCCGAGGCGGTGCATGCACTGTGCACCATGCTGCCAGGATTCCAGCAGTACCTGATGGGCGCAAAGGCCAAGGGCATGGAGTTTGCCGTGTTCAACGGCCGGCAGAACCTGTCGCGGGATCAGCTGCACGACCCGCCGGGACAGGATGACATCCGCATCGCGCCGGTTCTGGTGGGCAGCAAGCGAGGGGGCGTACTGCAGACGATTGTGGGCGTCGTCCTCATCGTTGTTGGCGCCGTGGCATCGGCATGGGGATATGGAGCGATCGGCCAACCGATGATGAAGCTCGGTGTTTCCATGGTGATCGGCGGCATCACCCAGATGCTCTCCCCCCAGCCAAAGGGCCTGGGTGCCAAAGACACACCCGAAAACGCGCCCAGCTACAGCATGAACGGCACCGTCAACACGCAGGCGCAAGGCAACCCCGTGCCGGTCGCCTATGGCGGCCATGACAGCAAGGGCATGTTCATCGGCTCGGCCGTGATCAGCGGCGGCATCCTGGCGGAGGACCAGTTTTGAATCAGACCACTCATCCCACGCCGCGCACGCGCGGCGCAGCCACGCCAGTGCTGGCGGGTGCCAAGAAGGGCGCGAGCAACGCCCGAACCCCGGTCGAAACCGCCGACAGCCTGCACTCGATGGCGGTGGCCCGCATCATCGACCTCGCCAGCGAGGGCGAGATCCGTGGCCTGGTTGCCGGCAAGCAGTCGATCTACCTGGACCAGGTGCCGATCGAGAATCCGGACGGCACGCTGAACTTCTCCGGCGTGGACGTGCAGACGCGTTCCGGCACCCAGGACCAGGAGCACATCAGCGGCTTCCCCTCCATCGAGAACGAAGTCGGGGTCAACGTCGAGCTGCGCAGCGATGCGCCGGTGGTGCGCACCGTATCGGGTGCCGATCTGTCAGCCGTCCGTATCCGCTTTGCGGTGCCGGCGTTGCAGAAGACCAACGCCGAGAACGGCGACACTGAAGGCTACCGGATCATGTACGCGGTGGATCTGTCCACCGACGGCGGCCCGTTCAGCACGGTGCTGACCGATGCCTTCAGTGGCAAGACCACCAGCCAGTACGAGCGCAGCCGCCGCATCGATCTGCCTGCCGGCAGCCAGTGGCAGGTGCGCATCCGCCGGCTGACCGCCAACGCCAACAGCAGCACCATCGCCGATACCATCAACGTGCTGTCGATGACCGAGATCATCGATGCCAAGCTGCGCTATCCGAACTGTGCGTTGGCGGCGGTGCAGGTTGATGCCAGCCAGTTCCAGAACATTCCCACCCGGTCCTACCAGCTGTGGGGCCGCATCGTACGCATCCCCTCCAACTACGATCCGCTCAGCCGTCTCTACAGCGGTGTGTGGGACGGTACCTTCAAGAGTGGCTGGACCAACAATCCGGCCTGGGTGTTCTTCGACATCGTCACCAACGATCGCTTCGGCCTGGGCCATCGTGTTCCGCTGGACTGGGTGGACAAGTGGCGGCTGTACCAGATCGCGCGCTACTGCGATGAACTGGTCAGCGATGGCCAGGGCGGCAAGGAGCCGCGCTTCACCTGCAGCCTGTATCTGCAGACCCGCGCCGAGGCCTACCGCGTGCTGCAGGACATCGCCACCATGTTCCGCGGCATCAGCTTCTATGCGGCGGGGCAGGTGATGGCCTCGGCCGACATGCCCAAGGACCCGGTGCTGACCTACAGCCAGGCCAACGTCATCGAAGGGCGCTTCCACTATGCCGGCAGCAGCCGCACGGCGCGGCACACGGTGGCCCTGGTGTCGTGGATCGATCCGGACGACTTCGGCCGGCAGAAGGTCGAAGTGGTGCAGCACCTGCCTGGCGTGGCCCGCTACGGCATCAACCAGACCGAAGTGACGGCGGTGGGCTGCCACTCGCGTTCGCAGGCGCAGCGCGTGGGCAACCACATCCTGCATACCGAGATGCTGGAAACCGAGACGATCAGCTTCTCGGTGGGCCTGGATGCGCTGGGCTGCATGCCCGGTGATGTGATCCAGGTGGCCGACCCGAACCGCGCCGGCCGCCGCAATGCGGGCCGCATCCGTAGTGCGGGCACGCGCAGCCTGGTGCTGGACCGCATGCCGGAACAGATCGCGGCCGGTGACACCCTGCGTGCCACCCTGCCCAGCGGGCAGACCGAAGCACGCACGGTGCAGTCGGTGGACGGCGAGACGGTGACCGTCAGCGCGCCGTGGTCGGCGGTGCCGGTGGCGCAGTCGGTCTGGGCATTGGAATCGCCGGAGCTGGCCCTGCAGCACTATCGCGTGCTGTCGATCAGCGAAGGCGAGGACCTGACCTATCAGATCACCGCGCTCAAGCACGTGCCGGGCAAGTACGCCGCCATCGACGATGGCACGCGCCTGGAACAGCCGCCGATCAGCATCATCCCGCCCAGCGTGCAGCCGGCACCGGCCAACGTGCGGATGGCCTCGCATGTGGTGGTCGACCAGGGCATCGCTACCTCCGTGCTCACGATCGAGTGGGATGCTGCGGACAAGGCGATCGGTTATGACGTGGAATGGCGCCGTGGCGATCTCAACTGGGTCCGTGCTGGCCGCGTCGGGACGCAGAGCCTGGAAGTGCGGGGCGTCTACGCCGGCCAGTATCTGGCGCGCGTACGCGCGGTCAATGCGCTGGGCGCCGTATCGCAGCCGACGCTCAGCGCGCTCACCACCATTGAAGGCAAGACGACGCCGCCCCCCTCGCTGGCATCGTTGACCAGCACTGCCCGCCCCTTCGGCATCGCACTGTCCTGGGGCTTCCCCGCAGGTGCAACCGATACCGAACGGACCGAACTCTGGTACAGCACTGGCCCCAATCGCGAGAGCGCGATCAAGCTGGGCGACTTCGCCTACCCGCAGGCCCAGCACCAGATGAACGGCCTGGCCGCTGGCGCGCGCTTCTGGTTCTGGGGACGGCTGGTGGATCGAAGTGGCAACATCGGCCCGTGGTATCCGGCGCAAGCCGGGGTGATGGGTGAGTCCAGCAGCAACCCGGATGACTACGACGCCTACTTCGCCGGCCGCATCAACGAAAGCGCGCTGGGCCAACAGCTGAAGGGCAAGATCGAGCGCGTCACCCAAGTGCTGCCGCTGGTCTGGGATGCCGAGGCAACCTACAGCCCAGGGCAGACCGTCATCCACGACGGGCGGATCTGGAGCTGGCAGGGCACTGCCGCAGGCAATGAAACGCCGCCGGGCAGCCACTGGAAGAACATCGGCGATGCCATTGCCGAGGCGGGTGCCATCGTCGGCCGTGTCGATCAGCTGGAAATGGACGTGACCGACGTCGATGGCAAGGTGGCCGCGCAGGGGCAGAAGGTCGACGGCCTGTTCGCCCAGGTCAGCGACCACACTGCCGGCGAGGAGGACTACAACGTCGGCGAGAACGATGTCAGCGCCGGTGCCATCACCGTCTACAGCGTGATGGCCGAGAAGGACGCGGCACTGGCCAAGCGCGTGGACACGGTCGAAGCGTCCATCGAAGGTGTTCCAGGCAAGATCGAGGGCGTCAGCGCCGCGGTCCAGCAGGTCTCGCAGGCCGTGGTCAACCTAGATGGCAAGGTCAGCGCGACCTATACGGTCAAGGCGCAGATCACCAGCGCCGGGCAGATCTACATGGCCGGCATGGGTCTGGGCGTGGAGCAGCAGCCAGATGGCAGCTATCAGAGCCAGATCCTGATGCAGGCTGATCGCTTCGCGCTGTTCAACACCAACAGCGGGCAGGTCAGTGCGCCCTTCGTGGTGCAGGGCGGGCAGACCTTCATCAGCCAGGCACTGATCGGCAACGGCTGGATCCAGAACGCCATGATCGGCGACGTGATCCAGTCCAATGCGGTCGGTGCCGGCGGGCAACCGCGATGGAGGCTAGACAAGAACGGCACGTTGACGATGAACGGCCCCGAGAACGGCGGCCGCCTGACCATCAATGACAGTGTCATCCACGTTTACGACAGCAACGGCCGCGTCCGCGTCCGCATGGGGATCTGGTAATGGCAACAGGTATGCAGATATTCGGCCCGGACGGGCAGATGTGGTTCGACACCAATGATCGTGCCGGCAAGATCATGGGCACTCTCTCGGTCGTTGGGAGCTCGTCCAGCAGTGTGGGCCTGGCCGGCCTGGGTGAGCCATTTGCCATCCTGCCCAGCCCTGGCTCCGACAGTTGGCAGGACCAGAATGGCAATCAGTTTTCCGCGCCTGCGCTTGGGTACATGTCGTTTGTCGACGGCGGCAATACATTGCGGATGCAGTTCACGTTCTCGCCGATTGCCAACCCGACTGCTTCCATCTACTACGGAGTCTTCTGATGTCTGTTGGTCTTGAAGTCACCAATGACAGCGGCGTTCCGGTTCTTGTGAACGCACATTCCTTCGTCTTCTTTTCGATAGCCAAGGGCACGCAGTCCATTGCAAGCAATACGTCCGCCTATGGCGCGAGCGGGTTTGTAAGCCTTCCCGCACAGAGCGTGCCGTACCTGGTGTTCATCCGCTGCAATGGCGGATCCGCACAGGTGATGTCAGCGCTGAATGGCTTTTACTGGAGCATGGGGCAAGGGACCACCAGCTTCGAGTGGTGGGCATGGGGGCGGGCGGTCAACAGTGGAAGCACAGGCATGCAGGTCTACAACGCCGACGGATCCATCCAGTGGGATATGTCAAACCGTCCACTGCGCATCGCTGGTTTGGTCGATAAATCGGGTGGAAGTGTTCCAGGCTTTACCGAGATGTCCACCGAAAATGTGAGGCAAGGGCCACTGTTCAACGGTCCTGGTGAGAATCTCGCCTATCTGATGTCCGACATTGGACTGTGCCATGACATCTACGCCTACTACGGAAGTGGCCCGACCATTCGCGGCAACATGCGCTATCAGCCGTACATCAATACTCCAAATGCTTCGCAGGTGCGATTGAACTACTGCAGGCGTAGAGAGAACCGTCAACGTTCGTTGAGCGGCGCGTCCTACCAGAGTTTCACGGGGCAGTTGCCGAACTTCCTGATTGCCGCACACACCTACTAGCCTGAATCAGGCCCGTGCAGGCGGCCATTTGAGCCGCCAGGGCCTAGACTGCGCCCCTCCTACGCTCCTCGACGACGCACTGCAGTGATCACGCCACCCTGACCCTTGCCGCACATCGGCAGCCGGCCCGCCCGGCTCAGGATGGTCGGCCTGCTCGAATCGATGATGACCCTGCAGATCGTCGAGGACATCACCGAGACGCCCAGCGAGCGCAACCGCGAATGCGTCGGCCAGGGCGTGGCGAATACGGTCACAGGTTTCCTCGGCGGCATGGCCGGCTGCGCGATGATCGGCCAGTCGGTCATCAACGTGACGTCCGGTGGCCGTGGCCGCCTGTCCTGCCTGGTGGCCGGCGTGCTGCTGCTGGTGCTGGTGGTGTACGGCAGCGACCTGGTGCGGCAGATCCCGATGGCCGCTCTGGTGGCGGTGATGATCATGGTCAGCATCGGCACCTTCAGCTGGCGCTCGCTGCGCGACCTGCGCACGCATCCGCGCAGTTCCTCGGCCGTGATGCTGCTGACCGTGGTGGTCACCGTGGCCACCCACGACCTGGCCAAGGGCGTGCTCAGTGGCGTGCTGTTGTCGGCGCTGTTCTTCGCGCGCAAGGTTGGCCGCATGCTGGATGTGCAGCGCGAGGATGTCGCAGACACGCAGGTCTACCGCGTACGCGGGCAGGTGTTCTTCGCGTCCGCCGGCCAGCTGGGCGCCGCGTTCGACTACCAGCATGTGGCGCCGAAGGTGCAGATCGACCTGCGTGATGCCCATCTGTGGGATCTGACGGCGGTGGCCGCGCTGGAACGCGCGCAGGAAAAGCTGGCCGCGCATGGGGCGGGGGTGACGGTGGTGGGCCTGAATGCGGCCAGCCAGACGTTGATCGAACAGGTAGGCGGGCGCGGAGGCGGGCATTGAGGTTCCAGCGTCCGCGTCTGAGACGACGTGCACGCATTCTGAATCCAGTCAGGCACCTGAAACCGGCGCCGTCGTAGCATTGCCCGCGTGATGGGGCCGATGGACGGCCCCTCCTTGCCGGCACCCGCTGGCGACACGCAAGGGAGAAACTGGCAATGCAGGCATTGGGCGCGCTTGGGCGCAGCGAACGGGTCGGCGTCGGCCATGGGTATTGGAAGGTGCTGGCCCTGTGCCTGGCGCTCACCGCATGCCAGGCGCCTTCTTCCCAGGCATCGACCGAAACGGCGGCCCCCGCGTCGATTGCTGCGGCATCGCCGACAGCCCCTTCCGGCCCGGCATCGGCAGATTCCCTCCACTACCCGGATGCGTCCTATACCGACGGTCGCCTGCGCCCAGCCTATGGCTGGTGTGTGGATGGGGTGGAAGATGCAGGCAAGCTCCAGGCCTGCGGCAAGGACGAACTCGCCTACCAGGAAGGGCGTCTCGAAGCGGCGGCCAGCAAGGCGCTGGCCGGACTCGACGGCGCTGCCCGGACGGCATTCCAGGCCACCCAGGCGAGCTGGCGCAGCGATACAGACCGTTATTGTCGCGATGTCCCCAACAGCAGCGTGCAGCAGCTGCAGGGCGCGCAGGAATGCCGCCTGTACCGTGTTGCCAACCGTGCCGACCAGCTGCTGGCGCAGAGCGCGCCGCCGGATACCTCGTATACCCAGGCAGCGCTGCGTCCGGAATACACCCGTTGCGTGCAGGACGCCCGCGGCATGGACGACCAGTTGGAAGCCTGCGATACGGCCGAGCTCGCCCATCACAAGGCGCTGCTGGAAGCACAGGTCGCGCGACTGATGGACGGCCCCGACGGCCCGGGCAAGGACCGCTGGATGGACGAGCAGGCCAACTGGGCTGCAGACACGGACAAACACTGCAGCCAGGCCACTGACAGCGTGGGCCCGGCGTTGGATGCACAGTCGTGCCTCATCAATCGTTACGCCAACCGTGCGGTGGAACTGCAGAAGGGCGTGTTGGCGCGATGATGAGCCTCGATGGCGGCATTGCAGGGGGCCTCGACGCCGATCCGAAAGCCCGTCTGCTGGCAGGGCAGCGGAATTGACTGCGGTCAAGCCTTCAAGATGTCCTTGAAACGGCAGTTTCGTTGAGATTCGTGAGCATTGGGCATCATGTGAGCGACCTCAACATACGAATTCGCGAACGCGATCGCGAGGACGTTGCGCCGTGCAGATTGCAGTTGGGACAAGGTGCACACATTCTGAATCCAGTCAGGCATCTGAAATCCACGCTGGCGTAGCATGCAATTCCCGATGGGGCCGATGGACGGCCCCGCGTTGACGGGCCACGTGCCTGGATGCCAAGGAGATGCAAGCAATGCAGGGAACAAACCACCTTCCAGCGGCCCCCCGCGAAACGTTCGGCAGGGCCGGGGCCATCGCGCTTGCGCTGGCCCTGGGCCTCAGCCTGGCAGCATGCCAGGCCAAGAGCCCGGAGGCGGATACGGCAGTTGCCCCCGCGGCCGCCGCGCCCGCCACCGCATCGCCGCCCGCCACTGCAGAGCCTGCACGCGCCGCACCTGCCACGACAGCGGCCGATGCCGATGATCAGGACATGCCGCCGCAGCGCCCGGATGATTCCTACAACAAAGCCACGCTGCGGCCGCAGTACGCCACGTGCGTGAACTCCAGCGGCGGCGAGACCCCCGCACTGCAGGCGTGTGGCGATGAGGAGCTTGCCTGGCAGGAGCAGCGACTCGAGCAGGCCTTCATGAAGATCGTCGACGGTCCCGATGGCAAGGACAAGGACAGGCTGATGGACGAGCAGGCCGCCTACATGTCCGATACCAATCGCTACTGCAGCTGGAACCCTGCCGAAGACGGGCAGGGGCAGATGCTGGACGCGCAGTCCTGCCGGATCAATCGCACCGCCAACCGTGCCGACGTGCTGCAGGCACTGACCTCGAAGTAATTCCCCCGCAAAGGAGTGCAGGAAAATGGATGTTGTGACCCAGGCAAAGCAGGCAATGGACAACTGGCATCGCGGCCAGACGTCGGCGCATTTCGAAACCGGAGGTCGCGGCCCCGGCCACGTTTCCACCGGCAGGGGCGACCATGGCGGCGTGTCGTATGGCAGTTACCAGTACGCCACCAACGTTGGCGGCGTGGATGAGTACGTCGCCGCCTCGCGCTATGGCAACCGCTTCAACGGCCTGCAGGCAGGAACCCCGGCCTTCACCGAACGCTGGAAGGAAGTGGCGGCCGCCGATCCGGCAGGGTTTGCCAGGGACCAGCACGACTTCATCCAGCACAAGTACTACGACGTGCAGATGGGCCGCCTGAAGGATGTGGGCATCGATCTCTCCGGCCGTGGTGCGGCCGTGCAGGATGCGCTGTGGAGCACCTCGGTGCAGTACCGCGGCATGACCCGGTCGGTGTTCCAGAAGGGCCTGCAGCAGGCCTATGGCGAAGACTTCAAGCTGACTGAGCTGAGTGACGAGCAGATCGTCCGCGCGGTGCAGGACTACAAGCACGCCAATGTGCAGGTGCACTTCCAGAGCTCGCCCACCCTGTGGGATTCGCTGCGTGATCGTGCGCTCACCGAGAAGACCGCACTGGTCGGGCTGGCGCGCTACGACCAGGTCAACCACAACCCCGAGGCTTACCGGGGCAAGGATTACCAGCAGGTGTTCGGTGAACCTGAGCCCGGCCAGCGCGGCCAGCGCGGCCAGCGTGCGGCGGCATCGGCGATGGCCGACGGCGTGCTGGCACCCGGCGAGCGTGGTACCGAGGTCCAGGCCCTGCAGGCCAAGCTGATCCAGGCCGGCCATAGCGGTCGCAACGGGCAACCGCTGACAGCCGATAGCCACTACGGTGCCAATACCGAGCATGCAGTGCGCGAGTTCCAGCAGGCGCATGGGCTGACCGTCGATGGCAAGGCCGGCCGGCAGACCCTGCAGGCCCTGGATACGGCGGTACGCGAGCACACGCCGGCGCAGCCTGTGGCACCGGCCACGCCTGCACCGGTCACTCCTGCTGCGGCACCCGCACCCGCGACTGCGCGGGAAGCCGATGCCGCCGCCGCGCCCGGTGGCCAGCGCATCGTCGTGGTCGAACCCTTTGGCAACGGCAGCAGCAACCGCACACTGCGCCATGGCACCAGTGGCGAGGATGCCTATCGCGAACTGAAGATCCATCACCCCAACACCAATGCCGAGGCCGTGCGCACCGGCAATGCCGCCAAGGCTGACCGCCCGTCGGCCATGGTCGAGGGCGAACTGGAAACGGTACGGACCCGCGGTGATCGCAACGGCATCCCGCTGGTGCACAAGGATCTGATCCTGAGCAATGCGCGCGGCGATCGGGAGGTGATGATTCCCAATCCGGTCGCCGGGTATGTCCAGGTCAACAATGACAAGTGGAATTCGATCAGCATCTGGAGCCATCCGGCCGGGCATCCGCAGCGCGAACTGGTCGGGCAGGTGCTGCACGGTGCGCGTGGAACCACCCCTTACAAGACCGGTGATTTCGTCGAGTACGGTGCGCCGTTGATCCGCCAGTCCGATGCCGGTACCCCGGGTGCCGTGCACGCGCATATCGAGCTCGAGCCCGATCAGTACCGCAGGTTCCTGGGCGACATCCTCAACGACCGCATCACCCTGGGCGGCAAGGTCCACGCGCAGGGCCCCGAGGCCGCGCAGGCCGCACGCAGTGCACAGCAGGCGCCGATGGCCGATGGCGTGCTGAAGCAGGGCGAGCGCGGCGATGAGGTCAAGGCCCTGCAGGGCAAGCTGGCGGCGCTGGGCTACGCCGGGGCCGACGGCAAGCCGCTGCACGCCGATGGCGTGTATGGCAAGGACACCTTTGCAGCGGTCAAGCAGTTCCAGGCCAACAATGGCCTGGACGACGATGGCAAGGCCGGCCGCAGGACCCTGGCGCAGGTCGATGCCCCCAACGCGGTGAAGGCCGGTATCGCGCCGGCGGCACCGGCCCAGGCCGAACCTGCAGCGCCGGCCAGCATGCGCGACGCCGGGCATGCCGACAACGCGCGCTTCGGCCAGGCTTTGGACAGGCTGCAGGCGCTCGAACAGCAGCGCGCCCAGGCCGGCCTGAAGCCGCTGTTCGCCAACCCGCAGGAAGCCGAACGAGCGGCTGGCCAGCTGGCCTACGAAAGCAAGGTGTCCGGCATGCGCCAGATCGACCATGTCGTGGCCCGCCCGGACGGCACCGGCCTGTTCGCGGTGCAGGGCGAGCTGGGTGACCCGGCAGCGCAGCGGACCTTCGTCGACCGCCAGCAGGCGGTGTCGCACTCGGTCGAGGCCAGCAGCCGGCAGAGCGAAGCGCTGGACAGTCAGTTCAACCAGCGTGCGCAGGAACAGCAGCAGGAACAGGTTCGCAACCGCGGGTTGTAAGCCACGCGGTGTCCCCGGGGCCGGTCGAGCGGCCAGCCCCGGAGCCACCCGCCGCCATTCAGCCGTCCGGTGTAAACTATTGATCTCACTGGCAATGCCAGTCTCCACGATCAACACCCCGATGCCGTCCGCCACCGCCCGTTACGCCGATTCCCTGCGCCTGTCCGTTGCCCCCATGATGGACTGGACCGATCGCCATTGCCGCGTGTTCCATCGCGTGCTGGCACCGGGTGTGCGCCTGTACACGGAAATGGTGCACGCCAACGCGGTCATCCACGGCGATCGCGAGCGCCTGCTCGGCTTCGACCGCAGTGAACAGCCGCTGGCGCTGCAGCTGGGGGGCAGCGATCCCGCGCTGCTGGCGCAGGCTGCGCGCATCGCTGCCGACTGGGGCTACGACGAGGTCAACCTCAACTGCGGCTGCCCGTCCGACCGCGTGCAGGCCGGGCGCTTCGGCGCCTGCCTGATGCGCGAGCCGAGGCTCGTGGCCGAGTGCGTGGCGGCGATGGTCGATGCCGTCGAGATCCCGGTGACGGTGAAGTGCCGCCTGGGCGTGGACGAGGACAACGACTACGACGTGTTCGCCGCCTTCGTCGACCGTCAGGTCGCCGCAGGTGCCGCGATGGTGGTGGTGCACGCGCGCAACGCGTGGCTGAAGGGCCTGTCGCCGAAGGAGAACCGCGAGGTTCCGCCGCTGAAGTACGACTGGGCCTACCGGCTGAAGCAGGAGCGCCCGGCGCTGCCGGTGGTGCTCAACGGCGGCCTGGCCAGCGTCGAGGCGGTGCAGGCGCAGGCCGCGCACGTCGATGGCGTGATGCTGGGCCGCGCGGCCTACCACGATCCCTACCTGCTGCATCAGCTGGAGGCGCTGCAGACCGGCGCCCCGCTGCAGGCCCGCGGCGACCTGCTGCGCGCGCTGCGCCCCTACGTGGAAGCGCGCTTGGGCGAAGGCCTGGCGCTGAAGCACATCACCCGCCACCTGCTCGGCCTGTTCCATGGCCAGCCCGGTGGCCGCGCATTCCGCCAGGTGCTGAGCGAGGGCGCACACCGCCCGGGCGCCGATTGGAGCCTGGTCGAGCAGGCGCTTGCCGCGACCGAACGCGACGCTGATCGCGCCGCAGCGTGACCGCTGTCACATTCCTGACTTGACAAGGCGCGGCGATTCGTTCCGAATGTTCACCTAGCTGAACATCGCGGGGCCGCGGCCGGAAAAGTTCAGACCGGATTCACTGCCCCAAACCAAGAATTTGCAAAGGATTTGTAAAGCGCCGGGCCCCGAACCCGGCATCCGGATTTACGACTTTTGAACGAATCGCCGTGCTCGGCTAGGATCGCATCGATGTCTTCCGCTCCCTTCCATCGCCGCATTGCCCTGGCCACCTGCGTGGTCCTGTCGGCCGTGCCGCTGTCGTCGGCGCTGGCACAGCAGCCGCCGCGGGGTGAGCAGGGGCGTGCGGAGATGATGGAGCGGGGCGAGCGCGGCAACCGTGGCGACGAGCGTTCGCTGTCCGATGCCGTGCGCCGCGTGCAGCGCACCACGGGTGGTCACATCCTCGGTGCCGAGCGCGTGCCGTTCGATGGTCGTGATATCAACCGGGTGAAGTACATGGACGACCGGGGCCGGGTCCGCTACATGGACGACCCCGCCCCGTCGCGTTCACAGCCGCGCACGCCGCGGTCGGATATGTCATCACTACGCGGCGATAACCCCTGAACAGGGATAGTTGTCGCTATCAACCCGTACCCCACAGGCCTCCGGGCCACACCCAGGACACTAGGGAGAGTTCATGCGTATCCTTCTGGTCGAAGACGAAGCCCCGCTGCGTGAGACCCTGGCAGCCCGGCTCAAGCGCGAAGGCTTTGCCGTCGATGCTGCGCAGGACGGCGAGGAAGGCCTCTACATGGGGCGCGAAGTTCCGTTCGATGTCGGCATCATCGACCTCGGCCTGCCCAAGATGTCGGGCATGGAGCTGATCAAGGCCCTGCGTGATGAAGGCAAGAAGTTCCCGGTGCTGATCCTGACCGCGCGTTCGAGCTGGCAGGACAAGGTCGAGGGCCTGAAGCAGGGTGCCGACGATTACCTGGTCAAGCCGTTCCACGTCGAAGAGCTGCTGGCCCGCGTCAACGCGTTGCTGCGCCGCGCCGCTGGCTGGAGCAAGCCGACCCTGGAATGCGGCCCGGTCGCCCTGGACCTCGCCGCCCAGACCGTCAGTGTGGCCGGCAGCAATGTCGACCTGACCAGCTACGAGTACAAGGTGCTGGAGTACCTGATGATGCATGCCGGTGAACTGGTCTCCAAGGCCGACCTCACCGAGCACATCTACCAGCAGGACTTCGACCGCGACTCGAACGTGCTGGAGGTGTTCATCGGTCGCCTGCGCAAGAAGCTGGACCCGGACGGCGAACTGAAGCCGATCGAGACCGTGCGCGGTCGCGGCTACCGTTTCGCGATTCCGCGCAACGAGGGCTGAGCCGGCTCACCCTGGCGATAACACGATGTCCGGCCGTCTGTGGTTCTTCCGACGCTGGCGGCCACGCTCACTGCAGGCGCGCCAGATGCTCGCCGCGTCCGTGGGCCTGGTGGCGTTCCTGGCCCTGGCCGGTTACGCGCTCGACGCCGCCTTCGCCGACACGGCGAAGGCGAACCTGCGTGAGCGCCTGAAGAACTACGCCACCTCCTACGCGGCCGGCATCGACTTCACCCGCGACCGCTCGCTGTACATCCGCGAGCAGCCGCCGGATTCCCGCTTCGACGTGCCCGGCAGTGGCCTGTACCTGCAGGTGGTGATGCCGCACGGCAAGGGCAATTCGATGTCCGCTGAAGGCCCGATGCTGCCCACCGTGGGCGGCGGCCTGCTGGCACCGCGCCAGGAAGTGTTCGAAGGCCCGCTGCCGATGATCCAGATCGACGGCAGCCAGGGCTCGGTGTACCGCTATGGCCTGGGCCTGGTGTGGGGCGCCGATGCCGACCCCGCCACCGAATTCCCGTACACCATCTATGTGATGGAAGACTCGCGCGCGCTGGGTGCCCAGCTGCGCGTGTTCCGTGGCCGCGTCTGGTTCTACCTGGGCGGCATCGGCCTGATCCTGCTGCTGCTGCAGACCGTCATCCTGCAGTGGAGCCTGCGCCCGTTGCGCCGGGTGATCACCGAGTTGACCAAGGTGCAGCGCGGCGAGACCGAGCGCATGAGCGAGCGCCACCCGCGCGAGCTGGAACCGCTGACTGACAGCATCAACGCCTTCATCGAAAGCGAGCGCGAGAACCTCGAGCGCCAGCGCAACACCCTGGCCGACCTGGCGCACAGCCTGAAAACGCCGATTGCCGTGTTGCGCACGCAGATGGACAGCGGTGCCGGCGACGGCGCGCTGCGCGAAGAACTGGACGTGCAGTTGCAGCGCATGAACAACCTGGTTTCGTACCAGCTGGCGCGCGCGGCCTCCTCGGGCCACAAGCTGTTCTCCGCGCCGCTGCCGATCGAGTCCAATGCCGAGGAAATCGTGCGTGGGCTGGAAAAGGTCTACGCTTCCAAGGGCGTGCTGTGCGAATTCGATATCGATCCGGCCGCACGCTTCCACGGCGAACCGGGCGACCTGCAGGAACTGCTCGGCAACCTGCTGGAGAACGCCTTCAAGTGGGCCAACCGCCGCGTGCTGCTGACCGCGCAGCCGCTGCCGGCCCCGAACGCGCGCCGCGCCGGCCTGCTGCTGGCGGTGGATGACGACGGCCCGGGCATTGCCCCGGACGACATCGGCAAGGTGCTGCAGCGTGGCGTGCGTGGCGACGAGCGCGTGCAGGGCCACGGCATCGGCCTGTCGATCGTGCAGGACCTGATCAAGGATTACCGCGGCGAACTGACCGTGGGCCGTTCGGCCGAACTGGGCGGCGCCCGCTTCGAAGTGCGCCTGCCGCCAGGGCCGTAAGCCTCGTTGATCGGTAGTGCTGGCCGCTGGCCGGCAACCAAGCAATGCCATCGAAGATCATGGGGTTGCCGGCCAGCGGCCGGCACTACCGCATTGCGATCCTGGGCGGCTCGCCGTAGAACCGTCGCAGCTGCGCCGCCACCTCCGGCAACGCCTGCTGCAGCAGATCCGGTGCCGAGAAGTGGTACTCGCTGGCCACCGCGAAGAACTCTTCCGGCGCCTCGGCCGCATACGGATCGATCAGCGTCTCTTCGCCTGCGTCCACCTGCGCACAGAACGCGTCGTAGGCGCGCTGGAACGTGCCCGCCCACTCGCGCTGCCATTCGCGCGGCAGCGGCGGCGTACCGTCCATCGCACCATCGAGCGCATCCAGCTTGTGCACCATCTCGTGCACCGCCACGCAGTAGCCCTCGTGCGGCGCCGCCAGGTCGGCCTGCACATCGGCCCAGGACAGGATCAACGGACCGCTGTCCCACGACTCGCCGATCAGCTCGTCATCCCACTCGTGCAGCACGCCAGCCGCATCCATGTGGCTGCGGTGCACGCGGAAGGCATCGGGGTAGACGATCAGCTGCGACCAGCCCTCCAGCCCCACCTCACCGAACGCCAGCAGCGGCAGGCAGCACAGCGCGGCCAGCAGCACGCCGTCACCGGCCTGCAGCTGCAGCTCACCGATCGGGGTGATGGTCTTCTCGTGCAGGAAGCGCGTGGCCAGTACGCGCAGGCGCGCGCGGCGTTCGTCGTCCAGTCCGTCCAGCCAGGCCGCGCGGCGGCAGGCGTGTTCCCACAGTGCATCGTCGATCGGCCGCGGCGTAGGCCGCAGCCACTGCAGCAACGACTTGATCAGCGGAACATTCCCGGCAGGTAGCTGTGCCACTTCGGCGCACGGATGCGCTGCAGCACGTCATCGTCGCTGCCGCCGCCCCCGGTGCTGGTGGCACTGCTGGCCGCGGGGCGTACCGGTGCCGGCTTGGTGGTCGCAGCCGAGGCAGTCGCGGTCGGCGCGCGCTGCGAGGCGGCATCACCGTTGGAGGACACGCAGGCGCCGCGGCTGTCGTCCAGCGCTGCCGTCGCAGACGCCGCGAAGGGCATCATCAGCACGATCAGGCAATGGGCATAACGGCGCATTGACGACATCCACGTTAAGGGAGGGTGAGTTCCCGATTCTAGCCCGAACCCGGCGCCCCGTTGGAAGCCCCCGCGGAACCCAGCGTGGCGGGCGTCGCTGGCGGCTTTCCCGCATAATTCCTGCCTGACTTCGTGGAAGCTGCCGTGGACGATCGCCAATTGCTGGCCAAACTCGCTGCCGGTCGCCTGTCCGGCGACGCCCTGGCCCGTGAGCTGGGCCAGACCCGTGCGGCTATTTGGAAGCGTATTCAAGGGCTTAGGGCCGCCGGTGTGGATGTCGAGGGCCGTGCCGGCGAGGGCTATGGCCTGACCCGCCCGGTTGACCTGCTGGACCCGGCGGCGATCCGTGCTGGCCTGCCGGCCGGGGTTCTGCCGCTGCTGCACGACCTGCAGGTGGCCTGGACGGTGGACTCCACCAACGCTGAATTGCTGCGGTGCAGCGCGCCCCAGCGCGGGGTCAGCGTGCTGCTGGCCGAACGCCAGACCGGTGGCCGTGGCCGTCGTGGCCGCACCTGGGCCTCGCCGCTGGCCGCGCATATCTACCTGTCGGTGCTGCGCCTGTACTCCGGTGGCCTCGGCCGCCTGGCCGGGCTGAGCCTGGTGGCCGGCATCGCCGTGGCTGAAGCGCTGCACGACCTGGGCTATGCCCAGGCACAGCTGAAGTGGCCGAACGACCTGATCGTCGATGGCAAGCGCAAGCTGGTCGGCCTGCTCGCAGAGGGCGGTGGCGAATACGCCGGCCCGGCGCGCGCGGTGATCGGCATCGGCATCAACACGCACATGCCGCCGTCGTTCGCCGAGCAGATCAGCCAGCCGTGGGTGGACCTGGACACCCTGGCCGGCAAGCCGGTGGACCGCAACGTGGTCGTTGCCGCTGTGCTGGCCCGTCTGCTGCCGGCGCTGGAGGAATTCGATCGCGAAGGCCTCGCTCCGTTCCTGCCGCGCTACGCCGCCTTCGACATGCTGGCCGGCCGCGAAGTACGCGTGGAACTGGACGGGCAGTGGCAGCACGGTACCGCGCTTGGCCTGGCCGATGACGGCGCATTGCGCGTGCGCATCGATGGCCAGGAGCGCCTGCTGCACGCCGGCGAAGTCAGCGTGAGGGCAGCATGAGCGATTGGTTGTTCGACCTCGGCAACTCGCGCTTCAAGTTCGCGCCGTTGCAGGGAGATCGTGCCGGTGACGTGCAGGCCTGGGCGCATGGCGCCGAAGGCATGGCCGGGCAGCCGCCGCACAGCCTGCCCAGCGGTACCACCGCGTTCGTGGCCAGCGTGGCCGCACCCTCGCTGACCAGCGCCATGCTTGACCAGCTGCAACGCCGCTTCGAAAACGTGCACGTGGTGCGCACCAGCGCCGAATGCGCCGGTGTGCGCATTGCCTACGCCAAGCCGGAAAAGTTCGGCGTCGACCGCTTCCTGGCCCTGCTGGCTGCCGCAAAGGCACAGCGCCCGGTGCTGGTGGTCGGCGTGGGCACCGCGCTGACGATTGACCTGCTCGACGCCGACGGCCAGCACCACGGTGGCCGCATTTCCGCGTCGCCCACGACCATGCGCGAAGCGCTGCACGCCCGCGCCGTGCAGCTGCCGGCTACCGGCGGCGACTACAGCGAGTTCGCCAACGACACCGCCGATGCGCTGGCCTCCGGTTGCGATGGCGCTGCGGTGGCGCTGATTGAACGCAGTGCGCAGCAGGCGCACGCGCTGCTGGGCGTAGCGCCGTCGCTGCTGGTGCACGGCGGCGGCGCACCGGCGCTGATGCCGCTGCTGCCGGGTGCCGACTACCACCCCTCGCTGGTGCTGGATGGACTCGCCCGCTGGGCGGTGCACCAGCCCGCAGGCTAGTATCCGCGCATGCTGACCCGTGCCCTGATCGTCGTACTGGCCGTTCTCAATCTTGGCGTCGCCTGCTGGTGGCTGCTGCGCGATGCACCGCAGCCGCCTGCGCCTGCACCGCAACCGGCTGGCGTCGCCGAGCTGCGCTGGGTGCCCGGTGGCGCGGATGCCAATGCCGCAGCCGAGGCCACCGCCGCCGCCCCGACCGCACCGCTGATGGAGCGCGAACCGGCCGCGAAGACCGCAGTGGCTGCGACGCCCGCACCCGCGCCGGCCGTGCCGGCCAAGCCGGAAATTCCCAAGCCGCAGACGGCTGACGCTACGCCGGTTGCTGCCGCCGCCAAGCCGGCAACACCGCCTGCACCCGTTCCGGCACCGGAAAAGCCCGTAACCCCGCCCGCGGCCGCCGAGCCGCCGCGCTGCGTCGCGCTGGGTCCGTTCGCCGACCGCGCCGCCGCGACCACTGCGCAAGGCAAGGCCGGCGCGCTGCTCAGCCAGGCGCGCCTGCGCGAACAGCCCGCTGCCAGCGGCAGCGCCCGTTACCGGGTGATGCTGCCGGCCGCCGCCAACCGTGATGAAGCGCAGGCCACCGTGAAACGTATCGTCGCCGCCGGCCTGAGCGACTACTACATCATCAGCCAGGGCGAGGAGGCCAACGCCGTGGCGTTGGGCCAGTACCGCAATCGCGAAGGCGCCGAGCGCCGCATGGCAGCGGTGCAGGCCGCCGGCTTCCAGCCGCGCCTGGTGGCCAGCGGCGACGCCGGCCAATGGTGGCTGGAAGGGCAGCTGGCGGCGGGCACGCAGCCGGCCCAGGCCCAGCAGCGCAGCGGGGCGGCACAGAGCCGGTCGCTGGAATGCACGCGGTTGCGCTAGAATCCCCGGACCGCGGCGCTGCCGCCGGTGCACCACCCATGCCGCTTTAGCTCAGTTGGTAGAGCAACTGTCTTGTAAACAGTAGGTCATCCGTTCGATTCGGATAAGCGGCACCACTCGGGAAGTGCCGAAACGCCTTGAAAACAGGGGTTTCAATAGAAAAGGCCAGCGCGGGGCGCTGGCCTTTTTACGTCTACCGGGAAAATTACCGGGGCTCGATCCGCGAGGCGGCGACCGTGTGGACTGCAATGGAACTGTCACCCCTGCAGACGCGGCTGACCGCGCTTAACGAATGGCTGGGCGATGAGGTGATCCGCTTCAACCCCTTCGACCTGGGCGCCGCAGCTTAAGGGCTGCTGGTCCACCTCAATGGGCATCTGCCTGGGAGGTGTGTTTTTGTCCAGAGGGGGGGGGGGGGGTTGCAGTGTACCGTGTATCGGTATACGATACGCCTGTCGCTACGAGTAAAGGAGGCGCCGGTGATAAAAACGTATGGAAGTAAGGATACCGAACGAATAGCCAGCGGTAAGAAGGTCAAACCTCTGGCAGGTATCGAGAGGCAGATTCAGATCAAACTGGTGTACCTGAATGCTGCGGTGACGTTACAAGATTTGAAGTCACCGCCCGGCAACCGATTGGAAGCGCTGAAAGGCGACCGAGCTGGGCAGCACAGCATCCGCATCAACAACCAGTACCGCATCTGTTTCAAATGGAAGGATGGTGACGCCTACGATGTAGAAGTCACCGATTACCACTAAGGAGAGGGAGCGCCGGCTAACACCGGCGCGGGCCTCCCAAGTAAGACCCTCAGTCCATCACGTAGAGTCTCATTTAAGAATCGAATTTCAGCTTCACACAATTGGAACATTCCGTAAGCATTCACACTCAAATAGGAGGCGCCGCGCACGCAACGTGCGGCGAAACTATCAAGTCCATGACACGCGCCAACGCGAAAACCGCCACCGCGCTCCCCGCAATTCACCCGGGAGAGATCCTGTCCGTCGAGTTTCTAGCCCCGCTGGGTATGTCCGCCCGCGCTCTGGCCCATGAAATTAACGTTACCCCGGCCCGCGTTTCCGACATTATCGCAGGGCGTCGCGGCGTAACTGCCGATACCGCTTTGCGCCTTGGGCGCTACTTTGGCACCTCGGCCGAGGTGTGGCTTAACCTGCAGGCCAACTACGACCTGGTGACGACCAGTGCTGAGTTGGCCGATGTGATCGACGAAATCACCCCTCGGGCGGCATAAGCCCAAACCTCGGTAGAAGGAAGGTTACCCTTCCTTGCCTTCTGTAGCGACCAAAGCCCCTGCCTCACGGCGGGGGCTTTTTGTTGCGCGGCTGTTGCCCGCACTTCACTGTGCACCAGCCGCCTCCGGGCGGCTTTCGTTTGCCTGGTCGGCCTCCGGCAATTCGGGCCTGAGAACCATGAGTTCGTCCTGTAGCGCTTCCAGCCTCGCCATGTGAAGGTCGTAGCTCCCTTCGGGTAGGTAGACCACCGCTTCGAGTGCACGTGCAGCATGGACCAGCGAGTAGGTGGCGAGCGAGAGGACGAGGAACAACACGTCGTATGCTACGGGCGCGCGAAGGATCAGCCCGCGCTCGCCTTGGTGCCGGAGCGCCAACGCAGTCAGATCGCTGTGGGTGAAGCTGCATAGCATCGTGTATGGCCCAATCAGTTCCGGCAGCCCTGCTGCGATGAAGTGATCGGCCTGGGAAGGCTTACCCCTGCGGAACTCTTCATGCAAAGGCTGATAGCGCGTCAAGCACTCAGCCAAGCGCGCCTCCAGCATCGCCCGGTCGTGCGGCTCCAGCAGGTCGGTGGCTAGCATCCGGTCGTAGAGCTTCTTCTCGCCATGAGCCTGCTCGTAGCGCATTCGCCGCACGTGATCGCTCTTGGAAGCAAGCTGGTACACGTCAGCCAGCGCTTCCAACATAGAGCGGACATGAACGCCGGCATGAGTAGTCAATCCGGCCTGAGCCAGCAGGACCGTCGCCTCAAACTGCTCTGCGATAGACAGGAATAGGGCGCATTGCGGTCGTCCAGGGGCATCAAGTGGAGCGCGCATCTCCGCAACCATCGCCTGGGTGGCCGGGAACTGGGGCCTGTCGCGGCACTCGGTATGGGTGAACGGCGGGTGCCGGGCGGTGTTCCGCAATGTGTCCAAAGTGGCGTACAGCGCGCCGGCGGGTGATACCGCGCTGGGCTCCTGCAATATGCGCAAGGGCGCGCAGGGCACGCTGGTGACCCGGATGCCGGTGGGCAGCGATTACCAGGAACTGATCATCGATTATCCCGATGGCCGCTTCCTGTGCATGATGCGCAACAACGGCCAGGTGCAGAGCCTGACGCCGGTTCGTCGCCGCGGCGGTTGAGTTCATCGCGCCAGCGGCCTTATGGTGACCGCCCATACACCCGTCTGGTGGCACCTATATGTCCCATCTTCTGGCCAAAGCAGCTGAGAAGCAGGATCTCGCCCGAATCGACGCGCTGCTGGATGAGGGTGCCGATATCGAGTGGCAGCACAAAGGCACGGGGCGCACCCCGCTGCTATCGGCTGTGATCGCCGGGAAGGCTGACTCGGTGGAGCGGTTACTGGATCGTGGCGCCAACATCCAGCACGCCTGCACTGCACTGGGTTACACCGCGCTGGGTTGGGCTGCCAACGCAGGCGATACGGAAATCGGACGTGTGCTGATTGCTCGCGGTGCATTGCTGGATGCTGCTTCGCCGGAATCGAGGTACACGCCGCTGATGTTGGCGTCTTCGGGCGGCCATCTCGCGATGGTCGAACTGTTGCTGGATAGCGGAGCTACCGTCGCACCGTTGAACTTCGAGGGGACAAACGCACTGGCAATGGCTGATGCCCGCAAGCACGAAGACGTAGTGGCGCGTTTGAAGTTGGCGGGGGCGCAGTTGCCGCCACCGTTGATAGAGGCGCCGGCGCTTGAGTGGCCCGAACCAGACGCCGAAGGTGAACCCGCCTCAGTGGTGCGTGGCTATTTGTTGGCCTATTACGAATGGGAAACGCGTGGCTACAAGGATTCCCGGTCCGGTGGCAACCTTCTGCGAAGCTCCGGCTTCCAGCAGGAGAAAGCGGATATTTTGACAGCCTGGTGCACCGACCGCCAACGTGTGTACTCGACTGGAATTTCAGTCGGCAGCCCCCGACGGTATGTGCCGGATGACCTACTGGTATCAGTTGCGAGGCTTGGGATCTCGAAGGCGGAAGTGCTGGTACGCGACGATCCTCAGAAGTCGAGTTCCTTGCGTTACGAGCACTTGTTCGTACTCAGACGCGTGAGTGGAAAGTGGCGTATCGACGTGTTGAAAAGGCGCCCGTTCCGAGTTGAAAAGTGGTCGTCGGCGATCCTCTAAGCGCGGCCCGCCAAGCGGTCGGTCACCAATTTTCCGCCGCCGTAAAAGCCGTCGCAGGCCGACATGACCGCCGTCGGCCGGGAGTCTAAAGGGGCAATGCGGCAAACATTGCCCCCGTCCCGTTACTGCTGGTTTACCGGGTCATTTCCCTTCTTGTAGGTGTACCCAGTGACATCCCAGCCGCCGCCATGGCCGGACGAGGGTTCCACCCAGGTGAATTCCCACGTCTGCAGGGAGCCGTCGGGAAGCAGGTTCTCCACCCGGTAGATCTCACCGGGAATGCCCTGCTCCGGCAGCTTGCCGGGAATCGATTCATCCGAGCGTGCAGACGCGCGCCCTACGGAGAACGCACGCCGTTCCACCTGTACGTTGCCGTAGCCCTGTGGGGCGAAAGACGGCTTTACCCGCTGCGCCACCCAGTCGAGCACCTGGCGTGCGCTGGCAGTCTGCATGGGATACGCGTCGGTGGTCACCGTATGCGTGATGCGTTGCGAGGAGGCATTGGCAGCTGCCGGAAACAGTCCGCCCAGGGCAATTGCCAGTACCGCAAATCCATTGAGTGCATGTTTCATGTGCGTCGTTCTCCAGGGTTGGGGAAATGAAGCCGCACCGTCCGGGTGCCGACGCAGAGTGGAGACAAGGACCGCCGTGGGTAAGAGGCGATGCCGACTCGGGTGTGAAGCGGATCAAGGAAGGGCGGGTTTCTGACCACTCAGCGTTGAAATACCTGACCGGATACGGCTGCCACGCCGCGGCGATCTGGCCCATGCCCTGCTGCACCGCCGCGAGTGGTGTCACACAGCTCTGGCTAGACTGTGCTTCTTTTTCCGCACCGCAGGAGGCACCCATGGCCCATACCATCTCCGTATCCCTGATTGGCGTTCCCACCGACGTCGGTGCGGGCCATCGCGGTGCACGGCTGGGGCCGGAGGCGCTGCGCGTGGCGGGCCTGCCGGAGGCGCTGGAAGCACGTGGTGTGGACGTCCGTGACGTGGGCAACCTGGATGGCCCGCGCAACCCGTGGACCGCGCCGGTGGAAGGCTACCGCCATCTGGATGAAGTGGTGGCGTGGAACCATGCACTGATGGAAGCCAGCTACGCCGAGCTGCAGGCCGGCCGCATGCCCATCATGCTCGGCGGCGACCACTGCCTGGGGATCGGTTCGATCACCGCCGTCGCGCGCTGGTGCCGCGAGCAGGGCAAGACCCTGCGCGTGCTGTGGCTGGATGCGCACTCGGATTTCAACACCAGCGATGTCACCCCGTCGGGCAACATCCACGGCATGCCGGTGGCCTGCCTGTGCGGCCTCGGCCCGGAGGCGCTGACCCACCTGGGCGGCAGCGCACCGGCGATCACCCCGGCGCAGATGCACCAGATCGGCATCCGCTCGGTGGACCCGGAGGAGAAGCGCCTGATCAAGACCCACAAGGTGGATGTGTACGACATGCGCTACATCGATGAGAACGGCATGAAGCGCGCGGTGGAGGCGGCGCTGGCCGGCATCGATGAGAACACCCACCTGCATGTCAGCTTCGACGTCGACTTCCTCGACCCCAGCATCGCACCGGGCGTGGGCACCACGGTGCCGGGTGGGGTGAACTACCGCGAGGCGCAGCTGGTGATGGAGATGATCGCCGACACCGGGCGCATGGGATCGCTGGACATCGTCGAGCTCAACCCCTTGCTGGACAAGCAGAATGCCACCGCCGAACTGGCCGTGGACCTGGTCGAAAGCCTGTTCGGCAAGTCCACCCTGATGCGCGACTGAGGGCCTGGCCTGAACGGATCGCCGATCCGTTCACACCCGCTCCACGCCGCTGCCGCCAGATTGCACTTCACGCGGCGGCGGTGGCAGTGTGCCCTCCCGCCGAGCGACAGAACCCCATCCGCGAATGAAGCGGTGTAGCGGCGAACCCAAGGAGAAGCCCATGAAGCGCGTAGTTGCCCTGATGCTGTTGTCGATGTTCTCGGTGGCCCTGCTGGCCGGTTGCAATACCGTTGCCGGTGCCGGCAAGGACGTGCAGAAGGCCGGTGAAAAAGTTGAGGACGCCGCCAAGGGCAAGTGAGCCCGGCGCGGATTGGAAAGCGAAAAGGCCGGGAATCTTCCCGGCCTTTTTTGTGCGCGCTGTTTGCCGCGTGGCCGTCGAAGCGGAGTGAACCATTCAAGCAGGTGAGCATGTATTTCATTGCCGGTTGACCGGTACTCAACAGCCGCTGCGCGAAGCTGGAGCCACGGTAAGAACGCCGTTGCAACCAAGGACTCCCAGCAATGAACAAAGACATCATTTCCGGCAAGTGGTCGCAGCTGAAGGGCAAGGCCCAGGCCAAGTGGGGCGATCTGACCAACGACGACTTCGATGTGGCCGAAGGTAACGCCGAGTATCTGGCCGGCCGCCTGCAGGAACGTTATGGCTGGGCCAAGGACCGCGCGGAGAAGGAAGTGCGCGAGTTCCAGGACGCGGTGAGCAAGGACTATCCGGACTACAAGTAAGCGCTTCGGTTTCCCCCGCAACACGACGCCCGCACCGTGAGGTTGCGGGCGTCGTGTTGTCTGCGCCGGACGATCAGCGCGTCGGCGGGTCCGGCACGTAGCGGTTGGGGAACGCCTGCGGTTCGCGCGGCAGGCGCGAGGGCGAATCCACCAGGATGCCGCGCGCACGCAGGTTACGGGCGCTGTCGTAGCGCAGCTGCAATACCTGTGCGGGGCTGCGGCTGGCGCGCTCGAAGTCGGTATCGCGCACCGAGGACTGCTCGCGCGCACCATGGCCGGTACCCAGCGCTGGCGCCTGCGACTTGCTGGCGTAGCCTTCGATGCGGCTGGCACTGGCACTGGCATCGGCCGCCGCTTCGGCCGCCGGGGCCGGCAGCGGCAGGCCACGGCGCAGGATCGGCTCGGGGCGCCAGCGACGTGCCTCTTCGAACACCGCCACGCCCACAACGCCGATGTTGTCCGGGCGGCCGGTGCGGCTGGCATAGCTGCCGCTGGGGCTGCTGAACACGAACTGCGCCACTTCGTCTTGGCTCTTGCGCCAGCCGGTGATGTCGGCGCGCTGGCCGGGGTTGAGCACGTAGCCGGTCTGCGAGGGATCGGCATCCTCGCCGGAGATGGCGTTGACGCCGTCCACCGAGAGCACCACCAGCACCCGGCGCGGGCTGTCGTTGTACAGGCGCACGGCGTAGCGGTGGCCGCGCTCGCCGGCCACCCAGCGCTGGCCCTCGGCGGGGTAGCTGCGCAGTTCGGTGCCACGGTCGCGGTCGACCAGGGTCATGCGCACCGGGCCGCCTTCGTAGGCCGGTGGCGGAGGTGGCGCCGGGCGGAAGCCGGCCAGGGGCAGGATCAGCAGCAGGGGCAGCAGGCGTTTCATCGGGCGTCTCCAGCGGGGTTGGGTGAATGAACGCGCCGCAGGCCCTGACGGGGTTGGTGGCGTGCAAGGTAAACTGGCGCCGTTCATCGAAGGTTACCCCACGCAGTCATGACGACCCGAGTCCTTACCGGCATCACCCCCTCCGGCACGCCCCACTTGGGCAACTACGTTGGCGCCATCCGTCCGGCCATCGCCGCCAGCCGCGCGCCGGGGATCGAGAGCTTCTTCTTCCTGGCCGACCTGCACAGCCTGATCAAGTCGCAGGACCCGCAGCGCACCCAGCGCGCGACCCTGGAGATCGCGGCCAGCTGGCTGGCCTGCGGCCTGGACCCGGAACACGTGTGGTTCTACCGCCAGAGCGACATCCGCGAGACCACCGAGCTGATGTGGTTCCTGACCGCCATCGCCAGCAAGGGCATCCTCAACCGGGCGCACGCCTACAAGGCCGCAGTGGACAAGAACCGCGAGGAAGGCGTGGACGAGGACGCAGGCGTCAGCGCCGGCCTGTTCATGTACCCGGTGCTGATGGCCGCCGACATCCTGATCTTCAAGGCCAACCAGGTGCCGGTGGGTCGTGACCAGATCCAGCACATCGAGATGGCGCGCGATTTCGCCCAGCGCTTCAACCACGTGTACGGCAAGGAGTACTTCCCGCTGCCGGACGTGGTGATCGATGAGCAGGTGGCGACGCTGGCCGGCCTGGATGGCCGCAAGATGAGCAAGAGCTACCACAACACCATTCCGCTGTTCGTGCCGCGCGAGGAGCTGAAGAAGCTGGTGTTCTCGATCCTGACCGACTCGCGCGCACCGGGTGAGCCGAAGGACACCGAAGGCTCGGCGCTGTTCCAGATGTACCAAGCGTTCGCCACGCCGGAACAGACCGCAGAGTTCGCCAAGGCGTTCGCTGCCGGCATCAGCTGGGGCGACGCCAAGCAGCAGCTGTTCGAGCGCATCGACAGCGAACTGTCGCCGCTGCGCGAGCGCTACAACGCGCTGATGGCCGAGCCGGAGAAGATCGAAGCGCTGCTCAAGCGCCGTGGGCAGCAGCTGCGCGAGCAGTTGGCGGCACCGCTGCTGGAAGAACTGCGCCACGCCGTGGGTCTGCGCGACCTGTCCACGGCGGGCGACATCGCCAGCGAAGATGCCGGCGTGGCCCGCGTGGCGCCGCCGCAGTTCAAGCAGTACCGCGAGAAGGACGGCCGGTTCTACTTCAAGCTGACCGCCGGCGACGGCACGCTGCTGATCCAGAGCGAAGGCTTCGATTCGCCACGTGATGCCGGCCAGCTGATTGCCGTGATCAAGCAGGCCGAGCAGGGCGACCAGCTGCAGAGCGAGCTGTTCAAGCTGGACGCCGAGGTGGACGCCGTGCTGGCCGCGCTGGCCGTGTTGCGCGAAGCGGCCTGATCGCCGGTCCTGCCTGCCCTTTGTAGAGTCGAGCCATGCTCGACTTTGCTCCGCCTCTGTAGAGCCGAGCCCGTGCTCGGCTGGGTAGCAAAGCAGCCGAGCATGGGCTCGGCTCTACAGGGAAGCCCCCCGCCGGCACGACCGTGGCACAGCACCCATGGCATGATGTCCGCGCGCCGCCGGCGCGATGACATGGAGTCTGCGATGGCCTGGTTGTCGCTGCTGCTGTTCCTGCCCTGGTTCCTGCTGCTGGGCAGCCTGTACTGGCTGTTCCCGCGCCAGCCGCGTACCGCGCGGCGGCGCCTGTTCGATGGCACCACCCTGGTACTGGCGTTCGCGCTGAGCATCGTGTCGATGCTGTGGGGCTACCGCATCGGCGTGGTGCAACCCGGCGCCGGCCCGATCTGGCCGCAGGTGCTGGCGGTGCTGTACGCCTACGGCGCGTTCCTGGCGGTGCTGGTGCTGGCGTTGCTGCTGCGACCGCGCTGGCTGGACCGGTAACCCCGCCTTTGTAGAGTCGAGCCATGCTCGACTGCACGCGCCCTCTGTAGAGCCGAGCCCATGCTCGGCTGATGTCTGGCAGAAAGGCAGCCGAGCATGGGCTCGGCTCTACGGAATCTTGACTCCGACCAAAGCCGCATCGAACCCGGGCCGCCTGCGCGCCTACCATGGGCGTCTGTTCCCGATCCTGCCAGGTGCGTGCCGATGACCGCCGACCCCAGCATCCACACCATCGATACCGGCTTCCAGCGCCCGGACTTCGACGCGGCTTACCTGATCGTTGAAAACGGCCGCGCCGCGTTTGTCGACTGCGGCACCGGCCTGTCGGTGCCGGCGATGCTGCAGGCGCTGGCGGATGCCGGCCTGGACGTGGAAGCGGTGGACTGGTTGCTGCTCACGCACGTGCACCTGGACCACGCCGGCGGCGCCGGCCTGCTGATGCAGCAGCTGCCCAACGCAAAGGCGGTGCTGCACCCGCGCGGTGCGCCGCACATGATCGACCCGACCCGGCTGATCGCCGGTGCCACAGCGGTGTATGGCGCCGACGAGATCGCGCGCAGCTATGGCCGCATCGAGGCGATTCCGGAGTCGCGCGTGGTGGTGGCCGAAGACGGCCACCGCATCGATCTGGCCGGCCGCGAGCTGGTGCTGCTGCACACGCCGGGTCACGCGCTGCACCACTATTGCGTATGGGATGCGCGCAGCCGCAGCTGGTTCACCGGCGATACCTTCGGTATCTCCTACCGCGAGCTGGACAGCGCGCAGGGCGCTTTCATCTTCCCGACCTCCTCGCCGGTGCAGTTCGACCCGGAGGCGATGAAGGCCTCGATCCAGCGCATGCTGGGCTACGGCCCGCAGGCGATGTACCTGACCCACTACGGTCGTGTGGAACAGGTGGAGAAACTGGCCGGCGACCTGTTCGAGCAGATCGATGCGATGGCCGCCATCGGCCGCCAGTGCGACGGTCGACCGGACCGCCATCGTTGCCTGTTGGCCGCGTTGCAGGCGCTGTATCTGGAACGTGCACAGCTGCATGGCTGTGCGCTGGACGATGCGGCAGTGACCACCGTGCTGGCGATGGATATCGAGCTCAATGCACAGGGCCTGGCCTGCTGGCTGGATCGCATCAGCAGGTAGATCCACGCCCTGCGTGGATGACGCAGGCCCAAGCCGCGCCGTGATGTCACGACCACGTTACACTCTGGTGACTTCCAAGCTAGCCGTGGTACTGCCGTGAATCCGATGCGCGTGTTGCTGCTGTCGTCCTGCCTGTTCGTCGGTGGCCTTGCCCATGCGGCCAACGACCTGCCGGGTGGCGGCATCGATCCGCAGGCGCTGTCGCGCCATGTGCGCGTTCTGGCGTCGGATGAATTCGAGGGCCGCGCGCCGGCCACCGAGGGTGAAGAGCGCACGGTGCAGTACCTGATCGAGCAGTTCCGCAGCTACGGCCTGCAGCCCGGCGGCGTGGATGGCAGCTGGGTGCAGCCGGTCCCGTTGGTGCGCGCGCAGCTGGACGGCCCGGCCAAGGCCAGCCTGTCGCTGAAGCAGGGCAAGCGTGCGCTGGCCAATGGCGTGGACGTGACCCTGCAGAGCCTGCAGCCGCGCAAGCGCGTGCAGATCAGGAATGCGCCGCTGGTGTTCGTCGGCTATGGCATCGATGCGCCGGAACGCCAGTGGAACGACTACAAGGACGTGGACCTGCACGGCAAGATCGCCGTGGTACTGATCAACGATGCCGATTTCGAAGCCGATGCACCGGGCGCATTCGACGGCAAGGCGGTGACCTACTACGGCCGCTGGACCTACAAGTTCGAGGAAGCCGCACGCCGTGGCGCCGAAGGCGTGCTGATCGTGCACGAGACCGCGCCGGCCGCCTACGGCTGGGCCACGGTGAAGAGCTCGGGCACATCGCCGCTGTTCGACATCGAGCGCGGCCAGGACGAGGCGATGGCGCAGCACACGCCGCTGCGTGGCTGGATGCAGCGCGAGCTGGCCGAGGCGATTTTCGCCGACGCCGGCCTCGACTTCGATGCCGAGAAGCGCAAGGCGATGCGCGCCGACTTCCGTCCTGTGGCACTGGACAACGCCAAGCTGAGCGTGGACTTCGCGCTGAAGCGCGAGCAGGTGGTGACCCGCAACGTGGTGGCCAAGCTGCCCGGTGGCGAGCATGGCGACGAGGCGGTGATCTTCTCTGCGCACTGGGATGCCTTCGGTATCGGCCAGCCCGACGCCAAGGGCGACCGCATCCGCCGCGGTGCGATCGACAACGCCACCGGCGTGGCCACGGTGCTGGAACTGGGCCGGGTGTTCGCCGCCGGCCCGCAGCCGCAGCGCACGCTGTACTTCGTGGCGCTGACCGCCGAAGAGAAGGGCCTGCTGGGCGCCAGCTACTACGCCGCGCACCCGCTGGCGCCGCTGGACAAGACCGCCGCGGTGCTGAACATCGAGATGTTCAGCCCGGATGGCCCGACCCGCGACATCGCGTCGTGGGGCAAGGGCCGGGTCTCGCTGGAAGGCGACCTGGAACGCGTGGCCAAGGCCCGCGGCCGCAGCTACAGCCCGGACCCGAACCTGGAAGCGGGCTTCTTCTACCGCGCTGACCACTTCGCCTTCGCCCGCCTGGGCGTGCCGGCAATCACCATCGGCCCGGGCCTGGACAAGCTGGACGGTGGGGTTGAAGCCGGCCGCGCGCTGCGCGAGAAGTACTTCGCCGATTGCTACCACCAGGCCTGCGATGCCTGGACGCCGCGCTGGGACCCGAGCGGCCACGCTGCCGATACCCTGCTGGTCTACGATCTGGGCGCGGAGCTGGCCAACAGCCGCCGCTGGCCGACGTGGGAAAAGGAATCGGAGTTCCGCGGCGCGCGCGACAAGAGCGAAGCGGCCCGCCGCTGAGGTAGTGCCGGCCGCTGGCCGGCAACTGCCTGCTCTTTCCGGAGGTTCATGAGGTTGCCGGCCAGCGGCCGGCACTACCAAAGGAATGTTGAGTTGCCGGCCAGCGGCCGGCACGACCGAAAGAATGTGGAGGTGTCGGCCAGCCGGCGGCACGACCGGGTGTTCGTCAGCGCCGGCGCAGCAGCTTCCACGCGCCCCAGCCGCTGGCGGCGAGCGCTGCCAGATAGCACGCCACCATCGTGCGCAGGCCGACCAGCGATCCGCCGTTGACGCCGCGATGCAGGCGCAGTTGCAGCGAGCTGTGGCCGCTGCCCAGGTCCACTGCCAGCTGCAGCGCCAGTGCGGCGCAGAACAGCAGCAGGGCGATCCCGAAACCGATGCGTGGCCATGCGGCCTGTGCGCTGGGGCGGCGCAGCAGCCAGGCCAGTGCCGTGGCTGCGGCCAGCGTCACCGCGATCCACATCAGTGGAGGAGCGGGAGACGCAGCGGCCACCGGCATTGCACCGGTGGCCGCGATCAGGGCAACGCGCTTACTTGCGGGTGCCGTCGAGCCAGTTCGGGCCCTTGTTGGTGAGGAAGAACACATAGACCACCAACGATACCGCGATCGTGGCAGTCACGTAGAGGGCGAACCAATCGACGTGGCCGGTCTTCAGCGCGCCCTGGTACAGCAGCGGGGCGGTGCCGCCGAACAGCGAGTTGGCCAGCGCATAGCCCAGGCCCACGCCCAGTGCACGCACATGGGTGGGGAACAGTTCGGCCTTTACCACCGCGTTGATGGAGGTGTAGCCGGTGAGGATGACGAAGGCCAGCGCCAGGGTCAGGAAGGCCAGGGTGGCGTCATGCTGGTGCGGCAGCTGGGTGATCAGGTACCAGCTGTACAGCACGCCGCCGACGCCGAAGAACACCAGCAGGGTCTTGCGGCCGATGATGTCCGACAGCCAGCCACCGACCGGCTGCAGCACCATCAGGAAGGCCAGCACGCCCAGGTTGATCAGGGTGCCGGTCATCGGATCGTTGCCGGCGAAGGCGCTCTGGATCATCTTCGGGCCGTTCACCGAGTAGGTGTAGAAGGCCACGGTGCCGCCGGCGGTGATCAGGAAGCACAGCAGCAGCGGTCGCCACTGGTGCACGAACAGCTCGTACATCGAACCGGACTTCTGCGCCTTGCCCTCGCGCGCGGCCTCGATGGACGACTCCGACAGCGACTCGTCCATGCCACGGCGCAGCCAGAACACCACCACCGCGGCGATGCCGCCGATGCCGAAGGCGATGCGCCAGCCCCACTCGGAGATTTCCGGCTTGCCCCAGAAGGTCAGCATCAGCAGCAGGGTCAGCTGGGCCAGCACGTGGCCGCCAACCAGGGTGACGTAGTGGAAGGACGACAGGAAGCCGCGGCGGCCGGGAATGGCGGCTTCGGACATGTAGGTGGCGCTGGCGCCGTACTCGCCACCGGTGGCGAAGCCCTGCAGCAGCCGTGCGAACAGCAGGATGACCGCGGCCCAGATGCCGATGCTGGCGGCGGTGGGGGTGATGGCGATCAGGAACGAGCACAGCGCCATCAACGTGACCGAGACGGTCAGCGCCAGGCGGCGGCCATGGCGGTCGGCGAAGCGGCCGAAGAACCAGGCGCCGATCGGGCGCATCAGGAAGGTCGCGGCGAAGATCGCCCACACGTACATCGTGGAGTTCTTGTCGTCGGGCGAGAAGAACTGCGATTCGAAGTACACGGCGAACACCGAGTACACGTAGACGTCGTACCACTCCACCAGGTTGCCGGCGGAGCCTTTGAGGGTGTTGGAGATCGACCGCCGCAGGGCGGCGCGGTCGTTCGCGGGGACAGCAGGTTGGGGCGTGGTGCTCATCTGGGTGGGAATCCTCGATGCGGCGCGTCCGTGCGCAGGGAAAACGGCGCCCGGCCTTGGGGCGGCGCGGCCGGGCAGCCCTCTTGGTACTGCATCGACCGTCAACACGGGGTAGCAGACCAGAGCAGGGTGCATGGATGGATGACAGCGTGCCACCGCATGGGGTCCCGGACCATACTCAAAACGTCCTAGAATCCGCCTTCCCCCGGCTCCCTGGTGTGTCATGTCGGCTCCCCCCTCTTCGTCTGCGGCTGCCTCCCGGGGTGGCCTTGTCGCGCTGGCACTGCTGCTGGTCTATGTGGTCTGGGGCTCGACCTACCTGGGCATCGCCAAGGCCCTGCACGGCGGCGCACTGCCGCTGACGATGGTCTCCGGCAGCCGCTTCATCATTGCCGGCGGCCTGATGTTCCTGGCGCTGCGCCTGTTCTGGAAGCTGCCGAACCCGACCCTGCGGCAATGGCGCAACTTGGTCATCATGGGCGTGACCATGCTGGTGCTGGGCAACGGCATGGTGGTGCTGGCCGAGCGTGAGGTGTCCTCGGGCCTGGCCGCCACCGCGGTGGCCTCGGTGCCGCTGTGGATGGCGCTGTTCTCGGCGCTGCGCGGGCAGCATGCCAGCCGCGGTGAGTGGCTGGGCATCGCCATCGGCTTCCTCGGTGTGGTCTGGCTCAATGCCGGCAGCAGCCTGACCGCCTCGCCGACCGGGCTGGTGCTGCTGCTGATCGCGCCGATCGGCTGGGCCTTCGGTTCGGTGTGGGCACGCGGGCTGGACCTGCCGGGCCCGTTCATGACCGCGGCCGGGCAGATGATCTGCGGTGGCGTGCTGCTGGTGCTGATCGGCCTGGCGGTCGGCGAGCGCCCGAGCACGCTGCCCGATACCGGTGGCCTGCTGGCGATGGCGTACCTGTGCGTGTTCGGCTCCATCGTCGCGTTTACTGCCTACGTGTGGCTGCTGCAGAACGTGCGTCCGGCGCTGGCGGGCAGCTATGCGTACGTCAACCCGGTGATCGCGGTGCTGCTCGGCGCGCTGCTCAACGGTGAACGCTTCGGCTGGCGCGACCTGCTGGCGATGGCGGTGATTCTCCTGGGTGTGGTGGTACTGACGATGGCAAGGACGCGAAAGAGATGAGCATGGACGAGAAAGAACAACGCCGGGGCCTGCTGGTCACCGCGTCCACCTTCGTGATCTGGGGCCTGGTGCCGGTGTACTGGCACCTGCTCAACGAGGTGCCTTCGTTCCAGATCATCGCCCACCGCATCATCTGGAGCACCGTGCTGGTGCTGGGCTGGCTGCTGATCAGCTCGCGCCTGGGCTGGTGGCAGAAGATCGCCGCGCAGCCGCGCGCGCTGCCGATCCTGCTGGTGTCGAGCCTGACCATCGCCTTCAACTGGGGCCTGTACATCTGGGCGGTCAACGCCGGTCATGTCATCGAGACCAGCCTGGGCTACTTCATCAACCCGCTGGTGAACGTGCTGCTGGGCGTGCTGGTGCTGAAGGAACGCCTGCGCCGCCTGCAATGGGTGGCGGTGGCGATGGCGGCGGTGGGCGTGGCCTGGCTGACCATCGACGCCGGCACACCGCCGTGGATCGCGCTCGGCCTGGCTTGTTCGTTCGGCCTGTATGGGCTGTTGCGCAAGCTGGTCTCGGTCGACCCGGTGGCCGGCCTGGGCGTGGAAAGCATGTACCTGTTCCTGCCGGCGCTGGCCTTCGCGATCTGGGCGGAAAACGGCCATGGCGGTGCGTTCTTCCATGGCTGGGGCTGGCGCAACGACCTGCTGCTGATCTTCGGTGGCGCAGTCACCGCCGTACCGCTGATCGGCTTTGCCTACGGCGTGAAGCGCATTCCGCTGTCGCTGGTGGGCATCCTGCAGTACATCGCACCGAGCCTGCAGCTGCTGCTGGGCGTGTTCTTCTTCCACGAAGCGTTCGATACCGCCAAGGCGATCGGTTTTGCCGCGATCTGGGCCGGCCTGATCCTGTTCGTCGGCGACAACATCCGCACGATGCGCGCCAAGCGCTAGCGCCGGCGGGGCTGCGGGGTCGGATCCCTCCGCAACGCGGAGGGCTCTGACCCTGTTCTATCCGTCGCGTGGGGTCAGAGCCCTTCGCAGGGCGAAGGGATCCGACCCGCTTCCACCCAAAAAAGAACGGCGCCCCGAGGGGCGCCGTTCTGCTTCCGTCCACGGCCAGGAGAGAGGGATGGCCGTGGCGGGAAGGCGGTTGCAGGCTTAGAAGCGCTGCTGGTACTTCATGTACATGAAGCGGCCGATGTCGAAGCCACCGTAGTAGGTGAAGCTGCTGTTCGGCTGGCTGTACATGATCGGACCCTGGTGGTTGAACACGTTGTTCACGCCCAGCGACACGGTGCCATCCCACGGCAGGCTGTAACGCACCTGCAGGTCGTGGAAGGTGTTGGAGCCCACCTTGTTGGTCGGCGACGCGCTGGTGTACGACGAGTTGAAGCCCGGCATGTTGCACTCATCCATGTACGAGCACTTCTCCTTCATGCTGGAGTAGTAGCGCGCGGTCCAGCCGATGCCGAGGTCGCCGTACTGCCAATCCAGGTTGAAGGTGGAGCGCACGCGGAAGTCGCCGGCCCAACCGGTACGCTGTTCCACCGGGGTGGTGGCGGCGCTGTCGTTGCGCTGCTCCAGGTAGTCGGTGTAGGTGGTGTTCCAGTTGACGGCGAACTTGCCGAACGCGGTTTCCGGCAGGCGGTAGCGCACGTTGATGTCATAGCCGGCGGTTTCGCGGTAGCCCGCGTTGACCAGCGAGCGGTCCAGCGAGTTGACCTGGCCGTTGCTGCCACGGGTGAAGCGGCCGCAGGCGGCATCCGAACCCTGCACGTAGCACTGTTCCAGGATGTTGGTGGCCGACTCACCGACGATGGCGTTGTCGATGCGGATCTTCCACCAGTCCAGGCTGACGTCCAGGCCCTGCACGAAGTCCGGGCTGTAGACCAGGCCGACGGTCCAGGTCTTGGCGGTTTCCGGCTTCAGGCCCGGGTTGGAGCCCGAGCTGAAATCGGTGGTGGCCTGCTGGCCGGGCTTGGTGGCCACGCTGCCATCGCTGTTGAGCTGGCGGAAGTTGGCCGGCACCTTCAGCGCCTGGCAGCGGGCAGCGACGGTCGGGCTGGTGGCGGCGGTACCGAAGGAGGTATCGCACGGATCGGTGAACGAGTCGCGGCTGCTGACGGTGCCGCCGTACAGGTCATCCACGGTCGGCGCACGGAAGCCGGTGCCGTAGGTGGCGCGCACCAGCAGGCTGTCGATCGGCTTCCACTTCAGGCCGAACTTGCTGTTGGTGGTCGAACCGAAGTTGTTGTAGTCCGAGTAGCGGCCGGCCATGTCCAGCGACAGTTCGCGGGCGAACGGCAGGTCGGCCAGCAGCGGCACCTGCAGTTCCAGGTAGACCTCGTTGAGCGAGTAGTTGCCGCGGGTCGGCTGGCCGCTGGTGCCGGCGATCTCGCCCTTCTGCACCATCGTGTCCGGAGTGTAGCTGGCTTCTTCGCTGCGGTGCTCGAAGCCCATCGCGGCCAGGATGTCGCCGGCCGGCAGGGTGAACAGCGAGCCGGAGATGTTGCCGCTGGCGACCTTGGTGGTGCTCTGCATCTTGTCGACGAAGCGGGTGAACAGGTAGTCCTGCACGTCCTGGTTGCTCAGCGAGCCGGGTCCGGTGTAACCCATCGGGGCGGCCGGGTTCCACGGCACGCAGCCGGCGATCACCGCGCCCGGCGCACCGCAGCGGGCCACGTTGCCGTCCATGAAGGACGGGCCGACGGCCAGGTTGACGTGCGGCTGGTACATGCTGCCGGTACCGATGCGCTCGCCTTCGTTGCGGTTGTACATGTAGTTGACGTTCCAGTCCCAGTACCGCGAACCGGTTTCGAAGCTGCCTTCCAGACCAATGCTGGCGCGCTTGGTTTCCAGGTTGTTCTCGGTGCCGCGCGGCAGTTCCTCGGTACGGTGCGCGAACAGCGCATCCTGGCCCCACAGGTTGAACGCGCTGTCCTTGGACAGGGCGGCACGGCTGCCATTGCGGGCCTGTGCGGCGCTGACCGAGTACGGGTAACCGGCCAGGTGCTTGGTCGACTCGCGCTTGCTGTACAACGCGTCGGCGACGATGCGCAGGTTGTCGGTGATCGAGAAGCCACCGTTGGCGAACACCGAGGTGCGTTCCAGGCCTGTCAGCAGGCTCATGTTCGACTTGGTGTTGGCACCATCAGCCGGGTCCGGCGCATGGAAGTTGCCGGCCTTGCCCGGGTCGCCGCCCGGGCCCACCGTCAGGTTCTTGCCACCGACGGTGACGTAGCCCCACGGGGTGTTGCCATTGAGGCCATCGTTGGGGTGGCGCGGGCCGTTGGTGTAACGGCTGAACTCGCGGTCCTTGCCCAGCACCTCATCTTCCTTGGTGCGCTCGGCGCCCACGCTGAACCAGCCGCGCTCGAAGGTCTTGCCGAAGGTCGCGCTGTAGGCGCGCTTCTGGCCGTCACCCTGGCCGTACTGGCCGACATAGACGCTGGCTTCGCCACCATCGAAATTCTTGCGGGTGATGATGTTGACCACGCCGGCGATGGCATCGGAGCCGTACAGCGCGGAGGCGCCGTCGGTCAGCACTTCCACGCGCTCGACGATGGACGACGGGATCGAGGCCAGGTCGGAGTAACCGCCGGCGCTGACGCCCATGCGGCGGCCGTCGATCAGCACCAGGCTGCGTTCCGGGCCCAGGTTGCGCAGGCTGACGTACATGCCGCCGAAGTCGCGCGAGGAGGTCAGCGACGAGGCGCGGCTCATGCTCGGCGCACCGGCGGCAGGAATGTCCTGCAGGATGTCAGCGACGTTGACGTAGCCCTTCTTCTCGATCTCGGCGCGGTTGAGCGCGACCACCGGCTGTGCGGTTTCGACACTGGCCTGGCGGATGCGCGAGCCGGTGATTTCGATGCGGTCGAGGTTGGTCGGGGTATCGCTGGTGCTCTGTGCGAAGGCGGGGGTGGTGCAGCTGGCGGCCAGCGCGATGACGATCGCGTTGCGCAGCGGATTGGTTTTCAGGGACATCCGTGAAATCTCGTGTTTCGGTAAAAACAAGCGCCCGTTCTATGGGCGCGTGGGGTGCTGCAAACCAACGTGGGGGGCGCGATTCTAGAATGTTTCCATTCGTAACTGTTTGTCTCGGCGCCGCTGGAAGTGCGCGAAAATGAATCGCAACCAACAATCCACAGATGGGCTGTGCGCAGCGTCACGCGCGCTGCGTTTGCGATGGGCAGAGGCATCGATAGCGGCACGAAGCTGGCACGCTTGAGTGGTTGCGACAACGCGTCGCAGTACGCGCTTGTATGCAGGCGCGCAGCCGTTGTGATGCACCTGCCCGCATGAAATGCTCTTCGCCTTGTCATCGAAGGCAGGAGACGAAGGAATGATCCAGCTTGAAGAAGCACGCCGTCGCGTGGAGGCTGCACTTGCCAGCGACGATGAGCCGGTTGCCATCACGCATGAGCACGAAGTGGTCGAAGGCTGGCTGTTCTGCTTCCAGTCGCTGCGCTACCTGCAATCCGGCGAAATCTCGGATGCATTGGCCGGCAATGGGCCGATCTTCGTCGACCGGCACACAGGCGAGCAGCACGCGCTGGGCACGGCGTATCCGCCCGAGGAGGTCCTTCGCCAGCATCTGGCCGCGCGCGGCCCCGCCGTCTGATGCTGCGGCGGCGGATTTCTGAGTTCGGCAACGTGAAAGGGACGGAGCCTTCGCTCCGTCCCCTTGCGTGATGCGCAGTCCACCGCTGCGCGATGCTCAGGTTTCGCGCAGCGCCGTGGTGATCGGCAAACGTGCCGCGCGCAGTGCCGGGAACAGGCCGCCGACCAGGCCGATGCCCAGTGCCCATTTCAGGCCGGTCCACAGCAGTTCCGGCGACACATGGAACTTGAACACCACCGCGCTGAAGTTGCTGCCGATGGTGGACACGCTGTAGCCATTGAACAGCAGCCACGCCACCGCACAGCCGAGCAGGCCACCGAGCAGCGCCAGCAGCATCGTCTCCAGCATCACTGCCGTCACCACCGGCAGGCCGCGGAAGCCGATCGCACGCATGGTGGCGATTTCGCGGGCGCGCGTGGCGACGGCCGCATACATGGTGTTGAGCGCGCCAAACACCGCACCGACCGCCATGATCGTGCCGATCACCTTGCCAAGGATGTCGATCAACTTGGTCAGCCCGCCGCCCTGCTTGCTGTAGTACACGCGGGTGGTTTCCACGTCCAGTTTCAGGCGCGGGTCGGCGGCGACGGCGGCCTTGAACTGATCGAAGCCTGCCTTGCCCTCGGTGCGCACGCTGATCGACTGCCAGGCGCTGCGCTGGTAGGTGGTGGCCAGCGTATCGGCGTCGGTCCACAGTTCCGAATCATGCGCATCGCCGGTGGCGAACACACCCACCACGGTCCAGGTCTGGTTGCCCAGGGTCAGTGTCCTGCCCACCTCCATGTCGCGGAACTGGCCCTTGGCGCCCTGGCCGACCACGATCTCGCGCAGGCCAGTGGCGAACTTGCGGCCCTCGACGATCCTGACCTTGTCATGCACCGCCCACGCCTGCGGGCCCACGCCGCGGAACTGCGCGTTGACGTCGGTGCCATCGGACTTCGACACCAGGTTGACCACCTGCGACAGCTCCGGCGACAGCAGCGGCCGGCCCTGCGTATCGCGGCTGATGCCGGGCAGGGTGGACAGCATCGGTACCTGCTCGCGGGTGATCACCGAGTTGGTCTCGGCCTGCGAGCCACCGCGCAGCACGATGGCGGTGGTGTCATCGCCGGTGTTGTTGAGCGTGGCCTGGAAGCCTTCGCCCATCGCCAGCATTGCCACCAGCACGCCGACCACGCCGGCGATGCCGACCACGATCACCGAGGACGCGCCCCAGCGCTGCGGCAGGCTGGCCACGCCGATACGGGTGGCGGCCAGCGCCAGTCGCCCCCCGCGGGTCAGCAGAAGCCACAGGGCCACCAGCACGGTCACGGCCAGCACGCCGGTCCACGGCAGGCTGATCCACAGCACCAGGCCGACCGCCAGCAGCAGCACCGTCACGCCGTTGCCCAGCCACTTCTTGAGTTTGCTATTGAACATGTCTGTGTTCTCCTCAGCGACCGGCCAGTGCGTCGACGATCTTCAGGCGCTTGGCACGCAGCGCCGGCAACAGGCCGACGATGATGCCGATCACCACGATCAGGCCCAGCCCCATCAGCCAGGTTGGCGTCGGCACGTGCGGCGGCAGCATGCCCATGCTCTTCGGGCCGATGGCCGGCAGGATCAGGGCGGCCAGGCCCATGCCGATCAGGCCGCCCAGGCCGATCAGCAGCACCGATTCCACCATCACCAGGGTCAGCACGGTGCTGTCCTTGAAGCCCAGCGTCTTCAGCGTGGCCAGCTCCGGCACGCGCTCGCGCACGGCCTGCGCCATGGTGTTGCCGGTCAACAGCAGCAGGGTGAAGAACACCGCGCCCATGATCGAGGTGACGATCATGCCGATATCCGCGAACTGCTTGACGAAGGCCTGCTGGAACGCCGATTCGGTCTGGGTCTTGGTCTCGTGGTCGGAGTTGGCCGAGATCGCGTCGATCGCCTGCGCCACCCGCGAAGAGTGGTCCGGGTTGTCCAGCGTTACCGTGTACCAGCTCACCTGGTTCTTGATGTAGTCGTTGGATTCATCGAAGTACTTCCAGTTCATCATCAACTGGCGTTCTTCGTTGGCGGCCAGCGCACGGTCCTTGGAACGGTAGATGCCCTTGAGCACCAGCGGCCAGTCGTTGCTGCCGCCACGCGGGAAGATCGTGGCCTGCAGCGGGATGGTGTCGCCGATCTTCCAGCCGAACTGCTTGGCCAGGGTTTCGCCGACGATGGCGCCGGTACGGGTCTGCTTCCAGTCTTCCAGCTGTGCCGGGTCGATCTGCAGCTCGCGGTAGACATCGAAGTAGTTGGGGGACACCGAGAAGTTCGGGAAGAAGTTCTTCGGGTCCTGGTAGATGCCGCCGAACCACATGCCATAGGCCACGTCGCGCACGCCGGCCACCTGCCGCACCTGGGCCTCCAGGCGGATCGGCAGCGACTGGGTGATCGACAGCCGCGATGCGACCACCAGGCGGTTGGCGCCTTCCACGCTGCCGCCGGAGGTGAATGCCACGCGCACCGAATCGAGCATGCCGAACAGCAGGAACGCGGCCACCACGGAGAGCAGGGTCAGCAACGTGCGGGTACGGCTGCGGAACAGCTGCGCCCACACCAACGAGAAGTATTTCATCGCCGTGGCCTCCGTCAGTGGGCCAGCGGCGCGTCGGCCAGCTCGCCCTTGTCCAGGTGCACCGTGTGCGTGGCGTACTCGGCGGCCTTCGGGTCATGGGTGACCATGATGATGGTCTTGCCATGCTCCCGGTTGAGCTGCTGCAGCAGGCCGAGGATCTCCTCGGCGGACTGGCGGTCGAGGTCGCCGGTCGGTTCGTCGCAGATCAGGAAGGTCGGGTCGGAGACGATCGCCCGGGCGATTGCCACGCGCTGCTGCTGGCCGCCGGACAGTTCATTCGGGCGGTGGCTGCGGCGGTCGGCCAGGCCGACCAGGGTCAGCGCGATCTCGGCGTTGCGGCGGCGCTGCGCCGCATTGAGGTGGGTCAGCAGCAGCGGCAGCTCCACGTTCTTCTGCGCGGTCAGCATCGGCATCAGGTTGTAGAACTGGAACACGAAGCCGACGTGGTGGCTGCGCCAGGTCGACAGCTGGCCGCCGCTCATCTGGTCGATGCGCTCGCCCTCGATGCTGATCTCGCCGCCGCTGGGGTTGTCCAGGCCGCCGATCAGGTTGAGCAGGGTGGTCTTGCCCGAGCCGGACGGGCCCATCAGCGCGACGAAGTCGCCGCTGGCGATGTCCAGGTCGATGCCGTGCAGCACCTGCACTTTCTCGGGGCCACGCTGGTAGGTCTTGGTGATGTTGCGCAGTGAAACCAGGGTCGACATGGGTGGTTCTCCACGGAAGGCGGGAAACGGGGAAGCGCCACGGCAGGGGCCGCAGGCGTGCGTCGAGCGGTGCTGCCGGCGGCGCCGGTGGGCGCCAGGCCGCTACTGCGCTTGTTTCTGTTGCACCTTGGCGCCATCGCGCAGGCTGTCCGGCGGGTTCAGCACCACCGATTCACCTGCGCTCACGCCCTTGAGGATCTGGCGGTCCTTGCCCATCGCCTGGCCGGCCTCGACCGTGCGCTGCTGCACGCGGCTTTCGTCACCCAGCACGAAGGCAACCGAGGCGCCCTCGCGCTGGACCACGGCGCCCGCCGGCACGCGCACGCCCTGCGGTTTGGCGGCCGCCTGCGGCTGCGCCTGCTCCAGGAAGCTGACGCGCACGCCCATCTCCGGCACGATGCGCGGGTCCTTCACCTTCAGCGCCACGCGCACCTTCACCGTGGCCTTGCCGCGGTCGGCGGTGGGGATGATGGCGATCACCTCGCCCGGAATCTTCCACTCCGGATAGGCGTTGAGCGTGGCTTCGACCGGCATCTTCGGCTGCACGCGGCCGATGAAGGCCTCGCCGACCTCGACTTCGATCTCCAGCGAGTCCATGTCGACGATGGTGCCGATGCCGGTACGGGTGAACCCACCGCCCGCCGACAGCGGCGAGACGATTTCGCCGGGCTGCGCGGCCTTGGCAGTGACCACGCCGGAGAACGGCGCGCGCACGATGTTGTTGTCCACGCCCAGCTCGGCGATGGCCAGCTGGTCGTTGGCCACCTTGACGTTGCGCTGTGCGGTGTCCAGCTGTGCACGCAGGCTGTCACGCTGGGCCACCGCCTGGTCGTACTGCGAGCGCGACACCAGCTGCTGGCCGACCAGTGCCTGCAGGCGGCTGGCTTCAGCGGCCGCCTGCCTCTGCTGCGCTTCCAGCCCGGCCACCTGGCTGCGTGCGGCCTGCAGCTGCGAGGCATACAGGCTGCGCTGCGCGTCGGCATCGATCGGGTCCAGGGTGGCCATGATCTGGCCCTGTTCCACGCGCATGCCTTCCTCGATCATCACCTCGCGCACCTTGCCGGTGATCTTGGCCGATACCGTGGCCATGCGCCGGGCGACCACGTAGCCACTGGCATCGAGCACCGAACTGCTGGCGCTGCCCTGCTGGATGGCCACGGCGGGGGCGGTTTCCACGTCCACTGCCGGCGTACGCCCGAACAGGGCGAAGCCGACAGCGGCCAGCAACAACACGACCACGATGATCGCGATCCACAGCCAGCGGCGGCCACCGCCACTGCCGCCGGAGGCGGGCGGCGGCGATTTGCGGTCGATACGGAGTTCCTTCAACAGCTCGGCAGAAGCGTTCATTCGTTCCATCACAGGCGTTTGGGCGGGTGTGGCCGGAAGGGCGGACGGCGGCGGTTCCGGCGGTGGAGCGTGCGGCACAGCATGCAGGCAGGCACAGCGATGACGGCAGTGACAGCTGTCACCCGATGACACTGACGGCGGCAACTGCGAAACGTGACCACGGCGGCACAGGATGGCAACGTCCCCGCTACCGGTACCGCCCATGGATCCGATCACCCCGTCGCTGGCCCGCCACAGCCGCGCCGCCAAGCGTACCGTGATCCGCGCTCGGTTGCGCCGGTGCCGCCCGGCCGGTGGTGGCGCCTGCGCGCAGGCGGCTGAACTGGCATGATCGGCGGCGATCGTCCCCGCCTGGAACCGCCCGTGCCGTCGACATGGCTTGCCTCGCTGCTGCGCCCCGCGCCGGACTCGGCGGTGGCCGATACGCTGCGCCGGGGAAAATCGCCCTGGAGCGAGGCAGTCCACCTGCTGTGGTCGGTGTGGATCTTCCTGACGCCCTTGCTTGGCCACGGCTTCACCCTGCGCTGGCTGCTGCTGACGCTGGCCAGCTATCCGGTGTTCCTGCTGCTGTACGCCAAGGTGATGGTGGCGCCGCGCCATCACGCTCCGCGCTATGCGCTGGGCCTGATCGCGATGTCGCTGGTGCTGCTGCCCTGGTATCCGTCCGGGCTGACCTACTTCGTGTTCGGCTGCGTGCTGCTGCGGGTGAGCGGACGCGGTGGCTGGTGGCAGTATCTGCTGCAGCTCACTGGCCTGAACCTTCTGTTCTGCAGCCTCGCGCTGCTGTTCCAGTACCCGTGGCAGAGCCTGGTCTGGATCCCGGCCGTGTCCTACATCGTGGGGCTGGTCGTGAACGTGGAAGCGCTCAACCAGCAGAAGGATGCGGCACTGCAGCTGTCGCAGGACGAGGTGCGGCGGCTGGCGGCCACTGCCGAGCGCGAACGCATCGGCCGCGACCTGCATGATCTGCTCGGCCACACCCTGTCGCTGATCACATTGAAGCTGGAGCTGGCGCGCAAGCTGCACGACCGCGGCGACGCGCGCGCGCGGCTGGAGATCGGCGAGGCCGAGGCCATCGCCCGCGAAGCGCTGGCACAGGTGCGCAGCGCGGTTACCGGCATCCGCGCCAGCGATCTGGCCGGTGAGCTGGCATCGGCGCGGCTGCTGCTGGAATGCCAGCAGGTCCACCTTCAATACGCACCACCACCGGCGATGCCGGTGGATGTCGAACGCGGGCTGGCGCTGGTGCTGCGCGAGGCCGCAACCAATATCGTGCGCCATGCACAGGCGACACAGGCACGGGTGGAGTTCATGCTGGAGGGACGCATGCTGGCGATGCAGATCCGCGACGATGGCCGTGGCGGCGTGCAGGCCGAGGGCAACGGGCTGAGCGGCATGCGCGAACGCGTGGCCGCCCTGGGGGGCAGCCTGCAGGTACAGTCCGCAAAGGGCGAGGGCACGCGACTGACCGTGCGCGTGCCACTGGCTGCCGCGACCACACCGTTGCCGCCGGGAGCGCCGCCGTCGCTGGCACAGGACGGTGCCGCATGATCCGCATCCTGCTGGCCGAGGATCAGGCGATGGTGCGCGGTGCACTGTCGGCGTTGCTGGGCCTGGAGCCGGATATCGAGGTGCTGGGCAGCGCCGCCGATGGCGAAACCGCGTGGCGGATGCTGCAGCAGCTGCAACCGGACATCCTGGTCACCGACATCGAGATGCCCGGCCTGTCCGGGCTCGAGCTTGCCCAGCGCATCGCGCGCCACGAGCTGCCGATCAAGGTGGTGATCGTGACCACCTTCGCCCGCGCCGGCTTCCTGCGCCGCGCGCTGGAAGCCGGCGTGCTGGGCTACCTGCTGAAGGATGCACCGGCCGAGAACCTGGCCGATGCCCTGCGCAAGGTGAAACAGGGCATCCGTGCGATCGACCCGCAGCTGGCACTGGATGCGTGGTCGCAGGCCGATCCGCTGACCGACCGCGAGCGCCGCGTACTGCGGCTGGCGGGCGAGGGCCGCACCGCCAGCGAGATCGCCGAGCAGCTGGGGTTGTCGCACGGTACGGTGCGCAATTACCTGTCCGAGTGCATCGGCAAGCTGGGCGTGGCCAACCGGATCGAGGCGTACCGGCTGGCGCGGCAGAAGGGGTGGTTGTAGCGGATCATTTCCGCGCCTGCGGAGAGGTGTCACTTTCTTTGCTCGTGCAAAGAAAGTAACCAAAGAAACACGCCGCCAGAGCGCGAGCCGTCGCTACGCGACGGTTCCCTGCGCTTCTCGGCGAATCAGGGGACGGCGCCGAACTCGCTGCGCTCAGACACCGGCGCCTCTGCGCCCCTGATTCCCCTGCGATGCTCGGCTCGCTCAAGGCGGACCCAAGGTCAAGAACCACAGCTGCACGACGATATTTGGTAGCGCCGGGCCGTGTCCGACGAGTGAAGCGGCCGCTTTCGCCTTTGATCTTGAGTCCGCCTTCAAGCGAGCCGAGCACCGGAGGTCCGGCGAGGGCGAAGAGGTGCGGGTGTCTGAGCGCAGCGAGTTCCCGCGCCGTCCCTCGACGGACCGAGGAGCGCAGGGCACCGGCGTGCGAAGCACGCCGGCTCGCGGCCGGCGGAGCGTTTCTTTGGTTACTTTCTTTGCGCGCAAAGAAAGTGACACCCCCCGCGGTCGCGGAAACAATCCGCCGGGAACGCCCGGCGAATCCTTTCAATTCTTCCCGCGCGCCATCGCCTGGAACACCCCGTCACGCCGCACCCACAGGTGGAACAGCGCCGCACCCACATGCATCAGCACCGTGGCAAACAACACATAGGCCAGCAGGCTGTGCGCATTGCGCAACGCGGCATACAGCGCCGGGGTATGCGGCACGATCGGCGGCAGGTGCAGGCCACCCCACAGCACGATCGGGTAACCGCCGGCCGACAGCATCGCCCAGCCGATCAGCGGCATCGCCAGCATCAGTGCGTACAGCATCCAGTGCGAGGCCTTGGCCGCCATCACCTGCCACACAGGAAGATCCGCCGGCAGCGGCGGTGGGCGATGACGCAGCCGGTTGTACAGGCGCAGCAACACCAGTACGCCGATAGTGATGCCCAATGGGCGGTGCAGGTCGATCAGCATCGGCCGCAGGTGCAGCGAGGCGACCATGGTCACGCCAATGAACAGCATGGCGATGATCATCAGCGCCATGGACCAGTGCAGCACCCGCGCCAGCAGGTTGAAGTGGCCGTTGCCGGTGCTCATCGTACGGCCTCCTTCCGTTGCTCGACGTTGCCGGTGGCGCGCTCGCGTTCGCGGCGGTTGAAGGACTGCGAATACACGGCCGAGCGGGCCGCCAGGATCGGATCGTCACTGCCACGCACGCCGCTGGGCAGGATCAGCGGATCGAAATTGATCTGCCCGCAGGCGCCCTGTTCCTGCGACTGCATGCGGTCCAGGCTGAGTACGCCGGCCACTACCTGGTCACGCGATTCGGGCCACGGTACCGACGGATCATCGATGGCATCGCCCGGCTCGGCGGTGGTCACGACCAGGTTCCAGCGCACCGGGCCGCTGGCCAGGCGCTGCTGCAGTTCCTGGCTGAGGAAATCGACGCTGGCCTGCTTGCGGGTTTCCGCATCCATCTCCACCACCGGCGCCTGCGGCTGCCAGCGCCAGCGCACCGCGCGCTTCTGGCCCTGCGCATTGGTGAACCAGAAGCTGTTGACGCTGTTGAAGGTGGTGTCGGCCCAGCTGCTGGTCCACGGCGCGGTCTTGGCCCACTGCTGGAAAGCCTGCGCACTGGGGTATTTGGCCAGCACCGCGGCCATCTTCTGCGGATCGGGCTTGCCGGTGGCCGGGTCGGGAATGGAGGCGCGGGTCTGCTCGTAGAACGCCTCTGCGCTGGGCACGGCGAAGAACGGGAAGCTGTTCATCGCCATGCGCCATTCCTGGCCATCATCGCTGACCATCTGCACCGCGAGGCTGCGCACGCGTGCGGTGTTGTCGGCGCCGTAGGGGTCGCCGCCGCCGATCGACAGGCGGCCCATCACTGGCACGCGGCGTTGCGAGAACACCCGTGCGCTGGACAGGGTGGGGGCCTGCGCGCTGGGTTCGAACCAGCCGCTCACGCAGATGCCCTTGCTGTGTGCGCGGCGGAAGCCCGGGTGGGCCGGGCCGGTGGCCTCGATGGTGTCGGTGAAGCGCTGCGCGGTCAGGCGGTTTCCAATCCAGCCGGCCAGCCAGGCGAAGGCCAGCGCGACCGCACCCAGAATGAGTGCGATCAGTGCGATCCAGAGCAGGGGTGAATGCTTGCGTGGCGCGCCCGGCGTCTGGCCAGCGCGGGTGTAGCGGAAGAGCGACATGGTCGGAGTCCTGCCTTCACGGAGCGTGTGGGTGGTCGACCCACACATCCTCGCAGAACCCGGCCGGGGCCGAAATTCAATTTTTCGTCAGATTTTCCGGGGACGGGGTGCCGACCAACGGTCGGCACCCACCCGATCAGCTGTAGCGCTGCTTCAGCATCGCCCACGCCGAGCGCAGCGCCAGCGCTTCGCCACCGGCCGGACGGCCCGGGCGCTCGCCGTCGTTCCAGGCATACACATCCAGGTGCGCCCAGCGCTGGCCGTCTTCCAGGAAGCGTTCCAGGTACAGCGCGGCGGTCACCGAGCCGGCCATGCGCGAACCGGCGTTGGCCAGGTCGGCGATGCCGCTGCTCAGGTAGCGCAGGTAGGGGCGCCACAGTGGCATGCGCCAGACCGGGTCGCGGGTCGCGTCACCGGCCTGCAGCCACTGCTGGGCCACCGTGTCGTCGTTGCTGAACAGTGCCGGCAGGTCCGGGCCCAGTGCGATGCGCGCGGCACCGGTGAGGGTGGCGAAGTCCAGCACCAGGTCCGGCTTCTGCTCACCGGCGAAGGTCAGCGCATCGCACAGGATCACGCGGCCTTCGGCATCGGTGTTGTCGATCTCCACGCTCAGGCCCTTGCGGGTGGCGATCACTTCGCCCGGGCGGAAGGCATCGGGACCGATCGCGTTTTCCACCGCCGGCACCAGCAGGGTCAGCCGCACCGGCAGCCCACGTGCCATCACCAGGCCGGCAAGGGCCAGTGCATGCGCGGCGCCACCCATGTCCTTCTTCATGTTGCGCATGCCGTCGGCCGGCTTGATGTCCAGCCCGCCGGTATCGAAGCACACGCCCTTGCCCACCAGCACCAGCGCCGGGTCGGTTTCCCTGCCCCAGCGCAGCACGACCAGACGCGGCGCACGATGCGAAGCGCGGCCCACGGCGTGGATGGCCGGGAAATTCTGCTTCAGCAGTTCGTCGCCGGTAATCGCCTCGACCTGCGCACCATGTGCATCGGCCAGCGCGCGCGCGGCGTCTTCCAGCTGCTGCGGGCCCATGTCTTCGGTCGGGGTGTTGACCCAGTCGCGCACGCGCAGGCTGGCGGCGATCAGGTCGGCCACTTCGCCGGATGGCGCCGCCACCAGCTGCGCCGGTGCGCGGTTGCGCTTGCGATAGCGGTCAAAGCGGTAGCTGCCCAGGCCCCAGCCCAGCTGCAGCAGCGCCAGTTCGGCGGCCGGCAGTTCATTGGCCAGCTGCCACACGCTGCCTTCCGGCAGCGCGTGCGGCGCATGCGCATAGCTGTAGGCATCGGCACGATCACCCACGCCCATCACGGCACCGGCCAGGCCATCGGCGCCCGGCAGCAGTGCCACGCTGTGGGCGCCGGCGTTGAAGCCCTGCGATGCCAGCCACGCCTGCGTGGCAGCCGGCTGGCTGTCCTTCCAGGCGGTGAACTGCTCGCGGTCCAGCACGTACAACGGCAGCGCCGCAGCGGTGTCGGCGGTGAAACCAGTGATCTCGCTCATGCGTCAGGTACTCCGGGGTGCGGCGGCGTCGAGGTTGGCATCCAACCAGTCGGCCAGGCCGGTAAGGGTGTCGAACTGCAGGTCCGGCTGCAGCTGCGGATGGGTCCAGGTGGCTGCGTCGCGGTTGATCCAGCAGCCGCGCAGGCCGGCGGCAATCGCCCCGGCCACGTCCATGTCGGCATGGTCGCCGACGTGCAGCACCTGTGCCGGTGCCACACCCAGGCGGGTGCACGCGGCATGGAAGATGCTGGCTTCGGGCTTGGCCGCGCCGTGTTCGCGCGAACCCAGCTGGAAGGCGAAATGATGGGCCAGGCCGATCCGCTCCAGGTCGGCGTTGCCGTTGCTCAGCGCCGCCACCGGTACCCGTGCGGCAATGCGCGCCAGCGCGTCGATCGCATCGGGATAGCACTCCACCTGGTTGCGCGCGGCGTAGAACACTTCATACGCAGGCTCCAGCAGATCGAGGCTGGCACCGCTGGTGTGCAGTGCTTCGTGCAGGGTCAGCCGGCGCAGCGCACTCAGGTCGTGGTGGAGGTGCGGATGGGCGTGGTACAGCCGCTCGCGCAGTTCGCGCATCGCGTCCACCGGATACATCGCGGCGGTAGCGGGGCTGTGTTCGCACATCCAGGCGTGCAGGACCTGTTCGATGCGGGCGCCGATCGGAGCGAACGGCCACAGCGTGTCGTCAAGGTCGAGGGTGATGGCTTGGACGGGGAAATTCACCTCGCCATTCTACCCCTGCCCGCGCGGGCTTTCATGCGACGCGGCGGGCGGGTGGGCACTGTGGCTGGGCCGGGTCAGCGCAGGTTGTACGAGCAGGCGATGGTGGTCTGGCCGTCGAACTGCTGCACGTCCAGGTTGTGCCGCCCAACTTCCTTCGTGTAGGTGCCTGCTACCGGGTCGGACATCTTCGCCAGTGCCGCGACCTGTTCCACACTGGCCGAGCTGAAGTACGCGGTGAAACTGTCGATGCCATCCTCGCCGCTGTCGCCGTCATAGGACTGCAGCCGGTTCACGGGCTGGCCCAGCACCATCAAGGGCGTGGTCAGCCGGAACTCGCCGCTGGATTCGCCGTCCTGCGCCCTTGCCGGGGCCGGTGCCAGCATCCGGGCCATGGCGTCGAACTGCATGGGCGTGAGGTGCCGCTTGCAGGTAACCGCCTCAGCAAGCTGGGTGCGCGCCTGATCGGCAGTCGGCGGCGTCGCGGCGAACGCGGGAGCGGCAATGCAGGCCAAGGCAAGGCAACGCGTGGCGAGAGAGTTCATACGAGCGGATCCATCCGGGTAGGGCGCCATAGTCTGCCACTTCGTCCCTGTTTCTGGTTCCGCCACCTGCGTCCATCCGTTGTTGATGCCGTCACTCCAGCAGGCGTGCCCAGCCCTGCATGCCATCCAGGCGTGCCAGCACCAGCTTGATGCACACCAGCAGCGGCACTGCCAGCAGCAGCCCGATCATGCCCCAGGCCCAGCCGAACACCATCAGCGCCAGGATCAGCACCAGCGGCGACAGCTTCATGCGCCGGCCCAGCACGATCGGGGTCACCATCTGCCCTTCCAGGGTGTGCAGGCCCAGGTAGGCGGCGGCCGGCAGCAGGGCCTGCAGCGGGTCGCGGAACTCGACGAAGCCCATCAACAGCATCAATGCCACGCCGATCAGCGGGCCCACGTACGGGGCGAAGTTCAGTAGTGCAGCCACCGTGCCCCACAGCAGTGCTTCCTGCAGGCCGATGCCGAGCAGCATCAGCACGCCGGCGAACACCAGCCCGACCAGGGTGTTGATGACGCTGATGGTCAGCACGTAACGCGAGACCTCCCGTTCGATCGAACGCAGGATGTCGGTGGTGAACCGCTGCTGCTGGCGGTTCGGGAACAGGGCGATCGCTGCGCGCTGCAGGCTCTGCCCGTAGATCATGAAGAACAGGGTCAGCAGCACCACCGCCAGCACCGACGCGGCCAGGCGCGGTGCACGGGTCAGCATGCGGTATGGATCGTCCAGCTGGGTGCGGATCACCTGCACCTTGTGGTTGCTGTCACCGCCGGCCACGCGGGCGAAGTTTTCCGCCGCCTGGTTGGCCTGCTGCACCGGCTTGGTCAGGTCCTGCACCTGCCGGGCCACCTTGCGCAGCTGCTGTGGTGCTTCCTGCGCCCATTCCATCGCCGGACCGATCAACTGCACCGCCAGCGAACCGGTCACGCCCAGCCCGGCGCCGAGGATCAGCAGTGCGCCCAGCGCGCGCGGAATCCACAGCTTCTGCAGCAGGCGCAGGATCGGGTTGCCGACCAGTGCGAAGAACATCGCCAGCAGCACCGGCAGGATGATGTCCTGCGCGGCCCACAGCGTGTAGCCCACCGCCAGGGTGGCCAGGACCACCAGCGACATCGGCCCGCGTGGACGCGACGGGGGCGGCAGCGGCGCCTCCGCACCCTGCGGATCGGTTGGTGACGGGGACAGGAGGGACTCGCTCATCGACGCACCAACCGGGAAGGGGAGCGCATTATCCGCCGGCCGCGATCGGCGCGGCGGAGTGCGTGGATCAACGTTCGGACAGCTCGGTGGCGGCTTCGGCCGGGCGCGGTTCGCGCGGTTCCGGTTCGGGTTCCGGGCGGGGGGCAGGTGCCGGCCGTGCGTTGGCGGCGGAGGCCGCCGCCTGTGCCTGTTCGCTGGCATCGTCGGCTTCTTCGGCCGCGTCATCGGCGGTCGCTGCCGCCTGTGCCGCCATCGCCGTGGCGAACGCCGCCTGGGCACTGGCGAACAGGTTCGAGACCGAACCGACCATCTGCAGCCAGCGCGCACCGTTGACCTTGCCGGGCACTTCCAGCTTGCCGGCGATGAAGCCACCGGCCAGGCCGACCACCACGATGCGCAACGGCGACCAGCCCTTTCGCCAGACGTCGCTGAGCGTGGACCAGTGGTCCTGGGTCTCGCCCAGGCGCACGGTCACCACCTGTTCGCAGCGTTTCACCCGCCGCTGCAGCGCGCCGAACTTCATGGCTTGCCCTCGGGCAGCTGCACGCCGGCATCGGGGTCGTCTTCGCTGGGCTCGTCGAACAGGCCCAGGCGTGACAGCTGGCGCCGGGTGGCATGCATGCCGGTGTGGTGGAAGAAGTAGGACACCCGCCAGATCGCGTAGCCGGTGACGGCCAGGCTCAGCAGCGAGGTGATCAGCAGCGCCTGCAGCCAGCTAAGGCCCCAGCTCTGCAGCAGGGCGATGAGGGTGGCCGCCATCAGCAGCCAGGCCGAGGCACCAAATACGATCGCCACGCCGGCCCAGGCCAGCGCACGGCCGAAGGCGCTGCGGGCCAGGGCGAAGTCGGCCGAGGCCAGCCGGCGCAGCGAGCGCACGGTGTGCTTGGCCGAATCGGCGGCGGCACGACCGGCCGCGCCGACCTGGCGGATGCTCTCATCCAGCGGCGGGGTGGCCGCCGGATCAGGGGCTTGCGCGTTGTCTTCGCTCACGCCGCGGCTTACTTGTCGCTGCTGCCGCGGGCCAGCTTGGCGATGATCCAGCCGGCAGCGAAGGCGACGCCGAACGAAGCCAGCGGACGCTCACGGATCAACTCGGCGGCGCTGTCGATCAGGTCCTTGCCCTTGTCCATCAACGCGTCAACCTGTTCCTTGGCAGCGGCACCACCGAATTCGGCGGCGGCCAGACCAGACAGTGCGCTGTCGGACAGTTCGGCCTTGACGTTGGCCTTGCCGATGCGCAGCTCGTCGGTCGCGGCACCGGTTGCGCCCTTGATCGCACCGCCGGCGGCCGTGGCGGCCTGCTTCAGGTGGGAACCGGCTTCACCCAGGTGTTCCTTCAGGTTCTCGGTATTGGTGGGGCTCATCGAATCACTCCTGTTGCGATGGGGGAACGGGTGTCGGCGGTGCCGACCTGGACTGACAGCAATAGCATTGCCGGGGTATAGGGGGTGTTACGGCAGGGCGATCAGCGCATCACGAGCTGGCCCTGCTGCTGGCCATTGTTGCGCAGCACGCGCACCACCAGGGTCGGCGGGCGCTGCTGGAAGTTGGCGCGCCAGCTGGCCAGGTCGGCGAATTCACCCACGGTGGCGTCGGTGATGATGTCGCCCTGCTGCAGGCCGTTGCTGGCCGCGCGGCTGCCACGCTTGACCTCGCTGACCAGCACGCCGCCGACACCCGACTGTCGCAGCGACTCGGGCAGGTCGACGAAGGTGGCACCGGTCAACCGCGGGTCCAGGCTCTCGCCGGTGACCGCACGCGCCTGTTCCTTCAGCGTGGCCTTGATCTGCACGGGCTTGCCTTCGCGGCGTACGTCCAGCGTCATCGGGCTGCCGACCGCAGCCAGGCCTTCCACGTTGTGCAGGGCTTCGGCGCTGTCCACGCGTTGGCCGTTGGCCGAGACCACCACGTCGCCCGGCTTCAACCCGGCCGCGGCGGCCGCCGAACCGGCCAGCACGCGGGTGATCAGCGCACCGCGCGTTTCGCCCAGGCCCAGCCCCTGGGCGATCTGCGCGGTCAGGTTCTGGCTCTCCACGCCCAGCGTGCCGCGTACCACCACGCCGTGCTTGACCAGCTGGTCGACCACGCTGCGCGCCAGGTTGGACGGAATCGCCAGGCCCAGGCCGATGTTGCCGGCCATGCTGCCCTGCGGGTTGAAGCTGGCGGTATTGATGCCGACCAGCTGGCCCTGCAGGTCGACCAGGGCGCCACCGGAATTGCCCGGGTTGATCGACGCATCGGTCTGGATGAAGTTCTGGTAGCCCAGGCCACGGATGCCGCTGCGGCCCACCGCCGAGACGATGCCCGAGGTGACCGTCTGGCTGAAGCCGAACGGGTTGCCGATGGCCACCACGAAGTCACCGACCCGCAGCTGGTCGCTGTTGCCGAGCTTGATGTCGGTCAGGTTCTGCGCCGGGATGCGGATCAGCGCGATGTCGGTATCGCGGTCCGAACCGAGGAACTCGGCCTTCACCGTGCGCCCGTCGGCCAGTGTCACCTGCACGTCATCGGCGTTGTCGATGACATGGTGGTTGGTCAGCACCAGGCCTTCCTTGGCGTCGATGATCACGCCCGAGCCCAGCGATTCGTTGATGCGCTCCTGCGGGATATCCGGGAACAGGCGGCGGAAGAACGGGTCGTTGAAGAACGGGTTGCGCACGCGCACCACCTGCTTGGTGTTGACGCTGACCACGGCCGGCATCGCCTTTTCCAGCATCGGCGCCAGCGAAGGCACCGCCTGTCCGGCCACCGCGGCCGGCAACGCGGCGGTGGTCGGCAGCACCGCTGGCAGCGGTGCTGCATCGGCACGGTTGTCCAGGTGGGCATTGATGCCGGTGGCAACGAAGCCACCGAAGGCGGCGGCGATTGCGAGCGTAAGCAGGGTGGGAAGCGGTCGCATGGTTGTCGGTTCGCTGGCGTGGGTGGGGGCGGTTCGGCCCTACGGTAAAACAAGCTGAATGAGTGTGTCGCGATCTGGATAAATGCGCCATGAAAACCGCAGGCCGCGAAAGGCGAGTGAGGAGGCTGACAGCATGGCTGTGGCGACACCGCACAGGCGACGCCTGCACCACCGAAGACGATCGCCGGGGGCGCCGACACAGACCGATACCTGCGCAGTTCCGCGCAACCGGGTGCCGCAATGCGCCACAGCACGCATCGGATGCCGCGTCCGTGCAGCGGCACGCAACGGCCATCTTCGACCACGCGCTTGCTGTGGCGTAGTCCTTAAAAAAAGGGGTTTCCTGTCAACCCGCCGCTTCTGCGGCAGTGGTGGGCTACACCATGGCCGTCGCATCAGATGCGATTGCGGGCGCGTGCCCCGTTCCACGATCGTCAATGTCGGTATAGCATCGCCCCGTTTTGATACTTAAGGCCCCCAGGAGGGCAACATGAGCAACGGTAATGGTGTGTCGGTCGTGACCGACGCTGTCGAGAACGTCAAAGAAGCCGCCACCAACGTTGGCGAGACCATCGCCCACGCCGCCGAAGACGCCGTGAAGTCGGTCAAGAAGACCGTCAAGCGCGCCACCAAGGCGGCCGGTACCCGCGTTGCCAAGGCCAAGAAGGCCGTGGCCAAGGTCGAGAAGACCGTTGCCAAGAAGGCCGACAAGGCCGCCAAGTCGGTCGGCAAGACCGTTGCCAATGCCAAGAAGAAGCTGGAAGCGGCCAAGAAGAACGCCAAGGCCGAAGCCGCTGCCCTGAAGAAGGAAGTGGCCAAGAAGAAGGCCGCTGCAGGCAAGGCTGTGACCAAGAAGGCCGCTGCCGCCAAGAAGGCCACCAAGGCTGCCGCCAAGAAGGTCGCCACCGTGAAGAAGGCCGCCACCAAGAAGGCCGCCGTCGCGAAGAAGACCGTTGCCAAGAAGACCGTGGCCGCCAAGAAGGTGGTCGGCAAGAAGGTCGCCACCGCCAAGAAGGCTGTGGCCAAGAAGACCGTCGCCGCCAAGAAGGTCGCCGGCAAGAAGGCCGTGGCTGCGAAGAAGGTTGTCGGCAAGAAGGTTGCCGCCACCAGGAAGGTCGCCACCAAGAAGACCGCGGCCGCCAAGAAGGTTGTCGGCAAGAAGGCTGCCGTCGCCAAGAAGGCTGTTGGCAAGAAGGCCGCCGTCGCCAAGAAGGCTGTCGGCAAGAAGACCGCCGTCGCCAAGAAGGCGGTGGGCAGGAAGGTTGCCGCCACCCGCAAGACGGTCGCCAGGAAGGCTGCGCCGCTGAAGAAGGTCGCCGCCAAGAAGGCTCCGGCCAAGAAGGCCGTGCGCAAGGTCGCCAAGCGCAAGTAATCGCGCCGTGACCGAAGGCCCTGCCACCCACCGGGTGGTAGGGCCTTTCGCGTTTCTGGGGCGCTACCTGGGGCAAGATGCAGGTTCTTCCCGCCGGAGCCCCGACCATGCGCGGTATCGACTTCAGTTCCTGGCAGGGCGTGCTGTCCACGTTGGCCGGCCTGGTCCTGATCACCCTGCTCGGCGTCGGCATCCGCCTGCTGGTGATGCAGACCCTGCAGCAGCGCCGCGAGCGCGAGAACCGGCAGATCAACGAACGGCTGCGCACGCTGATGGCCGCCTACAAGACCCTGGGCGGTTCGTTCACCGGCGAGCTGGGCGTGGATCCCAGCCATCGTCGCGACCTGCGCCAGCGCGAAGATGCCGACGGCATCGCCGAGCCGCGCTCGGACCGTGCGCGGCGCATCCGCGATGCGGTCGAGGCCGCGCTGTCGGACATCCTGCTGCTGGGCACCGACGAACAGGTGCGGCTGGCCACGCGTGCCGCCAACGAACTGGCACAGGGGCGGCCGGTGCATACCCACGAACTGGTGGTCTCGCTGCGCGACTTCGTGCGCGAAGCGCTGGATCTGGCCCCGATTCCGGCCGATCTGCAGATTCCACCGCAGGGGCCGACCCGGCCCGTTGCCAGTGGTGGCGGCAAGGGCCGTAACGACGGCGATGCCAAGGGCGGCCGTGCAGGCGGTGGCGGTGGTGGTGGAATGGGCGCCGGCATGGGCGGCATGGGCCTCGGTGCCGGCGCCGCACTGGGCGCCGGCCATGCTGCTGCCAGCGATGAAACGGACGCGCGCTGAGCACGTCCGCCGGGTTCAGCGCGTCAGCTCGTAGAGCGGCACGAAGCCGCCGTAGATCATCCGCGCGCCGTCGAACGGCATCGGATTCTTCGTTGGATCAAACCGCGGGTCCTCCATCATCTTCTTCATGCCGGCGTCGCGGGTCGGCTTGTCCGGCCATTCGATCCAGGAAAACACCACCGTCTCATCCGGCGTGGCTTTCACCGCGCCGAAGAAGTCGGTGGTCTTGCCGTGCGGCACGTCATCGCCCCAGCACTCGACCACGCGCAGCGCGCCGTACTCGATGAAAACGGGATCCCCTGTGCGTGCATGGGCGAGGAACTTCTCCTTGTTGGCGGTGGGCACCGCCAGGACGAAACCGTCGATGTAGCTCATTGCCTGCCTCCGGATGGACCGTGCCACATGCACGGCCTTCAGGTACACGACGAACCAGCGCGTAGGGAATCGACATCCCGCGTGCGCCTGTTCAGCCCGGGCCACCCGGGAGCGGGGCCAGCACCGTATCCGGTGGCTGCTGGCCGGCCAGGTGGCGCACGAAGTAGTCCCACATGCGGTGCGTGTAGGTGGCGTCGTTGCGGAACAGTTCGTGGTCCTGCCGGGCCAGGTACAGCAGGTCGTAACTACGCTGGGCCTTGTTCAGGGCCGCGGCCAGCTGCAGGGTCAGCGCCGGTGGCGCGTTCTCGTCCAGTTCGCCATAGACCAGCAGCAGATGCCCGCGCAGGTTGCCGGCCAGTGCCGCATTGTCGAGCCCGGCAAAGGGGGCCGGCACGCCATCGGCCATGGCTGTAGCTGGCACCACGCCACCGAACAGCCGGTCCATGCCGTGCAGGGCGCCGCCGTACATGCCCTGGAAATTGTGGCTGCCGGCCGAGGCCACAGCCACCTTGTAGAACGCCGGGTGGCGCAGCAGTGCACGCGCCGCGCTGTAACCACCGAACGAATGCCCGTAGATGCCGACCCGCTGCAGGTCGATGCCCCGGTAGCGTTCGCCCAGCTGGCGCAGCGCGGCCACATGGTCATCGAGCTGCACATCGGCGCCGTGCAGGAAGCTGCTGTCATGGAATGCCTTGTCGCGGCCGCCGGTGCCGCGGGCATCGATGCTGACCACCACGAAGCCGAGCTCGGCCAGGCTGGCGCGCGATACCGGGTTCTGCGCCGAAACCGCTTCGGCATAGGTCACCGACGCATTGCTGATGAAGGCACCGCCGTACATCGCGTCGATCACCGGGAAGCTGCCGTCATCGCGATAGTCGCGGGGCAGGTAGACGGTGGCGAAGATCGGCGTGCGCCCGTCGGCGGCCAGCAGCCGTTCGCGCCGCGGCGGCCGCCAGCCAGCAGCGATGATCGCCTGCGCATCCGCAGCCTCCAGCACCATCACTTCGCTGCCATCGTCGCTGGCGCGCAGCACCGTGCGCGGCGGCTGCGCGAGGCTGGACACGGTATCCACCAGATAGCTGCCGCCGGGCGACAGCGCCTGCGGCGCGCGTCCGCCGAACAGCATGCCGGTGCCCGCATCGGCCAGGTGGTCGCTGCCATCGGCGGCCAGGCGCTGCACCGGCCCACCGTGCAGTGCTACCCGGTACAGGCCACGTACGTAGGGATCGCCGCCCTCGACACCTCCAGCACTGAAGTATGCCCAAGCGCCTGCGCTGTCCACCCCGAGCAGGTCACGCACCGCCCACCGGCCGCGGGTGAGCTGGCGCATCACCTTGCCGTCGGACAGGCGCACCCGGTACAGATGGCCCCAGCCATCACGCTGCGAGAACCACACGGCGGTGTCCTGGCCGGGCAGGATCGCAACCGAGGCACGGTTGTAGGAATACAGGCTGAGCTGCAGGCGCGCGTCGCCGGCTTCTTCCAGCACGGTGCGCAGCGCACCGCTGCCGGCATCGATCTCCACCAGGCGCAGTCGTCGCGGCGCGCCGAAGTGCGCGATCGCGGCATACAGCCGGTGGCCGTCCCAGCCCAGCAGGCCGGCCTCGCTGAGGGTGTTCCAGCCCTCGGGCAGGGTGATGTCCTGCTGCCGGCCGCTGCGCACATCGACGATGTACAGGCTGTCACGCACCTGCTGTGCATCGCCCAGCAATCCCAGTTTCACCGTGTGCACGCGGGGCCGCGCGCCGCCGGCCGGGGTGCTTTCCAGATAGGGGTAGTCCCGCAGCGCACGTTCGTCGTAGCGGACGCCGGCAACATAGCGTCCATCGGGCGACCAGCCGACGGCGAATGGCCGCGCCGGCATCCGGCCCTGGCTGCGTGGAATACCGCGCAGGGTGAAATCGGGCAATACACCATAGCCATGGCCGGCGACACCGCCGGTGGTCAGCGCCCGCGGTGCCTGTCGGCGTTGCTGCAGCCATAGATTGTGGTCGCGCACCTGCAGCCAGGCCTCGCCGTCGGGTGCGGGCAGTGCATCGGCAGCAGGCATGGCGCCCTGCGTCCGCAGGCACTGCCAACGTGGCCACTGGCAGTCGATGCCGGCTTCACCGCTGAAGCGCAGGCGCAGGCCATCGGCCAGCACCTGCACATTGACCAACCGCAACCGTTGCCCGTTCACCCCCAGGGCCCCCGCAGCGCTGTCCAGCGCAGCGCGATCGAACAGGATCTGCCGGGAGGCCTGCGCCGGATCGACCAGCACGCCCTCGCGCCGGCCCTGGCCGTCTTCGCGTTCGTACCAGAAGCGGCCATCGGCCAGCCAGTTCGGCAGGAGCGAGGCATTGCGCAGCGCACCGCGCAGGTGGCTGTCGTGCACGCGCTCGGCGCGCTGGTAATCGGAGGGCTGCAACGGCCGAGCCGATGCTGTGGAAAGCACGCCGATGAAGGCGAGGACGGCGGCGCAGAACCGGAACCGCAGCGGGGCAGGTACGTGCAAGGCAACCTCCTGTTGCAAGGGTCAGCGGAATTCGAATGCACGCGCGCCGCGCGCGTATGCCAGACGCAGCCTGAATCAAGCCAAAAAATTCAGCAATGCGAAGACCGCTGTTTTCAGGGAGCGTTGTGGCGAATAACGGAGAATTTACATTCCCGATGCGATGGCGCCCTGGCGCTGCTGCACACCATAAGAAAGTAAAGGTGTACCCCCATGAAGAATTCGCTGATTGCTCTGGCCCTGGCCGCTGCCCTGCCGTTCACCGCTTCGGCTGCTGAGAACCTGTCCTACAACTACGCCGAAGCCGACTACGCCAAGACCGACGTTGAAGGCATCAAGGCCGACGGCTGGGGCGTGAAGGGTTCCTACGGCTTCCTGCCGAACTTCCACGCCTTCGGCGAATACAGCCGCCAGGAAATCGACCACACCAACCTGAAGGTTGACCAGTGGAAGGTCGGTGCCGGCTACAACGTTGAAATCGCTCCGAGCACCGACTTCGTTGCCCGCGTTGCCTACCAGAAGTTCGACCGCAAGCACGGTCTGGACTTCAACGGCTACAGCGCTGAAGCCGGTATCCGCACTGCCTTCGGCGCCCACGCCGAGGTCTACGGCATGGTCGGTTACGAAGACTACGCCAAGAAGCACGGCGTCAATCCGGATGGCCAGTGGTACGGCCGCCTGGGTGGTCAGGTCAAGCTGAACCAGAACTGGGGCCTGAACGGCGAGCTGAAGATGAACCGCCACGGCGACAAGGAATACACCGTCGGCCCGCGCTTCAGCTGGTAATTGCTGCCTCGGCGCGATTGCGCGCTGAAGACGCCCCAACAGGCCCGGCATTTGCCGGGCCTGTTGCGTTTGCGCCGTGGCAAACCGGAATGCTGTCTGACTGGCGGAATGCGCGGGCCAGCCATTGCAAGGAATTGGATTCCGCCGCTGCGGGCACCGACCTACGTTGGATGTCCCATGTTGCCTGGACATGCCGCAATGCCGCTGACCCTCCCGCCTCTGCTGCCTGATCGGCCACGACGCCTGGCGCTGCTGGACCCGCACCCGGTACTGCGGTTGGGCGTGGAAGTGCTGCTGCGCCAGCACGCGGGTGTGCAGGTACGGGTGAGCCTGTCCAGCGAGGCGCACCTGCTGCACCTGCTGGAGCGCAGCCCGACGTGTGTCGACCTGCTGCTGATCGATGCGTTGCCCATGGGCGACCTGGGCGATGGGCTGGCCCTGTTGCACGTGCTGTCGCAGCGCTGGCCGGCACTGCCGGTGCTGGTGCTCTCGGCACACTGCAATGCCAGCACGGTGGCCACCGCGATGCGTGCCGGTGCGCGCGGCTTCCTGTCCAAGTCGACGCCACCGGACGTGCTGCTGCGTGCCATTGATGTGGTCGCCCGGGGAGGGCGCTTCGTGCCACCGGAGCTGCGCGCGGAACTGAACCTGCCGGGCACGCGTGCACGCAGAATGCCGGCCCCGGCACTGGTGCCGTTGAGCCAGCGCGAACGGGAAGTGCTCGGGCTGGTGCTGAAAGGGGTCAGCACCAGCGAAATGGCCCTGCGATCGGGGCGTTCAGCCAGCACGATCAGCTCGCAGAAAACCTCGGCCTACCGCAAGCTCGGCATCCGCGGGGACGGTGACCTGTTCCGCTTCCGCCACCTGCTGGAATGCGGATGAGCGGCGTTACTCGCCCTGGTACTGCTTCTCTTCCACCAGTGCAGAACCGGCCACGCGGTTGATCTCGTTCTTCACCTGCACGCGCTCGCCATTGGTGCCATAGACACCGCGTGCCAGCTGGATGAATGCATCATCGAACACCTGGGCCGCTTCCTTGTCGCGCAGCTGGTCCTGGATGTCCCACATACGCTCGTTGATCGCCTTCAACTGCTGCTGCAGCGCGGCCAGGGCCGGCTGTGCCTGCAGCTGCTGCTGCAACAGGGGCAGCAGGCCGTCCAGCTCGGTGCGCACGTTGGCCAGCTTGGCGGCATCGTCGATGCGCTCGGCCTTGATCTGGAGAATGGTGATCTTGTCGATCAGCTCGCCGATCGATACCGGGGTCAGGATGGCGTCCACGCGGTTGGTTCCTGGAAACAGGGCGCCATGATACCGCGCCGCTGGCGCATGGCCCCGATCCACGGGATTTACGCCGAATTTGCGCCGCGGGCCGGGCCGCACCCTCGATCCGTTACGGCCACGCGCTGGACACTGCCGTCCCGGCGGCGTGACCGCCTTCGACGAGGAACACAGTGCAGTGAACAGCAAGGGGATGATGGCGGCGGTGGTGGCCGCCCTGGCAGGGCTGCTTGGCATGGGCAGCGCGCAGGCACAGGTGCAGGTCAGTGGCAGTGCGGCCTTGACCAGTGACTACGTGTGGCGCGGCAGCTCGCAGAGCGATGGTGACCCGGCGGTGCAGGCCGGCGCGAAGATCTCGATCCCATCGGGCTGGTACGCCAGCGTGTGGGGGTCCAACGTCTCGTTCAAGCCGGACAATGGCGCGCGCAGCGAGTTCGACCTGGTGGCGGGCTGGTCCGGCGCGCTGGCACCGGACTGGACGCTGGATGCGAACCTGACCCGCTATGTGTATCCGGGTACCGGTCGTGCGCTGGACTGGACCGAACTCAACACCAACGTGACCTGGAAGCAGCGCGCCTGGCTGCAGGTCGCGCATTCCAACGATGCGTTGGCCGGTGGCCATCGCGGAACCTATGCCCAGCTGGGCGTGCGTGTGCCGCTGCACGAACGCGTCCGCCTGGAAGCAGCGGTGGGCCAGTACTGGCTGGCCACCGCGCAGGGCCCGGATTACCTGCATGGCCAGCTCAGTGCCATTGCCACGCTGACTCCGGCATGGGAGCTGCGCGCCACCGTGCATGACACCGACAGCGCGGCCAAGCGACTGTTCCCGGGCAATGCCGGTGGACGCTGGGAGCTGGCGCTGCAGGGCAGCTTCTAGTTCGACGATGCCGCCTGGCGCGCGCGCAGCGCGCCGGGCAGCCACAGCAGCAGGGCCAGCACGGCCACGGCGGCACCGGCCACGCAGACGCCGGTCCAACCGTAGCGCTGGTAGACCTGCGCCGACAGCAGCGAACCCAGCGAGCCGCCGATGAAGTAGCCGGTCATGTAGCCGGCATTGAGGCGGTTGCGCGCCGCGGGCTGCAGCGCATAGATCAGGTTCTGGTTGCTGACGTGCAGCAGCTGTGCGGCCAAGTCCAGCACCACCACGCCGATCAGCAGCGCCAGCAGCGAGTGGGCCGACAGCCCCAGTGGCAGCCACGACAGCAGCAACAGCACCAGCGCGATGGCAGTGGCGCGTCCGGTCTGGCCGCGGTCGGACATGCGCCCGGCCAGGCCGGCCGCCAGCGTGCCGGCTGCACCGACCAGCCCGAACAGGCCGATGGTGGCATCGCTGTAGGCGTAAGGTGGCTGCGCCAGCAGGAACGCGAGCGGGGTCCAGAAAATCGCGAACATGGCAAAGCTGCAGGCACCCAGCAGGGTGCGCTGGCGCAGCACCGGCTCCTGCACGAACAGCACGCCGATCGAGCGCAGCAAGGCGAAATAGCCCAGGCCGGCGCTGTGGTGGAATCGCGGCAGGCCGCGCTGCAATGCCAGTGCGGTCAGCACCAGGGTGCCGGCAGCGATGGCATACACCAGGCGCCAGTCACCCAGGCTGGAAAGCAGGCCGGCCACGGTACGCGCCAGCAGGATGCCCAGCAGCAGGCCACTCATCAGCGTGCCGACCACGCGGCCACGATGTTCCGGCGCGGCCAGCGTGGCCGCGAACGGCACCAGCACCTGTGCCACCACCGAAAACAGTCCGGTGATCGCGGTCCCGACCAGCAGCCAGGCCAGCGACGGCGCGCAGGCACTGATCACCAGGCCACCGGCCGACAGCAGGCTCATCACCACGATCAAGCGGCGGCGCTCGAACAGGTCACCCAGTGGCACCAGCAGGATCAGTCCGGCGGCATAGCTCAGCTGTGCTGCGGTAACCACCATGCCGACCTGGCCGAACGGCACGCCGAAGGCATCTGCGATGGTGTGCAGCAGCGGTTGCGCATAGTAGTTGCTGGCCACGGCCACGCCGGTGGCGACCGACATCAGCAGCACCTGCCAGCGGTGCAGAGGGGGAAGGGACGGGCTCACGCGGTGTTCCAGGAAGCGGGGTGCACAGTGTCCGCCTGCTGCGATCATGATGGAAATGAATCATCATCATCCTTGTCATCTGAAAACAAGATAGCTGGATGAACCTCAAGCAGCTCGAGTTTGCCGTCGCCCTGGCCGAGGAGGGCAATTTCACCCGTGCCGCCGAGCGCTGCCACGTGGTGCAGTCCGCGCTCAGCCACCAGATCGCCCACCTGGAACAGGAACTGGGTGCCACACTGTTCGAGCGCCTGCCACGCCAGGTGCGGGCTACCGCCGCCGGCGAGGCGTTGCTGGTGCACGCACGCCAGGTGCTGGCCAGCCTGCGCCACCTGCGCGCCGACGTGGCCGCCGTCAGTGGCGAAGTGCGTGGCCTGCTGGCCATCGGGCAGATTTCTTCGCTGACCGACATCGACGTCGTGGCGATGCTGGCGGCCTTCCAGCGGGTGCACCCACAGGTGGAGTTCCAGCTGCGCGTGGACAAGAGCGAAGACCTGATCGCACAGGTGCAGTCGCGCGCGCTGGATGTGGCACTGGTCGGCCTGGCGCCGTCGGCAGCGCTGGATGGCGTCTGCCACCAGGTGCTGCAGGAGGAGGATCTGGTAGCGGTACTGGCGCCGTCGCACCGGCTCGCCGGGCGCACGCGGTTGCCATTGACCGCACTGCAGGATGAAGCGCTGGTCGACTTCCCGCGCGGTACCGGTGCGCGCCGGCAGACCGACGATGCCTTCGCCGCCGCTGGCCTGCCGCACACGGTGCGTTTCGAGGTCAACCTGATGGAACTGGTCGAGCGCTTCGTCCGCCACGGATTGGCGGTCGGCATCGTGCCGGCGTTGATCGCCGAAGGTTTCCAGGGCGTGGTTCAGATTCCACTGCAGCCGACCCCGACCCGGCGCGTACACCTGGTCTGGCAGCGGCTGCCGACGCCGGCCGCGCGCGCCTTCGTCGAGGCCGTGCTCAGCCGCGCAGGCGCAGGCTCAGGCCCTTGAGGAAGTTGCGCAGCATCTGGTCCAGGCAGCGCCGGTAGTTGGTGTGCCCGGGCTGGCGGAACAACGCACCGACTTCCGACTTGGACACGTTGAAGCCGGCGCTGGCGAAGATCTCCATCAGGTCCACGTCGCGCAGCTGGAAGGCCACGCGCAGCTTCTTCAGCACCAGGTTGTTGTCGATGCGGGTTTCCACTGCACGCTGCGGCTGGCTCTCGTCGCGACCGCGCAGGTGCACGATCAGGCCATCGAGGAAGTGCGCCAGTGCGCTGTCGTTCATCGCCTCGAAACCGGCTTCGTCCTCGCGGCGCAGCCAGGCCTTCACCTGCTCGGTATCCACGGCGAAGGCCGGGTCGGCCATCTGGCACAGGGTGACCACGTGCTGGTCACCCAGGTCCAGGGAGTAGCGCACGCTGCGCAGGACATCATTGTTGATCATGGCGCAATTGTACCGGTCACCCCGACACGTGGGGTCGCCGCCGGGGTCAGATCCCTTTGCTCCGCAAAGGGATCTGACCCCGGATCCGGCCGATCCGGCAACACGGGTGCTGCCGGACGGTGCCAGAATGGAGATCTGGTTTTCCCCCTGGAGTTGCCTGATGACCCGCACTGTCCTGATTACCGGCGCCACATCCGGCTTCGGCGCCGCCGCCGTCCACCGCTTCGCCCAGGCCGGCTGGAAAGTGATCGCCACCGGCCGCCGCGGCGAACGCCTGCAACCGCTGGTCGAGCGCTATGGCAAGGACGTGGTGCACGCCGCCGCCTTCGACATCCGCGATCCGGTGGCGATGGAGGCGGCCCTGCTGGCGCTGCCGCCGGCCTTCGGCGAGATCGACCTGCTGGTCAACAACGCCGGTCTGGCGCAGGGCACCGCACCGGCACAGAGCGCCAGGCTGTCGGACTGGACCACGATGATCGACACCAACATCACCGCGCTGGTGACCCTGACCCACCGCCTGTTGCCGCAGCTGGTGGAGCGCAAGGGTGCGATCATCAACATCTCGTCGGTGGCCGGCGTCTACCCGTACCCGGGTGGCAACGCCTACGGTGGCACCAAGGCCTTCGTCAGCCAGTTCTCGCTGGGCCTGCGTTCGGACCTGCACGGCACCGGCGTGCGCGTGACCACGATCGAGCCGGGCATGGCCGAGACCGAGTTCACCGTGGTCCGCACCCATGGCGACCAGAATGCGTCGGACAAGCTGTACAGCGGTGCCAATCCGATGACCGCCGAAGACATCGCCGAACAGATCTTCTGGGTGGCCACGCTGCCACCGCACCTGAACATCAATCGCCTGGAGCTGATGCCGGTCAGCCAGTCCTTCGCCGGGTTCCAGGTCGCCCGCGAGGGCTGACGCCGTGTGTGGAGTCGAGCCATGCTCGACTCGGCAGAAACAAAAAAAGCCGGGCAATGCCCGGCTTTCTTCATGCAGTCCCGCAGAACGTCACTGCGCCTTGATGGCCATCGCCTGCAGGCCGGTGCCATCCAGCTTCTGCTTCGCTTCAGACAGTTCGCCGGCGCTGCCGTACGGCCCCATGCGCACGCGATACACGGTCTTGCCGTTGATCTGCGCCGACTCCACGCGTGCCGCCAGGCCCATCATGGCCAGCTTGGCCTTGGTGGCTTCGGCGTCGCCGGACGCACCGAAGGCACCTGCCTGCAGGATGTAGCGGGCGTTGTCGGCGGGCGCCGGTGCGGCAGTGGTCGCCGGCGCGGTGGGCGCGGCTTCCGCGCGCGGCGCGGGGGTGGCGGCCGTGCTGGTCGACGCCGGTGCGGTGCTGGCCGGCGGGGTTGCCGCGGCCGGGCGCTCGCTCAGCGGTGCCGGCAGCGGACGGTTGCTCGCGGTCACCGGTGCGGTGCTGGCGACGCTGGCCGTTGCGGTCGGTGCCGGCGTGGCCGTGCTCGCCGGCGGCACCGGCTTGCCCTCCAGCGCGGCCTGCGCGCGCGACGCTTCGGCCTTGGCCCGGCGCTGGTCCTCGGCACGCGCGCTGGCGGCCAGTTCGGCGTCGGACATTTCCACTTCCTTGCCCGGCAGCAGGGTGTAGAAGTCGTACTGCGTCGCCGCGGGCTTCTCCGGTTCGGCCGGCTTCGGCGTGGCCGGCTGCGCGGCTGGCTGGCTGCCGACATCGCTGTCTGCATCAGCAACCGGGGCCGGCTGCGCGTTCGGGTTCGGCTGCGGACCGGCGCGCAGGAAGCCGTCGCCTTCGCCCTTGAACAGGTTCGGCGCCGCCAGGAACACCACGGCGGCGATCGCCACACCGGCCACCAGCCACACCCATCCGGGTGTGCCCTGGCTGCTGCTGTTGCGTCGTGCCTGGGTTTTGCCGCGTCGTGCTGCCATGTGTACTGCGTCTCCTGATGCTTACATTTTTTCCGGGGCGCTCACGCCCAGGAGTTCAAGGCCGTTGGCCAGCACCTGGCGCGCCGCGCAGGCCAGGGTCAGCTTGGCGTTGCGATCGGCGGCGTCTTCCACCAGCACCGGCGTCCCGTGATACCACGTGTGGAAGGCATGCGCCAATTCACGCAGGTACTGCGCCACCAGGTGCGGCTCCAGCGCCACGCCGGCCGCTTCCACCACTTCCGGATAGCGCGAGATCTCGTTCATCAACAGCAGCGAGGCATCGTCGGCCAGGTGGCCAAGGTTGGCCAGGCCATTGCCCTGCTCGTACACCAGGCCCTTTTCCTGCGCCTGGCGCAGCAGGCTGCAGACACGGGCGTGCGCGTACTGCACGTAGAACACCGGATTGTCGTTGCTCTGCTGGCGCGCCAGGTCGATGTCGAAGGTCAGCTGCGAATCGGGCTTGCGCGCGATCAGGAACCAACGGGTGGCATCGCGGCCGGCTTCTTCGATCAGGTCGCGCAGGGTGAAGTAGCTGCCGGCACGCTTGGACAGCTTCACTTCCTCGCCGCCGCGCATGACCGTGACCATCTGGTGCAGCACGTATTCCGGCCAGCCCTGCGGGATGCCCACTTCCATCGCCTGCAGGCCGGCGCGCACGCGCGCCAGCGAGCCGTGATGGTCGGCGCCCAGTTCGGTGATCGCGCGCTCGTAGCCGCGCTGCCACTTGGACAGGTGGTAGGCCACGTCCGGCACGAAGTAGGTGAAGGTGCCGTCGGACTTGCGCATCACGCGGTCCTTGTCGTCACCGAAGTCGGTGCTGCGCAGCCACAGCGCGCCGCCTTCCTCATAGGTGTGGCCGGACGCCTGCAGCTTGGCCACCGCTTCGGCAACCTTGCCGTCGGCGTACAGCGAGCTTTCCAGGAAGTAGATGTCGAAGTCGACACCGAACGCGGCCAGGTCCAGGTTCTGCTCGTTGCGCAGGTAGGCCACGGCGAAGCGGCGGATTGCCTGCATATCGTCCGGATCCTTGGCGCCGACCACGGTGCTGCCTTCCAGGTCGACGCTGGCACCGGCCATGTAGGCGCGGGCGACATCGGCGATGTACTCACCGCGGTAGCCGCCTTCCGGCCAGCCGTCCTGATCGGGTGCGATGCCCTTGATCCGCGCCTGGGTGGACAGCGCCAGGTTCTCGATCTGCACGCCAGCGTCGTTGTAGTAGAACTCGCGCTTGGCGTTCCAGCCGTTGGCATCGAGCACGCGGGCCACGCAGTCGCCGATCGCCGCTGCGCGGCCATGGCCGACATGCAGCGGGCCGGTCGGGTTGGCCGACACGTACTCCACGCCCACCGTGCGGCCATTGCCGGACAGGTTGCGGCCGTAGTCGTGGGCTTCCTTGATGACCGAGGCGGTTTCGCGCTGGTACGCGGCCGGGGCCAGATGGAAGTTGATGAAGCCGGGGCCGGCGATCTCGACCTTGCTGACGTCCTCGCTGCGCGGCAGCGCCTCGACCAGCGCCTGTGCCAGTGCGCGCGGATTGCTGCGCGCGGCCTTGGCCAGCAGCATCGCGGCGTTGGTGGCGAAGTCGCCGTGGTCACGGGTCTTCGGGCGCTCGACCACGAAGTCCGGCGGCAGGGAGTCGGCGGGCAGGGTGCCATTGGCGCGCAAGGCTTCGATGCCTTGGCTGATCAGGGCGCGGAGGAGATTTTTCACGAGGCCTGCTGTGAGAATGAGCGGCGGAATCGCCCATTTTAGCGCAGATGCCCGCGCCCACGCTGACCAGGACATGCCTGCGGGGCGCCCGCCCGGCCCTGACCAGGGCCGTTCAGCCGAACAGGCGCGGCTGGGGCGGGGACAGCAGGCCCCGTTCAGCAAATGAAACGGGGCGGCCCTCGCCGACCACGAAGTGGTCGAGCAGGCGCACGTCCACCAGTGCCAGCGCCTGCTGCAGTTCATCGGTGATGCGGGTATCGGCGCCGGAGGGCTCGGGGTCGCCGGAAGGGTGATTGTGGCTGAGGATCACCGCTGCCGCATTGTGCAGCAGGGCTCGACGCACCACCTCGCGGGGATAGACCGGGGCGGCATTGATGGTGCCCTGGAACAGTTCTTCGCAGGCGATCAGGCGGTGGCGGTTGTCCAGGAACAGCGCCATGAAGATCTCGCGGGCCTGGCCGCGCAGGCGGTGCTGCAGATAGCGGCCGACCGCAGCGGGGTTGTTGCCGACGGCCTCGCCCTGCTGAAGTTCGGCCGCCAGATAGCGGTGGGCCAGTTCCAGCCCGGCGGCCAGTGCACAGCTTCGAGCAGGGCCCAGCCCCGGCAACCGGGCCAGCTCGCGGGCCGGGCGGTCCAGCAGCACACGCAGGGGACCGTGCGCCTGCAGCAGGTCGCGCGCGGTCTGCACCGCATCGCGTCCACCGAAGCCGGAGCCGAGGAACAGTGCCAGCAGTTCTGCGTCGGACAGCGTGGCGGGGCCGCGTGCGATCAGCTTCTCGCGGGGACGTTCCTGTTCGGGCCAGTCGTGGATGGGCATGCCTGCATCATCGCCAGTGGGGGCGATGCGGCCCATCAGGGCAGGACGCATGCCCGGGTCGGCCGTTGCCTCAGTCGCGTCGCGACTGCAGGTAGGCGAACAGCTCCTGGTTGTTCTGCAGCCCCAGCTTGCGCTTGGCCTCGGCCTTCTGCCGGCTGATCGTCTTGGGGCTGCGGCCGCAGTGGACGGCGATGGCGTTCACTTTCAGCCCGGCGGCCAACAGGTCCAGCACTTCCTGTTCGCGGGCGGACAGCGCCGCCGGTTCGCGCGCGAACATCAGGTCGCGCGCCTGCAGGTGGTGGCGCAGCTGCTGCGAGACGAACACCTGCCCTGCCATGGCCGCGTTCAGGGCCTGCGGCAACTCGCCGAAATCGGCGCACTTGTCGACCAGGCCGCTGACACCCTCACGCAGCAGGCCATCGAGCAGGCCGGGGTGGCGGGCGCCGGTAAGCACCACCACGGGCATGCGCGGGTGGCGTGCGCGCAGTTCAGCGATCAGTTCCGGGCCATCCGGGCCGGTGCCCGGCATGGAGAGGTCGGTCAGCACCGCGTCGCAGCCGTGGTGCTCGACCAGCTGCAGCAGCTCGGCGCCGTCACGCGCGCTGCCGACGACCTCCATCAGGTGGGTCTGCAGCACGATGCGGATGCCGTGCAGGACGACGGGATGGTCGTCGGCGATGATGATGCGCGGGTGCACGCGGAATCCTCGAAAAGCGAAGCGGCACACCTGCGGCGGCCACTGACGATTCTGCAAACGTGGCCGGCCTACAGGTATAGGAAAGTTCCGAATCGCAGTGTCTTGAACCCCGGAAGCGCTGTGGTGCAAGTCCCATCTGCTGATAGCTGCCCGCTATGTGCGCTGTGCACCGGGACATTACCGACCATCGGGTAAGCTAATGCCCTCGTTTGCACAGGAATTCCAGGTGGCTGACTCCCCCAACGCTTCCCCCGCGCCCGGCCGCGCGCTGGAAGGCCAGAAACTGCTGTTGTGCGTCGGAGGCGGGATCGCGGCCTACAAGGCCCTGGAACTGGTGCGACGCCTGCGTGATGCGGGCGCCCAGGTGCAGGTGGCGATGACCGCCGGCGCCCAGCAGTTCGTCACCCCCCTCAGTTTCCAGGCCCTGTCCGGGCAGCCGACCCGCACCACGCTGTGGGACAGCGCCGCCGAACAGGCCATGGGCCACATCGAGCTGGCCCGCTGGGCGGACCGCATCGTGGTCGCGCCGGGAACCGCCGATCTGCTGGCCCGGCTGGCCCAGGGCCATGCCGATGACCTGGTCAGCACCCTGTGCCTGGCCAGCACCGCACCGCTGACGATCTGCCCGGCGATGAACCACCGCATGTGGCTGCATCCGGCCACCCAGGCCAACATCGCCCTGCTGCGCCAGCGTGGTGCGCAGGTGATCGGCCCGGTCGATGGCCCGCTGGCCGAAGGTGAATCCGGTCCCGGCCGGCTGGCCGAACCCGGCGACATCGTGGCCGCGCTGGCCGCCAATGGCGGCGCAGCTGCGACGGTTGCCGCGCCGGAAACCCGTGCCCTGCAGGGGCTGCGCCTGCTGATCAGTGCCGGCCCGACCTACGAAGACATCGATCCGGTGCGTTACGTCGGCAACCGCAGCAGCGGCAAGATGGGCTTTGCCCTGGCCGCCGCTGCTGCCGCGCTGGGCGCGCAGGTGGTGCTGGTCAGCGGTCCGGTACAGCTGCCGACGCCGCCGGGCGTGCAGCGCATCGACGTGCGCTCGGCCGCGCAGATGCGCGATGCCGTACTGAAGTCGCTGCCCGCCGACATCTATATCGGTGCCGCCGCGGTGTCCGACTACACGCCGCGGCAGGTCGCCGCGCAGAAGCTGAAGAAGACCGCCGACAGCCAGTCGCTGGTGATCGAACTGGTGCGTACGCCGGACATCCTCGCCGAAGTCGCTGCACAGACGCAGTCGCTGAAGCTGGTGGTCGGCTTCGCCGCCGAGACCCACGACGTGGAGAAATACGCGCGCGGCAAGCTGGTCGACAAGCGCCTGGACCTGGTGATCGCCAACCAGGTCGGCATCAGTGGCGGCGGTTTCGAGAGCGACAACAATGCCGCCACGGCCTTCTGGCAGGACGGCGAACAGGTATTCCCGGCCACTTCCAAGCGCGAGCTGGCCGAACAACTGCTGACGCTGATCGCGCGGAGACTCCAGGCATGACCCAGGCATCCACTTCCCACCCGCTGCAGGTCAAGCTGCTCGATCCGCGCTTCGGCGACAGCTGGCCGCTGCCGGCCTATGCCACCGAGGCCAGTGCCGGCATGGACCTGCGCGCGGCGCTGGATACCGCGCTGACCCTGCAGCCGGGCGACACCGCGCTGGTGCCCAGCGGCCTGGCCATCCATATTGCCGACCCGAACCTGTGCGCGGTGATCCTGCCGCGTTCCGGGCTGGGCCATCGGCATGGCATCGTGCTGGGCAACGGCACCGGCCTGATCGATGCCGACTACCAGGGGCCGCTGCTGATCAGCGTCTGGAACCGTGGCCGCGAGGCCTTCACCATCGAGCCGGGCGATCGCATCGCGCAGCTGGTGGTGGTTCCGATCGCCCGCGTCAGCCTGCAGGTAGTGGATACTTTCACCGACAGCGTGCGGGGCGCGGGTGGATTCGGCCATACCGGGGTGCGTTGACAGGGGACATCGATGAGCGGCATCGGGGAAGGACAGCGGGGACGGTCGTTGGGTCGCAGTGCACCTCTACTGGGGGTGCTGTTGATCCTGTTGGCCGGCTGGTTCGGATGGAGCGCGGTGCAGCAATGGCGGCAGGAGGCCAACGGGCAGGCGCTGGAAGAGGCGCGTGACCAGGCCGTGCAGGGCCTGCAGCAGGCTGCTGCGGGCCAGTTGCAGCAGCTGCAGCAGCAGTTGAAGAACGATCGCGTGCAGCAGGCGCTGCAGGCCGGCGACGCCGCTGCGGCGGCGCTGGCCGTTCGCGAGAGCTGGACCGGAGTCGAGCAGGTCGAGGTGCTGGCGGCCGATCTGGCCAACGCCTATGCCGATCCGGCCACCTTCGGGTATTCCCGCCTGGCGCTGCTGGAAGCGGCGCTGGCCGAGGCCAGGCCAAGCCTGCGCGTGGTCCGCGACGGCGGCGGCAACCGCCTGGGCCTGGCCGCGCCGGTGCAGCTGGGCAGCCTGGGGCCGGCCGTCATCTATGTCCGCCAACCGCTGCTGCGGCTGACGTCGCCGCTCGACCAGGTCAGCGCGCCGTCCGCCGGCTTCCTCGGCCTGCGCCAGGGAGCATTCGATCTGGTCACCCAGGGCGACCCGAGCCTGGCCGAAAGCGCGGAAGCGCTGGCGCGCCCGGTTGCAGGCACGCCGTTGCGGCTGGTCGCGTCGGTGCCGAATGTCGAGGCCGGTCCGCTCGGCCTGGGCGCGCTGGCCAGCGCCATTGTGGCGTTGCTGCTGGCGTTCATTGCCGTGTTGCTGGTGGTGGGGCGCGACCGGCTGCCGAAGTCGCTGCCGTTGCCGCGCCGCGCCGCCGCGTCCGAGGCCGACCATGGCCCGACCCTGAGCGAGAGCCTGCAGCAGGCGCCGCCACCGGTGGCCGCCGTGACCGGCAGTGGCGATGCCACGCCACCGCCGCCACCGCCGGTGCCTGCCGAAGAGCTGGCCGCCGGCATCTTCCGCGCCTATGACATCCGCGGCATGGTGGGCAGCGAACTGACACCGAAGACCGCGGCGCTGATCGGCCAGGCCATCGGCACCGTGGCACTGGAGCAGGGCCTGCGCGAGGTGGTGATCGGGCGCGATGGCCGCCTGTCCGGACCCGAGCTGACGGCCGGGCTGGCCGAGGGCCTGCGCCGTGCCGGCTGCGCGGTGATCGACATCGGCCTGGCGCCGACCCCGCTCGTGTACTACGCCGCCTTCCATCTGCGTACCGGCACCTGCGTGGCGGTCACCGGCAGCCACAACCCGCCCGAGTACAACGGCTTCAAGGTGGTGATCGGCGGCGAGACGCTGTCCGGCGACGCGATCACCGATCTCTACCAGCGCATCGTCGAGGGCCGCCTGGTGCAGTCCGCCGAGCCGGGTGACTACCAGCAGCGCGATGTCAGTGCCGACTACATCCAGCGCATCGCCGATGACGTGCAGCTGGACCGTCCGCTGAAGGTCGTGGCCGATGCCGGCAATGGCGTGGCCGGCGCACTGGCCCCGCAGCTGCTGGAAGCAATCGGCGCCGACGTCATTCCGCTGTACTGCGATGTCGACGGCACCTTCCCCAACCATCATCCCGACCCGAGCGAGCCGGCCAACCTGGAAGACCTGGTGCAGACGGTCAAGCGCTTCGGCGCCGACCTCGGCGTAGCCTTCGATGGCGACGGCGACCGGTTGGGCGTGGTCACCGGCGAAGGCAGGATCATCTATGCCGACCGCCTGCTGATGCTGTTCGCTGCCGACGTGCTGATGCGCAATCCGGGCGCGATGGTGATCTACGACGTCAAGTGCACCGGCAAGCTGTCCGACCATGTGCTGCGCAACGGTGGCAGCCCGCTGATGTGGAAGACCGGGCATTCGCTGATGAAGGCGAAGATGCGCGAGACCGATGCCGAGCTGGCCGGTGAGATGAGCGGCCACTTCTTCTTCAAGGAACGCTGGTTCGGTTTCGACGACGGCCTGTACGCCGCTGCGCGCCTGCTGGAGATCCTGGCCCAGCGCGAGGAAACCCCGGACGAAGTACTGGGCGAACTGCCGGAGATGGTCGCCACGCCGGAGCTGAAGGTAGCGGTGGCCGACGGGACGCCGCATGCGTTGGTGGCGATGCTGGTGGCGGCGGCGCAGTCGCCGGACAACCCGTATGTGGGGGGCCGCCTGTCGACCATCGATGGCCTGCGCGTGGACTTCGCCGATGGCTGGGGCCTGGTGCGTGCCTCCAACACCACGCCGGTGCTGGTGCTGCGCTTCGAAGGCAACGACGAGGCCGCACTGGAGCGCATCAAGGCCTTGTTCCGCAGCCAGCTGCAGCCGGTGCTGGGCGACACGCCGCTGGGGTTCTGAGGTGGGGCCGGGCGGCGCCCGGCACCCGCCGAATCAACGTCAACGTCAAAGGCCGGCTATCCGTAGGATGCGGGGTGGGTCCGGTTACGGGGGACGCTGCAAGTCCCCCTCCGGGGCCCGGCCCAGCCGCTGGCGGCTGGGCGTTCGGGCGCTTGCGAAGCAGTGCTTCGCAAGCAAAGCGCCCTCACCCATGTAAGCTCGGTCGCCGCTTGCTCGTGTGCGCAGTCCTGCGCACACGGCAAGACCGGGGTTGGGCGTCCTGCCCAACCCGCCCGAGGCATACCTCGGGCCCATGCGGCTCACGCCCCCGCAACCGGACCCACCCCGCCTTCGACAGATTTCCGCGATCTGTCCGAACCGCATGAACTGCTCTTGGTAGGTGTCGACCTTGGTCGACACAGCAGAGATCCACGCCATGCGTGGATGCTCTTCCGAATTTGCTTTGGTGGGTGCCGACCGTTGTTCGGCACACCCTCACCCCTTGAATCGCAAGCCCACGCCCGGTTCGGTGAACAGGTAGCGTGAATCCAGCGCCGAATCGCCCAGCTTGTGCCGCAGCTTGCCGACCAGGATGCGCAGGTAATGGGTATCGTGCTGGTGGGTCGGCCCCCAGATCTCCTGCAGGATCTGCGGCTGCGTCACTACCCGCCCGGCATTGCGCAGCAGCAGCGACAGCAACGCGTATTCCTTGCGGGTCAACGCCACCGGTTCACCCTGCAGGGCGACTTCGCGGCGCACCAGATCCACGCGCAGGTGGCCGTCGTCGAACACCGGCGGCGTGCCATCACTGGGTACGCTGCGCGTGCGCAGCAGCGCCCGCACCCGTGCCATCAGTTCCTGCGTGCCGAACGGCTTGGTCACGTAGTCGTTGGCGCCGGTATCCAGTGCGCGCACCTTCTCGGCTTCGCCGGCGCGCACGGTCAGCATGATCACCGGCACCTGGCTCCACTGCCGCAGCTGTTCAAGTACCTCGTGGCCTTCCATGTCCGGCAGGCCGATATCCAGGATCACCAGGTCCATGTCCTCGCTGGCGGCCAGCTGCAGGCCTTCCTGGCCGGTGGCGGCCTGTCGCACCTGGTAGCCCTGCGCGCGCAGGCTGATGTCCAGGAACCGGCGGATCTGGGTTTCATCATCGATCACCAGCACGCGCGCGGCCGGCACGCTGGCATCAATCGGGGTCGGGCTCATCGTGGGAGGCTGGCTTGAGCAGGGGCAGGGTGATGCGGATCAGGGTACCGCGACCGTCGCGTCCGGGCAGCGCCTGCACGCTGCCGCCATGTGCGCCGATCATGCCCTGGCAGATGGTCAGGCCCAGGCCGGTGCCGTGGCGGCCGCGGTCGCCGCGCTCGACGCTGTAGAACATGTCGAAGATGCGCGCGCGCTCGTCGTCGGGAATGCCGGGGCCGGCATCGATCACGTCGATGCGCAGCTGGCCGTCCAGTTCGCGCGCCTGCACCTGCACGGCGGCGTCGGGCGGCGAGAACTTGGCCGCGTTCTCCATCACGTTGAACACGGCCTGTTCGACCAGCGCCGGGTGTACCCAGATCGGCGCCAGCGTGGACGGAATGTCCAGCTCCAGCCGCACCTTGGGCTGGTAGCGCTGCAGGCGCCGTGCGGCCGAGCCGATCAGTTCGTCCACGCCGATCCAGTCACGGTTGATCTTCAGACCTTCGTGGCCAAGGCGGGTCATGTCCAGCAGGTTCTGGATGTAGCGGTCCAGCCGCTCGCCTTCGACCAGGATGGTGTCCAGCAGGGCACGGCGATCGGCCGTGTCCATCGCCGCGCCGTAACTGGCCAGGCTGTCGGCCGAACCGATCATCGCCGCCAGTGGAGAGCGCAGGTCGTGCGACACCGAAGAGAGCAGGGCCGAGCGCAACCGCTCGGTCTCGTTGCTGACATGCGCCTGTTCCAGTTCGGCCACCAGCCGGGTACGCAGTGCGGCCTGCGCGATGTCATCGACCATCGCTTCGGCAAGCTGCCGCTGTTCGGGCAGCAGGCGTGCCTGTGCGCCGGGCAGGTACAGGCCGGCCACGCCGATCGCGCGATCTTCGCCATCCAGCAATGGCAGGAACCACCACTGCGCACCGGCCAGGGTGTCGGTGAAGCGGCCGCTGGGCTGGCCGTGGCGCAGCGCCCAGTCGGCGGCAGCCAGGTCGGTATCGCCGGGTTGGCTGCGGCCACCGGCGGCAGTGTCCGCGCCGATCCGCAGCCACGCCGGCACATCCATCGCCTGCTCCAAGGCATGCCGACCTGCCTGTGCCACCTCGCCGTTGCCAGCGGCGCTGGCCAGCTGACGGCCCAGCTGCTGGCGTGCACGTGCATGGCGATTGGCCGCACGCAGCGCAATGACCTGCATGCGCAGGCGCGAGGCCAGCCGTCCGGCCACCAAGGCGGCGGCCAGGAACAGGAACACGGTGATCACGCCCTGGCGCGCACCGATGGCGAAGGTGAAGCGGGGCGCGATGAACAGGAAGTTGTAGGCCAGGAAGCACAGGATCGCCGCCATCACCGCCACGCTGGCACGCGTGCGCGCCGCCACCAGCACCACTGCCACGATGAATACCATCGACAGGTCGGCCATGCCGACCCAGCGTTCGGCCAGCCAAGCCACCGCACAGGCCAGCGCGGTGGCGATCAGTGCCTGTACCGGCTCGTAGCTGATGCCGCGCATCGGTGGCAGCAGACCCTCGCGGCGCGAGCGCGCCCGGGCCTGCGGCGTGCTGATGATGGTGATCTCGTAGTGCGCCCCGCGCTGGATCAGCTGCTGGGTCAGGGTTCGGTTGAACATCCGCGCCAGCGGGCGCTCACGGGTGCGCCCCAGCACCAGGGTCGATACGCCGTTGTGCGCTGCATGGTCCAGCAGGGCATCGGCGATGCTCGATCCGTGCAGCAGTTCGGCGTCGCCGCCCAGCCGCCGTGCCAAGGCGAAGGCCGCATCGATCTCGCGCCGCGTGGCCTCGTCCTGGCGCCGGCCCTGCACGGTCACCACCGTCCACGGTGCGTCGCGGCGCTCGGCGATGCGGCGCGCCACCCGCACCAGGTACTCGCTCTGGCCGCCGCCATCGATGGCCACCAGCACGCCGCGCCGCAGCGGCAGGTTGCCTTCGCCCCGTGCGGCGCGGGTTTCACGCAGGCTGCTGTCGACGCGGTCGGCGGCTTCCTGCATCGCCAGCTCACGCAGGGCGGTCAGGTTGGCCGGCGAGAAGAACGCCTGCAGCGCCTGCGCGGCCTGTTCGGGCACATAGACCTTGCCCTGCTGCAGGCGCGCGATCAGTTCGCGCGGCGGCAGATCGACCAGCACGATGTCGTGCAGGCGATCGAGCACGCCATCGGGCACGGTCTCGCTGACCCGCACGCCGGTGATGCGCATCACCACGTCGTTGAGGCTTTCCAGATGCTGGATGTTGACCGTGGTCCAGACGTCGATGCCGGCGTCGAGCAGCTCCATCACATCCTGCCAGCGCCGCTCATGGCGGCTGCCGGGCGCATTGCGATGGGCCAGTTCGTCCACCAGCACCAGCGCTGGATGCCGTGCCAGCACGGCATCCAGGTCCATCTCCTGCAGGGCGTGGCCGTGATAGGCCACGTCCTTCAACGGCAGCTGCGGCAGACCTTCCAGCAGGGCCTGGGTTTCGGCGCGGCCATGGGTTTCCACCAGCCCGACCACCAGGTCCACGCCGCGGCGCAGCTGCTCCTGGGCACGGGTCAGCATGGTGTAGGTCTTGCCCACACCCGGCGCAGCGCCGAGGAACACGGTCAGCTTGCCACCGGCTTCGCGTTGCAGGCCTTCGACCAGGGCGTCGGCCTGGCGGGTTCGTGCATCAGTCATGGGGGCCGCTGTCATGGCCGCCATTGTGCGCGCAGCCGATGCAGGCCGGCATCACGGCGCCTTGGCCGCATGGTCCAGCGCGAAGTTCAGCGTCACCACGTTCACCCGCGGCTGGCCGAACACGCCCCACTGGCGCCCTTCAGTATGTGCCTGCACCAAGGCCTGCACGCGCTCCACCGGCAGGCCGCGGGCACGTGCCACGCGTGCCACCTGCAGCTGCGCCGCCGCCGGCGACAGCTGCGGATCCAGCCCGCCGCCGGACTGGGTGACCAGGTCGGCCGGCACCTGCGCCGGGGCGACACCTTCGCGCGCGGCCACCGCCGCCGTGCTGGCGGCAACACGCTCGGCCAGCGCCGGGTTGCTGCGCGCCAGGTTGGAACCGGCCGCGGCCATCGGGTCGTAGTTGGCCGCCGACGGCCGTGCCTGGAAGTAGCCATCGCCGGTGAACGGCTGCGACAACCATGCCGAGCCGCGCACCTGGCCGCTGCCATCGCGCAGCAGGCTGCCCTCGGCCTGGGTGGGGTAGGCCAGGCCGGCGAAACCGGTGGCGATGCCGGCGTAGACCGCGCCGGCCAGCAGCAGGGTGGCCAGGCCCAGGCCGATCGCCGGGCGCCAGCCGGCGCCGTCCTGCAGGCTGGCCACGCGGGCTTCGGCCTTCGGTTCGCGGGGAAGGGTGGTGGAGGTGGAAGCAGAACGGTTCATGCGCCGAATACCAGGACAAGGAAGAGGTCGATCAGCTTGATCGCCGCGAACGGCAACAGCACGCCGCCGAGGCCGTACACCAGCATGTTCCGGCGCAGCAGCGCGGTGGCCGTGGCCGGGCGGAAGCGCACGCCACGCAGGGCGAGCGGGATCAGCGCGGGAATCACCAGCGCGTTGAAGATCAGCGCCGCCAGCACCGCGTTGCGTGGGCTCGACAGCTGCATCACGTTCAGCGCGGCCATGGCCGGAACCGCAGCGGCAAACAGCGCCGGCAGGATCGCGAAGTACTTGGACACGTCGTTGGCCAGCGAGAAGGTGGTCAGCGCACCGCGGGTGATCAGCTGCTGCTTGCCCACTTCCACGACTGCCAGCAGCTTGGCCGGGTCTGAATCGAGGTCGACCATGTTGCCGGCCTCCTTCGCCGCCTGCGTGCCGGAGTTCATCGCCAGGCCGATGTCGGCCTGGGCCAGCGCGGGAGCATCGTTGGTGCCATCGCCCACCATCGCCACCAGGCGGCCACCGGCCTGTTCCTGGCGGATGCGTGCCAGCTTGTCTTCCGGACGCGCCTCGGCGATGTAGTCGTCAACGCCGGCTTCGGCAGCGATGGCGGCGGCGGTCAGCGGGTTGTCGCCGGTGATCATCACCGTGCGGATGCCCATCGCCCGCAGCTGTGCGAACTTCTCGCGCATGCCGTGCTTGACCACGTCCGACAGCTCGATCACGCCCAGCACGTGGCGGCCCTCGGCCACCACCAGCGGGGTGGCGCCATTGCGCGCGACCTGCTCGACGCGGCCGGCCAGTTCAGCAGGCACGTTGCCGCCCAGCGCCTGCACGTGGGCGCGGATCGCATCGGCAGCGCCCTTGCGGATCTGCCGCCCGTGTTCCAGATCGACGCCGGACATCCGGGTCTGGGCACTGAACGCCAGGTAGTCGGCACGGTCCGGCTCGGCGGTGGCGCAGCCCTGTTCGCGCGCCAGGCGCACGATCGACTTGCCTTCCGGGGTCGGGTCGGCCAGCGAGGACAGCAGTGCAGCCTCGCGCAGCTGGCTGGCGTCGATGCCGGCCAGCGGATGGAAGTGGCTGGTCTGGCGGTCGCCGTAGGTGATGGTGCCGGTCTTGTCCAGCAGCAGCACGTCGACGTCGCCGGCCACTTCCACCGCCTTGCCCGACTTGGCCAGCACGTTGGCAGCCAGCGCACGGTTCATGCCGGCGATGCCGATGGCCGGCAGCAGGCCGCCGATGGTGGTCGGGATCAGGCACACCAGCAGTGCGATCAGCAGCAGTGGATCGACCTGCACGCCCACGGCCGCGCCGATCGCCGGCAACGTGGCCACCACCACCAGGAAGGTCAGCGTCATCGCCGCCAGCAACAGGGTCAGCGCGATCTCGTTGGGGGTCTTCTGGCGATTGGCACCTTCCACCAGCGCGATCATGCGGTCCAGGAAGCTGTGGCCCGGCTCGGCGGTCACCCGCACGATGATCTGGTCGGACAGCACCTTGGTGCCACCGATCACACCGGAACGGTCGGTACCGGCCTCGCGCAGCACCGGTGCCGATTCGCCGGTCACTGCCGCTTCGTTGATGGTGGCCAGGCCCTGCACGATCTCGCCATCGGCCGGCACCAGCTCACCGGCACTGACGATCACATGGTCGCCCGGGCGCAGCTCGGCGGCAGGCACCTGGGCTTCGGCTGCGCCCGGCTGCGGCGCCGCCAGCCGGCGCGCCACCAGGTCCTGGCGGGCACGGCGCAGCGAGGCGGCCTGGCCACGGCCACGCGCTTCGGCCACTGCCTCGGCGAAATTGCCGAACAGCACGGTCACCAGCAGGATGGCGGTTACCGCCAGGCCGAAGCCCAGCGGTGCATTGCCGGTCAGGGTGACGATCGCGGCGACGATCGTGCCGGCCATCACCACCGCCATCACCGGGCTGCGCACCAGATGCATCGGCGCCAGCTTGCGCACTGCTTCGACCAGCGCACGGCGCAGGCCGGCGCCATCAAGCAGGGCAGGGCGCGGTGCATGGGTACTACGGGTTGAACTTGCTTGGGTACTCATCAGGGTGTCCTCAGCGCAGTCCCAGGCTCAGGTGATCGGCGATCGGGCCGAGTACCAGCGCCGGCATGAACTGCAGCACGGTCAGGATGACGATCACCGAGACCAGGGTCAGGGCGAAGGTCGGGGTTTCGATCTGCAGGCTGCCGGCAGACTCCGGCGCCTGGCGCTTGGCGGCCAGCTGTGCGGCCACCACCAGCGGAATGATCAGCAGCGGGAAGCGGCCCAGCAGCAGTACCAGCGAGCAACTCAGGTTCCACCACAGCGTGGCGTCACCCAGTCCTTCGAAGCCCGAACCGTTGTTGGCGTAGGCCGAGACATACTCGTAGAACACCTGGCTGATGCCATGGAAGCCGGGGTTGGAGGTGCCGGCCAGGCCGGGCACGGCCAGGGTGATCGCAGTGAACACCAGCAGGGTGATCGGCTGCAGCAGCACCAGCAGGGCCAGCAGGCGCACCTGGGGCGTCTCCAGCTTGCGGCCGAACAGTTCCGGCGTGCGCCCGGTCATCAACCCGGCCAGGAACACACCCAGCAGCAGATAGACGATGAACTGCTGCAGGCCACAGCCGATGCCGCCCCAGATCGCGCTGACCAGCATGTTGACCATCGCGATGCCACCGCTCAGCGGCGCCAGCGAATCGTGCATGCCGTTCACCGAGCCATTGGAGACCTGGGTAGTCACCGCCGCCCACAGCGCCGTGCCGTCGGCGCCGAAGCGCACCTCCTTGCCTTCCATCAGCAGCGGGGTGGCGGCGCTGGCGCTATGCCCTTCGCTCCACATCATCGCGCCGGTGGAAAGCAGCGACATGCCCAGCATGCAGCTGAACACCAGGGCGCCGAAGCGACGCCGGCCGGTGAACGCGCCGATCATGAAGATCACCGCCATCGGCACCAGCAGGATGCCGACGATTTCCAGCGCGTTCGACAGCGGGGTCGGGTTCTCCAGCGGGAAGCTGCTGTTCGGGCCGTACCAGCCGCCACCGTTGGCGCCAAGCTGCTTGGCCGCGACCATCGCCGCCACCGGGCCCAGCGGCAGCTTCTGTCCGGTCATGCCGGCGCTGGCATCGATCGGCGTGGCCTGCGGGCCACCGGCCATCGTCGACGGCACACCCTGGCTGGTCAGCAGCAGGGTCCACACCAGGCACAGCGGCAACAGGAAACGCACGCACAGGCGCACCACGTCCACGTAGTAGTTGCCTACCGCCACCTGGCGGTCATCGCCGGCACCGGTGGCCGCCGCAGCCTGCGGCGCACGCGAGAACAACGCGCGCAGCGTCGCCACCGCCAGCGCCAGGCCCATCATCGGCGTCACCACCTGCAGGCCGGTGATGCCGGTCATCTGCGAGAGGTAGGACAGCTGCGCCTGGCCCGAATAGTGCTGCTGGTTGGTGTTGGTCAGGAACGAGATCATCGTGTGCAGCGCGGTGTCCCAGCGCATGTTCGGGATCTGGTCCGGGTTCAGTGGCAACCAGGCCTGGGTCATGAACACCGCCTGGGTCAACACAGCGACCACCACGTTGCTCAGCACGAAGGCCAGCACGTAGCCGCGCCAGGACATCGCACGCGAGGGATCGACGCCGAACACCTTGTACAACGGCTTTTCGATCCAGTTGAACAGCACGTCGACCTTCATCGGCGTGCCGCGCATCACGCGGGCCAGGTACAGGCCCAGCGGCCACGCCAGCAGCAGGCTGGCGGCAAGAATGACAAGCATCTCAGTCATGGCCGGCTCCGTTAGAACGATTCGGGCCGCAGCACGACATAGAGAAGATAGGCGGCGGCGACCAGCACCAGCACGCCACACAACAAAGACAGCCAGGGGGACATTTCAATAGCGACCTGGTGGAACCCCTCCACCTCAGGCCGTCATCGTCGTCCTGCCGCCCATAAACGCACTACGCGCCGGACCGGGCCGACGCGTAAAGAGTGCATAAATTCCGTGGGCCAACCCGTAACCAGGCGCCGCCTGCTGTAGAGCCGAGCCCATGCTCGGCTGCCCTTTCCCAAGGTCACGCGGAGTCGAGCGTGGGCCCGACGCTACAGGCGAATCACGGCGCCTGGCTCGCCTGCGCCACGCCCTTCAGCTCGCGATAGCGCTGCAGCGTGCTGTCGATCTCGGCCTTCAGCGCCTGCTGCTGCTGCAGGAATCCGGCCTGCAGGCGTTGCTGCGACTGCAGTTGCACGTGCCGCTGGCGGATCGCCTCGGCCTGCTTGTCGGCCACCTTGCCACCGGCCAGTTCGCGGTCACCGGCGGCCGACAGCAGCGCCACCAGCGATTCGCGCAGGCTGGTGACGTTGTACTCGGCGGTCTTCAGGTTGTTGTCCAGCACTTCCTGGCGTTCGGCGAACACCCGGCGCAGGTCGTCCTCGCTGCCATAGGTGGACAGCATCGCCTGCTCGGTGCGCTGGCGGGTCTGCTCGGCCATCAGGTCCAGCTGCTGCTGCTGTGCCACGGTGCTGGCTGCGGCGCGCTCCTCGTCGGTCAACGCGCGCTGGACCTGCGCATTGCGCAGGCCGCTCTTCGCGTTGAACTCCTCGCGGGCGTGATTGACCGCATCGGCCGGCAGCGAATCACTGCAGATCCGCTCCTTGCCCTCGTTCCAGCAGTACAGCTTCTTTTCCACCTTGCCGCCGTCGCGCGACTGCGCCGGCACGGTGAACGGCACGGCCAGCAGCAGGCCGGCAAAGAGAACAGCAGGAACTCGGGACATGACCTTTCCCCTGGTCGGTCAGCGGATCGAACGGACGCCGTACTGGGCCCGGTAGGCTTCCAGCGGCTGCCGGTAACCGACAAGTTCCGGGTTGCCGGAGGCGAAATCAAGCAGATCGGCCAGCGATGCCACGGCGATCACCGGAATGCCGGCTTCTTCGGCCACCGACTGTGCCGCCGAGCGACGGTCGGCTTCCGAGGCGATCTCCTGGCGGTCCAGTGCCACCACGATGCCGGCCGGGGTGCCGCCGGCAGCGCGGATGATGCCCAGCGCTTCGCGGATCGCGGTACCGGCGGTGATCACGTCATCGACGATCAGCACGCGCTTGCCATTCAGGTCGGCGCCGATCAGCTGGCCGCCTTCACCATGGTCCTTGGCTTCCTTGCGGTTGAACGACAGCGGCAGGTCGCGGCCACGCTGAGCCAGCTCGCAGGCCATCGCGGTGGCCAGCGGAATGCCCTTGTAGGCCGGGCCGAACACCACGTCGTACTTGATCCCGGTGGCATCGATGGCATCGGCGTAGCAGGCGCCGAGCTGCGACAGCAGCGAACCGGAGTCGAAACGACCGGCGTTGAAGAAATAGGGGCTCAGCCGGCCGGACTTGAGGGTGAACTGGCCGAAGCGCAGGGCGTCGGCAGTCAGGGCCAGCTGCAGGAAACGGTGGCGGTGGTCGCTCATCAAAACTCGATTCATCTTCATTTGGAGCACAAATCCTAATCCAGCTGGGCGTTTCGCGCTCGTCCAGCGCCATGTGAAAGCCGTCCAGGCCCGGCCTGGCGGACTGCGCAGCCCTGCGGGCAACCGGTATGCTTGCCCGGTTTCCCGCCGCAGGTCCCCCGCATGCGCATCATCAGTTTCAACGCCAATGGCATCCGTTCCGCCGCGACCAAGGGCTTCCTCGACTGGTTCCGTGCCCAGGACGCCGACGTCCTGTGCATCCAGGAAACCAAGGCCCAGGAAGACCAGCTGACCGACCCGATGTTCCGTCCGGACGGCCACCACTGCTTCTATCGCGATGCCATCACCAAGAAGGGCTACAGCGGCGTGGCGATCTACAGCAAGCGCGAACCGGACCAGGTCATCACCTCGCTGGGTTGGGCGCCGTTCGACGACGAAGGCCGCTACATCGAGGCGCGCTACGGCAATCTCAGCGTGGTTTCCTTCTATATCCCATCGGGCAGCTCGGGCGACCTGCGCCAGGGCTTCAAGTTCGAAGTGATGGAATGGCTGCGGCCGATCCTCGAAGCGTGGGCGCGCAGCGGCCGCGACTACGTGCTGTGCGGTGACTGGAACATCGTGCGTTCGGCGCTGGACATCAAGAACTGGAAGTCCAACCAGAAGAACTCCGGCTGCCTGCCGGAGGAGCGCGACTGGCTCAACGCGCTGTGCGCCGACCACGGCCAGGCCACCGATGTCGCCGGCGGCCGTGGGTGGGCCGATGCCTACCGCCTGCTCAACCCCACCGGAGAGGACTACACCTGGTGGAGCAACCGCGGCGCCGCCCGTGCCAACAATGTCGGTTGGCGCATCGACTACCAGTTCATCACCCCGGGCCTGCGTGACCGACTGCGCAGCTGCTCGATCTACCGCGACGAGCGCTTCTCCGACCACGCCCCGTTCACCGTGGACTACGACCTGTGACCGAGGCCGCCACGCCGGTCAGCTACAAGGGCTGGGCCGGCATCAAGCGCGCCTTCGGTACCCCGTCGGCGCTGACCATGGCCATGCTCGGCTTCGGCAGTGGCCTGCCGTTCCTGCTGATCGCCTCGCAGACCCTGTCCACGCGCCTGCGCGACGTCGGGCTGGACCTGGGCAGCATCGGCCTGATCAGCCTGGCCAGCTTCTTCTACCTGCTCAAGTTCCTGTGGGCACCGCTGCTGGACCGCTACGCCTTCCCGCTGCTGGGGCGGCTCGGCCGCCGCCGCTCCTGGCTGCTGGTGTCGCAGGTGCTGGTGCTGGTCGGGCTGGTCGCGCTGGCCTTCGTGCGGCCCGAACAGGGCGTGTGGCCGTTGGTGATGTGGGTGCTGGTGGCGTCGTTCGCCGGCGCCACCCAGGATTCGGCCGTCGATGCCTACCGCATCGAGATCGCGCCGCAGACCGCCCAGGCGGCGCTGGCCGCCACCTATACGCTGGGCTACCGGATCGGCCTGATCCTGGCCGGTGCCGGCGCGCTGTACCTGGCCCAGTTCGAAGGCTGGATCGTCGCCTACCTGGCGATGGCCGCGCTGATGCTGCTGCCGATCGTCACCACCCTGCTGTGCGCCGAACCGCAGCGCCCGGCCACCGCCGTGCAGCGCCGCATCGATATTGCCGAAGCGTTCGTCCAGCCCATCTCCAGCTTCTTCAGCCGCAATGGCGTGGCACTGGCGCTGGTGCTGCTGGCCTTCGTCGGCCTGTTCAAGTTCCCCGACCAGGTGATCGGAGTGATGGCCGGGCCGTTCTATCTCGACTCGGGGTTCGACAAGGCTGACATCGCCACCGTCTCCAAGCTGTTCGGTGTGTGGATGGGCATCGGCGGCGCGTTCCTTGGCGGCATCGCGGTGGCTGCGTTCGGCTTCCGCCGCATGCTGCTGGTGGCCGCGCTGGGCGTGGCGCTGTCCAACCTGGCCTTCCTGCTGATGGCGCACAATCCGGGCAAGCTGTGGGCGTTCTACGCCGCGCTCAGTGCCGACAACCTGTTCCAGGGCTTTGCCGGCACCGTGCTGGTGGCCTTCATGTCGTCGCTGACCGACCGCAACTTCACCGCCACCCAGTACGCATTGCTGGTCTCGCTGGCCAACCTGCCGGGCAAGTTCGTCGGTGGCGTCTCCGGCTACATCGTCGAAGCCACGTCCTACAGCACGTTCTTCATCCTCAGCTCGATCACCGTGGTGCCAACCCTGCTGCTGCTGGCGTGGCTGTGGCCGCGGATCGCCGATCGCGGGCCGCCGCCGGTCGCCTGATTGCCTGCCCGCCCGGACTGCGGGATCATCGCCCCCGACGCGCCGAGGGGGCGGTGCCTTGCGAACGGGGAAGTGAGCATGGCCGACGTTGTGCTGCGGGACCTGGACCCGCTGCTGCTGGAACGCATCCGACGGGTCGCGGTCGCCCGCGGCTGGACCCACGAACAGACCTGCGCCGCCTTGCTGGAGCAGGGGCTGTTCAGCAGTGAACTGGAGGTCCGCTCCGGCTTCGGCGATCCCGAAGTGGACGCCCTCTCCGCCGCGATTGCCGCCCTGCAGGCCCTGCCGGCAGGGCAGGGCTTCGATTAGCGCCTTTGTAGAGCCGAGCCATGCTCGGCTGCTCTTGGCCCGGCCCGGCCCGGCCCGCGCTAAGCCGAGCAGAGCTCGGCTCTACAGCGGCGCCTCAGCTGCGCGGACGGCCCACCTCACGCCAGGTGGATCGCCCCCAGGATCCGCGGGCCCGTCGCCCCGGTCACGCTCGGCAGGTTGCCCGCCAGCCCGTCCATCGTCCGCTGCGCCAGCCAGGCGAAACCCATCGCCTCCACGTACTCCGGGTCCAGCCCATGCACCGCGCTGGACTCAACCTGCACCTCCGGCAGCCGCGCCGCCAGCCGCTTCATCAGCTGCCGGTTGCGCACACCGCCGCCACAGACCAGCAGGCGCCGGGTCTGCGGCTGCTGCGCCAGCAACGCATCGGCCACGGTCGCCACGGTCAGCTCCAGCAGGGTGGCCTGCACATCGGCAGCGGCATACTCGCCTTCCCCCATGTGGGCTTCGGCCCAGGACAGGTGAAACTGTTCGCGCCCGGTGCTCTTCGGCGGCGGCAGCGCGAACCACGGGTCCGAGCGCCAGCCGGCCAGCAGGCCCTCGTCCAACGTGCCACTGGCAGCGTAAGCGCCATCGGCATCGAAGGTGCGGCCGGTATGGCGCTGGCACCAGGCGTCCATCAGCGCATTGGCCGGGCCGGTATCGAAGCCACGCACCGCGCCTTCGCGCGGGATCAGGGTCAGGTTGGCGATGCCGCCCAGGTTGAGCACCGCGCGGTCTTCGTCGGCGGTGCCCAGCATGCCCAGGTGGAAGGCCGGCATCAGCGGCGCACCGTGGCCCCCGGCCGCCACGTCGCGGCGGCGGAAGTCGGATACCGTCGTGATCCCGGTCAGTTCGGCAATGCGGTTGCCGTCGCCCAGCTGCACGGTGAACGCCGGGTCGGCCAGCGGGCGGTGGCGCACGGTCTGGCCGTGCGAGCCGATCGCGCGCACCTGGCTGCGGTCCACGCCGGCCTCGGCCAGCAGTTGATTGGCGGCCCCGGCGAAGTTGATCGCGATCCGCGCGTCCAGTTCGCCCAGTTCCTCCAGCGACTCCAGCGGGCCACCTTCGCCCAGCGCCACCAGCCGCGCGCGCAGCACCGGCTCCCAGCGGGCGGTCAGGCCGTGCACGAAGCGGCAGCCACCGCCGGCGGGGAACTGCACCAGCGCGGCATCGATGCCATCGGCGCTGGTGCCCGACATCAGGCCAAGGTACAGGGGGGCGTCAGCGTCGGCAGTCGTGTTCATGGCAGGCATAAAAAAAGGACGCGGCAAGCTTGGGCTGCCGCGTCCTTCTTCGTCAACGCAAGACGCTCAGCCGCGCTTGCGGCCGGTCGCCTGCTTGTCCTTGGCGCTGGCCACCTCGGGCGCAGCATCGTCGCGGCTGGTCGGTGCCGGGCTGGCGTCGGCGTAGATCAGCTTCTCCATGCCCTGGATGCGCGCCAACGCCGGCGCGGTCTGCGCGCGGAAGGCGACCAGCTCGGCGCCCTTCAGCGGTTCCGGCGGCGGCATGGTCACGGTCAGCGGGTTGCGGTGCTCGCCGTTGACGCGGAATTCGTAGTGCAGGTGCGGCCCGGTCGCCAGGCCGGTCGAACCGACGTAGCCGATCACCGTGCCTTGGGCCACGCGCTGGCCGGTCTTGATGTTCGCAAAGCGCGACATGTGGCCGTACAGGGTGGTGTGGCCGCGGCCATGGTCGAGGATCACCACGTTGCCGTAGCCGCGCTGCACGCCGGCGAACTGCACGCGGGCATCGCCGGCGGCCATGATCGGAGTGCCGGTGCGCGCGGCGTAGTCCACGCCCTTGTGCATGCGCATCTTGCCCAGCACCGGGTGCTTGCGTGCGCCGAAGGTCGAACTCAGCCGCGCGAACGGGATCGGCATGCGGATGAAGCTCTTCTTCAGCGAACGGCCGTTGATGTCGTAGTACTCGGACTTGCCGTTGCGGTCGAAGCGGAAGCCGGAATAGGTCTTGCCACCGGTGGTGAAGGTCGCCGCCAGGATCTTGCTGGTGTCCACCTTCTCGCCTTCGCGCCAGGTTTCATCCATCACCACGCTGAAGCGGTCGCCCGGCTGCAGGTCCTTGGAGAAGTCGATGTCGTACTTGAAGATGTCGTCGGTCATCGTCGCGATCGCCGACGGCGACAGCCCGGCCCGTCGGGCCGCGGCATACAGCGAACTGGTGATCTCGCCGCTGGTGACCACGGTGCGCGTGGAGGACTCACGCTTGGTCACTTTCTCCTTGATGTCATCGCCGGCCAGGCTCAGTTCCACGCGGTTGTCGGCATCGCGGTCGAAACGGATGCTGCGCAGGTCGCCGGACAGCGGCATGTCGAAGGCGATCTCGGCACCCGGGCGCAGCTTGGTCAACGCCTCACGCGCGCCGGGGTGGTCCAGCACCCGGTGCAGGGTGGTGGCCGGAATGCCGGCCTTGTCGAACAGGTCGCTCAGGGTCTGGCCACGCTGCACGCGCAGCACCTGCCAGCTGTCACCCGGCACCTGCTGCTGGCGGGCCATGGTCAGCGGCGGCAACGGCAGCGCCAGGCTGGTGTGGCTGTCGGCGTAGGGGGCATCGATGGTGTGCGAGAAACCGGGGACGATCGTCGCCACCAGGGCGCCGATGGTCGCAAACAGGCTGGCATGCATCCAATGGCGGCGGGTCCAGCGCTCATTGAAGGCGGCGGGAAGATGTTGCCTGAGCTTCCGATGCAGGGTGTTGTCGTGCAGGACGTGGAGGCGTTCCTGGAAGCGCTGCTTGCGTGCGCGCCCTTGTTCGGAATTGTGCATCGGCAGTTTTTTCCTGGCGGCCTGGGAGTGCGGGCCTGATCGCCGGTTACCATAGACACCTCAGAAAACCGCGTCAAACCCTTGTGCCCATTGGCTTTTGTGAAGCCAATCGGGTTAACTTCGCTTTAACACCCCACACAAGAATCGGCGTTGCCGGGAGTAGTCACGTGTCCTCGATTGAAGAAGCCCTTGCCCTGATCGGCCGTGGTGCCGACGAGATCCTCAAGCTCGAGGATCTGCGTGCGCGCCTGCAGGAAGGCCGTCCGCTGCGGATCAAGGCCGGCTTCGACCCCACCGCGCCCGACCTGCACCTGGGCCATACGGTGCTGCTGAACAAGATGCGCCAGTTCCAGGACCTCGGCCACCAGGTCATTTTCCTGATCGGCGACTTCACCGGCATGATCGGCGACCCGTCCGGCAAGAGCCTGACCCGCAAACCGCTCAGCCGCGATGACGTGCTCGCCAACGCCCGTACCTACGAGGAACAGGTGTTCAAGGTGCTCGACCGCAGCCGTACCGAAGTCCGCTTCAACTCGGAGTGGTTCGGCAAGATGGGCGCGGCCGACATGATCCGCCTGGCCGGCCAGCACACCGTGGCGCGCATGCTCGAGCGCGACGACTTCGCCAAGCGCTATGCCGCCCAGCAGTCCATCGCCATCCACGAGTTCCTGTACCCGCTGGTGCAGGGCTACGATTCGGTGGCCCTGGAGGCCGACGTCGAACTGGGCGGTACCGACCAGAAGTTCAACCTGCTGATGGGCCGTGGCCTGCAGGAACACCACGGCCAGAAGCCGCAGGTGGTGCTGACCATGCCGCTGCTGGAAGGCCTGGACGGCGTCAACAAGATGTCCAAGTCGCTGGGCAACTACATTGGTATCAGCGAGCCGGCCATCGACATCGTCACCAAGACCATGAAGGTGGACGACACCCTGATGTGGCGCTGGATCGAACTGCTGTCCTTCGACATCAGCCAGGCCGAAGCCGTGCAGCTGCGCGAGCAGGTGGCCAATGGCGGCTTGAACCCGCGTGTGGTCAAGCTGCGCCTGGCGCGTGAACTGGCGACCCGTTTCCACGACGCCGCGGCGGCCGAGCAGGCCATTGCAGGCTGGGAAGCAGCGGTGACCGGGCAGGGTGACATTACCCAGCTGCCGCTGCAGGACGTGGCGATTCCGGCCGAAGGACTGCGTATCGCTGCGCTGCTGACGGCGGCCGGCCTGACCCCGAGCAACTCTGAAGCCAATCGCAAGCTCAAGGAGCGCGCGGTCAAGGTCGACGGTGAAGTGGTCGAAGATGGCCAGCAGGTGCTGCAGCCGGGCTTCGAAGGCCTGCTGCAGGTCGGCAAGCGTACTTTCGCCCGCGTGCGCCTGGTCACTGCCTGACAGCAGGGAAGGGCCGGCGCCAGCCGGCCCTTCCTTATGCTCTTGTAGAGCCAAGCCTACGCTTGGCTGCGCTTCGCGGGTTTCTACCGCAGCGCGACGGATGAACAGATGCAACATCCGGTGAAAAAAATCGCCACACCCCCTTCACAAATGATGTGGATGGGGCCATACTTCTCCTCCCCCGTCGCAGGGGTCGCCACCAAGGGGCTTCAGCGACATCAGGGTGCCCACCACCGCCGAACGAGATGATCGAACGAAGGTGTTGACGGACTGAAAAAGTCTGGCATAATGGGCGGCTCGCTACGAAGGAAACTTCGCAGCACACGGGAACGGCGCTGAGGCCACTTCCCCGGATCTTTGAAAGTATGCGCAGGTATCTTGTGAAGGCGCCTGCAGGAAGGATGATTGTCCATCTTGCAGACGTTT
>NZ_JCAFTJ010000007.1:0-317796 GCF_059370155.1 Stenotrophomonas sp. YJH_SMC_73 | reverse complement strand
GCTCGGCCGCCGCCGCCAAGGAGATCAAGGGCCTGATCGACGACTCGGTCGGCAAGGTCAACGACGGCTCGGCGCTGGTGCACAAGGCCGGCGCGACCATGGGCGAGATCGTCGCCTCGGTGCAGCGCGTGACTGACATCATGGCCGAAATCTCTGCGGCCTCGCAGGAACAGTCGGCGGGCATCGAGCAGGTCAACCAGACCGTGGTGCAGATGGACGAAACCACCCAGCAGAATGCTGCGTTGGTGGAAGAAGCCACTGCTGCGGCACGCGCAATGGAGGACCAGGCCGGCCAGCTGGCTGACGCCGTGGCGATCTTCCGCCTCGACAACCAGGTGTCCGCCGCAGTGAAGGCCGTGGCCGCGCGCGCGGAGCCGGCCCGTATCACCACCGTGGCACGCCCGCAGCCGACCAGCACGCCCGCTCCGGTCCGCCGCAGCAGCAACGCCAGCACCTTCGCCGCCAGCGACAGCGACTGGCAGGAATTCTGAGACCCACCCGCGGCGGCTGCGGCCGCCGCCTCTGCCGATGGACACGTCCCCCGTGCAAAGTCCTACCCCCATCGTCACCGGCCCGCGCGAATTCGAGTTCGCCGACCGCGATTTCCGCCGCGTCTGCGACCTGATCTACCAGCGGGTGGGCATCGCCCTCGCGCCGGCAAAGCGCGACATGGTCTATGGCCGCCTGTCGCGCCGCCTGCGCACGCTGGGCATGCGCAGCTTCCAGCAGTACCTGGACCATCTGGAGCAGGAAGATGGTGACGAATGGCAGGCGTTCACCAACGCGCTGACCACCAACCTGACCTCGTTCTTCCGCGAACCGCATCACTTCGACAAGCTGCGCGAGGAACTCCAACAGCGCTCCAGCCGCACCCCACTGCTGCTGTGGTCGTGCGCGGCGTCCACCGGCGAAGAGCCCTACTCGATGGCGATCACCGCCTGCGAGGCCTTCGGCACGTTGAAGCCGCCGGTACGCATCATTGCCACCGACGTCGATACCCAGGTGCTGGCCACCGCCGGCCGCGGCGTCTACAACATCGATCGCGTCGCCAGCCTCGATCCGGACCTGCGCCGCCGCTACTTCCAGCGCGGCAGCGGCCCCAACGAGGGCCAGTGCCGCGTGCTGCCGGCGCTGCGCGAACTGATCGAGTTCCGCCCATTGAACCTGCTCGCCCCGCGCTACGACGTCGGCGGCCCGTTCGACGCGCTGTTCTGCCGCAACGTGATGATCTACTTCGACAAGCCGACCCAGCGCGCCATCCTCGGTCGCCTGGTCCAGCACCTGGCCGATGACGGCCTGCTCTACACCGGCCATTCGGAGAACTACCTGCACGCCGCCGACCTGATCCAGCCCTGCGGCCGCACCCTGTACCGCCGTGCGGCAAAGGCCGGCGCATGAATGCCTCGCTGCGTACCGACGATGTGATGCGCTACCAGGATGCGCGCTTCCAGACCATCGCCGCCAAGCTGCTGCCGACCCAGTACCTGGTGGTCGATGACACCACTGCGCTGACCACCACGCTGGGCTCCTGCGTGGCGGCCTGCCTGCGCGACCCGGTGCTGAAGATCGGCGGCATGAACCACTTCCTGCTGCCGGAGGGCAACGCCGGTGACGGCGCACCCGCACGCTACGGCAGCTATGCGATGGAACTGCTGATCAACGACATGCTCAAGCGGGGCGCCCACCGCAAGCGCATCGAGGCCAAGGTGTTCGGCGGCGCCAACGTGCTCAAGGGCTTCACCAGCAATCCAGTGGGCACCCGCAACGCCGAGTTCGTGCGCCAGTACCTGCAGGCCGAGCACATCCCGATCATCGCCGAGGACCTGTGCGGCATCCATCCGCGCAAGATCTGGTTCTTCGCCGACACCGGCCGCGTGGTGGTGCAGCGCCTGCCGCATGCGCATGAGGCCGAAGTGGCTGCCACCGAATCGGCGGTGCGTGCGCGCCTGTCCAAGGCGCCGGTCACCGGTGGCGTGGAGCTGTTCGAATGACCTTTACCGGCAACGCCCCCTGCCGGGTGCTGATCGTCGACGACTCTGCCGTCGTGCGCCAGATGCTCACCGAGATCCTGTCCAGCGATCCTGCCATCGACGTGGTCGGCACCGCCGCCGACCCGCTGCTGGCCCGTGAAAAGATCAAGCGACTGGCCCCGGACGTGATCACCCTGGACGTGGAAATGCCGCGCATGGACGGGCTGGCGTTCCTGGAAAACCTGATGCGCCTGCACCCGTTGCCGGTGGTGATGATCTCCTCGCTCACCGAGCGCGGCGCCGACACCACCCTGCAGGCACTGGCGCTGGGCGCCGTGGATTTCGTGTCCAAGCCGAAGTTGGACGTGGCCCGCGGCCTGCAGGGCTACGCAGACGAGATCATCGCCAAGGTCAAGATGGCGGCGCGCTCGCGGGTACGTCCGCTGGTGCGCGCTGCCGCGCCGAAGCTCATGCTGGACGCCGCGCCCGCGATACGCCCGGCCGCGCCGCAGTTCCGCACCACCGACCGGCTGATCGCGATCGGTTCCTCGGCGGGCGGCACCGAAGCGCTGCGCGTGGTGCTGGAAGGCATGCCTGCCGACGCGCCCGCCGTGGTGATGACCCAGCATTTGCCGGCCAGCTTCAGCAGTGCCTTCGCCGAACGCCTGGACCGCCACTCGGCGATGGCGGTACGTGAGGCCAGCGACGGCGAAGCGGTGCTTCCCGGCCATGCCTACCTGCCGCCGGGCGGCAAGCACCTGCGGATCATCCGCGACGGTGCGCGCTGGCGCTGCCGCGTCGACGATGGCCCGGCAGTGAACCGCCACAAGCCGGCAGTGGACGTGCTGTTCCGTTCGGTCGCGCAGAACGCCGGTGGCAATGCGATCGGTGCCATCCTCACCGGCATGGGCGACGACGGCGCACGCGGCCTGCTGGAAATGCGCCAGGCCGGCGCGCCGACGTTGGTGCAGGACGAAGCCACCAGCGTGGTCTGGGGCATGCCGGGTGCCGCGTTCAAGCTGGGCGCGGCCGAGGAACAGGTGCCACTGGAGCGGATCGCCGAGCGGCTGCTCGCCCTCGCCCGCGGCTGACAGGCCCCTGTAGAGCCGAGCCCACGCTCGGCTCTGCACCCTGCTGGACACCTCCAAGAGACGTCAGGCTCCATTGCCGATCCGCCGCCAGCACTTTCGACCATTGATGTTTCAACGACGCTGATCGAGGTTTGATCCTGCCGCAAGCCATGCGCGCCAAACGGGAGGCCCGCAGGACACCGACTTGGAGCGCGGCTGGAGCGGGTCGTATAGTCAGGTATCGCACAGCAATGGAACGCCGATGAACGTTACCCCGCAAGGCCGCGCTGCTCGGGTACGCAGGGAGGGAGGTCCGGATAGCGGGCAATACCCACTGCGCAACCTGTCGCACTTGCCCGGATGCGGCACCGTCGTTCGTGATGAGACCGCATGTTCCAGGGATCAAGGAAAATCCTGCAGCGACATGGACCGCTCATGCTGAAAGTTCTCCCGACCCTTGCTCACGTTGCGTTGATCGCCTCGATCACACTGGCCGTTCCGGGCTGCAACAAGGAACGCTCATACCCGGTCTATCGCGAGAATCCTGCACCCAGGGATGCGCTGCCGATTGTGATTCGGGTCCACGATGCACCCGTGGATGTCCCCGTTCCTTCGGTCTTTGTCACGTATGAGATAGACCCACTCTGTCTCCCTCCGGTCAACAATTGGGAGGGGGTGCAGTACGAGCCGAACCAGCACAAGGTTGAGCTTCAGGCACAGCGCCTCAGTGCCACTGAATTCAGCAGTGTTGTATTCAACGATGGCATGGAAGTTGCCGACTATTACGGTCGCGGCCCGTGCACTTGGACGCCCGTGCTCGTGGAAGCTTCATTCGCCTTCATCATCGATGATCGCCCTATCCAAGCAACCGCATGGACTTCATTCACAAAGCTTGAAACCGAGAAACTCGCTACTACCTACGTACATCGCGCCTTGCGCCCCATGACTTCAGGGGGATCGCCAGAGTGGACGCCTACCGAGCCTTCGACTTGGTACGAGAAGATGCCTCAAGATAAGCGAAAGGATTACTTCCCAATCGAAATCTCCACACGGACTGAAGGAACAGCCCAATGAATCCTGGAGCAAATGCAGCCCTCTCAGATCATGTCTACAAGGATCCGCTCCCTGCGCCCAAGGCCATTGTTACCATTGCCGGGACGGAATATCGTGTATTGGCCAGCCTAAACTCCGCCACCGGCTACCAAGGCGTCATTTACCATAATCTCGAATCCAAAGAAGTAATCGTCACCCATCGCGGTACCGAGTTTGATCGCCAGCCTCTGATTGACGGCGGCATCGACGCTGCGATGGTCACCGCAAGAGTCAACGCACAACTCGGTGATGCCCTCGCACTGACCAAGCAGGCGATCGATCTGGCTAAAGAGAATGGGTATGGTCCGGTGTACGTCACCGGCCACTCGCTGGGCGGCGCGCTCGCCCAGATCACTGCACACCACTACAACCTCCCCGGCGACGCATTCAATCCTTACGGTGCTGCCGGGCTGGCGTATCGCCTTCCTGAGGGCCAGCCGGCCAACGCGGCGCCCTTCACCAACCATGTGATGGCAGGCGACCTGGTCAGCGCGGGCGGTCCTCATTACGGCAAGGTCGAGATGTATGCGCTGCCCAGGGAACTGGAGGTCCTGCGCAACGCCGAGCACGGTCAGCGCATCGCCTCGCTTGGAACACCTGGGATGAAAAGCGGCCATGTCATGTCCGCCGCAGTGGCGGTCCAGTTGGGCGACTCCCATCGATTGGTTCATTTCCTTGATCGCGTGACCGACAAGGGCCCGGTGCCGTCTGTACTGGACAATCCCCAGGCCCGGATCACAGATCCCGAAGACCTGCGCAGGATTGCCGACTACCGCAGTGATGTTCATCAGTTGCGCGCAGGCGCGACCATGCTTGTCGGCGGCGGACCTGGCCTGCTGCGCGACGGGGTCAATTACCTGCGCGGTATTGAGGAAGCCGGTGCATATGCCCGCCGCGAGGCTGAAGCGGAGCAGCGGGCCCAGAATGCGCTCAGGCCGGGGGAGCAACTGACCCAGGATGCAACCGACAAGGGCTCGCCCTCTCTCGGCAATCCCGGCTTCTCTCCCAGGAGTCCATTGCAGGAGAGCATTGAGTCAACCTTGGACAAGGCAGGCTTGGATCCCAGGAAGGAAGGCCATCCAGACCATGCGCTCTACCAGCAGATCCGCGATGGTGTATCCGCCGTGGATGCCAGGCACGGGCGCAGCTTCGTTGAAACCAGTGAGCGCATGACGGCCAGCCTGCTTGCGACGGCCAAGAGCAGCGGCCTCGAACGCGTTGATCATGTGGTCCTGGGCAGTCCACCCAGCGATGGCTCGGGCCCTCGCATGTTCGTTGTGCAGGGAGCACCGGACAATCCGGCACACCTGCGGGCGTCGGTTCCGATCAGCGAGGCAATCAATACGCCGGTGGAGCAGTCGATCGCCAAGGCCGAACAGATTGCGCAGGCACAGCAGGTCGGTCAGCAAGACCACGTCCAGGAGCAGACCCGAACCGCGATGCGCATGGGCTAGGCCGCCTGGCCGGGCACAATAGAAACCCGGCTTTCACCGGAGGTTCTTCGTTTCAACGGGTTGCCGGCCAGCGGCCGGCACTACCATGCGTCGTCCGCTCACAAAAAAACCCCCGGCGCGAGCCGGGGGTTTTCAGTTACCGCATCAGGCAGCGACCGTCTTGGCCACGTCCTGGTATTCCTCGATCTGGTCGAAGTTCATGTAGCGGTAGATCTCCGCACCATTGGCGTTGATCACGCCGATGTCCGCCATGTACTCCTCCTTGGTCGGGATGCGGCCCAGGCGCGAGCAGATCGCCGCCAGTTCCGCCGAACCCAGGTACACGTTGGTGTTGCGGCCCAGGCGGTTCGGGAAGTTGCGGGTCGAGGTCGACATCGCGGTGGAGCCTTCGCGGATCTGCGCCTGGTTGCCCATGCACAGCGAGCAGCCCGGCATTTCCATGCGCGCGCCGGTAGCGCCGAAGGTGCCGTACACGCCTTCCTTGGTCAGCTCCGAAGCATCCATCTTGGTCGGCGGGGCCACCCACAGGCGGGTCGGCAGGTCACGCTTGCCTTCCAGCAGCTTCGCAGCGGCGCGGAAGTGACCGATGTTGGTCATGCACGAACCGATGAACACTTCGTCGATCTTGGCGCCGGCCACTTCGGACAGGGTCTTCACGTCGTCCGGGTCGTTCGGGCAGGCCACGATCGGCTCATGGATGTCGGCCAGGTCGATCTCGATGACGGCGGCGTATTCGGCGTCGGCATCCGGCTCCAGCAGCTGCGGGTTGGCCAGCCACGCTTCCATCTTCTCGATGCGACGCTGCAGCGAACGCGGGTCCTGGTAACCCTCGGCAATCATCCACTTCAGCAGGGTGATGTTGCTGGTCAGGTACTCGATGATCGGTTCCTTGTTCAGGCGCACCGAGCAACCGGCCGCCGAACGCTCGGCCGAGGCATCGGACAGTTCGAACGCCTGCTCAACCTTCAGCTCCGGCAGGCCTTCGATTTCCAGGATGCGACCGGAGAAGATGTTCTTCTTGCCAGCCTTGGCCACGGTCAGCAGGCCCGACTTGATCGCGTACAGCGGGATCGCGTTGACCAGGTCACGCAGGGTCACGCCCGGCTGCATCTTGCCCTTGAAGCGCACCAGCACCGACTCCGGCATGTCCAGCGGCATCACGCCGGTGGCCGCGGCGAAGGCGACCAGGCCCGAACCGGCCGGGAACGAAATACCCACCGGGAAACGGGTGTGCGAGTCACCACCGGTGCCGACGGTGTCCGGCAGCAGCATGCGGTTGAGCCAGCTGTGGATCACGCCGTCGCCCGGGCGCAGCGAGACGCCGCCACGGGTGGAGATGAACTCCGGCAGGGTGTGGTGGGTCTTCACGTCCACCGGCTTCGGGTACGCGGCGGTATGGCAGAACGACTGCATCACCAGGTCGGCCGAGAAGCCCAGGCACGCCAGGTCCTTCAGCTCGTCGCGGGTCATCGGGCCGGTGGTGTCCTGCGAGCCCACCGAGGTCATCTTCGGTTCGCAGTAGGTGCCCGGGCGCATGCCCTGGCCTTCCGGCAGGCCACAGGCGCGGCCGACCATCTTCTGCGCCAGCGAGAAGCCCTTGCCGGTGTCGACCGGCTGCACCGGCAGGCGGAACAGATCGGTCGGGGCCAGGCCCAGCGCTTCGCGCGCCTTGCCGGTCAGGCCACGGCCGATGATCAGCGGAATGCGGCCACCGGCACGCACTTCGTCGAACAGCACGTCGGACTTGACCTGGAACTCGGCGATCACTTCACCGTTCTTCAGCGCCTTGCCTTCATACGGACGCAGCTCGACCACATCGCCGTGTTCCATCTTCGACACGTCCAGCTCGATCGGCAGCGCGCCGGCATCTTCCATGGTGTTGTAGAAGATCGGGGCGATCTTCGAACCCAGGCAGACGCCACCGGCGCGCTTGTTCGGGATGAACGGAATGTCGTCGCCGGTCCACCACAGCACGCTGTTGGTGGCCGACTTGCGCGAGGAACCGGTGCCGACCACGTCGCCGACGTAGGCGACCAGATGGCCCTTGTCCTTCAGGTCAAGGATCTGCTGGATCGGGCCGCGCTTGCCGTCTTCTTCCGGGGTGAACGGCGCGTCGTCGCGCTTGTTCTTCAGCATCGCCAGGGCGTGCATCGGAATGTCCGGGCGGGTGGTCGCGTCCGGTGCCGGCGACAGGTCGTCGGTGTTGGTCTCGCCCGGCACCTTGAACACGGTGACGGTCAGGCTCTGCGGCACTTCCGGATTGCTGGTGAACCACTCGGCATCGGCCCAGCTCTGCAGCACGGCCTGGGCGTGGGCGTTGCCGGCCTTGGCCTTTTCCTGCACGTCATGGAACGCATCGAACACCAGCAGGGTCTTCTTCAGGCCGTTGGCGGCGATGGTGCCGACGCTGGCGTCGTCCAGCAACTGCACCAGCGGGGCCACGTTGTAACCGCCGAGCATGGTGCCCAGCAGTTCGGTGGCGCGCTCGCGGCTGATCAGCGGGTTCTGCTCGCTGCCCAGGGCGATCGCCGCCAGGTACGAGGCCTTGACCTTGGCCGCGTCATCGACACCGGCCGGCACGCGATGGGTCAGCAGGTCGAGCAGGAACTCGGCCTCGCCCTGCGGCGGGTTCTTCAGCAGTTCGATGACATCGGCCGTCTGCTGCGCGCTCAGCGGCAGCGGCGGGATGCCAAGCGCAGCGCGCTCGGCGACGTGGTGGCGGTAGGCTTCCAACATGACAACTCCCGGGTAATGCGTAGGTTGAAATAACAAAGTGGGCTCAGGCGTGCGGCACGATCAGCTTCAGGCCCTTGAAGTAGTCGCGGTAAAACGTGTCGTTCCAGGTGATCAGGCCGTCACACTGCAGCAGTGCGTGGGCGCCGACCATGAATTCGTCCAGGCTGCGGCGGCTGCCGCCGCGCTGGCGATGACGGCGGTGCATCTCGCCGGCGCGCAGCGCCGACTTGGCTTCCATCGGGTTGAAGTGCACGCCCATTTCTTCCAGCGCTTCGAGCACCTCGGCGCCGCCGCGCAACGATGCGCAGACCTCGGCCAGGGTCGCGCCACAGACCACCACGCGGCCACCGACCAGGCTCTGCCGGAGGATGGCTTCCACGGCATCGGCCTGCGGACCATTGCTGAGCAGTTCCACCAGCACCGGTGAATCGACGGCGATCATCACGGCTTATTCCTCGTCACGCACCGCGCGTACCGCTGCGTCGGACGATTCGAAGCCGTCCAGCGCAAACTTGCCGCGCGCCCGTGAAATCGCATCGTCAACACTCTTGCGCAGGATGATGCGGCTGCCGTCCAGCTCGACCTTCAGCAGCGTGCCCTTGGTCAGGCCGAGGGCATCACGCACCGCCTTGGGCAGGGTGATCTGTCCGCGTTCTGCAACAGTGGCTTCCATCGGTAGGCCCTCCAGAGTATGCACAAATTATACATACTTCCCCGGGCATACTTCCACCCTGAACAGGACCGGCGCCCCGCCAGCCCTTGCCTCGCAAAGGATCGGCCACAAACGTGACATACGCCATACACCTTCCCCTGTAGTCTGGAACCGATGCCGCAGGCCGGAACCCGGCCCGGATGAATCCATTCAGTCTGAGGTTCATACTGGGACGACCGGGGCCGTCAGGCCCGCGGCGACCGCAAGCAGGCCCGCCCATGCGCGGGCCACTGCAAGCCATCCGCAAGAAGGAGTTACCCCGCATGAGCGATTCGTTCTCCACCCGCAGCCAGCTGAACGTCGGCGGCAAGACCTACGACTACTTCAGCCTGCCCACGCTGGGCCAGCGCTTCGATATCTCCCACCTGCCCTACTCGATGAAGATCCTGCTGGAGAACCTGCTCCGGCACGAGGACGGCGGTATCACCGTCGGCAAGGACCACATCGAAGCCGTGGCCCGCTGGAACCCGGCGGCCGAGCCGGACACCGAGATCGCCTTCATGCCGGCGCGCGTGGTCCTGCAGGACTTCACCGGCGTGCCCTGCGTGGTCGACCTGGCCGCGATGCGCGACGCGGTCGTCAAGCTGGGCGGCTCGCCGGAGCAGATCAACCCGCAGATCCCCTCCGAACTGGTCATCGACCACTCGGTGCAGGTCGATGTGTTCGGCAAGCCGGACGCGCTGGACCTCAACGGCAAGATCGAGTTCCAGCGCAACCAGGAACGCTACGGCTTCCTGCGCTGGGGCCAGAAGGCCTTCGACAACTTCAAGGTAGTGCCGCCGAACACCGGCATCGTCCACCAGGTGAACCTGGAGAACCTGGCCCGCGTAGTGATGACCGCCGACAAGGACGGCAAGGCGGTCGCCTACCCCGATACCGTGTTCGGTACCGACAGCCACACCACCATGATCAACGGCATCGGCGTGCTTGGCTGGGGCGTGGGCGGCATCGAAGCCGAGGCCGCCATGCTCGGCCAACCGTCGTCGATGCTGATCCCGCAGGTGGTCGGCTTCAAGCTGACCGGCAAGCTGCCCGAGGGTGCCACCGCTACGGACCTGGTGCTGACCGTCACCCAGATGCTGCGCAAGCTGGGCGTCGTCGGCAAGTTCGTCGAGTTCTACGGTGACGGCCTGCAGCACCTGCCGCTGGCCGACCGTGCCACCATCGGCAACATGGCCCCGGAGTACGGCGCCACCTGCGGCATCTTCCCGATCGACGCCGAATCGCTGAACTACCTGCGCCTGTCCGGCCGCAGCGAAGAGCAGATCGACCTGGTCGAAGCCTATGCCAAGGCACAGGGCCTGTGGCACGAACCGGGCAGCCCGCATGCCCAGTACAGCACCACGCTGGAACTGGACATGGGCACGGTGAAGCCGTCGCTGGCCGGCCCGAAGCGTCCGCAGGACCGCGTGCTGCTGGAAGACGTGCAGAAGAACTACCGCGAAGCACTGGTCGGCATGACCAGCAACCGCGACAAGCGCAGTGAAGATGTTTCCTCGTTCGTCAATGAAGGCGGCGGCGCGGCGGTCGGCAACGAGCAGCTGGCCAAGGGCTTCGCCGACATCGAGATCGAAGGCCGAAAGGTGCGGCTGAAGGATGGCGCGGTGGTCATCGCCGCCATCACCTCCTGCACCAACACCTCCAACCCGGCGGTGATGATCGGTGCCGGCCTGCTGGCCCGCAATGCGGCCGCCAAGGGCCTGAACCGCCAGCCGTGGGTGAAGACCTCGCTCGGGCCGGGCTCGCGCGTGGTCACCGACTACCTGGAAAAGGCCGGCGTGCTGAAGGAGCTGGAGAAGATCGGCTTCTACGTGGTCGGCTACGGCTGCACCACCTGCATCGGCAACTCCGGCCCGCTGCCGACCGAAGTCAGCGCCGGCATCGCCGCCGGCGATCTTGTGGTCACCTCGGTGCTGTCGGGCAATCGCAACTTCGAGGGCCGCGTGCACCCCGAAGTGAAGATGAACTACCTGGCCAGCCCGCCGCTGGTGGTGGCCTACGCCATCGCCGGCACCACCGACATCGACCTGACCACCCAGCCGCTGGGTACCGGCAGCGATGGCCAGCCGGTGTTCCTGCGCGACATCTGGCCGAGCAACAAGGAAATCGGCGACGTCATCGCCGCCACCATCGGCCCGGAGATGTTCAAGCAGAACTACGCCGACGTGTTCAAGGGTGATACCCGCTGGAACACCATCGCCTCGCCGGACGGCAACCTGTACGCGTGGAGCGATGCCTCCACCTACATCAAGAACCCGCCGTACTTCGATGGCATGACCATGCAGACCGGCAGCATCGACGACGTGCACGGCGCACGCGTGATGGGCCTGTTCGGCGATTCGATCACCACCGACCACATCTCCCCGGCCGGCAACATCAAGAAGGACTCGCCGGCGGGCCGCTTCCTGCAGGAACGCGGCGTGCAGCCGGCCGACTTCAACAGCTACGGCAGCCGCCGCGGCAACGATGACGTGATGGTCCGCGGCACCTTCGCCAACATCCGCATCAAGAACCTGATGTTCGGTGGCGAGGAAGGCGGCAACACCCTGTACTACCCCGCCGGCGGTGGCCAGCCGGAGAAGCTGGCGATCTACGATGCGGCCATGAAGTACAAGGCCGACAAGGTGCCGCTGGTGGTGCTGGCCGGCAAGGAATACGGCACCGGTTCGTCGCGCGACTGGGCGGCCAAGGGCACCCTGCTGCTGGGGGTGAAGGCGGTCATCGCCGAGAGCTTCGAGCGCATCCACCGCTCCAACCTGGTCGGCATGGGCGTGCTGCCGCTGCAGTTCCGCAACGGCGAGAACGCGCAGAGCCTGGGCCTGGACGGCTCGGAAGTGATCGACATCACCGGCCTGCAGGACGGTGCCAGCAAGCGCGCCACGGTCACCGCGACCAAGGCCGATGGCACGAAGAAGACCTTCGAGGTCTCGGTGATGCTGCTGACCCCGAAGGAAGTCGAGTACTTCCGTCATGGCGGCCTGCTGCAGTACGTGCTGCGCCAGCTGGCAGCCAAATAACGGAAAAGGGCCGGATCCTTGCGGGTCCGGCTCTTTCCGTCTGCGATGCCCCCCTGTAGAGCCGAGCCTGCGCTCGGCTGCTTCTGCGCCAACAGCAGCCGAGCATGGGCTCGGCTCTACAGAGGCACTCAGCGGCGGGGTGCGTCCGGGTCGGTGCGCAGCGCCTTCAGCAGGCCCCACATGTAGAACGCCAGCGTGAACGAGAACGGCAGGCCACACAGCACCACCGCCGTCTGCATCGCACTGAAATTGCCGGCCAGCAGCAGGCCGACGCTGGCCACGGTGATGCCGGCCGCCCAGAACACGCGCAGCCAGATCGGGGCGTCATGGCCGTCTTCCACACCATCGTCAACGCGACGGGTGCACAGGTTGGCGATCATCAGCGTGCCAGAGTCGACCGGGGTCAGGAACAGCACGAAGCCGATCACCACCGCCGCACCGGCAACGTACGGCGCGCCGGGCAGGTATTCCAGCAGCTTGAACAGCGTCATCGCCGCATCGTGCTGGGCCACCTCACCCAGGATCGCCTGGCCGTGGTTGAGCACCAGGTCGATGGCGGTGTTGCCGAAGATCGACAGCCACGCCAGGGTGAAGCCGAGCGGGATCAGCAGCACGCCCATGATCACTTCGCGGATGGTGCGGCCACGCGAGATGCGCGCCACGAAAAGGCCGACGAACGGCGCCCAGGCGATCCACCAGGCCCAGTAGAACAGCGTCCACGAGCCCATCCACTCACGGCCCTTCGGGTCGTTGAGGTACATGTCGAAGCTCTTGCGCACGAACGCACCAAGGTAATCGCCGGTGTTCTGGATAAGGCCGTCGAACAGGTGCAGGGTCGGGCCGGTGACCAGCACGAACAGCAGCAGGCCACACAGCAGGCGCACGTTGAGGTTGGACAGCCAGGCAATGCCCTTTTCCACACCGGCGACCACGCCGATGGTGGCCACCACCATCATCACCAGCACGATGGCCACCAGCACCTGCGGCGTATCCGGGATGTGGAACAGGTAGACCAGGCCGGACTGCACCACCAGCGCGCCGATGCCGAGGTTGGTCACCATCGAGATCAGCGTGGCCAGGATGCCGAAACCATCGACCATGTCGCCGATGCGACCGTGGATGCGCTCACCGAAGATCGGGTACAGCGCCGAGCGCAGCGCCAGCGGCAGGTCGCGGCGGTACGCGAAGTAGCCCAGCGCCACGCCGACCAGCGCGTACAGCGCCCAGCCGTGCAGGCCCCAGTGCAGGAAGGTCAGCACCATCGCTTCGCGGCCGGCGGCCACGGTCCCGCCGGGTTGCCCGGGCGGATGCAGGAAATGGTCCAGCGGCTCGTAGGCACCGTAGTACAGCAGCGCGATGCCGATGCCGGCCGAGAACAGCATCGAGACCCAGGCAACGTAGCCGAAGGCCGGTGACTCCTCGTTGTGACCCAGGCGGATGCGGCCATACGGCGAGAACGCCAGCCACAGCACGAAGCCCAGGCACAGCACGATCAGCAGCATGTACCACCAGCCGAACGCGGCCGACACCTCGGCCTGCGCCCATTGCAGCCAGTGCTCGCTGCCTTCGGGATAGAGAACGGTGAGCAGCCCGAGGATGCCGATCGACACCGAGGAGCTGAGAAAGACAAAACGGTTCAAGCGCAGGGGCGAACGCTTGGGATGAGCCAGGGAAGACATGGGATCGTCTCATCAGTCCGGGGGAGCACATGGGCGGGGCCGGACCGGTAAACCGGGCCCATGGCGTGGGGCGCGAGCGCATCCTAGGGTTTATTGATTGAACGTTCAATCAATAAAAAGCATAATGGCGGGCAGCCGATCCTTCGGGTCGCAATCCGTGGAGAGACAATGCCGAAGAAAGGCGTGGAACCGGTACGGCGCGAACAGCTTATCCGGGCCACTTTCCAGACCATCGACGAGATCGGCATGGCCGACGCGACCGTCGCCACCATCGCGAAGAAGGCAGGGCTGTCCAGCGGCATCGTCGCCCACTACTTTGGCGACAAGGACGGCCTGCTCAATGCTGCAATGCGGCAGATCCTGCGCGAACTGAAGGACGCCGTCGCCCGCTACCGCGCCGAGGCCAGCGATGACCCCCGCGAGCAGTTGCGTGCCATCGTCGATGGCAACTTCGACGACAGCCAGATCAACGGTACCGCAATGCGCGTCTGGCTCACGTTCTGGGCCGCCAGCATGCACCAGCCGGAACTGGCCCGGCTGCAGCGCGCCAACGACCAGCGCCTGTTCTCCAACCTGTGCCACCAGTTCAACCGCCTGCTGCCCCACCCGCAGGCCCGCCTGGCCGCCCGTGGCCTGGCCGCGATGATCGACGGCCTGTGGCTGCGTGGCAGCCTGGTCGGCGGCCAGTTCAACGCCGACAAGTCGCGGCGCATCGCCTACGGCTACATCGACTTCCAGTTGCAGGCTGCCGCGCTATAAGCGCTTCAGCACCCGCCCCCTTCCAAGGAGTACGCCCCATGACCACCCTGCCCGTCCAACAGCTCTACATCCACGGCCAGCGCGTCGATGCCACCAGCGGCAAGACCTTCAAGACCGTCAACCCGGCCACCGGTGAGGTGATCGCCGAAGTGCAGGTTGCCAGCCAGGCCGACGTCGAGCGCGCCGTGCAGAGCGCGGCCGAAGGCCAGAAGGTGTGGGCCGCGATGACGGCCATGGAGCGCTCGCGCATCCTGCGCCGCGCCGTCGAGCTCCTGCGCGAGCGCAACGACGAACTGGCCCACCTGGAAACCCTGGACACCGGCAAGGCGCTGGCCGAGACCACCACCGTGGACATCGTCACCGGCGCCGACGTGGTCGAGTACTACGCTGGCCTGGCCACCGCCATCGAAGGCATCCAGCTGCCGCTGCGCGAATCGAGCTTCTTCTACACCCGCCGCGAACCGCTGGGCGTGGTGGCCGGCATCGGCGCCTGGAACTACCCGATCCAGATCGCCATGTGGAAGTCGGCCCCGGCCCTGGCCGCCGGCAATGCGATGGTGTTCAAGCCGTCCGAAGTGACCCCGTTGACCGCGATCCGGCTGGCCGAGATCTACACCGAAGCCGGCGTGCCGGCCGGCGTGTTCAACGTCGTGCAGGGCCCGGGCCGCGAGATCGGGCAGTGGCTGACCGAGCACCCGGTGATCGAGAAGATTTCCTTCACCGGCGGCGTCGCCACCGGCAAGAAGGTCATGGCCAGCGCGGCGTCCTCGTCGCTGAAGGAAGTGACCATGGAGCTGGGCGGCAAGTCGCCGCTGGTGATCTGCGATGACGCCGATCTGGACCGCGCCGCCGACATCGCGGTGATGGCCAACTTCTTCAGCTCCGGCCAGGTCTGTACCAACGGCACCCGCGTGTTCGTGCCGCGCAGCATGCTGGCCGCGTTCGAGGCCGCCGTTGTCGAGCGCGTCAAGCGCATCCGCATCGGCGACCCGATGGCCGCAGAGACCAACTTCGGCCCGCTGACCAGCTTCCCGCACATGGAAAACGTGCTGCGCTACATCGAAAGCGGCAAGGCCGAAGGCGCCCGCCTGCTGACCGGCGGCGGCCGTGCCACCGAAGGCGCGCTGGCCAATGGCGCGTACGTGCTGCCGACCGTGTTCTCCGACTGCCGCGATGACATGACGATTGTCCGGGAAGAGATCTTCGGGCCGGTGATGAGCATCCTCGCCTACGACGACGAAGACGAAGTGGTGCGTCGTGCCAACGACACCACCTTCGGCCTCGCCGCCGGCGTGGTCAGCAAGGACGTCAGCCGCGCCCACCGCATCATCCACCGCCTGGAAGCCGGCATCTGCTGGATCAACACCTGGGGCGAATCGCCGGCCGAAATGCCCGTCGGTGGCTACAAGGAATCCGGCGTCGGCCGCGAGAACGGCATCTCGACCCTCGGCCACTACACCCGCATCAAGTCGGTGCAGGTCGAGCTGGGCGACTACGCCAGCGTGTTCTGACCGGCGCGCCGCCAGCACGCCCCATCGTCCGGCCACCGCGCCGATCCGACATCCCGCCGGGACGCCTGCATGCAGCGCGCCCCGGCCTGCAGGAGACACCCATGAGCACCCACAACGAGTACGACTACATCATCATCGGCGCCGGTTCGGCCGGCAACGTGCTGGCTACCCGCCTCACCGAAGATGCCGATGTCAGCGTGCTGCTGCTGGAAGCCGGTGGCCCGGACTACCGGCTCGACTTCCGTACCCAGATGCCGGCGGCACTGGCCTTCCCACTGCAGGGCAAGCGCTACAACTGGGCGTACAAGACCGATCCGGAGCCCTTCATGAACAACCGCCGCATGGACTGCGGCCGCGGCAAGGGCCTGGGCGGCTCGTCGCTGATCAACGGCATGTGCTACATCCGCGGCAACGCGATGGACTATGACAACTGGGCCAGCATGCCGGGCCTGGAAGACTGGACCTACCTGGACTGCCTGCCCTACTTCCGCAAGGCCGAAACCCGTGATATCGGCCCCAATGACTACCACGGTGGCGACGGCCCGCTGCGCGTTACCACGCCGAAGGCCGGCAACAACGAGCTGTTCGCTGCGATGGTCGAAGCCGGCGTGCAGGCCGGCTACCCGCGCACCGACGACCTCAACGGCTACCAGCAGGAAGGTTTCGGCCCGATGGACCGCACGGTGACCCCGAAGGGCCGTCGTTCCAGCACCGCCCGCGGCTACCTGGACCTGGCCAAGCCGCGCCCGAACCTGACCATCGTCACCCACGCGCTGACCGACCGCATTCTGTTCTCGGGCAAGCGCGCCGTGGGCGTGCAGTGGCTGCACAGCGACCGGCCGCAGCGCGCCACCGCCCGCCGCGAAGTGCTGCTGTGCGGCGGCGCCATCGCCTCGCCGCAGATCCTGCAGCGCTCGGGCGTCGGCCCGGCCGACCTGCTGCGCAGCCTGGACATCGACCTGGTGCACCACCTGCCGGGCGTCGGCGCCAACCTGCAGGACCACCTTGAGATGTACCTGCAGTACGAGTGCAAGAAGCCGGTGTCGCTGGCGCCGGCACTGAAGCTGTACAACCAGCCGGCGATCGGTGCCGAGTGGCTGTTCCTGGGCACCGGCATCGGCGCCAGCAACCAGTTCGAGGCCGGTGGCTTCATCCGCAGCGACGCCGAATTCGACTGGCCGAACCTGCAGTACCACTTCCTGCCGGTGGCGATCAATTACAACGGCTCCAACCCGATCAAGGCGCACAGCTTCCAGATGCACGTCGGTTCGATGCGCTCACCCAGCCGCGGCCGCATCCACGTGCGCTCGAAGGACCCGCGCGAACATCCGAGCATCCTGTTCAACTACATGTCGCACGACCAGGACTGGCGCGAGTTCCGTGCGGCGATCCGCATCACCCGCGAGATCTTCGCGCAGCCGGCGCTGGCCCCGTACAGCGGCCGCGAGATCTCGCCGGGAAGCGCGCTGCAGACCGACGCGCAGATCGATGCGTTCGTGCGCGAGCACGCCGAGACTGCCTATCACCCGTCGTGCTCGAACAAGATGGGCCATGCCGACGATCCGATGGCGGTGGTCGATGGCCAGGGCCGCGTACACGGGCTGGAAGGCCTGCGCATCGTCGATGCCTCGATCATGCCGCAGGTGGTGACCGGCAACCTCAACGCGCCGACCATCATGATGGCCGAGAAGCTGGCCGACGTGATCCGCGGCCGCACCCCGCTCGCCCGTAGCACCGCGCCGTACTACAAGGCCAACGGCGCACCCGTTCGCAAGCAGGGTTGACGCAGCCGGCCCGCTTGGGGCCACGGTAGTGCCGGCCGCTGGCCGGCATCCATCGTATGGTCCGTCCAGCGCAGATGCCGGCCAGCGGCCAGCACTACCCAGCAAGGAGGCTCTTCGGGGCCTCTTCGCGTTTTCCCTACGGCGGGGTATGCTGCAATGACCGGCCGTTGTCGATACGCTCAGGGCCGGACCTAATACATCACGATTCCTGGAGGGGGAATATGAGTCTGGATCGTCCCTGGCTGCAGAGCTATCCGAAAGGCGTTCCCGCCGAGATCGACGTCAACGAGTTCCATTCGGTAGCTTCGGTCTTCGACGCTTCCGTCGCGAAATTCCGCGACCGTCCCGCCTACTCCAGCTTCGGCAAGGTCCTCACCTACGGCGAGACCGACGCGCTGGTCGAACAGTTCGCGGCCTACCTGCTCGGTGAGCTCAAGCTCAAGAAGGGTGACCGCGTCGCCCTGATGATGCCCAACTGCCTGCAGTACCCGGTGGCCACCTTCGGCGTGCTGCGCGCCGGCCTGACCGTGGTCAACGTCAACCCGCTGTACACCGCCCGCGAGCTCAAGCACCAGCTGGTCGATGCCGGCGTGACCGCGCTGGTGGTGGTCGACAACTTCGGCGACACCGTCGAGCAGGTCATCGCCGATACGCCGGTCAAGCATGTGGTCACCACCGGCCTGGGCGACCTGCTCGGCGCCAAGGGCGTGATCGTCAACTTCGTGCTCAAGTACATCAAGAAGATGGTGCCCAACTACCATCTCAAGGGCGCGGTGCGCTTCCGCCAGGCGCTCAAGCTCGGCAGCCGCCACAGCCTGCCCAAGGTCGAGATCGACCACGACGACATCGCGTTCCTGCAGTACACCGGCGGCACCACCGGCGTGGCCAAGGGCGCGATGCTGACCAACCGCAACCTGATCGCCAACATGCAGCAGGCCTCGGCCTGGATCAGTGCGTCCGGCATCGAGATGGGCAAGGAGTGGATCATCACCGCCCTGCCGCTGTACCACATCTTCGCGCTGACCGCGAACGGGCTGGTCTTCATGAAGTTCGGTGGGTGCAACCATCTGATCACCAACCCGCGCGACATGAAGGGCTTCGTCAAGGAGCTCAAGTCGGTGCGTTTCACCGCCATCACCGGCGTCAACACGCTGTTCAACGGCCTGCTCAACACCCCCGGTTTCGACACGGTCGACTTCTCCTCGCTGAAGGTCACCCTCGGCGGCGGCATGGCGGTGCAGCGCGCCGTCGCCGAGCGCTGGAAGAAGGTCACCGGCGTGACCCTGGTCGAGGCCTATGGCCTGACCGAGACCTCGCCGGCAGCCTGCATCAACCCGCTCACCCTGACCGAGTACAACGGCTCGATCGGCCTGCCGATCCCCTCCACCGATGCCTGCATCAAGGATGACAACAGTGCCATCCTGCCGCTGGGCGAGGTCGGCGAGCTCTGCATCAAGGGCCCGCAGGTGATGAAGGGCTACTGGCAGCGCCCGGAGGAAACGGCCAAGGCCATCGACGCGGACGGCTGGCTGCATACCGGCGACATGGCCAAGATGGACGAACACGGCTTCTTCTACATCGTCGACCGCAAGAAGGACATGATCCTGGTGTCCGGCTTCAACGTGTACCCGAACGAAGTCGAGGACGTGATCGCGATGATGCCGGGCGTGCTGGAAGTGGCCGCGGTCGGCGTCCCGGACGACAAGTCCGGCGAGGTGGTGAAGGTGGTCATCGTGAAGAAGGACCCGAACCTGACCGCCGAAATGGTCAAGGAGCATGCCCGGGCCAACCTGACCGGCTACAAGCACCCCAAAATCGTTGAATTCCGAAAGGAGCTGCCGAAGACCAACGTCGGCAAGATCCTCCGTCGCGAACTCCGCGATACGCCCGCCCAGTAAGGGTTTGCGGCAATCTGGACAGTGCAGGGCCCGGGGCGGAAACGTCCCGGGCCCTTTCGCATGCGACGCCGCTGAGGCGGTGTAGCATCGCCGCGTGTGTGGACCGTTCGGCCCGCCGGCCACCCACCTGACACTGCGGGCCGCATGCCGAGGACCCTTCCATGAGTACCATCGAAAAGCTGCCTTCAAGCGGCTCACCGTTCGCCACCATCCGTACCGAAGACAGCGCCGACGGCGCTGCCCACTGGCTGTTCATGCACGCCGATGCCGCCACCGGGATCCGTCCCTGCTGCCGCAAGGACATGCTCGACGAAATGTGGAGCTACATGGCGGCCATCACCCGCAGCCCTGCCGAACGCCACAACGGGACATTGCGGCATTTCGTGCTGGCCTCCGATGCCGTCGCCTACAACCTGGGCGGCGACCTGGACCTGTTCACCCGCCTGATCCGCGAAGGCAACCGCGACCTCCTGCTGAACTACGCCCAGCGCTGCGTGGAGGGCGTGCACCACCTGCACACCGGGTTCGGCGGCGACGTCCGTTCGATCGCGCTGATCCAGGGTGACGCCCTCGGCGGCGGCCTGGAAATGGCCCTGGCCTGCCACACCATCGTCGCCGAGGAAGGCAGCGGACTGGGCCTGCCGGAGGTGCTGTTCGGCCTGTTCCCGGGCATGGGTGCGTACTCCTTCCTGTGCCGGCGCGTGTCCCCCCATCTGGCCGAGAAGATCATCCTCGACGGCCGGGTCTACAGTGCCGAGGAGATGCATGCCATGGGCGTGGTCGACGTGCTGGTGAAGAAGGGCGAAGGCCGGGCGGCGGTCGAGGAACTGATCCGCCAGCAGCAGCGCACGCCGCAGTCCTATCTGGCGATGAATGCCGCACGCGCCATCGCCCAGCCGGTCAGCTACGACGAACTGCTGGAGATCACCAAGGTATGGGTCGATTCCGCCCTCGCACTCGGCGACCGCTCGCTGCGCACCATGGATCGCCTGATCAAGGCCCAGACCCGTCGCGCCAGTCTCGACGCGGCCTGATTCCTCCCCTCCCCCAGGATGGGTTCAAGCCCGGCTGGCCACCGGGCTTTTTTTGTCTCGGCGCTGTGCTGTCATCTCGCCGCATGCCGCCGGCTTCTTCCGTTCAGGATGTGCGTCACCTACAGCGCGTATCAAACTCGATTGCCGCACCTTGCAGTTTCAGCCAAGCTCCATCCACCGCCTGGAACAAAGGCACCGCTTGTCGCCATGGAAAAGCACACAAATCTGACGCATAACCAGCACTTCATCTCCCAGGCGGAGCAGCGCATGAATTCCTGCTCGGACAAACCAGAGGCGAAGAAGGCAAAAATATATAAGTTCACTGTTGATGAAACTCAGCCATTGACAGTCCACCTGCAGAACAAGGCAACCATAGAAAACAATCTCGCCTTCCAAGATCTCTTCACGATCATGAGGACGAATGATAACAAGCGGGTCAATCTTGAAGCCCTGTTCAACCGCTATGAGACCGACTACGCGGAAAGTGCGAAATCAATCATTGAAGCAATATCAATGGAGAGGTCTGGCCCTGGATCGGCAACCATTCAGTTGACAGAAGAACTTCAAGCGCATCCGAATCACTCCCCGACAATCGACCTGATAAAGCGCATCTATAGGCATAAGATTCTGGTCGGCGCACGAAATCCACTAAGAGTAAAAGAAACACTGAATAGATTTCAGGATTCACTTGACCACAGCGTCGCTGACATGGACGCCCTGGCACTGCATCTTGCCCTGGAAGGAAAGGATCCCAGGGAAGAGAGGCACATCTGCGAAACCTACAAACTGTCCCGCTGCGACTATCGAAGGTGGATCAGGCTACTGATCCTGCTGCTGTACCGGAAGGGAGACGGAGAAACCATTCTTGACGGATTCGTGGATGAGTTCTTCAACGCAAAGGACTATTTCACACTCGTCCGAGTACATTCGTTCAAGGAAGGATGCGCACTACTCCCAGACACAGGCGTAGTGACGGACGCAGTGGACGGCGGAATTGTGACCTACATGAACGTGTCGAAACACTGCATCATTGCCGTAGTTCACAAAAAGATTGAAACCCCGGTTTTTGATGCACTCTGCCGGTCCAGGAAATTGAGCTCGAGAGGGAGATCGGAACTCATTGAGTCGCTGGCATCGAATGTCCAAATACGCCTCGTCCTGGACGACAGAGCGACTCTTGAGGGGTACAACAAGATCTGCGTGAAAGCATGTGTCTCGGAGCTTTTCTCCGGCGCGAAAGAAGCACCTGGAATCCGAGTGGTCGAAAAACGCAAGACCGTTTCCGTTGTTGCGCACCCGATGGATGATGTTTCAAGCGCGGCACCTTGGTTCGACAGCCACGCAAATAACCCGAATAGGTGCGTGTGGCGCATGCATGTACCGCCCGCCCCCTGATTATGACAAGCAATCCGTCAGAATCGACAGGGGCGAAAGCAGTCGCCCTCCCACGAAGGAGCATATCCCGAATCACATTTCGGCCTTCGCCCGTCGGAATGATCCCGCATCAAGCAATGCACTGATCGACCGAAACGCAACTGGTCGCACGAACATCCCGTCACAGCCCCGGACCCTAGCGCGCCTCACCATCATCAGCAGTGCCGCGCAGTCGGCGTTCGGCCCGCGCGTCCAGCGCGCGCCGGCCTTCCTTGATCGCCTCCTGCAGGATGCCCAGGCGCGGACGCCATTCGGTCTTGAGCTGCCAGTCGGCCATCCGCATGAGCTCGCCGGCACGGTTGGACGCGCGCATCAGGCCGAGGTTGCTGGCCACGCCCTTGATCGCGTGGGATTGTTCGCGGAACACATCCCACTGCGTGGCCTCGCCGGCCTGCTCGGCCTTGCCCATGCAGCTCGCCACGTCCTCCAGGCACTGGCGGATGAACTCACGTTCGAAGCCCTCGCCCATGCCCAGCGAAGCCAGTTCGTCCAGCACGCTGCTGTCGAGCACGCCATCCTGCAGCGGCGCCGCCGGTCGCACCACCGGTGCGGCCATGGTCTTCAGCTGGGCATTGCTGGCGATCTCGGCCAGCGTATCGAGCAGGCGCACCGCAACGACGGGCTTGGCCAGAAAGGCATGTGCGCCGGCCTGGGTACAGCGCTGGATCGCCTCGGGCGTTACATCCGCACTGAGTACCAGTACCGGCGTGCGCGGACCGCCGCCGGCCTGCATCACCCGCAGTTCCTTGAGCATGTCCAGCCCGCTCATACCCGGCATGTGCAGATCGACGATGACCGCGTCGAACTCGCTGTCGGCCAGCGCATCCAGCACCGCCTCACCGCCGTCCACGCACAGCACGCGATGGCCGGCCTTCTGCAGCAGGCGCTGCAGGACCATGCGGTTGGCCTCGTGGTCGTCGGCCACCAGGATCTGCATGCTGCGCACGCGGGCGCGATGGCGCAGGAACGGATCGGCAAAAGCGATCACGTTGCCGCCCGGGCCCGCGTCTTCGTCGCCGCTCAGGCTCGGCACCGCGCCCGGCACCTGCGGCTGCGGCGGCGCGAACGGCAGCTCGACCCAGAAGTGGCTGCCGCGCGGCGGGTTTTCCAGATAGCCGATGTCACCGTCCATCGCCTCGACCAGGCCCTTGGCGATGGTCGTGCCCAGCCCGGTCCCCTCGTGGCGACGCGCCATGCTGACATCGGCCTGCTCGAACGCGTCGAACAGCCGTGCACGCATGGCAGGTGGCACGCCGATGCCGGTGTCGAGGATGTCGAAGCGCAACCGCACCGCCCCGCTGGCATCGGCCTGCACCACGCCGACACGTATCTCGACCCGGCCATGGTCGGTGAACTTGACCGCGTTGCCGGCCAGGTTCAGCAGGATCTGCCGCAGGTGCCCGACATCGCCGCGCACGCGTGGCGGCACACCATCGGCCACCTTCACCCTGTAATCCAGCCGTTTGGCCTTGGCCTGTGGCAACAGGATCAGACCGATCGCCTGGATCACGTCGGCCACGGCGAAGTCCTCGGCCACCACGCGCAGCTTGCCGGCCTCGATGGCCGAGATGTCCAGCACTTCCTCCACCAGTGCCAGCAGGCTGCGCGACGACGCCTGGATGGTGTTGAGGCACTCGCGCTGCTCGTCATCCAGGCGCGTGGTGGCCAGCACTTCGGTCATGCCGTTGAGACCGTTCAACGGCGTGCGGAACTCATGGCTCATGTTGGCCAGGAACCGGCTCTTGGCCTCGCTGGCGCGGCGCGCCTCGGCCATCGCTTCGGTCAGCTGCCGCAGCAATGTCGAGAAGTACAGCGGCACCGCTGCCAGGCCCAGCCAGAGGCCGATGGCCAGGCGGAAATTCTGTTGCCAGTAAGGCGTCAGCATCACGGTGCAACCGAAGCTCACCATCGCCATGGCCACCGCCACGTACAGATAGTGGTTGCCAAAGCGCATGCCATTGCCGACCGTCACCCACATCACCACGATGTAGACCCAGGCCAGCGGCTCACCCATCTGCACCATGCCGGCAGCAATGAGGCCGTAGTCAGCCAGCATGCCCAGCACGCGGCGGGGATCGGAACGCGCCGGCCGCCACAGCAGCCAGCCGAACAGCAACAGTGACAGGCTCAGGCCGGTCAGCACGATCGCCAGCACACCGACGTACTGGGTGTGCGGCAGATCGTGGCGCGGTGCCGGCAACAGTACGTAGGCCAGGATCAGGCTGATCAGCACGATGCGGACGATCTGCTGGCCGTGCTCGCTGTCCTGGCGCTGGGACAGGCGCAGCCGCAGCTGCGACAACAGGCGTTTCACGCGCCCAGCCCCGGGCGCGCGGACGCCATCGAATGCTCGGCGCAGATCTGGTCGAGCTGTTCGCGGCCGCGCAGCAGCGCGTCCACGCATCGGGGATCGAACAGGCGGCCACGCTGGGCGTAGAGATAAGCCAGAGTGGCTTCCATGGTCCATGCTTCCTTGTACGGACGGGGCGAAATCAGGGCGTCGAAGACATCGGCGACGGCCACGATGCGCGCTTCCAGCGGAATCGCGTCGCCGACCAGCCCATCGGGATAGCCACTGCCGTCATAGCGCTCATGATGACGCAGTGCGATCAACGCGCCAACCTGGATGAAGCGATTCTGGCTGCCGCTCAGCAGTTCATGGCCAATCCGCGGGTGCCGGCGCATGATCGCCAGCTCTTCCTCGTTGAGCTTGCCCTGCTTGAGCAGCACCGCATCGGGAATGGCGATCTTGCCCATGTCATGCAGCGGCGCAGCCATTTCGATCAGGCGCACCTCCTCTTCGGGCAGCCCGAGCTGTTCGGCGATCAGTCCGGCCACGCGCGCCATGCGCTCCAGGTAGGCGCTGGTGCCGGCATCACGGAACTCGATCGCGCGTGCCAGCCGCGACAGCGTTTCGCGCTCGCGCTCTTCGACCTCATGCATGCTGGCCAGCAGGCGCTGCTCCAGCGACAGCGCCCGCTGCTTCACGTTCTCGGTCTGCTGGCGCAGCTGCAGCAGGTTGTAGCAGCGCGCCCGCAGCTCGCGCGGGCGGATCGGCTTGACCAGGAAGTCGATGACGCCTGCTTCCAGTGCCGCCTGCCGGATCGGCTCGTCACCGACCACGGTGATCAGGATCACCGGAATGTCACGGTGCTTGGGCAGGCGACGGAAACGACGGGCGAATTCCAGCCCATCCATCTCCGGCATGCGGTAATCGAGCAGCAGCAGGTCGACCGGATGGGCTTCGCACCAGGCCAATGCGGTCAGCGGGTCTCCGAAGTCATACACGCTCAGTTCCGGCGCGATGTCTTCGATGACGTGACGCAGCATCGTCCGGGCCGAAGTCTGGTCGTCAACGATGACGATGTTCAACGCGTACTCTGCCTGGTTTCTCGACCACGCTGGATCATCAGCAGGCGAGGATACTCTGCCGCTGCGAACGCTCGCACCCTGCATCGGCCTGACTCCCGTGTCATGCGTCCCGATTCATGATCGTCATCACAATGTGAAGCGGACTCCCCACACCGTGCCCTCCCCCTGGCGCCGATCAAGCCATAACAGGCGTCAAGGTAGTGCAATTACGATACGCCGAGTGCGGGACGCGTCAATCGCGCCGTCTCGTTTCGGGACGGCGCGCACAATCGGGAGTCAAAAAGGCGACTTACTGCTCCGGACGCATGTACGGGAACAGCAGTACATCGCGGATCGAGCTGCTGCCGGTCAGCAGCATCACCAGGCGATCCACGCCGATGCCGAGGCCGCCGGTCGGTGCCATGCCGTACTCCAGCGCACGGATGTAGTCGGCGTCGTAGTGCATGGCCTCGTCATCGCCACCTTCCTTCGCCGCCACCTGGGCCTGGAAGCGCTGGGCCTGGTCTTCCGGATCGTTCAGCTCGGAGAAGCCGTTGGCCAGCTCCTTGCCGTTGACGAACAGCTCGAAGCGGTCGGTGTAGCCCGGGTCATTGTCGTTGGCACGGGCCAGCGGCGAGACCTCCACCGGATGGTCGGTGATGAAGGTCGGCTGGATCAGGGTGTGCTCGACGGTGGCCTCGAAGATCTCCAGCAGCAGCTTGCCCCAGCCGTAGGACGGCTTGACGCGGATCTTCAGGCGCTCGCAATGGCGCAGCAGCGCGTCGCGGTCGGTGCAGTCCGCCGCAGAGATTTCCGGATTGTGGTGGCGCACCGCCTCGTCCATGCGCCAGCGGCGGAATGCCGGGCCCAGGTCGATCTTCGCGCCGTCCCATTCGACCTCGGTGCCACCGTTGACGGCCTTGGCCACGTCACGGATCACGCCTTCGGTCAGGTCCATGATCTCGTTGTACGTGGCATAGGCCTCGTACAGCTCCATCATGGTGAATTCCGGGTTGTGGCGGGTGCTGACGCCTTCATTGCGGAAGTTGCGGTTGATCTCGTACACGCGCTCAAGGCCACCCACGGTCAGGCGCTTGAGGTACAGCTCCGGCGCCACGCGCAGGTACAGGTCCAGGTCCAGCGCATTGTGGTGGGTGGTGAACGGCTTGGCCGCCGCGCCGCCGGGGATGTAATGCATCATCGGCGTCTCGACTTCCAGGAAGTCGCGGTTGTCCAGCCACGCGCGCATGGCGCGGATGATCTTCGAGCGCTTGATGAACACCGCGCGCGACTCCGGGGTCACGATCAGGTCGACGTAACGCTGGCGGTAACGCTGCTCGACGTCGGCCAGGCCATGCCACTTGTCCGGCAGCGGGCGCAGCGACTTGGTCAGCAGGCGGATCGATTCGGCCTTGACCGACAGCTCGCCGGTCTTGGTACGGGTCAGGCCGCCTTCGACGGCGATGATGTCGCCCACGTCCCAGCCCTTGAAGGCGGTATAGGCATCGCCCAGCACCGCGCCCTGCAGGAACAGCTGGATGCGGCCGGACTCGTCCTGGATCTGCGCGAAGCTGGCCTTGCCCATGATGCGCTTGGCCATCAGGCGGCCCGCCATCTTCACCTGGCGGCCGTTGCCTTCCAGGGCCTCGGCGGTCCAGGTTTCGGCATCTGCGAATTCTTCCTGCAGGCGGCCGGCGAAGTCCTCGCGACGGAAGTCGTTCGGGTACGCGATGCCCTGCCCACGCAGCGCTTTGAGTTTCTCACGGCGCTCGGCGATCAACTTGTTTTCGTCGACGGGGGGGGTATCGGTAGCTTCGCTCATGGATCTGCGGGAATCGTGTAGTGAGGGGGGATGCAGCGCCCGGCACAGCCGGTTGCCCAGCATACCAAAACCGCCCAGCCCCAGCCCTGGGCCGGGCCCGCCCCGGTAGCCGCCAACCTTGGTTGGCGCCGTGCGTGTCGACCAAGGTCGACACCTACCGGGCGGATCGGCCGGCCCTGCTCCGCCGCTACCTGTTGCCGGGGAACGCCTGGCGCAACTCATCCACCAGCACCCGCTGGTTCTCCGAATAGTCCACCGGCACCGACACCAGGTGCACCCCGCCCTCGTTGAAGGCCGCTTCCAGGGTCGGGATGAACTGCTCGATGGCCGTCACCTCGTGGCCCTTGCAGCCATAGGCCTCGGCGTACTTCACGAAATCGGGGTTGCTGAAGGTCATGCCGTAGTCGGTGAATCCGTCCACGGCCTGCTTCCAGCGGATCATGCCGTAGGCACCGTCGTTGAGGATCAGCACCACCAGGTTCAGGCCCAGCCGGCGGGCCGTCTCCAGCTCCTGGCTGTTCATCATGAAGCCGCCGTCGCCGCACACCGCCAGCACCCGCCGCTGCGGATACAGGATCGAGGCCATGATCGCCGACGGCAGGCCCGCGCCCATCGTCGCCAGCGCGTTGTCCAGCAGCAGCGTGTTGGCCACCTGGGTGCGGTAGTTGCGCGCGAACCAGATCTTGTACATGCCGTTGTCCAGCGCCACGATGCCATCCGGCGGCATCACCTGGCGCACGTCGTGCACCAGCCGCTGCGGGGTGAATCCGGCCTCTTCGGCCCGGTCGGCCAGGTGCTCGAGGATGGTCGCGCGCAGCGGCAGCAGCGCAGCGGCATTCGGCACCGCGCCCTCGATGCGGTCGGCCAGCTGGGTCAGCGAACGACCGATATCGCCGATCACCTCCACCTGCGGGAAATACACCTGTTCCACCGCCGCCTGCGAGTACCCGATATGGATCACCGTCGGCCCACCCGGGCGCATCACGAATGGCGGCTTCTCGGTGACCTCGTGGCCGATGGTCACGATCACGTCGGCCTGGTCGATCGCCATGTGCACGTAATCGCGCTCGGTCAGCGCCGCGGTGCCCATGTAAAGGCCTGAACCACCGGCCACCGCGCCCTTGCCCATCTGCGTGGTGAAGAACGGGATGCCGGCGCGCAGCACGAACGCGGACAGCGCGTCGCTGGACTGCGGCCGCGAGGCCGCCGAAGCGATCATCAGCAGCGGCCGCTTTGCATTGCGGATGAGCTCTGCTGCCCGATCCAGCGCCTCCGGGCTGGCAATGGGACGGTCCACCGCGTGCGGCGGAATCAGCGCCACGCCCTCGACCTCATCGGCAGCAATGTCTTCGGGCAGCTCCAGCAACACCGGGCCCGGGCGCTCTTCCTGGGCGACACGGAACGCCTCGCGGACGATGGTCGGAATGGTGCGTGCCGAGACGATCTGCCGCGCCTGTTTGGTCAGCGGCTTCATCGTGCCGACGATGTCGACGATCTGGAAGCGCGCCTGCTTGCTGGCGACGATGCCCTTCTGGCCGGTGATCATGATCACCGGCCACGCACCCAGCAGCGCATAGGCGGCGCCGGTGGTGAAGTTGAGCGCGCCCGGGCCGAGCGTGGCCAGGCATACGCCCGGCTTGCCGGTCAGGCGGCCGTAAGTGGCCGCCATGAACACCGCCGCCTGTTCGTGGCGGGTGATGACCAGTTCGATGCTGGAATGGCGGAGCGACTCGACCACGTCGAGGTTTTCTTCGCCGGGAATGCCGAAAATGCGCTCGACGCCTTCGTTCTCAAGTGCGGCGACGAGCAGATCTGAACCCTTGGACATCGGATGCCGTCCTTTGTGCTGGACTGATGGTGGATCGTTGCAGGAAGGATGAGAGCCGCGCGTCAATGCTTGTCGAACCACACTGTCTGCGCGTTGACGAATTCACGGATGCCGAAGTGCGAGAGCTCGCGGCCGAAGCCGCTCTTCTTCACACCGCCGATCGGCACGCGAGGGTCGGAAGCGGAGAAGCCGTTGACGAACACACCGCCGGTCTGCAGCCGGCGCGCCAGCTGCATGGCCCGCGCGCGGTCACCGGTCCACAGGTTGCCGCTGAGGCCGAACTCGCTCTGGTTGGCCAGTTCCACCGCGTGGTCGGCATCGCGGGCGCGGCTGATCGAGGCCACCGGCCCGAACGTTTCCGTGTCAAAGGCCTGCATGCCCGGCTCCACGTCCGCCAGTACGGTGGGCGCGTAGAACGCGCCCGGGCGATCGAGCTGATGGCCGCCGACGAGCAGCTTCGCGCCTGCGTCCACCGAGGCGCGCACCTGCGCGTCCAACTGTTCCAGCAGGTCCTGGCGTGCCATCGGACCAATGCGATTGCCCGCTTCACGGCCATCACCGATGGTCAGCGCCTGCACTTTCTGGCAGAACTGCGCCACGAAGCGGTCGTACACCGCGTCTTCAACGATGATGCGCTTGCCGGCAATGCAGACCTGCCCGGTGTTCTGGAAGCGCGAGGTCACCGCCGCATCGACGGCCGCATCCAGGTCAGCGTCGGCCAGCACGATGAACGGATCCGAGCCGCCCAGTTCCAGCACCACCTTCTTCAGCGCCTGCCCGGCCTGGGCAGCGATGCTGCGGCCTGCGGCCACGCTGCCGGTCAGGGTGACTGCCGCAATGCGGTCATCGGCAATCGCGCGGCTGGTGCCCTCGCGGCTGATGTTGGCGGCGATGAAGGTGCCTTCCGGCAGCCCGGCATCACGCCAGGCGGCATCGAGCAGCTGCGCGGTGCCGACGATGTTCTCGGCCGGCTTCAGCAGGAAGCCGTTGCCGCCCATCAGGATCGGTACCGCCGCGCGCATCACCTGCCAGTACGGGAAATTCCACGGCATGACGCCCAGCACCACGCCCAGCGGCAGGTAGGACACGTAAGCCTTGTCGTCGGGCACCTGGGTCGGCTCGTCGCGCAGGAACTGCGCACCATGGTCGGCGTACCAGTCGCACAGCACGGCACACTTCTCGATCTCGGCCAGTGCTTCGGCCTGCACCTTGCCCATCTCGGCGGTAGCCAGCGCAGCCAGCGTCTCGCGGTCACGGCGCAGTACGCCCGCCATCGCACGCAACACCTGCGCTCGCTGTTCCAGGCTGCGGGCGCTCCAGGCGGCGAAACCGGCCTGACCGCGATCGAGGATCGCTTCCAGCTCGGCATCCGTGGCGAAGGGATGGCTGGCGATCTGCTGGCCGGTGGCCGGATCGCGGGAAATGGCGGTGGTGGGGGCAGCGGACATGCAGGTCTCCTGGTGTCTCGTCGACGGGCGGCGGCCCGTCTCCTGCACAGGAATGTGGACCCGATTGGCGGAGGCAACAAGGCGTCTGCTTATCCTGTGACCTGCACTTACCTGTCTGAATGGGGGCTCTTGCAGGGCTGCGCCCTGCACCCGCAGAGGCAACGGCAACAGCCGAAGCAGCAGCAACAGCGGGCTATCTGTGGGATGGCGAGGTGGGTCCGGTTGCGGGAGACGCCGTAAACCCGTCCTTGTGGGCTTGGCCGCGGCATCCATGCCGCGGACACTCCCGCAACCGGACCCACCCCGCCTTCGACGGTTTTCCGCGATCTGTCGGAAATGCTCTTGGGGTCAGATCCGTTTTCCATAGGAAAACGGATCTGACCCCGGAATTTCTTTCGATATCTGACAGATGTGTCGACCAAGGTCGACACCTACCAACAGCCGCGTGAACCTTTCAAAGGTGGGGCGGTGTCGGAGTGCGGGGTGTCAGCCGCATGGATGCGGCTGCCAAGCCCCCAGGGACGGGTTTACGGCGTCCCCGCACTCCGACACCGCCCCGCCAACCCACGGAATCCAGCTCTAGCTCTAGCTCTGGCTTTGGCCGTTGCATTGAGCAGGTGCAGGGCTGCAAGCCCTGCCGACCAACCTACCTACGCGGCAGGTAAGTCACCAGGGAAAGGTCATGCCGGCTCTCCGGCACCAGCGCCACGTACTGCAGGTCCAGCAACCCGCGCGTGGGATGGTTCAGCTTCTTCGCCCCTTCATCGAACCGACGCACGTCGTGCTCCGGCCACCACTGGCGGAACTCCTCGCTATGCGCCGCGATGTCCTCCACCAGCGCCAGGAACGGCGCCTTGTCCGGCGCCTGCGCCATCGCCGCACGGAAGCCTGCCAGCAGGCCGCGGGTCATTTCTTCCCAGTTGAGGATCAGCGTGCGGTACGGCGGGTACAGGAACATCAGCCGCAGCGTGTTGCGCTCATGCGGCGCCAGTTGGCTGTAGTCCACGAACAGATCGGCGATGGCCGGGTTCCAGGCCAGGATGTCGAAGCGGGTGTTGCGCACATAGGCCGGGATCGGCTGCATCGCCTCCACCAGCTGGCGCAAGCCGTCGGTCACGCTCTCGTCCGGTGATTCCAGCGGCACGCCGTAGCCGGACAGCGCGAACGCGTAGGCGCGTTCGTCGTCGCTCATGCGCAGCACCTGCGCCAGGCGCTCCAGAACCTCGGGCGAGGCGCGCACTTCACGGCCCTGCTCGATCCAGGTGTACCAGCTGACGCTCACCCCGATCGCCAGCGCGACTTCCTCGCGCTTCAGGCCCGGGGTACGCCGGCGCCCGGCCGGCAGGCCGAGCGTGGCAGGATCGACACGGGCGCGGCAGGCCTTGAGAAAGCCGCCGAGTTCCTTGCGTTCACTTTCGCTGCGCATCATCGCTACCGCCGTACCCGTTGTAGCGTCGAGCCATGCTCGACGCATCTGCTACTGCGCCAACAGCAGCCGAGCATGGGCTCGGCCCCACATCGGAAGCGTGATCAGCCACCCTCGGCGTTGCGCACGAGGGTGACGATATCCGCGCAGGCGCGCCGATCAGGCATCGACGCGCTTGGAGCCCACGGCCAGGCCGGCCTTCAGGCTGGCCTCGACGAACTCGTCCAGGTCGCCGTCCAGCACCTTCTGCGTGTCCGACCGTTCGATGCCGGTGCGCAGGTCCTTGATGCGGCTCTGGTCCAGCACGTAGTTGCGGATCTGGCTGCCCCAGCCGATGTCGGACTTGGTGGCTTCCACCGCGTCCTTCTCGGCGTTGCGCTTCTGGATCTCCAGTTCATACAGCTTGGCGGCCAGCATCTTCATCGCGTTGTCGCGGTTCTGGTGCTGGCTGCGGCCGGTCTGGCAGGCCACGACGATGTTGGTCGGGATGTGGGTGATGCGCACCGCCGACTCGGTCTTGTTCACGTGCTGGCCACCGGCACCGGACGAACGGTACACGTCGGTACGCAGGTCGGCCGGGTTGATGGTGATGTCGATGTTGTCGTCGATTTCCGGCGACACGAACACCGAGGTGAAGCTGGTGTGGCGGCGGTTGTCCGAGTCGAACGGCGACTTGCGCACCAGGCGGTGCACGCCGGTCTCGGTCTTCAGCCAGCCATAGGCATAGTCGCCTTCCACGCGCAGCGTTGCCGACTTGATGCCGGCAACGTCGCCACCGGACACTTCCATCAGTTCGGTCTTCCAGCCGCGCGACTCGCACCAGCGCAGGTACATGCGCAGCAGGATCTCGGCCCAGTCCTGGGCTTCGGTGCCGCCGGCACCGGCCTGGATGTCGACGAACGCCGCCGCATTGTCCATCTCGCCGGAGAACATGCGCTGGAACTCCAGCTTCTCCACGTGGGCCTGGTGCTTGTCCAGGTCGGCGACCACGGCCAGGGCGGTGTCCTCGTCCTGCTCGGACTCGGCCAGCTCCAGCAGCTCGGTGGCGTCGTTCAGGCCATCGAGCACCGAGGCGATGCCGCCCACGGTCTTTTCCAGGCTGGAACGTTCGCGGCCCAGGTTCTGGGCGTACTCGGCGTTGTTCCAGACGTCGGGGCTTTCCAGCTCCCGCGTTACTTCTTCAAGACGCTCTTTCTTGGCGTCGTAGTCAAAGATACCCCCGAAGCGACAGCACGCGATCGGTCAGATCGGTGATGCGCTGGCGGACAGGATTCAGTTCGATCATGTCGGCGGTTATGCATTCAAAAGATGACTGGTAATGATACCGCAGGCTGCGGGTGCCCGGAATGAGGGCCTCACCCTGCCCCCAGCGCCTGCCGCAGCAGCGGCAGCTGGCGCCGGCTGCACGGCACTTTCGCCCCGTCGGCCATGTGCAGCAGGGCCTCGCCACCGTCCAGCGGCTCGATCGAGCGCAGCTGGCCCCGATGGATCAGCCAGCTGCGGTGCGGGCGCAGGAACTCGCCCGGGTCGAGCCGCTGCTCCAGCACCGCCATGGTGATCCGCAGCGGATAGTCGTGGCCGCGTACCCGCAGGTTCACATAGTTCCCCGCGGCCTGGGCATACTCCACGTCCGCCGTGGCGACCAGGAACTCCTTGCCCAGCTTGCGCACCAGGAAGTGCTGGGGGCGCTCGACCGGCTCCACCGGTGGGCCGACGTCCGGCTCGGCCAGCAGGCTCGCCTCGCCCTGCCTGCGCCGGCCGAACCAGCTGGCAAAGTGCTCCAGTGCCACGAACATCGCAAACGTGCGTACATCCTTCAGGTATTCGTAGGCAAAACGCTCCAGCCAGCCGGCATCATCCTGGTAGCGATGGCCCAGCGACCCGTAGGCCAGGTGCCGCAGCAGCACCATCCCCACCACGTGCAGCAGCGACCAGCCGACGCTGGCCAGCAGATACAGCGGCAATCGCCGCTTCCAGGTATCGGCATGCAGCGGCCAGCGCTCGCAGCCCCACCACAGCAGCGGCAGGGTCAACAGGACCAGGCCGAGGCTGCTGAACTCCCAGATCATCGGCTCCCACAGCCCGAGATCGGCGCCGCGGCGATTGGCGTCCATCACTTCCACCAGCGCATTGGTCACTGCCGAGGCCGACAGGATCGCCGCCCATACCAGCAGGCGGGTTGAAGTACGCCAGCGCGATGGTCGGCCCTGAGTCATTGCTGCATCCATGTCGTTGCGGTGCTCCAGCCTGCCTCAAGGGACAAAGGGTAGCGGCTCCATTGATCCCACCACCCCCGCCATTGGTCACTGCGTCGGTTCCAGCGGCCCCTTGCCAGTCGCCGCACGGACCGGGCGGCGTCACCTTGGCTCGACTCTCCGGCACACCACCACCATGACCCGACGCTACGACATCGACGCCCTGCGCGTGTTCGCCTTCGCCCTGCTGATCCTCTACCACACCGCCATGGCCTACGTGGACGACTGGGGCTTTCACCTCAAGAGCGTGCATACCGCCGAATGGCTGCAGTGGCCGATGCTGTTCGTCAACCGCTGGCGGATGTCGCTGCTGTTCCTGATCTCGGGTATCGCCATCGCGCTGATGCGGCCGGAAGGCAGGTTGCTGCGCTTCGCCGGCCTGCGCACCTGGCGGCTGCTGCTGCCGCTGCTGTTCGGCATGTTCGTGATCGTGCCGATCCAGCCCTATTGCGAAGGCGTGGCAAACGGCCACGTGGCACCCGGCTTCGGCCACTTCCTGCTGCGCTACTGGCAGGTGCGGCCGTGGCCGGAAGGCAGCTTCGCCGGCTGGCAGTACGGCATCACCTGGAACCACCTGTGGTACCTGGCCTATCTGTGGAACTACACGCTGGCCTTGGCCCTGTTGATGCCATTGCTGGGAACGGCGGTGGTTCGCCGCGCGATGGCGCTCTGCGCAGCATCGCCGATGCTGCTGATCGGCCTTCCGTCCGCCCTGCTGCTGGCCTGGGTGATCTGGCTGGAGCCGATCTACCCGTCCACCAATGCCCTGCTCGGCGACTGGTACCAGCACGCGAAGTACGCCACGGTGTTCCTGGCCGGCTACCTGCTGGGTCGTGAACCGGTGTTCTGGGAGCGCGTGGTCGCCCTGCGCCGCACCACGCTATGGCTGGCGCTGGCTGCCGTCGGCTGGTATCTGGGGTTGCGCATCCTCGGCCAGGTATTGCCCGCCGATTCCCCGCTGCGGCAATGGCCCGAACCGTTCTGGGACCTGCAGGGCCGGGCCAGCCAGTCGCTTTACGTATGGACCGCGCTGCTGGCCATCCTCGGCTGGGGAAAGGTCTTCCTCGATCGCCCGTTCCGCTGGCTGCCGTACTGCACCGAGGCGATCTATCCCTGGTACATGCTGCACCAGAGCCTGATCATCGTGCTGTTGTTCTGGCTCAAGCCACTTCAGTTGGGCCCGTGGATGGAACCGGCCCTGCTGCTGGCCGGTACTGTCGGCGGCTGCCTGCTGATCCATGAGTTGCTGATCCGTCGCGTGCGTTGGCTGCGGCCCCTGTTCGGCCTGCGTGCGAATCCGCCAGCGCCGCCAATGGCGCGCACCGCAGTAGTGTAGAGCCGAGCCCACGCTCGGCTGCTTCTGCCATGAGCCGAGCGCAGGCTCGGCTCTACATTGAGGCAGTCGAGCCAGCTCGACTCTACACGGGTGCCCGAGCGATCAACGCACCTCGAACTCGCCCACCAGCACGGTTTCGGCGCGATCCTTCAGCCGCATCGTCACCATCTGGTCCTTCTGCTGGGCCGTGCCCCAATGGGTGGTCAGGCGCAGCATCAGCGTCGTCGCACCGGTCACCAGCTGCTGGCGACTGCCGAAATAGTTCGCCTCGACCTTGTACTTGCCCGGCTTGGCGTTGCGCAGCGAGAACTGCTCGGGGCCATAGCCGCCGGTGAAGTCCTGCGACATCCGCCCGCCCTGGTAGGTCTGGCGGTTGCCGTAGTAGGCACGCTCGCCGTTCGGGTCGGTCACCCACAGGTCCATGTCGCTGTTGTCGGCATCCCAGGACAGCACCACGCGCAGGTCCAGCGGCATTGCCTGCAGCAGGCGCGGGTCGATGGCCGAGGTATCCAGCCGTGGCGTGCTGCGCGCCACCAGGTTGGTCAGCTCATCCAATGCGATCAGGGCGATGCCATCGAAGCGGCTGTCCCACGGCCGCACCACCACCTGGTACAGCGGCGCCAGCGCCTGCTGCGGCTTGCCGGCCGCTGCCAGCGCCAGGCCCAGGTCGCGGAAGCTCTGCGGTTCTTCCTGGCCCATCGCCAGCACCTGCTCGAACACCGGCACCGCCAGTGCCGGGGCATCAGCCTGCATCAGCCGGTAGCCGAGCACGCGCAGCAGATGCCGGTTGTCCAGATCCATCTCGGCCAGGTTCGACAGTACCCGCAGTGCCAGTTCGCGCTGGCCCTGCCCCCGCAGCAGGTCGGCCACATCGAGGAAGAACGCGCTGCTGTCGGCGTGGGCATCGCGCTCGGCCAGATAGCGGTCGTAGAGTTGCGACGGCGGGCCCTCGCGCAGGCGCCGGGCGATGGCCGAGTCCGGCTGCCAGGCCGCCAGCTGGATGCCGAGTTGGCCGTCGCTGGCAGCAGCGGGCGCAGCGACACGGCCACCAGTGACCGTGATTGAATCCAGGGCCTTGTTCGATGCAGGCGCTGAGCGACGCGCACGCGCGCTGCTGGCTTCCATGCGCTGCTCGGCGGCGGCGGCCATCGGTGCCGGGGCGGGTGGTGCCGCCGGGGCCGGCGCGGCGAGCATCGCCACCGGCGCTGATTCCATCGCGTAGTCCGCGGAGGCCACTTCGAGTGCCCCGCCCTTCGGCTGCGGCGGCACATCCTTCGGCCAGCTGCGGTTCCACCACTGCTGGCGCTCCTTCCAGCGAGCGGCCACTTCATCCAGGCGCTGGCGATCGGCTGCGGCGCGATCACTTACCTGCACTGCAAACCTGGCGTCGTACTCGGCGCGCAACGTGCCCGAAGGGCGGATCGCATAGCGCAGGTAGTCCTCCAGCGTCTCCAGCACGATCAACGAGGTATCCGGCCCGACCAGGCCGAACTGTTGTGACAGGCGCTGCATCGCCTCGCGGTTGCCACGGCGATCGGCGGCCAGCTGCTGCAGGCGCGCCTGCGCCCACAAGCCCGCCAGCAGTTCTCCGTCGTTGCTCTTCTGCGTGGCGGGCAGCGCCTGCCATTCGCCGCCACCCACGCGCACCCGCATCGGCACACCGTCGGCCGCCAGTCGTGCATTCAGCCACAACCAGCCCTGGGCTTCACTGCGACGATCGATCACCACGTCCTGCACGCCGCGCCCTGCATCGACCTGCACATCCATCGGCGACGACAGCAGCTCACGGGCGGCCAATTCGACATCCTTCCCCAGCGCTACGAAGCGACCACCATGCGCTTCGCTCCAGCCACGCAGTCGCACGGCATCGGTGCGCGCACCGGCGCTGCTGACCGCAAACAGGCGTTGGTCCGGCGCCATCGCCGGCAGCTGTTCCGGCCCATAGGTCAGCAGGCCATCGCTGACCAGCAGGTATTCCTTCACGCTCGATTGCGGCTGCCACTGCGCCAGTGCGCTGGCGCCGTCCGGACGCACGGCCTGCAGGGCTGCGCGCAGCTCGCTCCAGTTGCCGGCGCGGATACGGAATCGACGCACCGGCTCGGCGCGATCCCGCAGTACGGTCAACGCCACGCTGCCGTCACCCAGCGCAGCGAAATAGCGATCCAGCAGGGCGAACTCACGTGTGCGATCGCGCTGGCCCGCCGAGCCGGAACCGTCCCACAGCAGCCCGATCTCGCTGGGCAACGTGCGCGGCGTGCTGCTGGCCACCACCGGCAGCTGCGCCAACAGGTAATGGCCGTCCTGCCAGGGCGCCACCTGCACCTGTGCCTGTCGGGCTGCCGGCAGGCTCCACTGCAGCTGCTGCGGCAGCTGCGCGCCCCTGCCCTGCCACTGCAGCTGGCCCGCGCTGATGCGGAATGGCGCCGTACCCGCGGTGGCCGTGTCGGGGGCCTGCAGTTTCAGCTCAACCGAGGCTGCACCGGCGGCGAACTGCAGCGGCAGCGTCCACTGCCAGCCTTGGCCGGCGAAGGCCAACGGCTCGCGAATCACCAGCTCCACGCGCCGGCTACCGCCGGCCGGCAGCGGGTAGATGCGCAACCGGAACTGGTTGCCAGCGGTCTGTTCCAGCAGCCCCGGGTCGACGCCGCGGCGGGCGATCTCCTCGAACACCTGGCGGCCGCGATCCTTGGGCACCGGCACCGCGTCACGCATCTCGCCGTTGATATCCAGCGCGAAGCCGCTGACCTGCTGACCGTCGGCCAGCGGGAACTGCAGCTCGCCCTCCAGCACGCGCCGGTTCGGGTTGTGGAATTCCAGTGTGATCCGGGTCTGGGCGATGCCGGCCTGGACTTCGCCTTCGATGCGGGCGTGTCGTAATTGAACCGACTGCTCAGCCGCCGGCGCGATCAGCAGCGGCGTGGCGGCCTGCGGCCGGGAGATCGTCGGCGACTGTGCGCCAACGGGCCAGGCCGCAACGGCCAGCAGCAATACGGTGCAGCAACGGGCGAAGACCATGACCGGACTCCAGTGGGATCGTGAACCTTTGAACGCACCAGCAACCGTAATGGGGTTGGCGCCCCCAAAAAGGGGACGGAGGGGATTAAGTCGCAAGTGGCAAACGAGGCACAAGCGACTTAATCCCCTCCGTCCCCTTTTTCTATGCGGGCAGGCAGTGCTCCACGATCAGCTGGATGGCGCTGCCGCCGCGATAGTCGTCGCAGGCGAGGCGATAGGCGAGATGCACATGGCGACCGGGCGCGTTGCCGTGCCAGCCGCCGAAATGGATGGCGTTGATCGTACCGGGTACGCCGGGCAGGCGCAGTTCCAGCTTCAGGTGACGCTCCTTCAGCACGCGCCAGTTGGCCACTTCGAAGTGGCCGTCGAACAGTGGCTCGGGGAAACCCTGGCCCCACGGCCCGGCCAGGCGCAACGCATCGGCGTGGCGATGGTCCAGCTCGTCCGCCGCCAGTTCGCCATCACTGAGGACCTGCTGCTGCAGTGCCGCCGGGTCGAGCATTTCCAGCACCACGGCGACGAAGGCGGCCTTGAAGTCATCGACGTGGTCACGCCGCAGGCTGAGCCCGGCCGCCATGGCGTGGCCGCCGAAGCGTTCGATCAGGCCCGGATGGCGCGCGTCGACCAGCGCCAGGGCGTCACGGATGTGCAGGCCGGGAATCGAGCGCGCCGAGCCACGCAGGGTGTCGGCGCCCGGTTCGGCCGGGGCAAAGGCGATCACCGGGCGATGCAGGCGATCCTTCATCTTCGACGCGACCAGGCCGACCACGCCCGGATGCCAGTCGGCATCGAACAGGCAGGCCGCCACCGGTCGCTGACCGGCCATGTCCAGCACTACCCGGGTCAACGCCTGCTCGGCGTCATCGGTCATCGACTGCTGCACGGCGCGCCGTTCCGAATTGATCTGCTCCAGCGTCTGCGCGATCTCGCGCGCCTGGCGCGGGTCTTCGGTCAGCAGCAGCGCGATGCCCAGCGCCATGTCTTCCAGCCGGCCCGCGGCGTTCAGGCGCGGGCCGAGCGCGAAGCCGATGTCGGTGGCAGTGAGCCGCGCGGCATCACGGCCGCTGGCTTCGATCAGCGCACGCAGGCCGACACAGCCCTGCCCCGCGCGCAGACGGCGCAGGCCCGCGCTGACCAGTGCCCGGTTGTTCGGATCCAGCGCCACCAAGTCGGCGACGGTGCCGACCGCCACCAGGTCCAGCAGCGTGGTGAGGTCCGGCCCCTTGCCATCGGCGAAGACGCCGGCCTCGCGCATGTGCCGGCGCAGCGCCATCAGCACGTAGAAGATCACGCCGACGCCGGCCAGTGACTTGCTGGGGAAGGCATCACCGTCGAGATTGGGATCGACGATGACATCGGCCGGCGGAAGCTGCGGCCCGGGAAGGTGATGGTCGGTGACCAGCACCTGCCAGCCGCGCGCCTTGGCCGCGGTCACGCCCGCATGGCAGGCGATGCCGTGATCTACAGTCACCAGCAGGTCCGGCTGCAGCGCGGCCAGTTCCTCCACCAGCGACGGCGACAGGCCATAGCCATGCACCATGCGGTTCGGCACCGCGTGGAAGACGTGTTGCGCGCCGAGCATGCGCAGGCCGCGCACGCCGACCGCACAGGCGGTGGCGCCATCGCAATCGAAATCGCCGACCACCAGGATGCGCTTGTCATTGGCGATGGCCTCGATCAGCAGGCCCACCGCATCATCGATGCCGGTCAGCAACTCGGGGGCGTGCAGATTGCCCAGTTTCGGCTGCGCCAACTCCGGTGTACCCGCGCCCCGGTTGGCATAGAGACGCGCCAGCAGCGGCAGCGTGCCCTCTGGCCAGCTGCCGGGTACGACCGCATCGCGGCGGCGGATCATCGGCGTATCAGAGGACGGCTGCGCAGCATCGGCGGCAAGGGACATCGGCATCGCCGGGTTGCGGAAGACATCCCCATGATAGCGCGGGGTCGGATCTCTCTGCCCGCAGGAGGCTCCCCCCCTGATCGCGAGCATTTGGAATCTGCCAGCATATCTTCCATGCTTGTCGGCCCTGAAATGGACTTCAACGCATGCATCGCACGCTGCTTCCCGCGCTGCTGGGCCTCGCCCTGGCCCCGGCCGCCCACGCCGCCACACCCGAACCGAAGGCCGGCGTGCAGTTCCAGCACAACGACTGGTCGCTGGCCTGTGACAACACCCGCACCTGCCGCGCCGCCGGCTACAGCCCGGAAGAACCCGGCAATCTGCTCAGCCTGATGCTGGAACGCGCGGGCGGCCCGGGTACGAAGGTGCTCGCGCGGCTGCGCAATGGCGAGGATGGCGAAAGCCCGACGCCGACCGGGGCGCTGCGCCTGCGCCTGAACGGCAAGGACCTGGGCCCGGTGCACGACACCGGCGACGGGGACAACGTGTTGTTGCAGCAGGCACAGACCGATGCACTGGTCGCCGCACTGCCGCGCCAGGCACGCATCGAGATCATCGACGGCAAGGGCAAGGCGTGGCCGATCTCCGACAGCGGCGCAGCGGCCGTACTGCTGAAGATGGACGAGGCCCAGGGCCGGCTGGGCACGCCCGGTGCGCTGGTGCGGCGTGGCGACAAGCCCGAAGCGAGCGTGCCTGCGGCGTTGCCGGTGCCAGTGATCGTGCGCGGCACGCTGATGGCACCGCGCGCCTCGGACGCGGCGCTGGCCAAGGCACCGGGCCTGCGCAAGGCGCTGATCGCCAGCCTGCCGAAGCCGGATGAGTGCGGCCGCCTGAGCGATGGCGGGACAGATGAGATCGAGATCCAGCGACTGGACGCCCAGCATGTACTGGCAAGCACCAGTTGCTTCGTGGGTGCCTACAACTTCAGCAGCGGCTACTGGGTAGTACAGGACAAGGCGCCGTACCAGGCGAAGTTCGTGACCTCCAACGCGGAGGACTTTGATCGCGATGATGCGACGCTGCGCGGGCGCTTCCGTGGACGCGGCATCGGTGACTGCTTCTCCGGCCACGACTGGGCCTGGGATGGCGCGCGATTCGTGAAGAGCGGCGAGTTCACCACCGGGCAGTGCCGCGGCGTGGCGGGAGGGCATTGGCAGCTGCCGACCGTGGTCAGCACGGTGAGGTGATTGTTTGCAGGGCTGCGCCCTGCACCTGCCGAAGCAACATCCGAAGCAACAGCAACAGCGGGGAGTCCGTGGGTTGGCGGGGCGGTGTCGGATTGCGGGGACGCCGCAAGTACGTCCCTGTAGGCTTGGCAGCCGCATCCATGCGGCTGACACCCCGCAATCCGACACCGCCCCACCTTCGACAGGTTCACGCCGCTGCTGGTAGGTGTCGACCTTGGTCGACACATCTTTCAGATATCGATAGACAAAATGGGGTCAGAGCCGTTTTCCCTAGGAAAACGGATCCGACCCCGCACGGCAGAGGCCCCGATCAGTCGTGAAGCTGGCGCGGCTTCTTCCAGAACTGCCAGCGCTGGCCGCGGTCCAGCTGGAACTGCAGGCCGTCCTCGAAATCGAGCACCAGCCGCTGCAGCTCGCCACGCTTGAGCGCGGCCAGCAGCGGCCGGATTGCATCATTGCCGAGCTGCTGCAGCGAACGCAGCTGGCGCAGGTCGACCAGTGCATCCACCGCCTGGTCGCCATCCACGGCTACGCCAGCCGCCAGGGCCAGGCCCTGCAGCAGGGCATCGCGGCTGCGCACCTGTGCGTGCGGCGTGCTGACCGACACCGGCATCACGCCACCGCCCCAGAACCACAGCGAATTGATCGGCTGTTGTCCCTGAGCGGCGCGCTGCTGGTTCCAGGAATGGTTGTGCAGCAGTACCTGCGCTTCGGTCATCAGCGCCCGCCAGCGACGGCCGCCCTCGCCCTCCGGCAGATGCGAGAACAGGTCATCGCCCAGCACCTCGTCCGGACTATTGAAGTCCGGCAGCACCAGGTCGATTGGAAGCCGCAGGTACCAGCGCGACGGGTCCGGTGCGTCAAGCACGAACCCGGCATCGGCAAACAAGGGCTGCAGCACCGGCAGCAGGGCCAGGCTGTCGGCCAGCGTCGGCCGCAGCGTTTCGCCGTAGGCCATCATCCGCGCGCCATGCATGTCCGGCACCATGCAGGCCGGATCGGCACGCAGCCAGCTGGCGCCGGCGGCATCGCCGACGTCGCGCTGGCGGGTCAACGCGGCCACCGGCCAGTGCGGCGCGGCAACCGCAAAATGGCGCGTCAGCTGCGCGCGTTCGCCCGGCGCGACCTGCACGGTCGTGGCACGGCCGAGCGCACGTGCCACATCGTCCGGCAACGCAGCCGCGGCAAAGCGGCTGCGGGCCGGCAACAGCAGGGTCGCCGTTGCCACCGTGTCAGTCCACGTAGCTGACGCTGACGATCTCGTACTCGCGCTGGCCGGCCGGGGCGTCGATCACGATCGAATCGCCTTCCAGCTTGCCGATCATCGCGCGCGCCACCGGCGAGGAAATCGCGATCAGGCCCAGCTTGATGTCCGCTTCCAGGTCACCGACGATCTGGTACTTCTTCTCTTCGTCGGTTTCCACGTCGGCCAGCGTCACGCTGGCGCCGAACACCACCTTGGAGCCGGCATTGAGCTTGCTCACGTCGATGATCTCGGCGTGCGACAGCTCGCCTTCCAGCTGCTTGATGCGGCCTTCGATGAAGCCCTGTTCCTCGCGCGCGGCGTGGTACTCGGCGTTCTCCTTCAGGTCGCCATGCTCGCGCGCTTCGGCGATGGCGGCGATCACCTTCGGGCGCTTGACCGACTTCAGGTGATCCAGTTCGTCGCGCAGCTTCTGCGCGCCCTTCATGGTGATGGGGGCTCTCATGCATTCAACTCCTTGTGCAGCTCCTGCAGCGACCAGACGGGACCGGTGCCGCGGAATTCCAGTGAATCCACCAGCGCCTTGGCGCCGGCAATGGTGGTCGAGTAGGTGACGCGATGCTGCAGCGCCTCGCGACGGATCGAGAACGAGTCGTTGATCGCCGAACGACCTTCGGTCGTGTTGACGATGTAGACGATCTCGCCGTTCTTGATCGAGTCGACGATGTGCGGACGGCCTTCGACCACCTTGTTGATGATCTCGCAGTCCATGCCGTGCTGCTGCAGCCAGGCGGCGGTGCCACGGGTGGCGACCAGGCTGTAGCCACGCGCCAGCAGCGCCTTGGCCACCGGCAGCACGCGCTTCTTGTCCGGATCACGCACCGAGACGAAGGCCTTGCCAACCGGCGGGGCCTTGATGCCGCCGGCTTCCTGCGCCCGCGCGAAGGCGGCGTTGAAGGTGCGGCCCACGCCCATCACCTCACCGGTGGAGCGCATCTCCGGCCCGAGGATCGGGTCGACGCCCTGGAACTTGGCGAACGGGAAGATCGCTTCCTTCACCGAGTAGTAGTCCGGCACGATTTCCTTGGTCGCGCCCTGCTCGGCCAGCGTCTTGCCGGCCATGCAGCGGGCGGCGATCTTGGCCAGCGGCATGCCGGTGGCCTTGGACACGAACGGCACGGTGCGCGAGGCACGCGGGTTCACTTCCAGCAGGTAGATGGTGTCGGCACCCTCGTCGCTGGTCTGGATCGCGAACTGGGTGTTCATCAGGCCGACCACGTTCAGGGCCTTGGCCAGCTCCACCACCTGGCGGCGCAGCTCGGCCTGGGTTTCAGCCGACAGCGAGTACGGCGGCAGCGAGCACGAGGAATCGCCCGAGTGCACGCCGGCTTCTTCGATGTGCTCCATCACGCCACCGATCAGGACGTTGCCCTGGGCATCGGCGATGATGTCGACGTCGCACTCCACGGCGTTGTCGAGGAAGCGGTCCAGCAGCACCGGCGAATCGTTGGACACCTTCACCGCGTCGCGCACGTAGCGGGCCAGGTCGGCTTCGCCGTAGACGATTTCCATCGCACGGCCGCCCAGCACGTAGCTCGGGCGCACCACCAGCGGGTAGCCGATCTCGCGGGCCAGCAGCAGGGCTTCCTGGTCGTTGCGGGCGATGCGGTTCGGCGGCTGCTTCAGGCCCAGCGTGTCAACCAGCTGCTGGAAGCGCTCGCGGTCTTCGGCCAGGTCGATCGAGTCCGGGCTGGTGCCGATCACCGGCACGCCATTGGCTTCCAGCGCGCGCGCCAGCTTCAGCGGGGTCTGGCCGCCGTACTGCACGATCACGCCCTTCGGCTGTTCCAGTTCGACGATCTCCAGCACGTCTTCCAGGGTCAGCGGTTCGAAGTACAGGCGGTCGGAGGTGTCGTAGTCGGTCGACACGGTTTCCGGGTTGCAGTTGACCATGATGGTTTCATAGCCATCCTCGCGCAGCGCCAGTGCGGCGTGCACGCAGCAGTAGTCGAACTCGATGCCCTGGCCGATGCGGTTCGGGCCACCGCCCAGGATCATGATCTTGTCGCGGTTGCTCGGCGCGGCCTCGCACTCGTCCTCGTAGGTCGAGTACAGGTAGGCGGTGCCGGTGGAGAATTCACCGGCGCAGGAGTCCACGCGCTTGTAGACCGGGCGCACCTTGTGCGCACGACGCAGCGCGCGGATGGCGGCTTCATTGGTGCCGGTCAGCTGCGCCAGGCGCGCATCGGAGAAGCCAGCACGCTTCAGCTTGCGCAGGCGTGCGGCGTCCAGCGCGTCGATGCCACCGGCCGCGACTTCGCCTTCTGCAGCGATGATTTCCTCGATCTGGTCCAGGAACCAGTGGTCGATGAACGACAGTGCGTAGATCTCTTCCACGCTCATGCCGGCGCGGAACGCATCGGCGACGAAGAACAGGCGCTCCGGGCCCGGCGCCTTCAGCTCGCGACGCAGGGTCTGCAGGTCGTCTTCGTTGGCCAGGTCCAGGCCGGTCGGGTCGAAGCCGACCTTGCCGGTTTCCAGGCCACGCAGGGCCTTCTGCACCGACTCCTGGAAGGTGCGGCCCATCGCCATCACCTCACCCACCGACTTCATCTGGGTGGTCAGGCGGGCGTCGGCGGCCGGGAACTTCTCGAAGGCGAAGCGCGGGATCTTGGTGACGACGTAATCGATGGACGGCTCGAACGAGGCCGGGGTCAGGCCGCCGGTGATCTCGTTCTTCAGTTCGTCCAGGGTGTAACCCACGGCGAGCTTGGCGGCGACCTTGGCGATCGGGAAGCCGGTGGCCTTGGAGGCCAGCGCCGAGGAACGTGACACGCGCGGATTCATCTCGATGACGACCACGCGGCCGGTCTTCGGGTTGATGCCGAATTGCACGTTCGAGCCACCGGTATCGACGCCGATCTTGCGCAGCACGGCGATGGAGGCATCGCGCAGGCGCTGGTATTCCTTGTCGGTGAGGGTCTGTGCCGGCGCCACGGTGATCGAGTCACCGGTGTGCACGCCCATCGGGTCCAGGTTCTCGATCGAGCAGACGATGATGCAGTTGTCCGCGGTATCGCGGACCACTTCCATCTCGAATTCCTTCCAGCCCAGCACCGACTCCTCCACCAGCACCTCGGTGGTCGGCGACAGTTCCAGGCCGCGGCTGACGATCTCGACCAGCTCTTCGCGGTTGTAGGCGATGCCGCCACCGCTGCCGCCCAGAGTGAAGCTGGGGCGGATGATGGTCGGGTAGCCGACGCGGGTCTGGATCTCCAGCGCTTCGTCCAGGGTGTGGGCGACGGCGGCGGTCGGGCATTCCAGGCCGATCTCACCCATGGCCACGCGGAACAGCTCGCGGTCTTCGGCCATGCGGATCGCTTCGCGCTTGGCGCCGATCAGTTCGACGTTGTACTTCTCCAGCACGCCGTTGTCGGCCAGGTCCAGCGCGCAGTTCAGCGCGGTCTGGCCACCCATGGTCGGCAGCAGCGCATCGGGCTTTTCCTTGGCGATGATCTTCTCGACCGTCTGCCAGTTGATCGGCTCGATGTAGACGGCGTCGGCCATCTCCGGGTCGGTCATGATCGTGGCCGGGTTGCTGTTGACCAGCACCACGCGGTAACCCTCGTCACGCAGGGCCTTGCAGGCCTGGGCGCCGGAGTAGTCGAACTCGCAGGCCTGGCCGATGACGATCGGGCCAGCACCGATGATGAGGATGGTCTTGAGGTCAGTGCGCTTGGGCATTTTCTTCTCTAAGTCAGTACAGCGTGACAAGGGGGAGTGATCGCACGCTGTCGATCAGGAATCTTGATCCGCAGCGCCGCGCCGGGGGCAGCAGCGATGCGGGGTTTACGGTCCATCGCGACGCCACCGGGGGGCCGGCGGAGTACTGATCACGCCTTGGCCTGGTCCATCAGCACCACGAAGCGGTCGAACAGCGGACCGACATCGGTCGGGCCCGGCGACGCTTCCGGGTGGCCCTGGAACGAGAACGCCGGCACGTCGGTGCGGGCGACACCCTGGTTGGTGCCGTCGAACAGCGAGCGGTGGGTCACGCGCAGGGTCGGCGGCAGGGTCGCTTCATCGATCGCGAAGCCGTGGTTCTGCGAGGTGATCATCACCCGGCCGCTGTCCAGGTCCTGCACCGGGTGATTGGCACCGTGGTGGCCATGGCCCATCTTCATGGTCTGCGCGCCCGAGGCCAGGCCCAGCAGCTGGTGGCCCAGGCAGATGCCGAAGGTCGGGATCTTCACATCGATGAAGGTCTTGATCGCTTCGATGGCGTAGTCACACGGCTCCGGGTCACCCGGGCCGTTGGACAGGAACACGCCGTCCGGCTTCAGGGCCAGCACTTCGGCGGCCGGGGTCTGCGCCGGTACCACGGTCACTTCGCAGCCACGCTCGGCCAGCATGCGCAGGATGTTGGTCTTCACGCCGAAGTCGTAGGCCACGACCTTGAACCGGGCCGGCACGCTGACGAAAGCGTTGGCATCCAGGTCCAGCTGGCCCTCGGTCCAGGTGTAGGTCTTCTCGGTAGTGACGACCTTGGCCAGATCCATGCCCTTCAGCCCCGGGAACTTGCGGGCGGCTTCCAGTGCCTTTTCCACGTCGATGTCGCCGGCCATCAGCGCACCGTTCTGCGCGCCCTTCTCGCGCAGGATGCGGGTCAGCTTGCGGGTGTCGATGCCGGCGATGGCGACCACGCCACGCTGGATCAGCCAGTCCTGCAGCGACACCTGGCTGCGCCAGTTGCTGGGGCGGCGCGGAACGTCGCGCACGATCAGGCCGGCCGACCACACCTTGGACGCTTCGTTGTCCTGGTCGGTCATGCCGGTGTTACCGATATGCGGATAGGTCAGCGTGACCATCTGCCGGGCGTAGGACGGGTCGGTCAGCACTTCCTGATAGCCGGTCATGGCGGTGTTGAACACCACCTCACCGACGGACAGGCCGGGCGCGCCTACGGATTCGCCCTCGAATACGGTGCCGTCTTCGAGGACGAGGATTGCGGCTTGGGTCACGGGAATCTCACTTTGGCTACCGAGGGGGCTGCCGAAGTCACGCCTGCGCTTCACGGAAATCCGGTTGCAAAAAAGCGCGGACGTACGGTCTGGGACCGGTCCGGCTTTCGTGATTCGGCGAGTGCGAATTGTAGCGCTGCCGGGGCGCTCGCGCCAGCGGTTATCGCGCTTCATGAACAGGCGATTGCGCATTCATTTCAATCCGATGGCGTATGCGGGCCGGAGGCGGGGTCGGATCCATTTCCCGAATGGGAAAGGCTCTGACCCCAGGCGCCCTCGGATGGGGTCAGAGCCCTTTCCGCAGGAAAGGGATCCGACCCCAGGAATCAGCCCGCCCTACTGCAGCAGGTCCCGCACCCGGTAGCTGCCCGGCGCCCGCCCCTGCAGCTGGCGGGCGGCGAACAGGGCGCCGCGGGCGAAAATGTCGCGGTTGGTGGCCCGATGCACCAGCTCGATGCGCTCGCCCAGACCGGTGAACTGCACCAGGTGCTCGCCCACGATGTCACCGGCACGCAGGCTGGCGTAGTGCGGCTCCGCCCCGCCCCGTTGCGCGGCCGCGCCCAGGGTCAGCGCGGTGCCCGATGGCGCATCCTTCTTCTGGGTGTGGTGCGATTCGACGATGTCGCAGTCCCAGCCGGCCAGCGCCTGCGCCGCGCGCTCCACCAGCTCGTCCAGTACCGCCACGCCCAGGCTGAAGTTCGAGGCCCATACCAGCGGGATCTTCGCCGCCGCGGCCTCCAACGCTTGCCGCTGCGTGCTGGAGATACCGGTGGTGCCCGACACCAGCCCGGCACCCCGCTCCACGCACAGCGCCAGCATCGGGTCGAAGCCCTCCGGCAGGCTGAAGTCGATCGCCACATCGAACACCGGCGCGCCGGGCAGCTCACTGGCGCCGAAGAACGGCACGCCGTCGACCACGCGCTGTGCCGGCGCACGGCCGGTCACTGCGGCCACGATCTGCAGGGTTTCGGGATGTTCGGCGGCCAGCCGCAGCAGGGCTTGGCCCATGCGCCCGGAGGCACCGTGAATGAGCAATCGCAGAGGAGTCTGGTTCATGCCTGCAGGCTAGCGGCAGCACGCCCGCTCCGGCAAGCGCCATCGCTGCTACGCTGCATGCCCTTTCATGCAATGGATGGCAGCTCCCTCATGCAGATCAGCGAACAGCTGGTGCTGATCACCGGCGCCGGCCGCGGCCTTGGCCAGCACATCGCCCGCGCGTTCGCGGCGCAGGGTGCGCGCGTCATCGTCAACTACCACCGCAGCGAGGGCCCCGCACGGGCGCTGGCCGCCGAGCTGGGCGGACAGGCGATCGCGATGCCGGCCGACGTCACCGACCGCAGCCAGGTCGATGCAATGCTGCAGCACGCCCTGGCCCACTTCGGCCAGGGCGTCACCACCGTGGTCAACAATGCGCTCGCCGCGTTCTCGTTCAATGGTGATGCCCGCGACGGCGCCGCCGATATCGGCTGGCCGGCCTTCCAGGCGCAGTTCGAGGGCAGCGTGCGCGGCGCGCTGAACACCGTGCAGGCCGCCCTGCCCGGCATGCAGGCCCGACGCTTCGGCCGCATCATCAACATCGGCACCAACCTGTTCCAGAACCCGGTCGTGCCCTACCACGACTACACCGCCGCCAAGGCCGCGCTACTGTCCCTCACGCGCACGCTGGCCGGCGACCTCGGCCCGCATGGCATCACCGTGAACATGCTGTCCGGCGGCCTGCTGCGCACCACCGATGCCAGCGCTGCCACGCCGGAGGCAGTGTTCGACTACATCGCCGCCAACACGCCACTGCGCAGCGTTACCACGCCAGCAGAATTCGCCGATGCCGCGCTGTTCTTCGCCAGCCCCTGGTCGCGCGCGGTGACCGGGCAGAACCTGGTGGTCGATGGCGGGCTGGTGCGGGACTGAGCCAATGCGCATTTCCGAGGTCAGCCGCCTGACCGGCGCCAGCGCCAAGGCCATCCGCCTGTACGAGGCGCGCGGACTACTGCCGCCGGTGCCGCGGCTGAACCGCTATCGCGACTACAGCGAACAGGATGTGGCCTGGGTGCAGCTGATCCGCCAGGCGTTGGCGCTGGGCATCACCCTGGCCGCGATCTCCCGCCTGCAGGGCCGCGACGGACGGCTCGACTGGCCCGCGGTGCTGGCCCTGCTCGAGCAACAACGCAGCCGCATCGCCAGCGAGCGGGCACGGCTGGCGCAGGTCGAGCTCGACCTGCAGCAGGTCAGCGACGAACTGCGGCAGTGGCTGCACTCCGGCAGCGGTGACTGCATCCTGGAACCCAGCGGCTGCGCCGCTGGTGGTTGACTCTGCCCCAAGGGCATAGCCCAACCTCGCGCACTTTCCATTGCCCGAGGTTGCCGTGTCCCGTTCCATCCTGATCCTGCTCGGCCATCCCGACCGCGACAGCCTGTGCGGTGCCCTCGCCCAGCGCTACGCCACCGCCGCCGAGAATGCTGGCCATCGGGTGCGCCTGATCGCACTGGGCGAACTCGAGTTCGATCCGGTGCTGCGCCATGGCTACCGCCAGATCCAGCCGCTGGAAGCCGACCTGCAGGACACTGCGGATGCGATCGAGGCCTGCGACCATCTGGTGCTGGTCTATCCCACCTGGTGGGGCGCGATGCCGGCGCTGCTGAAGGGCTTCTTCGATCGCGTGCTGCTGCCGGGGTACGCCTTCCGCTACCGGCGCGATTCAGTCTGGTGGGACCGGCTGCTGGCCGGTCGCAGCGCACGGGTGATCACCACGCTGGATACGCCGCCCTGGTATTACCGCTGGATCTACCGCGACCCGGGCATCACCCAGATCCGCGCCACTATTCTGGAATTCTGCCGCATCCGCCCGGTGCGGGTCAGCCGACTCGGTGCGGTGCGCAGCAGCTCGCCGGAGCAACGCAACCGGTGGCTGGCGTTGGCAGCGGAGCTGGGCTCACGGGCCAACTAGCTGGAAGAGCGTGCGAACCAAGGTTCGCACCCACCTGGAGCGTTCGCACCCACCTGCGGCACTCGTTGCGGGTGTCGCGTTTGCCAATTGACCCTCAGGCACTGCGCCTCAAGGCTGTGGGCCCTTGTTACGGCCCAGGCAAAGCCCATGAAATCCTCGACTGTCTTCAGCAAGTGCGCCAGGAAGACCGGCTTTGCCGGGACGTCGACGACCCGCTACCGCTTGCTGGACGCCGCGCTGCTTGTCGTGAATCACCAGCGCGCCAGCGAAAGCCGGGGCTTCTATGTGAATGCTGGACTCTACTTTCCGGAGCTGCTCGCGTATCCCCTCGCGCCTGACGATCTTGAAACGGCTTTCCGGTACCGCTCCAGCATCCCCACGCCCCATGTCGACTGGCGGATCGAAGAAACGCCGGGCCTGCGCCGGACCTTCATCCAGCAGGATCTTGAAGATCTGCTGGAGGCCGGTAACCGCGACGCGTTGAAGGCCCTGCTGCTCGATGCCCTGGCCGACGTGGCAGGTTTCGCGGCAGCCCATGGGAACAGGGAATCGGTGCGGCGATTGAACCGGGACGGGAACTTCCGGGCGATCATCCGCAGAGAGGTCTGAATCCCGAGAGCGTGCGAACCAAGGTTCGCACCCACAGGGCGAAGGTTTGCACCCACAGGGCGAAGGCCCGCACCACCGGCCGAAGGTTCGCACCCACCGGCCGGCCGCCGTCGAGCATGGCTCGACGCTACTTCTTGGTCGGCCCGCAGCTGTCGCAACCGCCACAGGCACCACCACCGCCCGTTGCCGGCGGCGCGACCTTCCGCCCCAGCGCCTGCAGCCAGGCGGCGCGGCCCGGCTTCAACAGGGCCAACGCCAACGCACCGCGCAGCGTGCGCACGGTGCCCGGGAACTGCTTCTTCAGCACCACCCAGGCACTGACCAGCACAGCCACCGCGATGATCAGGTACTGGATCAGCAGGCCGGTATCCATCAGCCGCCTCCCAGCGCCCTGGTCACCTGGTAGGTGATCAGTGCGGCCACATAAGCCGCTGCGAACAGGTAGAACGCGGCAAAGCCCATCTGCTTCCACGAATTGGTCTCGCGCTTGATGGTGGCCAGCGTCGAGATGCACATCGGGGCGTAGATGTACCAGACCAGCAGCGACAGCGCGGTCGCCAGCGACCAGCCATCGCTGATCAGCGGGGTCAGCGCCTGGCTGGCGGCATCGTCATCGGCGGCCGACAGCGCATACACGGTGGCCAGCGAAGACACCGCCACCTCGCGCGCGGCCAGGCCCGGGATCAGCGCGATGCAGATCTGCCAGTTGAAGCCCAGCGGCGCGAAGAACACCGCCATCGCATGGCCGATCTGGCCGGCGTAGCTGTAGTCGATGGCTGGCATCGTGGCGTCGGCCGGTGCCGCCGGGAACGACAGCAGCACCCACAGCAGGATGGTCAGCGCCAGGATGATGCCGCCGACGCGCTTGAGGAAGATCGTGCCGCGCTCGTACAGCCCCACCGCCAGGTCGCGCACATGCGGCAGGCGGTACGACGGCAGCTCCAGCATCAGCGGGTGCTCGCTCTTGTCGCGACGCCACTTCTTCATGATCCACGACATCGCCAGCGCGCTGAGAATGCCCGCCGCATACAGGCCGAACAGCACCAGGCCCTGCTGGTTGAACACGCCCCACACCGTCTTCTGCGGAATGAACGCACCGATCAGCAGCGCGTACACCGGCAGGCGCGCCGAGCAGGTCATCAGCGGCGCCACCAGGATCGTGGCCAGGCGGTCACGCGGGTCCTGGATGCTGCGCGTGGACATGATGCCCGGCACCGCGCAGGCGAAGCTGGACAGCAGCGGGATGAACGAGCGGCCGGACAGGCCGGCGGCCGCCATCATGCGGTCGAGCAGGAACGCCGCACGCGGCAGGTAGCCGGACTCCTCCAGCACCAGGATGAAGAAGAACAGGATCAGGATCTGCGGCAGGAACACCACCACGCCGCCGACGCCTGCGATGATGCCGTCGGTCAGCAGGCTGGCCAGCGGGCCTTCCGGCAGCACGCTGCCAACAAAGGTGCCGAGCCAGGCGAAGCCAGCCTCGATGCCGTCCATCAGCGGCGTCGCCCAGGCGTACACCGCCTGGAAGATCAGGAACATCACCACCGCCAGGCTGACCAGGCCGAACACCGGGTGCAGCAGCCAGCGGTCCAGCGCGTCGTCGATCTTCGCGGTCCGTGCCGGCATCCGCACGGCGACCGACAGGATCCCGCGCACCTTGGCGTGGTAGTCGATGCCACCTTCCGGGCCCGGCACCGGTGCATCCAGGTGCGGCACCATCGCGTCCAGGCGCTCGACCAGGGCCTTGGCGCCCTGCTTGCGCACCGCCACAGTCTCCACCACCGGCACACCCAGCTCGCGCTCCAGCGCGGCCACATCCACCTGGATGCCGCGGCGCTGGGCCGCGTCGACCATGTTCAGGGCCACCACCATCGGCTTGCCCAGCTCGCGCAGTTCCAGCGCGAAGCGCAGGTGCAGGCGCAGGTTGGTGGCGTCGATCACGCACAGCAGCACGTCCGGCGCGGCCTCGCCCGGGTAGAAGCCCCGGCACAGGTCACGAGTGATCGCCTCGTCCAGGCTGGCCGGATGCAGGCTGTAGGCACCCGGCAGGTCAAGCACGGCGAATTCACGGCCGGACGGCGCACGCAGGCGGCCCTCCTTGCGCTCGACGGTGACGCCGGTGTAGTTGGCGACCTTCTGCCGGCTGCCGGTCAGCTGGTTGAACAGCGCGGTCTTGCCGCTGTTGGGGTTACCGACCAGCGCGATGCGCAGGGGGGCGGTGGCGGCGATTGCGGTCATGCACGTCGTTCCTGGCTGGCGGCGTCGACCACGACCCGCTTGGCTTCACTGATCCGCAGCGCGAACCGGGTGAACCCGACCTGCACCAGCAGCGGCTCGCCGCCCACCGGGCCCTTGGCCACCAGGCGCACTTCCTCGCCGTTCACGAAACCCAGCTCGCGCAGGCGCCGGGCAATGGCATCGTTGGCATGCAGGTCCTGCACGGACTCGACCACGGCCGAGGTGTGCAGCGGCAGTTCGGACAGCGTCATCTAGCGTGTTCTCTGCTGGATGTAAATGGTTCTCGATTCTAACATTCCCGCGTCGCGTCATGGCCCATGACCAATGGCCCGCTATGATCCATACAGGTATGGAGTGACCCTGGAATCCCATGAACGATGCTTTGCAGATCGAGCGCCGTGGCGCCGTCCTCACCCTCTGGCTGAACCGGCCGGAGCTGCACAACGCCTTTGACGCCAGCCTGATCGCCCGGCTGACCGCCGCGCTGGAAGCCGCCGGCCGCGATGATTCGGTCCGGGCCGTGGTGGTCGCCGGCCACGGCGCCTCCTTCTCGGCCGGTGCCGACATGCAGTGGATGCGCGGCATGGCGGCGGCCAGCGAGGCCGACAACCGCGAGGACTCGCTGGCACTGGCACGGCTGATGCGCACCCTGGACGAGCTGCCCAAACCGACCCTGGCCCGGGTCCACGGCGCGGCCTTCGGTGGCGGCGTCGGCCTGGTTGCCTGCTGCGACATTGCCATCGCCAGCACCTCGGCCCGCTTCGGCCTGACCGAAAGCCGCCTTGGCCTGCTGCCGGCGGTGATCTCGCCCTATGTGATCGAGGCCATCGGCCCGCGCCAGGCGCGGCGCTGGTTCGCCACCGGCGAGCACTTCGACGCCGATACCGCACTGCGCATCGGCCTGGTCCACCAGCTGGTCGAGCCCGAGCGCCTGGATGAGGCGCTGGAGCGCCAGCTGGCCCTGCTCGACAAGGCCGGCCCGATCGCCTCGTCCACCGCCAAGCAGCTGGTCCGGCAGGTCCGCGACAGCGATGACCGCGATGCGCTGGATCGGGATAATGCCGCCCTGATCGCGCGCCTGCGGGTGTCCGCCGAGGGCCAGGAAGGCCTGGGTGCCTTCCTCGACAAGCGCGCCCCCCATTGGGTCACGGAAGCCTGAACATGCTCGATCATCTTGGTTTGACCAGCGCCGACCTGGCGCGCAGCAAGACCTTCTTCCTGCAGGCGCTGGCGCCGCTGCAGATCGGCGTGGTGATGGAAGTGAGCGCCGAACAGACCGGCGACCACGACCACATCGGCTTCGGCAGCGACGGCAAGCCGTTCTTCTGGCTCGGCAATGGCGGCACCGCCAGCCACGGCGTGCACGTGGCCTTCGCCTGCGCCAGCCGCGCGCAGGTGGACGCCTTCCACGCCGCCGCCCTCGCCGCCGGTGGCCGCGACAACGGCGCGCCGGGCCTGCGCCCGTGGTACCACCCGGATTACTACGCCGCCTTCGTGCTCGACCCGGACGGCAACAACATCGAAGCGGTCTGCCATCGCCCCATCGGTGAGGTGGCTGCATGAGCGACTACGTCCGCATCGTCGAGGTCGGCCCGCGTGACGGCCTTCAGAACGAAAAGCAGTCGGTGTCCACCGCCGACAAGATCGAACTGATCAACCGCTTGTCGGCCACCGGCCTGCGCAGCATCGAGGCGACCAGTTTCGTCAGCCCGAAGTGGATTCCGCAGCTGGCCGATGCCGCCGAGGTCTACGCCGGCATCCAGCGCCGCCCCGGCATCCACTACCCGGTACTGGTGCCGAACGAACAGGGCTACGACCGCGCCCGTGCGGTGGGCGTGGAGGAAGTAGCGGTGTTCACCGCCGCGTCCGAGGCCTTCAACCGCACCAACACCAATGCCGGCATCGACGAATCGCTGGCCCGGTTCGAGCCGATCCTGCACCGCGCCGCCGCCGATGGCGTGCGCGTGCGCGGCTACGTCTCCACCGTGCTCGGCTGCCCCTACCAGGGCGAGGTGCCGCTGGCCGACGTGGTGCGGGTGGCGCGCGCGCTGCACCAGATGGGCTGTTACGAAATCTCGCTGGGCGACACCATCGGCGTCGGCACCCCACGCAAGGCACGGGCGATGCTGCAGGCGGTCGCTGCCGAGATCCCGATGGACGCCTTGGCCGTGCACTTCCACGACACCTACGGCCAGGCCATCGCCAACATCGCCACCTGCCTGGAAGCAGGCGTGCGCGTGGTCGACAGTGCAGTCTCGGGCGCCGGTGGCTGCCCGTACGCGAAGGGGGCCAGCGGCAACGTCGCCAGCGAGGACGTGGTCTACCTGCTGCAGGGCCTGGGCCTGGACAGCGGCGTGGACCTGCCGGCACTGGCCGAGACCGGCCGCTGGCTGGCCGGCCTGCTCGGCCGCGCCACCGCCAGCCGCACCGGCCAGGCGCTCGCAGCGGCCGGCTGAGCACCCCGCTGCGCCGCTCCCGCTCGGGCGGCGCAGCGCACAACGGCGACGGTCGCCGCTTCCGTTAGAATCGGCGGTTCTCGAACCTGCAGGACCGTGCAATGCAGCTGTCTTCCGTACGTGCCGTGATCACTGGCGGCGTCTCCGGCCTCGGCCTGGCCGTGGCCCAGCACCTCGTCGCCCAGGGCGGCAAGGTGGCTCTGTTCGACCTCAACGACGACAAGGGTGCAGCTGCCGTTGCCGGGCTGGGTGCCGACAAGGCCCGCTATTTCAATGTCAATGTCAGCGATGAGGCGGCCGTGGCTGCAGCCATCGACCAGGCCCACGATTTCCTCGGCGGCCTGAACGTGGCGATGAACTGCGCCGGCATCCTCGGCGCCGGTCGCGTGCTCGGCAAGGAAGGCCCGATGCCGCTGGCCGGCTTCCAGGGCACGGTGATGGTCAACCTGGTCGGCAGCTTCAACGTGGCCAAGGCCGCGGCCAACCGCATGCAGCACAACGACGCCGGCGAAGACGGCGAGCGCGGCGTGATCATCAACACCGCCAGCATCGCTGCCTATGAAGGACAGATCGGCCAGGCCGCGTATGCCGCCAGCAAGGGCGGCGTGGTGTCGATGACGCTGCCGATGGCGCGCGAACTGTCGCGCTTCGGCATCCGCGTCAATACGATTGCTCCTGGCGTGTTCTGGACGCCGATGGTCGATGGCATGCCCGAAGCCGTGCAGCAGTCGCTGGCCGCCTCGATCCCGTTCCCGTCGCGCCTGGGCAAGCCGGAAGACTTCGCCAGCCTGGTCGGCTTCATCCTCGGCAACACCTACCTCAACGGCGAGACCATCCGCCTGGACGGCGCTACCCGCCTCGCTCCGAAGTGATTCCCCCCGGGCGCCGGGACGGCGCCCTCCCCCAACGACCTAGATCACCATGAAAGCCAACGACATCAAGAAGGGCAACGTCGTCGAGTACAACAACGGCGTGTACCAGATCCGCGACATCGAGCGCAGCTCGCCGCAGGGTCGCGGCGGCAACGTCCGCTTCCGCTTCATCATGTACAGCGTGCCGGGCGGCAACAAGCTCGACGCCAGCTTCGATGCCGACGACAACCTGGTCGAGGTCGAACTGCTGCGCCGCCAGTCCACCTATTCGTACAAGGACGGCGATGCCTTCGTGTTCCTCGATGACGAGGACTACACCCCCTACACCCTGGACGCGGACGTGATCGGCGATGACGCTGGCTACATCACCGACGGCCTGACCGGCATCTACGTGCAGGTGATCGACGAGCAGCCGGTGGCGATCCAGCTGCCGGCCTCGGTGGTGCTGGAAGTGATCGAGACCCCGCCGGAACTGAAGGGCGGCACTGCCACCAAGCGCCCGAAGCCGGCCAAGCTCAACACCGGCATCGAGATCATGGTGCCGGAATACATCGTCAACGGCGAACGCGTGCTGGTGAACACCGCCACCGGCGAATTCGCTGGCCGCGCCGACTAAGCGCCTTGCGCTGATCGGCTGCCTGTCCCTGCTTGCGGCGTGCTCGCCGCAGGCAGCGGGCAGCGCATCGCATGTAGCGATCGTGTAGAGCCGAGCGTGGGCTCGGCTCTACAGAAGGCTTACGGCTGCTTCGCGCCGAAGTTGCCGCAGCCGTGGTACTGGCGGGTGCCGATGGTCAGGTTCACCTTGGCATCGAACGCCTCGCCGCTCATGTCGTCCTGGCAGGTGGTGCGCTGGAAGCTGAGCTTGACGTCGGTACCGTCGGACGCCTTGCCACTCCAACCGTCAGCACCTTCGGTGGGCGTGGCGACGTCGAAGCGACGCTCGCCATAGTCAACTTCCACCCGCAGGCCCGGCGCGTCGCCATCGACGACCGCCAACCAGCCCGGCTCGTTGCCCGTGGCGCGGAACGCGGCCGTGCCCGCGCTGCCATCGCCTTCGGTCGCTTCGACCGCATGGCACTCGCGGTCCGCCTCGCCCTTCAGGCTCAACAGGCCGTCATCGCTGCCCTTGGTCCAGAAGCTGTTGCCCTGGCCATCACCGTACTTGGCACCCGACGCCGCACGTTCGGAGGTCATGGCGAAGGTACGTTCGCCGATCACCACCGTGGCCGCATCCTCGCCATTGAAGGCCGCGCGCACGCTCAGATCACCACACCGGTACGTGGTCTCGCTGCCGGTACCGGCGCTGGTGCTGGCAGCCGGTTCGGGCGCCGCCGGCGGCGCGGCATCGGTGCCGCCCGCAGCGGGTGCCTGGGCCGGCTGGCACGCGGCCAGCACCAACCCGAGCGAGGCTGCCAACAGACTGGGAACTACACGCATGGCTCGACTCCTTGTCGACACTACAGAGACCTTCGACCCTACCACCTGCCGGTGAGCGCGGCCTGAAAGCGGCCTGACCGTACTCACGCGGCCAGTACCGCCATCGACAACAGCTGCGCACCGCTGCCGCCGGAACTGCAGGCCCAGACCCGCAGCAGGCGCAGCTTCACTTCACGCTCCCGGCCCTGCCGCCACACGGACAACCGCACGTCGCTGGACAGCAACGCCAGGCGGCCACACAGCAGCGTCTCCACCGCGTGCAGCTGCAGGCTTCGCACCTGCACGCTGCCGGCCAGCCAATCGCCCAGCCATGGCAGATCGAGCATGCGGCCGCCGTGGCCTTCCATCATGAACAAGGCCGGCGATACCAGCGCGTTCAACGCATCGTGGTCATTTTCCAGCAGCGCAGCGCACAGGCGCTGCTCCAGCGCCATCAACTGTTGCTCATGCAGATCTTCAACGATGTTCCGTTCCATCCACGGTTCCTCCCGGCATCGGCCGGCGCCTGCGCAGGCGCTGCGCGATCCACTGCCGCGCGCCCTGCACCACTACATAGAAGACCGGCACGAAGAACACCGCCAGCACGGTCGCACTGACCATGCCGCCGAACACACCGGTTCCAATCGCCTGCTGGGTTTCCTTCGACGCGCCCTGCGCCAGCATCAGCGGCACCACGCCCAGCGCGAATGCCAGCGAGGTCATCACGATCGGGCGCAGGCGCAGCCTGGCTGCCTCCAATGCCGCCTCGACCAGGCCGCGCCCCTGCTGCTGCAGCTGCCGCGCGAACTCGACAATGAGGATTGCGTTCTTCGCAGACAGCCCGATCACGGTGATCATGCCGACCTTGAAGAACACATCGTTGGGCATACCACGCAACAGCACCGCGGCGACCGCACCGAGCAGGCCGAGTGGCACCACCAGCATCACCGCCAGCGGAATCGACCAGCTCTCGTACAGCGCCGCCAGCACCAGGAACACCACCAGCATCGACAACAACAGCAGCCACGGCGCCTGCGCCCCCGATTCACGCTCCTGCAGCGACTGGCTGGTCCACTGCAGGGCAAAACCGGACGGCAGCTTCCCGGCCAACCGCTCCATCTCCGCCATGGCCTGGCCGGTCGACACGCCGGGGGCCGGTGCGCCGGACAGATTCAACGCCGGGAAGCCGAGGTAGCGCTGCAGCTGCAGCGGCGCCTCGGTCCAGTTCGGGGTCACCAGTTCCGACAACGCCACCATGCCGCCCTCGCTGTTGCGCACGTACAGTTTCAGAACGTCCTCCAGTTCCATGCGATGCGGCGCGTCGGCCTGCAGGATCACCTGCTGCAACCGGCCCTTGTTGGGGAAATCATTGACGTACTGCGAGCCCATCGCCGCTGACAACGTGCTGCTGATGTGCTCGAAGCCCACGCCCATCGCCTCGGCCTTGGCGCGATCAATGTCCAGCCGCACGCTGGTACCTGCCGGCAGGCCATCGGCATGCACCTCCGACAGCAGCGGACTGGCCTCGGCCAGCTTCAGCAGCTGCTGCAGGGCCGCGCGCAGCTCGGCCTGGCTCTGCCCGGTACGCGCCTGCAGGGCCAGCGAGAACCCGGACGAACGGCCCAGGCTGTCGATCGCCGGCGGCATCACGCTCATCACCTCGCCCTCGGCAACCGTGGCCATCGCCTGCTGCGCGGCCTCCACCTCGCCGGCCGCGGTGGCGCCAGCACGCTCACCCCAGTCCTTCAGCATGGTGTAGGTCAGCGCCGCGCTCGGGCCGGAACCGGAGAAGCTGTAACCGAGGATCGACTGGTTGGAGCCGATGCCCGGGCGCGAGGCCACGTGCCGTTCGTAGGCTTCGACCACCGCCAGCGTGCGTTCGGCGGTGGCTTCGGCCGGCAGCTGGATCGAGGTCATGAAATAGCCCTGGTCCTCTTCCGGCAGGAACGCGCCCGGCAGCCAGTGCAGGCCCAGCAGCAGCGCCGCCACCAGCGCGGCGAACACGCCCATCACCCGGCCGCTTCGCTGCAGCACGGAGGCCACGCCACGCTGGTAGCGCCCGGTCAACGCCTCGAAGCCACGATTGAAGGCGCCGAACAGCCCGCCACGACCATGATGGCCGTGGGTGTTCGGGCGCAGCAGGGTCCCGCACAGCGCCGGTGTCAGGCTCAGTGCCAGCAGCGCCGAGAACAGGATCGACACCGCCATCGCCACGGTGAACTGGCGGTAGATCGCGCCCACCGAGCCGCTGGCCAAGGCCATCGGAATGAACACCGCGGTCAGCACCAGGGTGATGCCGATCACCGCGCCGGTCAGCTCGCGCATCGCCTTGATGGTCGCCTCGCGCGGCGGCAGGCCCTCCTCGGCCATGATCCGCTCCACGCCCTCGACCACCACGATCGCGTCGTCGACGATGATGCCGATCGCCAGCACCATGCCGAACATGGTCAGCACGTTGATCGAGAAGCCCAGTGCCAGCATCACCGCGAAGGTACCGAGCAGCGCGATCGGTGCAACCAGCGCCGGAATCAGCGTGTAGCGCCAGTTCTGCAGGAACAGGTACATCACCGCGAACACCAGCAGCATCGCCTCCAGCAGCGTCTGCACCACCTTCTGGATCGAGATCTTGACGAACGGCGCGGTGTCGAACGGGATGCTCGCCTCCACGCCGCGCGGCAACAGCGGCGCCAGCTCGGCCATGCGCTCACGGACCGCCGACGCCGTGCGCACCGCATTCGCGCCCGGCCGCAGCTGCACCCCGGCGGCGGTGGCCGGATGGCCGTCCTCGCGGGTGCCCCAGGCATAGCTCTGCGCGCCCAGTTCGACGCGGGCGACATCACCCAGCACCACCCGTGAACCGTCGGCCCCGGCGCGCAGTACGATCGCCGCGAACTGTTCCGGCGTGGACAACTGGCCGTCGGCGCTGAGCGGCACGGTGATGCGCTGGCCCGGAACACCCGGCGAATCACCGATGCGCCCCGGCGAGATCTCCAGGTTCTGCTGCTCGATGGCAGTGGCCACATCGCCCATGGTCAGGCCGTAGCCGGTCAACCGGGTCGGATCCAGCCACACGCGCATCGCCTGCTCGGCGCCGAACAACTGCACGCGACCGACGCCATCGATGCGGCGCAGCTCTTCGATGATGTTGCGCGCCATGAAATCGCCCAGCGCGGCCTCGCTGACGCTGGCATCCGGCGAACGCAGGCCGACCAGCATCAGGAAGCCGGAATCGGCGGCCTCCACGAACAGGCCGTTCTGCCGCACGCTGCGCGGAAGGCGCGGCTCGATCGCCTTGATCCGGTTCTGCACGTCCACCTGCGCCAGTTCCGGATTGGTGCCGGGCTTGAAGGTGGCGGTGATCGAGGCTTCGCCGGAGGTGTCCACCGACGATTCGAAGTAAAGCAGATGCTTGACGCTGGACAGCTCGCGCTCGATCAGGCCGACCACCGCATCGTTCAACGTCTGCGGGCTCGCACCCGGGTAGCTGGCATAGATGCTGACGCTGGGCGGCGCGACCGCCGGATAGCGCTCCACGGCCAGGCGCGGAATCGCCAGCGCGCCGGCCAGGATGATGAAGATCGCCAGCACCCAGGCGAACACCGGGCGATCAATGAAGAAACGTGCCATGTTGGATTTTCCTGGAGGGGCTGTCCCGGGAAAGGCTCAGCCCTTGCTGCCGGCCTGCACCGCACCGGCGCTGGCGACCGGCTTCTGCCAGTCGCGCGCATCGACCACCACGCCTTCCTGCAGGCGCTCCTGGCCCTCGACCACCACTTTCTCGCCGGCCTTCAGGCCCGCGCGCACCAGCCACTGGCGATCGACGCTGCCGTCCACCTCCAGCGTGCGGATCACCGCCCTGCCGTCGGCGCCTATCACCCAGGCATAGGCCTGGCCACCGGCGCTGCGCAGCACGGCCTGCTGTGGCACGGTCAACGCGCTGGCCGGGGCACCCCGCGGCACCCTCGCGCGCACATACATGCCGGGCAGCAGCTGCCGCCGCGGGTTGTCCACCAGGATGCGCAGGATCACATCACCCGTCCGTGCATCGACATTGATACCGGAGAACAGCAGCTGGCCACGCTCGGGCAGCGGCTTGCCGGCGGCACCGATGATGGTCACCGGCAGCTTGTCGCCGCCGGCCGCACCGCGCTGCAGCGACTCCAGCTGCGCCGCCGGCTGGCGCACATCCACGTAGACCTGGTCGATCTGCTGTACCACGGCCATCGGCTCGGCATCGGCCACGCCGACCAGCGCACCTTCGGTCACCAATGCCTGATCGATACGACCGGCAATCGGTGCGCTGACCGTGGCATAGCGCAGGTCGAGCTGGCGACGGGACAGGATCGCGCGCGCTTCATTCACTGCCGCGCGTGCCTGCTCGTACTCGGCGCTGGCGTCGTCCCGATGCTGCTGGCTGACCGCCTGCGCGGCAGCCAGGGCGTGCAGGCGCTGCGACTGCACGCGACTGCGGCCCAACGCCGCCTCACTGCGCTGCAGTGCGGCCAGCGCCGAATCGACGTCGGCCCGGAACGCTGCCGGGTCAATCTGGAACAAGGCCTGGCCTGCACTGACTTCCGCCCCCTGGTCGAACAGGCGCCGCTGCACGATGCCGCCCACCTGTGCGCGGATCTGCGCGGTGCGCACCGCCGCGACGCGGCCTGGCAGTTCGTCGTCACGTTGCACCACCTGCGGGCCGACGCTGATCACGCTGACGCGCGGCGCCGCCTCGGGGGTGGCTTCGGGAGTGGAGCAGGCCGTCATGGCCAAGGCGAGGGCCGCGATCAACGCGACCGGAGTCCTGAAGGTTCTCATTGCTGTGCACAATGCCGCGCAGGCGGCGGATAGGTTCTGAAGCGCGCAGTCTGCGTGGCGATGATGGGGTTTCGATGGAGGAACTGTGGAGATACGATGGAGGCAAGCACCTTACGGCCCGCCCCTGCATGCATGCCTCCCCTGCCCTCGCCGCCCTCGTCCTGATCGTCGAGGATGAGGCCGAGATCGCTGACATTCTCTGCGCCTACCTGGAACGCGAAGGACTGCGCACGCTGCGCGCCGCCGATGGCCACAGCGCACTGGACCTGCACCGCAGCGCCCGGCCCGACCTGGTCCTGCTCGATGTGCAGCTGCCGCGCCTGGACGGCTGGAGCGTGCTGACCCAGCTGCGCCAGCGCGGCGAGACGCCGGTGATCATGCTGACCGCACTGGACCAGGACCTGGACAAGCTGACCGCGCTGCGGATGGGCGCTGATGACTACGTGGTCAAGCCCTTCAACCCGGCCGAGGTGGCCGCGCGCGTGCGCGCCGTGCTGCGGCGCACGCTGCGCGCCGCGCGCGTGGACGCACCCACCGCGTTGCGCGTCGGCCCGCTGCTGATCGACTCGGCCACCCACGCGGTGCACGTGGAGGGCGAAGGCTACAGCCACGAAGTGCTGCTCACCCTCACCGAGTTCAAGCTGCTGCACTGCATGGCGCTGGCGCCGACGCGCATCTTCAGCCGCAGCGAGCTGATGCACGAATGCCTGCCGGAAAGCGAAGCACTGGAGCGCACCGTCGACAGCCATGTCAGCAAGCTGCGCCGCAAGCTGGATGAAGTGGGCATGGTCAACGTCCCAGCCAGCGTGCGTGGCGTCGGCTACCGGCTGATGGCCGATCGCTGATGCCCTCCCTGCGCCGCTCCGGGCTGAGCCGCCACATCATCGTTTCGATGTCGCTGATGGTGATCGGCGTCATCGTGATGATGATCCTGTCATCGTGGCTGCTGTACGCGGTGCTGGTCGAGTTCTTCCCCGGCAGTGCCGAGGAGCCGGAAAGCTGGCTGCCGACCGGCCCGGAACTGGCATGGATGGTGGGCGTGATCCTGACCGGGCTGGCGCTGGCCATCGCCGCCTCGTTCCGCCTCGCCCACCGCATCCTGTCGCCGCTGAATTCGCTGGTGGACAGCGTGCGTGCGCTCGCGGGCGGCGACCTGGGTGCACGCGCCAGCGTCGAGGAAAATTCGCCGGGCGAAGTGGCGACCCTGGTCGAGGACTTCAATGCGATGGCGCGCCGCCTGCAGCACATGGAGAGCGAGCGCGCGATGTGGCACGCGGCCATCGCCCATGAGCTGCGCACGCCGGTGACGATCCTGCGTGGCCGCCTGCAGGGGCTGGCAGAGGGTGTGTTCCAGCCAGACGAGTCGCAGTTCCGCAGCCTGCTGGCCCAGGTCGAAGGGCTGTCACGGCTGATCGAGGACCTGCGCGTGCTGAGCCTGTCCGACAACGCGCGGCTGGACGTGCGTCGCGCGCGCACCGACGTGGTGGCCGAGGTGCATTCGGTGATGACCCTGGTCGATCCACAGTTCCGCGCCGCCGGCTTCGTGCTGGAGCTGGAAACCAGCCGCGAGGAACACAACGCGCACTGCGACCCGACCCGCCTGCGCCAGGCATTGCTGGCGCTGCTGGAGAACGCGCGGCGCTATGCCAGCCCGGGCAAGGTGCGGATTGCAGTGCATGACACGCCCGGCCACGTGCAGGTGGCGATCGAAGACGAGGGCCCGGGCATCGACCCGGAACTGCACGCGGATATCTTCACCCCGTTCATGCGTGGCGACGGTTCGCGTTCGCGACAGGGCGGCGGCAGCGGGCTCGGCCTGGCGGTGGTCAAGGCCATCGCCGACGCGCACGGTGGCCGCGTCTACTGCATCCCGGGCAGCGCCGGCGGCAGCCGCTTCGTCATCGAACTGCCGCGCCAGTAGCCGGGCGGGCTGCCTGCGTACGCAGGTGTGCACCGAGTGCGGCCAGATTGGCGTCGATCGCATCCATTTCCTCGCGCTGGCGGATCGGCAGCTGCTGGCGCAGCTGGCCGCGCAATGCCTGCCACGCCGGGACCGCCTGCGCACTGGCAGTGGCCACGGCCGCGGACAGCAGCGCCTGCTCGTCGCCCAGCGGCAATCCATAGCCGTCATCCTGCAGCAGCGTCCCCGGGCGCAGCCACTGCCCGCTCTGCTCCAGCAACCCGCGCAGGCTGCGCGTTTCAGCGCTGTCCGGTGCGGCCAGCAGCTGCCGCTTGAGCACATCGCGTGCGCGCAGCTCGGCGCGCCGCTGCGCGGCCTGTTCCAGCAGCAACAGGCCGGCGCTGGCACGCAGGTCACCCTGCAGCAGCCACGGTGCGCGTTGCTGTGCAGGCAGCTTCAACCAGCCGCGCACATCACGAGCGGGCAAGGCCAGCTGGGCCGCGGCCACTGCGAACAACTGCTGGTAATGGTCGCGCGCCGAGGCGAAGTAGTAGCCCTGCGCCTGCGCTGCAGTGCGGTCCGCCAGTACCCTCTCGTCGAGCACGTCCAGCCGCACCAGTCGCCGCTTCAGGCCGCGCGGGCTCAGTTGGGCCAGGCCCGCCTCGCCAAGGCGCGGCACCCCGGCCTGCAGCAGCTTGGCGGTTTCCACCGCGCAGTTGTTGCTGACGAAGTAATAGCGCCCGTCATAGCTCCAGTGCACCTGCGCGGTGCGCTCGAGCAGGCTGGCGATTTCGCTGCGGCCCAGCTGCAGCGGCAGCGACTGCAGCCCGCGCAGCTCGACCTTGGTGTACTCGTCCACCACCTGCTGCAGGGGCAGCACGAACAGCCGCGACGGATAGCCGCCGGTCAGGCCACGCCAGTTGGATATCTGCACGTCGCCCACGAACGCGCGGAACGACAGCACGCGGTGGTACTCCAGGTCCAGGCGGCAGTCCGGCCCAGGTACGCGGCCCGGCTTGCAGACCACCAGCCGCAGCATGCTGTGGCCCCAGCGACTCATCGGCTGCGCACTGCCTTCGGCGAACAGGTAGTCCACCGCGTAGACGCGCGCCGGGTCGAGCTGCAGCAGCGATGCAGCGCCCTCCTCCGATTCGGCCTGCAGCAGGGGCAGCGTCGTGGCGCACCGCGGCTGTGGCAGCGACGGTGGCGTTCCGAAATGCGCCTGGTACCACTGCGCCAATGCGGGCCGCCGGCAGGCGAACTCGCCGTCGAGGACGAAATGCTCGGCATTCACGGCCAGGTACTCGGCCGGGTTCGTCAGTTCATAGACATCCGGGCTGCGATCACGGAAATCGTTGTCGCCCCGGCCGAGGTGCCAAGGCCTGCGCTGCCAGCCCGCAAGGTCACGCCATCGCACGCTCTGCGACCAGTTCGCACCGCCACGGTCGGCGACGTGGGTCAGTTCATGCACCAGCGCACTGCGGCGCGCACGGCGGTTGCCGAGCATGCCGCTATCCAGCAGGGTGCGGCGCAATGTGATGCGGCCGGCGAAAGCGCGCCCGTGCACCTCGGCGGGAAGGTCATCACTCCAGCGCACCTGCACCTGAGCCGGCAAAGCGCGCAGCAGGCCTTCCGGCAGCAGGGACTGCACGTCGGCCAGGGTCTGGCTGGCGAGCTGCTGCTGCGCCGGATCGAGACCGGAGGGATCGAGCTGCAGCCGATCAGCCGCATGGGCGGAAGGGCTGAGCAGCCATGCCAATGCGGCCATCCACCCGCACCGCCCGCTGTGCTTCTGTAGAGCCGAGCCATGCTCGGCTGCTGTTGCGATCCGGGTGCGCCGGGCATCCAGCCGGGCATGGCTCGGCTCTGCAGAAAGCGATGACGCCGAGGTCATGCAGCCCGCATCAACGCGCCAGCAGCGCGCGGGCCAGTTCCAGGTCGCTCTGTTGCTGTGCGGCAGCGCTCTGCTCACGCAGGTGGACCAGCGCGGCCTGCAGGCGGGCGCCACGGATCTGGCCGTCGCTGGCGACGAACGCAGCGGCATCGTCGCGCGCGGCCCGCACCACCTTGTCGTCGCCCGAGCTGCTGCCCGAGGAACCGGAGGAGGCACCGGTCGCCGAACCGGCCGAGGTGCCAGCGAAGCTGGAAGCGAAGCCGGCCAGCGGCAGGGACAGCAGGGCGAGCAGCAGAAGCGGACGGGTCATCGGTTCGAAGCCGGTTGTGAAGGTGCGTGGAGCGTAACGGGTACGTGAAGGATTTGCCCGGCTCAGGCGTCGAACAGCTTGCCGGGATTCAGCCGCGCTTGGGGATCGAACGCGCGTTTGACCGCCTTCATGAGCGCGATCTCGGCGGGGCCGCGGGTGCTGTCCAGGTAGCCCTTCTTGACCAGTCCGATGCCGTGCTCGGCCGAGATGCTGCCATCGAAGCGGGCCAGCACCTGCGCCAGCAGCTTCGTCACGTGCTCGCACTGCGCCACGAAGTCGGCGTCGCTGGTGTCGTCCGGCTTGAGCACGTTGATGTGCAGGTTGCCATCGCCGATATGGCCGAACCAGACCACGTCGAAGTGCGGGTAGGCCTGCCCGATCAGTGCCTGGGTCTCGGCCAGGAACGCCGGCATCGCCGAGATCCGCACCGAGACGTCATTCTTGTAGGGCTTGTAGCGCGCCAGCGATTCGGTGATGCCTTCGCGCAGGCGCCACAGCTGGGCGGCCTGGGCATCGCTGGCACTGATCACACCGTCGCTGACCCAGCCGTTGCCCATGCAGTCCTCGAAGGCCGCCATCGCCGCGGCTTCCTGTGCCTCGTCGTTGGCCGCGAACTCGGTGACGACGTAGTACGGATGCACCTCGTCGAACGGTGCCTGCGCGCCATGCGCCAGCACGTGCTCCAGCGCCCGGTCGGTGAAGAATTCGAAGGCCTGCAGCTGCAGGCGCGCGCGGAACGCGGCGAACACCTGCATCAGCACCTCGAAGCTGGGCACGGCCAGCAGCATCACGTTGCTGGCTGGCGGCGGATCGGTGAGTTTCACTGTCGCCTCGACGATCACGCCCAACGTGCCTTCCGAACCGATCAGCAGCTGGCGGAAGTCATAGCCGCTGGAGTTCTTGATCAGGCCCTTGTTGAGTTCCAGCAGTTCGCCGCTGGCGGTAACCACCTTCAGCCCGGCGATCCACTCGCGGGTATTGCCATAGCGGATCACGCGGATGCCGCCGGCATTGGTGGCGATGTTGCCGCCGATCGTGCACGACCCGCGCGCAGCGAAGTCCACCGGGTAGATCAGGCCGTGGTCCAGCGCGGCGTTGTGCACGGCCTCCAGCGGCATGCCGGCCTGCACCACCAGGGTGCGATCGACCGCGTCGTAGGCCAGTGCCTTGTTCATCCGTTCCAGGCTGAGCACCAGCTCGCCGTTGGCGGCCACGGCGCCACCGGAAAGGCCGGTACGTCCGCCGGACGGCACCACGGCCACGCCCTCGCCCGCACTCCAGCGCATCACCGCCTGTACTTCCTCGACCGTGGCCGGCAGTGCGATCGCCAGCGGCGCTGGCGTCCAGCGCCGGGTCCAGTCGCGCCCGTAATGCTCCAGGTCGGCCGGGTCGGTCTTCAGCTTCAGGCCGGGACAGGCCTGCTGCAGCGAGGCAATGCGGGAATCGGTCATGACGGTCCAACGCGGTGCGTGAAGACGGGCAAGCGTGCCAGCGGTACGCGCCAGCGTCCAGCCCCGCAGCGATACAGATAGCTACGGATGCAACCAATTGCGCACTGCACCATGGGCGCTTCGATCTGGCATAGTGGTCAGCCCCTGTCCCACTGGCCGTGTTGCCCCATGTCGCCGAAGAAGACCTCGTTCCCGAAGCAGGATATCCGCGTGCTGTTGCTGGAGGGGGTCAGCCAGACCGCCGTGGAGGTGTTCAGCGCCGCCGGCTACAGCCAGATCGAGGCGCACACCAAGGCGCTGCCCGAGGACGAACTGAAGGCGCGCATCGCCGAGGCGCACATCGTCGGCATCCGCTCGCGCACCCAGCTCAGCGCCGAGGTGCTGGCCGAGGCCAAGCGCCTGATCGCGGTGGGCTGCTTCTGCATCGGCACCAACCAGGTCGACCTGGACGCGGCCGAGCTGGCCGGCATCCCGGTGTTCAACGCGCCCTACTCCAACACCCGCAGCGTGGCCGAGCTGGTGATCGCCGAGGCGATCATGCTGACCCGCGGCATTCCGCAGAAGAACGCCGAATGCCATCGCGGCGGCTGGTCGAAGTCGGCCAGCGGCAGCCATGAAGTGCGCGGCAAGACGCTGGGCATCATCGGTTACGGCCACATCGGCACCCAGGTCGGCGTGCTGGCCGAATCGCTGGGCATGCAGGTGATCTTCCACGACGTGGAAACCAAGCTGGCGCTGGGCAATGCCCGTGCCGCGGCGAGCCTGGACGATCTGCTGGCCCGCGCCGACATCGTCACCCTGCACGTGCCGGAGACCCCGGCCACGCAGTGGATGATCGGCAGCACCGAGCTGGCGAAGATGCGCAAGGGCGCGCACCTGATCAATGCCGCGCGCGGCACCGTGGTCGACATCGACGCGCTGGACGCAGCGCTAGCCAGCGGCCACGTCGGCGGTGCCGCGCTGGACGTATTCCCGGTCGAACCGAAGGGCAACGGCGATATCTTCGAGTCGCCGCTGACCCGCCACGACAACGTGATCCTGACCCCGCACGTGGGCGGCAGCACGCTGGAAGCGCAGGACAACATCGGCGTGGAAGTGGCGGCCAAGCTGGTGCGCTACAGCGACAACGGCAGCACGCTGTCGGCGGTCAACTTCCCGGAAGTGACCCTGCCCGAACACGAGGACAGCCTGCGCCTGCTGCACATCCACCAGAACGTGCCGGGCGTGCTGTCCAGGGTCAACGAGATCTTCTCGCGCCACAACGTCAACATCGACGGCCAGTTCCTGCGCACCGACCCGAAGGTGGGTTACGTGGTGATTGACATCACCGCCAGCGAGGCGCAGGCCGCCGCCGTCCGCGACGAACTGGCCGCGATTCCAGGCACGCTGCGGACGCGCATCCTGTACTGACGCGCGTTCCGCCTTGCACTTGTAGAACCGAGCCCATGCTCGGCTGCACTTCTGGCCGACATTGAGCCGAGCATTGGCTCGGCTCTACATATGGCTAGCGCGCCAGCCAGCGGTGTGCCATGCGCTGCATGGATTCATCCGATTCCGGATCGGCCGCGACCTCGGTCACCGGCCGCCAGGCCAGGTCGAGCGATTCCTCGCTGAGCACGAAGGCCTCGCCCCCCAGCGCCCGTATCACGAAACGCACGTCGTAGTGCCAGTGTCCCGGCACGTCCTTGCGCTCCGGAATCCAGTGCTTGTCCAGATCGAAGATGGCCGGGTCTTCCAGCACCAGGCCGCTCAGGCCCGACTCCTCCTCGGCTTCCTTCAGCGCCACCCGGGCCAGGTCACGGTCGCCGTCGGCGTGGCCGCCCAGCTGCAGCCAGCGCTGCAGCTTGCGGTGGTGGGTGAGCAGCAGGCGCTGGCCATCGGCGCTGACCAGCCAGCAGCTGGCGGTGAAGTGGCCGGCCAGGCGCTCGCGGCGGAACGGATCTTCCGGATCATCCAGCAATGTGCCGAATTCGGCAGCCAGGGCGTCGTGGGCGGGTTCGCGGCGCGCGTAGTCCCGGAGCAGGCCGCGCAGGCGATCGTCAAGCGCGGCAAGGGTTTCGGCGGTCTGGCTCATGAATGGGGGCGGTTCGGAAAAATACTGCTCATTATCGCCGTTCATTGTTGCGATTGCGCTTGTGCGTTGGCTTCAGCTTTGGCTAAGGTACAGCGGGCCGTTCGCACGGCCTTCACCATCAAGGCAGCCGGCAACGTATCGGCCGCCCACCCCATCCGATCACTAGGAAGTACTGCATGCTGAAAGCTCTGTTGAGGGTCAAGCCGGTCGAGCCGGCCGGGCACGTCGATGCCGGCGAACCCATCGAAGGCAGCCTGGACGGCGAAGCCACGTTGAAACGGACCCTCACGGCTAAACACCTCATCCTGCTGGGCGTGGGTGCGGTGATCGGCGCAGGCATCTTCGTGCTGACCGGCCAGGCCGCAGCCAACCACGCGGGCCCGGCGGTGATGCTGTCGTTCGTGCTGGCCGGTTTCGCCTGTGCGCTGGCAGGCCTGTGCTATGCCGAGTTCGCGGCGATGATGCCGGTCTCCGGCAGTGCCTACTCCTATTCCTACGCCACCCTCGGCGAAGGCATGGCCTGGTTCATCGGCTGGTGCCTGGTGCTGGAGTACCTGTTCGCCTCGGCCTCGGTCGCGGTGGGCTGGTCGGCCTACCTGATCAGCTTCATCACCACCACGCTGCACATGCCCTTCCCGGACATGCTCAGCGCCGCGCCCATCGCCTGGACCGGCAGCGAGTTCGTCTCCTCCGGCAAGCTGTTCAACCTGCCGGCGGTGCTGATCGTGGCGGCGGTATCCGGCCTGCTGTACGTGGGCGTGACCCAGTCGGCGTTCGTCAACGCGATCATCGTGGCGATCAAGGTCACCGTCATCTGCCTGTTCATCGGCATCGGCGCGGCCCACATCGACCCGGCCAACTGGCACCCGTTCATTCCGGAAAACACCGGCGTGCCGGGTGAGTTCGGCTGGAGCGGTATCTTCCGCGCCGCCACCATCGTGTTCTTCGCGTACATCGGCTTCGATGCGGTCTCCACCGCTGCCGGTGAGACCAAGGACCCGCAACGCAACATGCCGATCGGCCTGCTCGGCTCGCTGGCCGTGTGCACGATCGTCTACATCATCGTCTGTGCGGTGCTGACCGGCATGATGCCGTACCACCTGCTGGGCACCGACAAGCCGGTGGCGACCGCGCTGGAGCCCTACCCGACCCTGTCCTGGCTGAAGACGTTCGTGGAAGTCGGCGCCATCGCCGGCCTGTCCTCGGTGGTGCTGGTGATGATGATGGGCCAGACCCGCATCGCCTACACCATCTCCCGCGACGGCCTGCTGCCGAAGTTCTTCGGCAAGGTCCACGCCCGCTTCCGCACCCCGTACGTCGCCACCATCGTGGTCGGCGTGATCGCCGCCGCGCTGGCCGGCCTGGTGCCGCTGAACGTGCTGGGCGAGCTGGTCTCGATGGGCACCCTGCTGGCCTTCGCCACGGTCTGCATCGGCGTGCTGGTGCTGCGCTATTCCAAGCCGGACCTGCACCGCCCGTTCCGCGTGCCGATGGTCTGGATCATCTGCCCGCTCGGCGCGGCCACCTGCCTGTTTCTGTTCTGGCAGGCGTTCGTGGTGCATTGGCACCTGTTCGTTGGCTGGACGCTGCTCGGCCTGCTGATTTACCTGGGCTACGGCATCCGCAACAGCAAGCTCGCCAAGTCGCCCTGATCCGCCTTCGGGCCGGCCTCGCGCCGGCCCGTCCGTTTTCCCGCGCGCCGCCCATGGCGCGCTTCGACAAGACCACCACACATGTTCAAGCAACTGTGGGCCACCAAGCATCCGCATGCCGCCCATGAAGACGCCAACGGCCTGAGCCTGCGTCGCCACCTTGGCCCCTGGGGGCTGACCGCCCTGGGCATCGGCGCGGTGATCGGCGGCGGCATCTTCGTCATCACCGGCCAGGCCGCCGCCAACCACGCCGGCCCGGCGATCATGCTGTCCTTCGTGCTGGCCGCCATCTGCTGCGCCTTCTGCGCGCTGGCCTATGCCGAATTCGCCTCGATGGTGCCGGTCTCCGGCAGCGCCTACACCTACACCTACGCCACCTTCGGCGAGCTCTCGGCCTGGTTCATCGGCTGGATGCTGGTGCTCGAGTACGGCGTCTCCGCCTCGGCGGTGGCAGTCAGCTGGACCGGTTATTTCCTCAGCCTGCTCAGCCAGTTCGACATCCATCTACCGGCGGCACTGGTCAGCGCGCCACTGGACGCGCAGCTGCGCCCCACCGGCGCGATCGCCAACCTGCCCGCCGCCGCACTGGTGCTGCTGCTGACCTGGCTGTGCTACGTCGGCATCAGCAAGTCCTCGGCGATGAACATGGCGATGGTCGTGCTCAAGACCGGCCTGATCGTGCTGGTCATCGTGGTCGGCTGGAAATACGTGGACACCAGCAACTGGACCCCGTTCATTCCGGCCAATGAAGGCCCGGGCAAGTACGGCATGGAAGGCGTGCTGCGTGGCGCGGCGATGGTGTTCTTCGCCTACATCGGTTTCGAGGCGGTATCGGTGGCGGCGCAGGAATCGAAGAACCCGCAGCGTGACATGCCGATCGGCATGATGCTGTCGCTGGTGATCTGCACCGTGTTGTATATCGCAATGGCCGCAGTGATGACTGGCCTGGTGCCGTTCCAGCTGCTGGGCACCGACGAGCCGGTGGTGACTGCCGTGGCCGCGCACCCACAGCTGGGCTGGCTGCGCTGGGTGGTCGAGGTCGGTGCGCTGGTCGGCCTGTCTTCGGTGGTGCTGGTGATGATCATCGGCCAGCCGCGCATCTTCATGATCATGGGGCGCGACGGCCTGCTGCCACCGGTGTTCACCCGGATCCACCCGAAGTACCGCACGCCGCACATCAACACCGTGATCACCGGCATCGGCATCGCGCTGCTGGCAGCGCTGTTCCCGCTGGACATCCTCGGCGAGCTGACCTCGATGGGCACGCTGATCGCGTTCGCCGCAGTCTGCGCCGGCGTGCTGATCCTGCGCCGCACCCAGCCGGACCTGCCGCGCCCGTTCCGCATGCCGATGGCGTGGCTGATCTGCAGCCTGGGCGTGCTGAGCTGCCTGGCGCTGCTGTCGGCGATGACGATGCACAACTGGATGCTGATGGGGGTATGGACGTTCGTCGGCTTCGTGATCTATTTCTGCTACGGGTTCCGGCACAGCCGCCTGCGGGGTCAGTAAGGGGTTTTTGTATTGCAGGGCCTGCGGCCCTGCACCCGCCTTTGAAGCCGGAGCGACGGCAAGAGCTGGGCTGAGGGTTTGGCGGGGAGGGGGGAGATTGCGGGGGACGCTGCAAGTACATCCCTGTAAGCTCGGTCGCCGCATCCATACGGCTCACGCCCCCGCAACCTCCCCCCTCCCCGCCTCCGACAGTCTCCTGGCACGTCCGGTAGATCCACGCCATGCGTGGATGAATTGCGTCTGAGAGATGAATTCTCTCCGGTCGATGAATCCCCTGTAGAGCCGAGCCATGCTCGGCTCCGAGCAAGCCCAGCGCCGCGACCCGCTTTTCGCTTTTCCTTCTTCACTCCGTGGCTGGCCGCACGCCGGAACCTGTCCGAGGCGGGTGGGTGGGCCGTGCAGGGGCGTTGGCGCCATGTATGGCGCCATCGAGCTTACAGGGACGTACTTGCAGCGTCCCCTGCACGGCCCACCCGCCCCGCCCGCCCATGAACCGCTCTACACGACCCGCCACGAGGGGCTCAGCCGTTGGCCGAATCCAGTAAAATCGCCGGTATGAACGCCCCCACCTTCCCGTACGACACCGCGCGCCTGAGCGAACTGGCCCAGCTGCTGATCGACAACGTCCGCGAACTGGCGCACGCCGGCTGGACCCCGGCCACCAGCAGCAATTTCTCCCACCGCCTGGATGACCGCCACGCCGCGATCACCGTGTCCGGCAAGGACAAGGGCCGGCTGATCGAGGACGACATCATGGTGGTGGACTTCGACGGCCTGGCCGTCGGTCGCCCGCTGCGCCCGTCCGCCGAGACCCTGCTGCACACCCAGCTGTACCGCCGCTTCCCGGAAATCGGCTGTGTGCTGCATACGCATTCGCCGGTGCAGACCATCGCTTCGCGCCTGTACGCGCCGCAGGGCCATATCCGCCTGGAAGGCTACGAGCTGCTGAAGGCCTTCGCCGGCAACAGCACCCATGAAATGGCCATCGACGTGCCGGTGTTCGCCAACACCCAGGACATGAACGTGCTCTCGGCGCAGGTCGACGACCTGCTCGACCGGCAGAACCTGTGGGGTTACCTGATCGACGGCCACGGCCTGTATGCCTGGGGCCGTGACATGGCCGAGGCGCGCCGGCACCTGGAAGCCTTCGAATTCCTGTTCCACTGCGAGCTCGAGCTGCGCAAGCTGCGCGGCTGAGCCCGCGCGCAGGTGCAGATGCCGATCCGGAATCTGCGCCTCGCCCCCACCCTGCTACCCTGTCTTCCCCCCGAGACGTTCAAGCTGCCGCCATGAGCCGACTGCGCATCTACGACGACACCCGCCCCGAATCGCCGCTGCTGGACACCCAGGACGGCGCGGTCATCGCTGCCGAGCTGCAGAAGATCGGCGTCACCTTCGAGCGCTGGCAGGCCACCGCGCCAGTCGCGCCGGGCGCCAGCCAGGAGGAAGTGTTCGCCGCCTACCGTGCGGACATCGACCGCCTGGTCGCCGAGCGCGGCTTCAAGAGCGTGGACGTGGCCTCGATCGCCCCGGACAACCCGAACCGCGCCGAGCTGCGCAAGAAGTTCCTCGACGAGCACTTCCACAAGGAAGACGAGGTGCGCTTCTTCGTCGCAGGCTCGGGCCTGTTCACCCTGCACGTGGGTGACAAGGTCTATGAGATCGAGTGCGTGAAGGACGACCTGATCGCCGTGCCCGATGGCACCACCCACTGGTTCGACATGGGCGATGAACCGAGCTTCGTGGCGATCCGCTTCTTCACCGAGCCGGACGGCTGGGTGGGTCATTTCACCGGCACCGACATCGCGCAGAAGTTCCCCCGTTACGTACCTACCCAGGCGTCCTGATCCATGCAGCCCCGCGTCATCCTGACCGACATCGAAGGCACCACCAGCAGCATCTCGTTCGTCAAGAACGTGCTGTTCCCCTATGCCCGCAAGGCCTTGCCCGCGTTCGTCGCCGAACATGGCCAGCAGCCGGAGGTCCGCCGCTGGCTGGACGCGGTGGCTACCGAGATCGGCGGCGCCTGCCAGGACAGCCTGGTGGCCGAGACGCTGCAGGGCTGGATTGACCAGGACCGCAAGCACACCGCACTGAAGGCGCTGCAGGGCCTGATCTGGGATGAGGGCTACCGTCGCGGCGACTACACCGCGCACTTCTACCCGGAAGTGGCACCGGTGCTGAAGGGCTGGCATGCCTCCGGCCTGCCGCTGTACGTGTACTCCTCCGGCTCGGTGCCGGCACAGAAGCTGTTCTTCGGCTTCAGCGATGCCGGTGACCTCGGCCCGCTGGTGTCGGGCTGGTTCGATACCGAGATGGGTGGCAAGCGTGAGGCCGACAGCTACCGCCGCATCGTGCAGTCGATCGGCGTGCCCGCCGGCGAGATCCTGTTCCTGTCCGATGTGGTGGAAGAGCTGGATGCCGCCCGTGAAGCCGGCCTGCAGACCCGGCTGATCGACCGCCTGGATGACTACCCGATGCCACGTACCGGCCAGGCCGCCAACGGCCACGAGCGGGTCGAGAACTTCCAGCAGATCCAGCTGTAAGCAGGAAAAAGGGGACGGAGGGGATTAAGTCGTTTGTGGCCCATGTGTGCCACAAACGACTTAATCCCCTCCGTCCCCTTTTTTGCTCAACGGTCGTTGAGGGTCTTCACCCTCAGCGCCTCGCGCAGGGTAACCAGATCCACCGGGCCACGCACCGCGATATCGCGGATTTCACCCGGCAGCAGATCCAGCAGGTTTTCTTCGACCTGCACGTCCAGCGCACCGAAGTCGATCCACGTCGCGCGCACATACGCCGCGCTTTCCAGCCGCAGTCGATAGTGGTCGCCTTCGATGGACAAGGTGGCCTTGAGCTTCTGCCGCGGCAATACCTGGTCCTTGGCTTCGACGAATCCGACCACCTGCCGTGCGCTCACCGCCCCGTTCTGCAGCAGCTCAAACACCGCCACCGTGCGCTTCGGATCGGCACCGGCCAGCAACTCGGCATCGCGAAAATCACCGATCAAGGTGACGCCCGACGCCGCCAGCGTCACCGCATCCTCGCGACGGCGCAGCACCTTCCCTTCCACGTCCATCACCCGCAGCCGCCAACGTGCATCCAGCGCCACACCGTCATTGATCAGGCGTACCCGCGTGCTGCCCTCATCGCGCAGCGCGGCTACCGTGACCGGCGCGAAGAAGCGCCGCGCGGCGAAGTGCAGCGCCTTCCAGCGGCCGAAATAATCCACGCTGGACCACGAGGCGCCCGGCCAGACATCGTTGAGCTGCCAGTACAGCGAACCCATCGTGTATGGCCGGGAGGCGCGATGATGCAGCGCCGCCAGTGCGATGCCATCGGCCTGCATGACCTGGCTGAGGTAGACGAAGTCCTCGAAGTCCTTTGGCGTGCCATAGCCCTGTTCGATGTAGTGCAACAGGCGGCTGTTGCCCTCGCCGGCCATGAACTTCTGGTGTGCACGGATCACCGGGCTGTCGATGCGCTGCTCGGCGCGGGTGGCGATCTGGTCCACCGTCGCCACCGACGGCCACGCCTGCAGCCCGTACTCGGACATGAAGCGCGGCGTCTCACGCAGGTAGGCCTGCACCGGCAGCGCCGGATTGCCCCAGACCTGCCAGTAGTGCTTGTCGCCGCGGGTGGAATCGTTGGCCTTCTCGTCCAGATCGTTGCTGGGCGAACTGGACCAGTACGGTACGCCCAGTCCTTCCTCGCCCACCACCTGGCGCAGGTCGTTGCCAAACAGGTCGACATAGCCCTGCCAGACCTTCGCCGCAAATGCCGGGGCGGCCGCCTTCAGGTCGCGGCCGTGACCCCAGTCCTTCCAGGCGGTTTCTTCCTCGTTGTTGCCACACCACAGCACGATGCTGGGGTGATGGCGCAGCCGGCGCACGTTGTCGCGCGCCTCGGCCACCACGCTGGCACGGAAGGCCGGATCATAGCCCGGCTGCATGCCGCCGCCGAACATGAAGTCCTGCCAGACCAGCAGGCCCAGCTCATCGGCGATGTCGAAGAACGCGTCGTCCTCGTAGTAGCCACCGCCCCAGTTGCGCAGCATGTTCATGTTGGCGTCGCGCGCGGCGGTCAGCACCTGGCGCAGGCGTGCTGCGTCGACGCGGGCGGGGAAGGCATCGAACGGAATGACGTTGGCGCCCTTGGCGAAGATCGGCACGCCGTTGATGACGAAGGCGAAGCCCTGCCCGCCCTTGCCGTCCTCTTCGCGGCGCAGTTCGACCGTGCGTAGGCCGATGCGCTGCTCGCGCACCAGCGTTGCGTCGGCACCGCCATCCAGGCGCGCCTGCACGGTATAGCGATCCTGCGCACCATGGCCGACCGGCCACCACCGCTTCGGTTCCGCCAGTTCAATCGGTAGTTCAACACTGTTCTGCCCGGGCTTCAGCAGTACGGTGCGCTGCTGCTGGGCCACGCTGCGATCCTGCGGATCGCGGACTTCCACATTGACGACCGCAGAACCGGTGGCGCTGCCCTGCTCCACCTGCAGCAGCACCGCCAGCTTCGCCTGCTCCGCGCTCAATGCATCGGTGCGCACGGCAAGACTGGTCAGGCGGTGCGTATCCCAGGCCTGCAGGTCGACCCCGCGCCAGACCCCGGCGGTGACATAACGCGGGCCCCAGTCCCAGCCGAAGTGGTAGGCCGGCTTGCGCGCGAAGTTTCCGACCATCGCGTCCTTCGGCTCATCCCCATAGGGCGAAGGATAGTTGCCAGCGATCCTGTGTGGCATCGCCTGTACGCCCGGAAGCAGCGTGCGGATCGGTGAGCGGAACACGATCTGCAGTTCATTGTCCCTGGCGCGCAGATGCCCTTCCACGCGCGCGCGCCAGGTCCGGTGCGCGTTGTCCGCGCGCAGCAGCGGCTTGCCGTTGAGGCTTACTTCGGCATAAGTGTCCAGCCCGTCGAAGCGCAGTTCGGCATGGGGCTTGGCCAGCATCGCCGCGTCCACGTCGAAGCGCGCGCGGTACTCCCAGGCCGCCAGGCCGATCCATTGCAGCTCCGCTTCGGGCGCACCCACGTACGGGTCGCGGATCAGCGCATGCGCCAGCAGGTCGGTGTGCACGCTGCCCGGCACCGTTGCCGCACGCCATTGCTGCAGGCCTGGGTGGGCGGCGCCCTGCGCGTCGCCGGGCAGCATGCGGAACTCCCACTGTGCCTGCAGAGGCGCTGCAATTGCCGGGAAGGCCGACGTTGCGACCAGCAGCAGGAGCAGACGGACAACGAGGGAAAGACGATGCACGCGGAGCTCCTGTTTTTCCGCCGGGCGTGGCCCGGCGCTACTGATTCCGATTCATCATGCGTATGGCGACACGCGCCTCAACGCACCACGTTCAACACTTCGTAGCACGCGCCCATGGTGTGGTAATCCACCTTGCCGGCCGGGCTCTTCTCGTCGCTGTACTTGCGGTTGTCGGCATCGAGGATGCGGAACCAGGCGCCGAACTGATGGTCGACGAAGTGCTCCCACGCGTACGCCCAGATGCGCTCGTACCACTGCCAGTAGCGCTCATCACCGGTGCGCTTGGCCATCAGCGCGGCAGTAGCCAGCGTTTCGGCCTGCACCCAGAAGTACTTGTCGTCGTCGCAGACGAAGCTGTCGCCGCCGATCGGCGCGCCATCCATGCCCGGCTGCCGGCGCGATTCCGGTGCGAAGCCGTAGTACAGGCCGCCTCGCGCTTCGTCCCAGCTGCGCGCCACGGCCACGTCGAACAGGTGCTGCGCGGTCGGCACCAGCCAGTCGGCCTGCACGTGGCGATCGAGGATCAGCAGCAGCTTGGCCCACTCGGTCTGGTGCCCCGGTTGGAAGCCCCACGGGCGGAACAGGTGCTTGGGGTCGTCCAGGTTGTAGTCCCAGTCGATCTCCCAGTTCTCATCGTAGTGTTCCCAGACCAGCCCGCCGGCCTTGGCCGCCTGGCGGCGGGTCATGTTGTCGGCCAGCTGCAGCGCGCGCTCCACATAGCGCTGCTCGCCACTCGCCTCGAACGCGGCCAGCATCGCCTCGCACATGTGCATGTTGGCGTTCTGTCCACGGTAGCCGGTGAAGTTCCACTGGCCGTCCGCTTCATCCTTGTAGAGCCCGTGCTGCGGCTCCCAGAAGCGCGCTTCCAGCAGCTGCCAGGTCTCGTCCATCCACGCGCGCGCCTGCTCGATACCTGCCTTCAGCGCGCAGCTGTAGGCCAGCAGCACGAAGGCCACGCCGTAGCAGTGGTTCATGTCGTCCTCGACCTTGCCATCACGCAGGGTCCAGGCGTAGCCGCCGGTGGCGGGGTTGCGGTGCACCTCGCGCAGGTAGCGCACGCCGTGCTCGACCGCGTCGCGGTACTCGGCATTGCCGAACTCGCGGTAGGCCATCGCGTAGTTGAAGACGAAACGGGTGCTGCTCACCAGGTGGCGATGGCTGGCATCGTAGATGCTGCCGTCATCACGGAAGTAGTGGAAAAAGCCACCATTGGGATCGATGCAGCGCGGGTGGTAGAACGCCATGGTGTCGGCGATGTGCGCGCGCAGGAACGCGGGCGAACGGAAATCGGGCGAGGTGCTCATGCGGTAATGTCCTGTGCCTGCAGCAGCTGCTGCACTTCATCGAGCGAGGGCATCGCGGCGAACGCGCCCTTGCGGGTAACAGCCAGCGCGCCGACCGCAGCGCCGAAGCGCAGCGTGGCGGTGATCGCCTCGGGGTCCTGGCAGAAGGCGGTAAAACCGGCACCGGCCCCGCCGCGCTCCAGCAGGCCGACCAGCACGCCGCCGACGAAGGCATCACCGGCCGCCGTGGTGTCGACCGTGGCCACGCGGAAGCTGGTGACCGTGCCGTGGTTGTCGCGGGTGTACCAGTGCAGCGTGGCTGCACCATCGGTGACGATCACCCAGCGCGCCCGCGCGGCCAGCAGGCGCCGCAGCACCGCCGCCTCGCCATCGGCGCCCAGCGGCGCGGCCAGGTAGTCCAGCTCCTCGCGCGACAGCTTGACCAGGTCGGCGCGTTCCAGCGCCTGCCACAGGCGCGGCGCCGGGTCCTCGTTCGCCGGCCACAGGGCAGGACGCAGGTTGAGGTCCAGGCTGACCACCGCACCGGCAGCGCGGGCACGGTCCATGCCGGCAAAGGTCGCCTCGGCGATGGCCGGCTCGGTCAGGCTGTTGGAACAGACGTGGAAGCATTGCGCGCTGTCGAGGCACGCCGCCCGGAAGTCGCTGTCACGGAACAGCAGGTCAGCCGCCGGCGGGCGGTAGAAACTGAAGCTGCGCTCGCCATTGGCATCCAGGGCCACGAAGGCCAGTGCGGTCTTGGCCGCGTCGGTGCGCACGATGTAATCGGTACCCACGCCGTGCTCGACCAGGCTGTCGGCCAGGAAGTCGCCGAACATGTCGCGGCCCAGCATGCCTACGAACTGGGTCTTCGCACCCAGCCGCGCAGCCGCCACCGCGACGTTGGCCGGCGCCCCACCGGCGTACTGCAGGAACGCACGCGGGGTGTCGGCCGAGGCCGGCGGCTGTGCTAGTAGATCGATCAAAATTTCGCCGAAGCAAACGATGGCACCCATTCCGGACTCAGCCTCCCTGCGTTGCGGAGGCCGGCGTACGCGCGCCGACCAGTCCGTAGAAAATGATGTAGCCGTAGCACAGCAGCGGCAGGATGAAGCTGGCCTGCACACCGATGTGGTCGGCCAGCACGCCCTGCAGGTACGGCACCACGGCACCGCCGACGATGGCCATGATCAGCAGGCTGGACCCCTTGTTGGTCAGCGGGCCGAGGCGCTCGATGCTCAGCGCGAAGATGGTCGGGAACATGATCGAGTTGAACAGGCCGATGGCCACCACCGAGTACAGCGCGACGTTGCCGGAGCTCAGCATGGTGGTGACCAGCAGCGCCACGTTGACCAGCGCGAAGATCGCCAGCAGACGGCTGGGCGAGAAGCGCGCCAGTAGCGCCGAACCGGCGAAGCGGCCGATCATCGCCATCGTCCAGTAGGCAGACACGTAATGCGTGGCCTGCTGCTCGCTGAAGCCACCGATGTTCGGCATCGACAGGTAGTTGACCAGGAAGCTGCCAATCGACACTTCAGCACCGACGTAGAAGAAGATGCCCAGCACGCCCAGCAGCAGGTGGCGCTTGCGCAGCGCATCCAGGTAGCTGTGGTGGTGGCCCTGGTCGGCCTGCTCGGTGGCGTCGCTCAGCGCCGGCAGGCGGAACAGGAATACGAACAGCGCCAGCAGCACCAGCGCCACCGCCAGGCCCACGTACGGACCCTGCACAGCCTGCGCCTCGGCGGCACGGTAGGCCAGCTGCTCGGCGGCCGGCAGCGCCGCGATGTCGTCAGCGCTCTTGACCGTGTTGGACAGGATCAGCATGCCGCCGAAGATCGGGGCGATGGCCGTGCCCAGCGAGTTCAGCGCCTGCGCCAGGGTCAGGCGGCTGGAGCTGGTCTGTTCCGGGCCCAGCAGCGCGACGTAGGGGTTGGCGGCCACCTGCAGCACGGTAATGCCGGTGGCCAGCACGAACAGTGCGCCGAGGAAGGCGCCATAGACGCGCAGTTCGGCCGCCGGCCAGAAGCCCAGCGCGCCGATGCCGGCGATCACCAGGCCGGCGACGATGCCCTTCTTGTAGCCCAGCGCCGCCACCAGCCGCCCCGCCGGCAGCGACATCAGGAAATAGGTGCCGAAGAAGGTGAACTGCACCAGCATCGCCTTGGCGTAGTTCAGCTCGAACACCGCCTTCAGGTGCGGGATCAGGATGTCATTGAGGCAGGTCAGGAAGCCCCACATGAAGAAGATCGTGGTGACGACAGCCAACGCCTTGCCGTTGGTGACGGCGGGTGCGTTGCCCGAGGAACCCGATGGACGGGGCGTTGCGGAGATCGGCATGCGGTACGCGCCTCGATGCGCGGAAGGTCGTTGTTGCGTGGAAGGGGTGTATGAAAGGAATCAGTTCGGTCGCGCAGCACTGCTTTCGCGGATGCGCAGCTGCACCGGCGCGACCGTGCGCCGTGGCGGCGCATCCGGTTCGTCCAGCCGTTGCAGCAGCAGCGCGGCCGCTTGCCGGCCACGCTCGCGCGGGTCGGCAGTGAGCGTGGTCAACGGTGGCACCGCCACCGCAGCCTCGGAAATGTCGTCGAAACCAGTAACGGCAAAGTCGCCACCGGGACGGATGCCACGCGAGTTCAAGCCCAGCATCAGGCCCAGCGCGACGGTGTCGTTGTAGCAGACCGCCGCACTCGGACGATGGCCATCGGCAAACAGTTCATCGGTGCGCGCTGCTGCTTCCAGGCGGTTCGGCGCCGACTCGATCATCCAACCCGGCGGCAGCGACAGCCCGGCCTCGGCCAGCGCCTGCTGGAAACCGGCGCGGCGCTGGTGGCAGGAACTGGATGCGGCGTGGCCGCCGAAGAAGGCGATCTGGCGATGGCCGCGCTCGATCAGGTGGCGCGTGGCCAGATAGGCGCCGTGCTGGTTGTCCAGGGTCAGGAAGTCCCAGTCAGCCCCGGCCAGTTCGCGGTTGAACAGCAGCACGTTGGCATTGGCGCCCAGCGCCTGCCGCAACTGCGCGGTGTCGCTGCCCTCGGCCGGCGACAGGATCAGGCCGGCCGGGGTGTGCTCCATCAGCGTGGACAGCACGGCCTGCTGGCGCTCTGGCGATTCCCCGGTGCTGCCCAGCAACGTCACGTAACCGCGCCCGCCCAGCGCCTCGTCCACGCCTGACGCGAATTCGGCGAAGAACGGGTTGGACAGGTCGTTGATCACCAGCGCGATGCTCGACGAGGTGCGCCGGCGCAGGTTGGCCGCCGCGCGGTTGTAGACATAGCGCTGGCGGCGCAGCTCGGCCTCGACCTTGGCGCGGGTATCGACATTGACCAGCGGGCTGCCGCGCAGCACCAGCGACACGGTTGCCCGTGACACGCCGATCGCACGCGCGATGTCGGTCACCGTCACCGCCTTGCCGGCGCGCTTGCTGGGACTGCTGCCGTTGTCGTTCATCGTCTTCCCGGACTCCGCTGGAAGCTCAAGCCTAATGGATCAGGGCCGTGTCGTGCCGTGCCGTTCGCTGGGTCACCGCGAACGGCACAGTCCGGCTCAGCGCAGCTGGCTGCCCGGTGCCGCGCACCAGGATACCGGCAGATCCTTCACCGCCGTGCCCCAGCCCTGCTCCGGCACCTTCGCATCCAGCGCAAAGCGCACGCGCGGGCCCTGCTGCAGGCGGTTCCAGTCCAGCCACACCGGTGCATGCGCCTGGCCATCGACCTGCACGCCCTGCACATACTGCAGGCGGCGGCCATCGGCGCCCGGCGCGTCGATGCGCAGGGTGCGGCCATTGCCCATGTCCACTTCCACCTTGCTGAAGCGCGGGGTGTGCAGCAGGAACTGGCCGCTGCCCGGCACCGCCGGGTACACGCCGATGGCACTGAACAGGTACCAGGCCGACATCGTGCCGAGGTCATCGTTGCCGGTCACACCGTTGGGGGCATTGGTGAACAGCTGCTGCGCCGCACGCACCACGGCCGCGGTCTTCCACGGCTGGCCGATCAGCGTGTACAGCCACGGCGAGTGCAGGTCCGGCTCGTTGTTCGGGTTGTAGCGGAACTGGTTGTAGTAGCTGTACGGCCCGACCACCCACGCCTTGCGGGCGGCATTGAGCGGGTCGGCCTGCAGCGCGTCCATCGCGAAGAACGCATCGAGGCGGCGGCCCGCCTGCTCGCGGCCGTCCATCGCTTCGACCAGGCCCGGCACGTCCTGCTGCGCCAGCCACTGGTACTGCCACGCCGTGCCCTCGTGGAAACCGTGGTGCGAACGCGGGCTGTAATGGCCGTCGGACGGGGTGTACCACTGGCCGTCCTCGGTACGCGGGCGCGGGAACCCGGTGAAGCCGGTCTCGGCGTCGCGCACCTGCGGGTCCCACACCTTGCGCCAGTTGCGGCCGCGCTCGCGCAGCGTCGCCGCATCCTGGGCATGGCCCAGGCCGTCGGCCATCTGCGAGAGCGCGCAGTCGGCCAGCGCGTACTCCAGCGTGGCCGAACCACCGTGGTGCGGATCGACGTCCATGCCCTTGGACGGGAATGCACGGTCATAGGCCACGTAGCCCTTGTCCAGGTAAGTCGGGTTGCCGGAGCGGCCGGCCATGCGCGAGTTCAGCGGCGGCGTGCCGAAGGCATTGCGGCGCAGCGCATCCCACGCCTGCGATTCACGGCCCTTGAGTGCACCGAACCGCCACAGGTCGACCATGAACGGGGTGACCGGATCGCCGGTCATGATGTTGGTTTCGAAGTTGGCATAGCCCCAGCGCGGCAGCCAACCGCCCTGCTCATCGATCGCCAGCAGGGTGCGGCCGATGTCGCGCGCCACGTCCGGGCGGGTCAGTGCCAGCCACTGGTTCTGCGCGCGGTAGGTATCCCACAGCGAGAAGTACTCGTAATAGGTCCAGCCTTCGGCACGGTGGATGCCATCGTCATAGCCGCGGTAGCGGCCATCGGCATCGTTGCCGGTCATCGGCTGCAGCAGCGCGTGGTAGACCGCGCTGTAGAACACGGTGCGGTCATCGGCGGTGCCGCCCTGCACGCGTACACGGCCAAGCTGCTCACGCCAGGCCTGCTGCGACAGCGCGCGCATGCGGTCGAAACCGAGCAGCGACCCACCCTGCATGCCCTCGGCACGCAGGTTGGTGCGCGCGCCTTCGGCATCCACGTGCGAGATCGCGCTGACCGCCGTCACCGACCGGCCCTTGGCCAGGTCGAAGCTGAGCCAGGCACCGTTCGGCTTCTGCTCGCCTTCCATGCTGTGGCGCGCGCCCGGCAGGCCGCCGCCCTCACCCCAGGTGCCATGCGCCTTGAACGGACGGTCGAACTCGATGCGGAACCAGGTGGTGTACTGATGGCCGCCGCAGAAACTCTTGGTGACCAGCTTGCCCTCGACCACGCGGTCGCCGACCACATCGACCACGCTGCCGATCACCGAATGGCGCTCGTTGGCCTGGCCGACATTGACCAGCACGTGGCCATCGCCACTGCGCTGGCTGAAGGTGTAGCGCTCGGCCGCGGCACGGGTACGCGCGGTCGCCTCGGCATCGATGCCGCCGTAGCTGGTCAGCCGCACCTTGTAGTAGCCGGCCTGGCCGACCTCGCCATCGTGGGTGTAGGACGCGGCGTAGGCCTTGTGGTCGAACTGCTTGGCGTTGCCGGTATCGAAATCGCCGCCCGGACCGATCGAGCCCGTGACCGGCAGCACCGACACCTGGCCGCCCTGTTCCCAGCAGCCGGCACCGGAGATGAAGGAGTGGCCGAAGCCACGGATCTTCTCGTCGTCATAGCGCCAACCCGAATAGTGGCTGCCGATCGGGCTGACCTGGATCAGGCCGAACGGCGCCGACGCGCCCGGGAACGTGTTGCCGTCGTCCTTGCTGCCGATGAAGGTATTGACCTCGCGCTCCAGCGCTGCCGGCGCGGCCTGCAGCAGCATCGGCGCCGCCGACAGCGCAATCAGGCAGGCCAGGCGCACCAGCGGGCGCGAGGATGATGGGACGGCGGGAGCGGACGGCACTGGACGCATGTCGGGTTCCTGTAGTCGATGACGCAGAGACAGACGGCCCGGGCCTTCCGGCACCGTTCCGCTGAGCTCTGCCTGGACCGGCAGAAGGCTCCCCCTGGAATGACGCCCGACCCACGTGACCGTGGATTTAGATCGATTCAAGTAGAGCATGCAGGTTCAGCCGAATGCATTCTGCGGCGCAGCATGAGGGGGTTCGGCAGGGCTGCGCCCTGCACCCGCGGTAGTGCCGGCCGCTGGCCGGCAACCTCAGAAGCAACAGCCGAAGCAACAGCAAAAGCCGGCGATCCGTGGAATGGCGGGGTGGGTCCGGTTGCGAGGGACGCCGTAAACCCATCCCTGGGGGCTTGGCCGCGGCATCCATGCCGCGGACACCCCCGCAACCGGACCCACCCCGCCTTCGACAGATTTCCGCGATCTGTGGATGGATCCACGCCATGCGTGGATGAATCTCTGTCAGACAACGAAATCGATTGGGGTCAGATCCGTTTTCCAAAGGAAAACGGATCTGACCCCAGGACCCCATGTCGTTCCAGGATCAGTCCAACCGTCACCGGGAAACTGTCAAAGGTGGGGCGGTGTGGGCTGGCAGGACCGTTGGCGCCATGGATGGCGCCATCGAGCCCCCATGGAAGGGTTTACGGCGTGTCCTGCCAGTCCACACCGCACCGCCAAACCCAGACAACCCAGAGCCGCTTTGGCTTTGGCTCTTGCCGGCCAGCGGCCGGCACTACCCGCAGGTGCAGGGCGCAGCCCTGCCGCCCCCCTCCCTGCGCACGAAAACGATTTCACTGATTTCAGCAAACCGTCATCCCTACGCCACGCCAGTACCATATTGCGGAGCAGCATGCGCCCAAGGGCGACCCATGCTAAAAATCGCCCGCCCATCGCTTAGATCGATCCAAGCCGACGCTGCGATGGCCGGGAGTTGGGGGAGCAGCAACAGGACGTACACCAGGCCACGCGTGCGGTGCTACTGCCACTGCATGGCGACAGCGACAAATTCACTTCAAATTAGATCGATTCAAGTTGTCCGTGCCACGTCACCGGATCAATCCAGGAGAGAGGGAGAGATGGGAATGAAGCATTCAACACGTACGCACGGCCAGGACGCATTGTCGCTGGCCATCGCGCTGGCCCTGGCTGCCGCCGTCATTCCGGCAGGCGCCGCCGCGCAGCAGGCCACGACCACCGGCTCGCAGGACGCCACGACTCTGGACAGCGTCCAGGTCACCGGCTACCGCTATGCCATTGAAAAGAGCCTTGAGCAGAAGCGCGATGCCAACGCCGTGGTCGAAGTGATCACCGCCGAAGACGTCGGCAAGTTCCCCGACAAGAACGTAGCCGACGCACTGCAGCGCGTGCCCGGCGTGGTCATCACCCGCAGCGGTGGCGAAGGCAAGAGCGTCAGCGTGCGCGGCCTTGCACCGGACCTGACCCTGACCCAGTTGAACGGCAACTTCGTCGCCTCCTCGGAAACCAACAACGAAGCCACCCGTTCCTTCAACTACACCCTGCTGCCGTCGAACATGCTGTCCAGCGCCGAGCTGTTCAAGTCGCCGGAAGCACGCATCGACGAAGGCGGCATCGGCGGCACGGTCATCCTGCATACCCGCCGTCCGCTCGACATGGAATCCAACTCCGGCTACGTGAACCTGGAGGGCACCACCTCCGACACCAGCCACGACGTCGACCCGCAGGTGTCGGCGCTGTATTCCTGGCACAGCAAGGACGACCGCTTCGGCGTGCTGGTCGGCGTGACCCAGCAGAAACGCACTACCCGCACCATGGAGGCCAGCACCGAGGACTACCAGTGGTACGGCAACGGCACCACCGCCCGCGATGCCAACGGCAACCTGCTGGAGCAGGATGGCATCCACTACTGGTGGGGCGAGTCCGGTTTCAACAACCAGACCGGCAAGAACTACAGTGAGTTCTTCATGCCGACCTCGGTGAACTTCGCGGTGAAGGAAGAGAAGCGCGAACGCAAGGGCGGGCAGCTGACCTTCCAGTTCAAGCCGGTCGACAACGTCACGATGACGGCCAACTACTTCCGCTTCGAGCTGCAGGGTGACTACACCCAGAACATGCTGAAGGTGCCGGAGTGGAACCTGGCCCGCTACAACCAGGACGGCAACTGGGCCGGCGGCCGCCTGCTCAATGGCCTGGACTTCGATCCGAGCGGCAGCATCGTCACCGGCGCGCAGTACCAGAAGCTGGCCGGTAAGACCTACTACTGCAGCGAGGATGAAGCGGCTGCCGCCGGCCTCAAGCCCGGTGGCTGGGGCCCGGACGACTGCACCATCCCCACCCCGCAGCTCACCGGCGGCTACAGCAAGGAAAAGGCACTGTCGCAGACCGCGGACCTGACCATTGACTGGGACATCAGCCCCCTCTGGAAAGCCTCGTTCACCGGCGGCCGCACCTGGTCCGAAGGTGGTCCGTCGATGAACTTCCGCATGTCGGCCAAGCCGCGCCGCAAGGTGGGCAACCAGTGGCAGTCCGGCAACCAGTACACCGCGTGGGACCTCACCGGCACGCCGTCGGTGCAGTTCTCTCCCGACCTGCAGCAGCAGCTGATGGCCGGCGTCGCCGAAGTCGATACCGGTTCCACCGACTCGTCGTGGATGCAGACCGAAGTCAAGCAGAACTACTTCCAGGCAGACGTCACCAAGCTGTTCGAGGCCGGCTGGCTGGACTCGATCCAGTTCGGTGCCAAGTACCGCGACGGCAAGGTCCACCGCAACACCGGCAACACCTACTGGGTGTGCCCGGGCCTGGACCCGTCCGACTATGACAACAACCGTTACCAGGCCGGTTGCGATCCGACCGCTGGCAACGCGCAGCCGGGCTTCTTCCTGTCCAACCCGATCAGCAACATCACCGGCGCCTTCAACGCCAATGTGTTCCCGGGCATCAACTACCCGGCCTACATCGATTACCTGAACAAGACCTACGGCGGCTCGCACAACCGCACCGAAGAAGACTTCGTCTACGACGTCAACGAGAAGATCTACTCCGGCTACTTCCAGGCCAACTTCCGCACCGAGCGCGTGCGCGGCAACGTCGGCGTGCGCGTGGTGCGCACCAAGCAGTTCGCCCAGTCCAGCGACTCGGTCGAGCGCTTCAACGACTACTTCGTCGACAACGCCAGCGGCGCGCCGATGAGCTGCGATGATCCGGCCGCCGATCCGAACCTGCGCTGCCAGGGTGGCTTCGTCCGCCTGCCCGACGCCCAGGTGCGCGACAAGGTGTACGCCCTGTCGTCGCTGGAGAAGACCTATACCGACGTGCTGCCGAGCTTCAACATTGCCTGGGACATCACCGACAACCTGGTGCTGCGCGGTGCGGCGTCGAAGGTGGTCGCGCGCCCGAGCTACACCAGCATCGCCTATCCCGGTGGCCTGCGTTACATCAGCGAGGAGTACGCCAACGATCGCCGTGTCACCGGCGGCACCGACACGCCCGGCTGGTACGGCTCGGGCAGCAACAAGGCGCTGGAGCCGTTCAAGGCGGTCCAGTTCGACCTGGGCCTGGAGTGGTACTTCCAGCCGGGCGCGGTCGCAGGTGTTTCGCTGTTCCGCAAGAACGTGGACAACTTCACCGTGCCGGTGGTGCGCGACCAGCAGATGAACGTCGGCGGGCAGTCGGTCACCGTGCAGAAGTACGAGACCCAGGCCAACGGCCGCGATGGCGTTTCGCAGGGCGTGGAGCTGTATGGCCAGTACACCTTCGACTTCGGTCTGGGCGTGCAGGCCAACTACACCTACAACGACACCAACCTGGCCTCGATCGTGCTGGACGGCGAGGAAATCGGCTCATCGCCGCTGGTCGGCAGCGCCAAGAACCAGGCCAACGTCACCGTGTTCTACGAGAACGACAAGTTCCTGGCGCGTGCCTCGTACAACCGTCGCGGTGAAGTGGTCGGCGGGCTGAACAATGGCATGACCACCTACACCAAGCCGTACAGCCAGCTTGACCTGAACGTGGCCTACAACCTGACCCCGGACTGGACGGTGACGGCTGCCGTGCTGAACGCCACCAAGTCCGAGCTGCGCAGCTACATCGGCAACGACAGCCAGGCCCGCCTGCTGTCCAACCTGTACGCCGGTCGCCAGTTGTACTTCGGCGTGAACTGGAAGTTCTAAGCCCGCACCGGGTTGGCCGGGCACGTCCCGGCGCAACCCATGCCCTGCCCTGGCGGGGACGTTCCTCCACGGCAGCCGCGCTGGTACAGGTGGCTGCCGTTTTTTTTGTCCGCGCCTTGTTCGTCGTTCAGCCCGACGCTTGACCCTGCCATCGTTGGAAGGTGCACACTGGTCCCATCCCAAGAGCAGCGAAGGAGCTACAGATGGAATTCCATGTCGACGGCATGACCTGCGGCGGCTGTGCGCGCAGCGTGACCCGTGCGATCCAGCAGATCGATCCGAACGCCAGCGTGGTGGCCGATCCGCCGACCGGGCTGGTCAAGGTGCAGACCACCGCGTCGCAGGAACAGGTGTTCGCCGCGGTGAACGATGCCGGCTTCCCGCCGCGTACTGCCTGATCCCCTGCCCCCGTCTCACACAGAAAAGCCCGCCCGGTGCTGCTGCACCCGGCGGGCTTTTTCATGCACGCGATATCGATTCAATGCTTCTGTGCGCGTCGCCGCACCGCGCCGGTCTTGGCGGCGACGACCGGCACCGGGGCATCATGGTCTTCGCCCAACCGCTCCAGGATCGGGCATTCCGGGCGCTCGTCACCCGCGCAGCAGCTGATCAGCGACTTCAACGTGTCGGCCATCTGCCGCATGTGCTCGATGCGCTGTTCCAGGTCGGCAATGTGCTGTTCGGCCAGGTGCTTGACGTCGGCGCTGTGCCGCGAGGTGTCGTTCCACAGGCCCAGCAGGTCGCCGATCTCGGCCACCTGGAAGCCGAGGTCGCGCGCGCGGCGGATGAAGCGCAGGCGGTGGATATCCGCCTGCGAATACGCCCGGTAGCCCGACTCGGTTCTATCAGCGGCGGGAATCAGGCCGATCTGTTCGTAGTAGCGGATCATCTTCGCCGACACGCTGGAGGCCTTGGCGGCTTCACCGATGTTCATGGCATCCCCCTCACTGAGTGACGGCGGGGGCGTCCGCCATCGGCGGCTGGAAGCGGCGCAGGCGCAGCGCGTTGCCCAGCACGAACACGCTGGACAGTGCCATCGCACCGGCCGCGAACACCGGCGAGAGCAGCACGCCCCAGGTCGGATACAGCACGCCGGCCGCCACCGGAATCAATGCGGTGTTGTAAGCGAAGGCCCAGAACAGGTTCTGGCGGATGTTGCCCAGCGTCGCCTTCGATAGTGCAATGGCATTCGGCACGCCCTGCAGGTTGCCCGACATCAGCACGACATCGGCCGACTCGACCGCGATATCGGTGCCGGTGCCGATGGCCAGGCCGACATCGGCCTCGGCCAGCGCCGGCGCATCGTTGATGCCGTCGCCGACGAAGGCGACATGGCCATGTGTGGCCTTCAAGCGGCGCACCGCCTCGACCTTGCCTTCCGGCAGCACCTCGGCCACCACGTCGTCGATGCCGAGCTGGCGCGCGATCGCCTGCGCGGTACCAGCGTTGTCACCGGTGATCATCGCCACCTTGAGGCCAAGCTGATGCAGTGCCGCGATTGCGGCCGGCGTGCTCGGCTTGATCGGATCGGATACCGCGATGATTGCGGCCAGGCGGCCGTCGATGGCGGCATACAGCGGCGACTTGCCCTGGATGCCCAGCTCTGCCGCCAGCGTCGCAAACAAAGTGATGTCCACGCCCAGGTCGCGCATGAAGCGATCGGCACCGACCTCCACGCGTGCACCCTCGACACTGGCCCGCACGCCCATGCCGGTGACCGATTCGAAGTCGACCATGCCCGGCAACGCGATGCCCTGGCCGGTCGCGGCATCAACAATCGCGCGGGCGATGGGATGCTCCGAGCGCGACTCCGTTGCGGCAACTGCCGCCAGCACCGTGTTGTGATCGAAGCCGGCAGCAATCTCCAGATCGGTCAGGCGCGGGCGCCCTTCGGTCAGCGTGCCGGTCTTGTCCACCGCCACCACCTGTGCATCCTTCAACAACTGGAGCGCTTCACCCTTGCGGAACAGCACACCCATCTCGGCGCCACGGCCGGTACCGACCATGATCGAGGTCGGCGTGGCCAGTCCCATCGCGCATGGGCAGGCAATGATCAGCACCGCCACCGCATTGACCAGCGCGAAGCTCAGCGCTGGCGAGGGCCCGAAGATCAGCCAGACTGCGAAGGTCGCCAGCGCGGCCAGCATCACCGCCGGCACGAACCACAGGGTGACCTTGTCGACCACCGCCTGGATCGGCAGCTTCGAGCCCTGCGCCTGTTCGACCATGCGGATGATCTGCGCCAGCATGGTCTGCGCGCCCACCGCCGTGGCACGTACCGTCAGTGCGCCCTTCTGGTTGACCGTACCGCCCACCACGCTGCTGCCCGGCTGCTTCTCGACCGGGATCGGCTCGCCGCTGATCATCGACTCGTCGATGTAGCTGCGGCCCTCGACCACCTCGCCGTCGACCGGCACGCGCTCGCCCGGGCGCACTTCCACCACGTCGCCGCTCAGCACTTCATTGACCGGGACATCCACCGTCCGGCCGTCACGGACCACGTGGGCAACCTTCGCCTGCAGATTGACCAGTCGCTTGATCGCCTCGGAGGTGCGGCCCTTGGCCCGGGCCTCAAGGAAGCGGCCGAGCAGGATCAGCGCAACGATCACCGCCGCTGCTTCGTAGTAGACGTTCACCGTGCCCGCCGGCAACAGCGTCGGCAGGAACGTGGCCACCACCGAGTAGCCAAACGCTGCGGCAGTGCCCACCGCCACCAGCGAATTCATGTCCGGCGCCAGCCGCAGCAGCGCGGGGATGCCCTTCTGGTAGAAGCGGCGGCCCGGGATGGCGAGCACCAGCGCGGTCAGCACGAACTGCAGGTACCAGCTGGCCTGCATGCCGATGGTGGACATCACCCATTCGTGCATGCCGGGGATCAGGTGCGCCCCCATCTCCAGCACGAACACCGGCAGCGCCAGCGCGGACGCCACGATCAGGTCGCGCTTCAGTTCGGCGCGCTCGGCATCCTTCTTTTCCGCGGCCTCGTCATCGGACTGCACGCCGGCTTCAATCACGCGTGCGTCATAGCCGGCCTTGTCGATCGCGGCGACCAGCGCTGCAACTTCCGCCACGCCACGCACCGTGGCGCGCTCCGTGGCCAGGTTCACGCTGGCCTGGCTGACGCCGGGCACGGCCAACAGCGCACGTTCGACTCGGCCCACGCAGGACGCACAGGTCATGCCCTCGACCGACAGCTCGGTGGTGGCAGCGGGCACGTCGTAGCCCACCCGCTCCACCGCCTGGATCAACGCGGCCCGATCGACCGGACCGGACGGGCGGATATCCGCGCGCTCGGTGGCCAGATTGACCGAAACACTGCCCACGCCTTCGACCCTGGACAGCGCCGCCTCGACCCGGCCGACACAGCTGGCACAGGTCATGCCCTCGATGGGCAGGCTGATGGTGGCAGGGCTTGCGGGGGCTGCAGTGGCGCGGGGCGTGCTCATGATCGGATTCCCGGGGCTCCTTCTGGATGCGGACAGGCTAAACCTTGCCATCGTGGGAAGGTCAAATCCAGCCTGTCCGCAGTTCCTGAATGGGCACCCGGGTGTCCATATCGACGCATAGCGTGGACCTACCGGCGGAGGCAGGTCACCTCAGAAGGTGAACACATACTCCAACGCGAACTCGCGGCCGACCGCGCCCAGCAGGCGGGTCGGAGCGAAGTCGTAATCCAGCTTGTACGGGTCCTTGTGGTTCCAGCTGGCGGCGTTGAAGGCGTTGTTGACGTACACGTTTACCTTCGCGTGTTCGGTCACCTGGTAGCCCACGTTGAAGTTCCAGGTGATGAACGGCCCCACTCGACCGTAGTAGCGCGCCGTCTGCTGCCCGGCGTTGGGGTTCGGGTTCACCGAACCATCCGGCAGCCGTGCCGGCTCCAGGCAGTTCAGCGACGGGCTGTCACTGGGCACGTAGCCATCGGCGAACGGCAGGCAGCCACCAGGGTTGTCCAGGCGGTCGGTACCCCAGTGGTAGCGCACGCCCGGCACCGAACCGATGCGGTCGGCATAGACATTGGCGTTCCAGTTGCCGCGCTGCCAGGCCAGGCTCGCGCGCAGCTTGCTGCGCAGGTCGCGATCGCGGCGTTCCGGATTCGGGTCGGCGGCGTAGCGTTGCTCCTTGGTCGAGATCTGGTTGGTGTAGTTCACGCCCAGCTGGAAGCTGCCCCACTGCGCGGTTTCCAGTCGATAGCGCGCGGTCAGGTCGATGCCGCGCACCTCGCGGCTGGCCAGGTTGAACGGGCCGCGCTCGATCGATACCAGGCGACCGTTGCTGTCACGGTTCACGCGGGCCAGGATGCCGGCGCAGTACTCGCCACCGGCCGGGTTGGCCCATGGCGTACCGTCCATGTTCTTGCCGGTCAGGCAGCCGGCCTCGCTGGCCAGCACCTCATCGGCGCCGACGTCGACGATCATGTCTTCCAGCTTGATCGCCCAGTAGTCGGCACTGACCGACAGGTTCGGCAGCACGTCCCAGACGAAGCCGACCGTCCACGAATCACCGGTCTCCGAGCGCAGCAGCGGCGTCCCACGCCGGTTCACGTCGAACGTGTACCAGACGTCGGTGTTGCCCACGCCACAGTTGTTGACCAGGTACGCGCCGCTCTGGATGCAGCGCAGGCGGTCATAGGTCTGCACTTCCGAACTGCTCGGCTGGCCCAGCAGGTAATGCATGTCCGGCGCATGGAAGCTGGTGGCGTACGAGCCACGCACCAGCAGCGATTCGACCGGGCGCCATTCCAGGCCGACGTTCCAGGTGGTTTCCTTCTGGCTGCCGATGTCCAGCGCTTCGCTGCTGTCATCGGCCTTGTAGTTGCCATAGCGGTCGTAGCGCGCGGCCGCAGTGGCGGTCACGCTGTCCAGCAGCGGGATCTTGAACTCGACGCCGGCCGAGTAGCGGGTACGCTCACCGCCGCCGCGATCGACATTCTGCAGGTCGAAGTCGATGCCAGCGCGCGGGTCCGGACTGAGGTGATAGCCCTGCTGCGCGACTTCAGCCACCACCGCAAACGAAATCGGGCCGGCCCAGCCCTGGAACAGCTCGCCGGTGATATCCGCCGACGCCTGGTTGATCCATGACGCCGCGCGGTTCTTCGCCACGGTCCCCATCTGCCAGTACTGGTCCGGCGTCAGCGGGTTCCACCAGCGCGATTCGTTCAACGCATAGATCGCCTCGCCATCGGCGGTGGTGCCCAGGCGCGGGCCAAGGAAGTAGTCATACGACTTCTGCTTGTCGACCACGTTCTGCCGTTCTTCCACGCGGTAATAGGAACGCCCCACCGTGGCACTCCAGTCAAAACGGTCGGCCAGGCGCCCGCGCAGGCCCGCGCTCCAGTCCCAGGACAGCTCGCGGTTGGTGTTGCGCAGCGTATCCAGGCCCCCGACTTCGTTCGGGGTGAACTGGCGCACGCCCAGGATCGGCCGGTTGCGGTTGGCATCCCAGTAATAGCCGTTGTCATCGTCGATCAGCGACACGCCGGGCGGATTGGTGCCCCAGATCGCTTCGGAGCGATACACCGCCAGGTTGGTCCAGGCCTGCAGGTCATTGCTGAAATCGAAGGTGGCGTACAGGTTTCCGGACACGTTCTCGGCGCCGCCGGTAAGCAGCCAGTTGGCGTAGTCGGCGCTCATGCCGCACAGGCGGCCGGTGTTGGTGATGCGGTTGGCGGCGTAGTTGTAGACCAATCGATCGGCGGTGTAATACTCGCCGTCGAATTTTTCGCAGGTGCCGGTGGGCGGCGCCAAGCGCTGGCCCGTGGTCGGATCGATCAGCGCCAGACCGGCGGTGGGACGGAAGCCGACCTTGCGTTGTTCCATGTTCCAGGACGGGTACGGCGCATCGTCGGCATCGTCCATCTGCGGGCGATCACGCCCGAACAGCGGGTCGCGCTTGGTGTACTGCAGCGCGTAGGTCACGCTCCAGTTTTCGCCGGTCTTGCCACCGGCCCAGGACAGATCCCAGGTATCACGTCCGCCTTCGCTGGAAGTGCCGCCGCGCACGCGCACTTCGTCGCCGTCGTAGTTGGTTTTGAGGATGACGTTGACCACGCCGGCGATCGCATCCGAACCGTAGATGGCCGAGGCGCCACCGGTCAGCACTTCAATGCGCTCCACCGCCGCGGCCGGAATGTTGCCGTAGTTGGAGAAGTTGGTTTCGCCACCGTAGGGCAGCGGGTAATCCGCTACACGACGGCCATTGACCAGCAGCAGCGAGCGGTTCGGGCCCATCCCGCGCAGGTTCAGGCCGCTGGCATTGGGCGTATGCGAGCCCCATTGCGATGCGGCTTCAACGGTGCCTGTGGCCTCGGTGAGGGTCTTCAGCGCGTCGTACACACTGACAAAGCCTTCCTTCTGGATCTGCGCGGCGGTGATCACGTTGACCGGCGCCGGGCCCTCGACGCTGGCGCGCTTGATGCGCGAGCCGGTGACGGTGACCGCGTCCAGATCCTTGGTGGACGAACTGGCAGCTTCCTGCGCGCTGGCTGCCAGCGGCAACAGGGCCAGGATCAGGGCCTGGGACAGCAGGTGGCGACGCTTGTGGACGATCTGAGCCATGGGTGGTTGCTCTTCGAAGATGTGGACGCACGGGCGGACGGTGGCGCGGCACTACGACGGATCCAGGCGCTTGGATCGGTTCACGACCGATATGGCACCTCCCCTGTGGATCGATCCAAACTAAAGCACAGCTGAACCACGCCCGGCATGCGGCAACGCAGCAACAGCCCGGCGAGATGCCGCTATCGGCTGCCGGTGTCAAGAACAATCAAAGAGTTGCGACGCGTTGCTGACAGAACGGCGCACGAAGTAGTGACATGATCACGACAATCGCGCGCGGAACGGTTTTGTCCGTCGCGTGCCTGCGGCCGGGGTTGCGACAGGGGTCAGATCCCTTCGCAGAAGGGATCTGACCCCGGGCCATGCCCGACGGATTCGATCAGTCCAGCGCCTGCCGCAGCGCGGCCACGGTAGCGGCGGCGGTCTGGCTCCAGTCCGGGTCCAGACCGCGCAGCGCCGGGTTCTGGAACTGCATCGCCGAGCGGCGCAGGCCTTTTGCGGAGGCGTGCAGTTCGGTACAGCCGGTCTGCCGCGCGACGGTTGCGATGTTGCCCGGGGCCAATCCGGCGCCAGCCATCACCGTGATGCGCCCCGCCGCCTGGGTGACCAGGCCCGCCAGCACATCGGCACCGGCCTCGGCGCTGGCCTGCCCGCCCGAGGTCAGCACGCGCTGGCAGCCCAGCCCGATCAGCTGCTCCAGCGCCGCCGGCAGATCGCGGGCGGCGTCGAAGGCGCGATGGAAAGTCACCTGCAACGGCCCGGCGGCCTGCACCAGTTCCCGGCACAGCGCCAGGTCGATGCCGCCCTGCACGTCCAGCGCGCCGATCACCACGCCATCGCAACCCAGCGCGCGGCACTGCGCGATGTCACGCAGCATCAGTTCGGTTTCCAGCGCGTCGTAGTGGAAGTCGCCCGGGCGTGGCCGCACCAGCACGAACAGCGGAATCGACAGGCGCTCGCGGGCCATCGCGATGCTGGCGAACGACGGCGTGGTGCCGCCCTCGGCCAGGTTGTCGAACAGTTCGATGCGGTCGGCGCCGCCAGCCTGCGCGGCCAGCGCCGAGGCCAGCGAGTTGCTGGCGATCTCCAGGGTCAGCCGCGTACTCACGCCTGGGTGCTCGTGTAGATCGACGGCGAGTCACGCAGGTCATCCTGGCGCTGCGCATCGCACACCGCATAGACGAAGCCACGATGCAGCGCATAGGCGCCGACCTCGCCCTGCTTGTTCATGGCCAGGAAGCACACCTGCAACGTTCTGCTCGCTTCCGGGCGCTTGCGCACCACGCGGTCGATGGCTTCACGGCAGGCCTGCGCCGGTGAACGCCCCTGGCGCATCAGCTCGACCACCAGGAACGAAGCCGCGTTGCGGATCATCTCTTCACCCACCCCCGAAGCAGTGGCCGCGCCGACGTCGTTGTCGACGTACAGGCCGGCGCCGATGATCGGACTGTCGCCAACGCGACCGTGCGGTTTCCACGCCATGCCGCTGGTGGTGCAGGCACCGGCCAGCTGGCCCTTGGCATCCAGTGCCAGCATGCCGATGGTGTCGTGGTTGTCGCTGTTGCCGGGAATGCCACGGCGCTCGGCATTGATCTGCGGCTGGTACTTCTCGGTCTTCAGCCACTCGCGCCAGGCCGCTTCGGCCTGCGGCGTCAGCAGATGCTTGCGCTCGAACCCCTGCTGCACCGCGAACTGCTGCGCGCCCTCGCCGACCAGCAGCACATGCGGGCTGTTCTCCATCACTTTGCGGGCCACCGACACCGGATGCAGGATGTCCACCAGCGCGGCCACTGCACCACAACGGCCATCGCCGTCCATGATGCTCGCATCCAGGCTCAGCACGCCGTCGCGATCCGGATTGCCGCAATGGCCAACGGTAGGGTTGCACAGCTCGCTCTCGGCCCAGCGTGCGCCCGCCTCCACCGCATCCAGCGCGCTGCCACCCTGCGCCAGCACCCTCCACGCGGCCTGGTTGGCCGGTACGCCAAAGTCCCAGGTGGAGACCACCCGGGCCCCACCCTGCGTGCGCGCCTGCACGCCCGGCAATGCCGCCATGCCTGCGGCCAGTGCACCGGCCTGCAGGAACTGCCTGCGATCCACCATTTTCCCCTCCCAGTCTGCAATGCACGGCCGGCCCGATGCCAACCCTGCCGATCAGTCGTGCGTGGGCTGCCGTGCGGCGTGCCAGACCGCTGCGCCGAGCACGCCCAGCTGGCCATGCTCCACGCGCCACACCGGCACCTGGCGCAGCACCTCGGTCAGCACGCCCTTGTTGAGGAAGCGCTCACGGAAGCGGCCATCGGCCAGGAAATCCTGCACATGCGCGGAAATGCCACCGGCCAGGTACACCGAGCGCGCGCCGACGGCGATCGCCGCGTCGCCGGCCAGGCTGCCAAGCCACGCACAGAAGACCTGCAACGTTTCCACCGCCAGTGCATCCTCACCGCCACGCGCGGCGCCGATCAGCGCCTCCGTACTGTTCCACACCGGGGTGACGCCGCGCAGTTCGCACAGGCACGGATACAGGTTCATCAGGCCGCTGCCGGACAGCACGCGTTCGTTGTCCACGTGCGGCCAACGCTGCAGCAGGCGGCCCAGCACCTGCAGTTCCAGCGCGTTGCCGGCGCCCAGCGCGGCATGACCGATCTCGCTGGCCAGCACCGGACGCTCGCCATCAGCGAAACGCAGCGCGGCGCCCAGCCCGGTACCCGCGCCCAGCACCAGCGCCGGGAAGGCCTGCGCCGGATCGGCGTCACCGTTCAGTGGCACCAGGGTTTCCGGCTGCAGGTAGGGGATGGCCAACGCCACCGCTTCGAAATCATTGATCAGCTGCAGTTCGTGCAGCCCGGACTGCGCGCGGGTGGCCGACAGCGAGACCGTCCACGGCAGGTTCGAGTTGATCAGCACATCGCCATCCAGCAGGCCAGCGATGGCGACCACCGCGGTCTGCACCGGTTGGCCGAGGCCGGCGGTGAAATCGGCCAGGATCGCGGCCAGGCTGGAATGCTCGGCACAGGCATAGGTACGGTGGCTGCCCAGCAGCGGCGTCTGGCCGGGTCGGGTTTCTGCCAGCGCGAGCCGGGCAAAGGTGCCGCCGACATCGGCGACGACCAGACGGCGCGGAAGACCGCCGCGGGCGGAGTCGGAGGAAACCGTTGACGCTGCTGCGATGGTCACGCTGGCCTGCTTGGATCGATTGAATCGCCCCGATTCTCAGGCATCGGGACGGCTTTGCCTAGCGCGCCGGTGGTTCAGGTGAACCTACATGCCTTCCTGTTCGGCCACCTGCACCCCATCCACCAGCACGCGCAGGCGCTGTGGGCGGAAGCCGGCGAACAACAGCGGCCGGGTGCGCTCGACCAGCACTTCGTGGCCGGCGATGTGGCGCAGCCACGACTGTACCAGCGAGAACGAGAAGTGGGTGCCCGGATGCAGCGGGTGCTGCACCCAGACCTTCTCGGTGGCGCTCTGCAGCAGCATCGCGCCGGTGAACCAGTGGCGGCTGAGGGTCACCGGTGTGGTGCCGGCCATGAAGCGGATATCCATGCGGGGTCCTTTCGCTGGAGCGCTGGTGCGCGGGAGTCAGGGCTGGGCAGTCTGCAGGCTGTAGCTGGTGGTGGCGGTGAACACTGCGCCATCAGGCTGGGTGGAGCGTACCTCGACCTTATGGCTGCCCACTGCAAGATCGGTCGGCAGCGCGCCACGCCACAGGTGCGGCGACGCAGTGGCCTCCGGCGAACGGTCGTAGCCGCGCAGGCTGCTGGCCAGATCATCGGCCACGTTCTCCACCATCAGGCGCGGGTCGGGCTGGCTGACCTGCTTCATCGGCTGCCAGGCGCCGCCATCGACACGGTACTCGACCACGCTCCGATCCTCGCCCATGTAGACGTTGGCGTAGACACCCCACGCCGGGTAGGCCCCCTGGCGCAGCACCTTCGGCGCGTGCAGGCCGATCTGCTCGCTGGCCGGCCTGCCGGCCACGCGGTACTGCAGGCGATAGCTGCCGTTGCCGGCCACGTCGAGCAATGCATAGCCCTTCGGCGTGCCGTCGCTCATGGTGCTGTCCGGCACGCCAGCGGCATTCTTCACGCCCGACCAGAACGCACCGCAGTTGGCACCGACGTTGTATTCGTGCAGTGGCTTGTCGCCGTTCCAGCCCTCGGCCTTGCCGTGGTAGACGTGCTGCTGGGTGTGGCTGTGGCCGCTGAGCACCAGTACGTTGCGGAAGTCCTTCAGCAGGTCGAACAGGCGCTGGCGGTCAGCATGGCGGAAGGTCTCGCGCCCCGGCGCCGCGTCGAACAGCGGGATGTGCATGCCCAGCACCAGCAGGCGGTCCTTGTGCAGGCCCTTCAGGTAGCTGGCGAGGAAGGCGAACTGGTCTTCGCGCAGGCCGCCGATGTACTTCGGCCTGGCCTTGGGGTCGTACACCACGTCGTCCAGGAACACGAAACTGGCGCCGCCCTCTTCCACCGCGTAGGTGTCCGGGCCGTAGATGTTGCGCCAGCTGTCCAGTGAGTGTTCGTCGCTGGCCGCATCGAAGTCGAGGTCATGGTTGCCCGGCACGTGGAACCACGGCACGCCGAGTTCGGTGGTGACCTTGTTGATCGCCGGGTACAGGGTCAGGTCGTCGTTGACGATGTCGCCCAGGGTGGTGCCCATGCGTGCCCTGGTCTGGCCGACCAGTGGCGCCACGATCGACTGCTGGTAGTAGCCGATGTCCTTCAGGCTGGCGGTCTGCGAATCGGTGAATACCAGCATCTGGAAACCACGACGGCTGTCATGCCGATCCGACTGCAGGGCGAAGTCCCAGTTGCGGGTGACGTCGCTGGTCGCCGCGATGCCGCCGTACTTCAGCGCCGGCGAGCCGTTCGGGCGGTAGTGGCGCCAGAACGAAGGCAGGCCGTCCGCCGCCTTCGGGAAGGCGTAGGCATCGGGCTTGATCACGAATACGGTCTGGCCGTCGCGCACCGGCAGGCTGTAGCTGCCGTCAGCGGCAGTCTTGACGATGGTCTCGCCGTTGGAAACCTGCACCCCGGCCAGGCCCGGATCGGTCGCACCGCGGCCGGGCTTGCCGTCACGCTCCAGATAGACCTTGCCGCTGACCACGGTGTCCGCGGCCCAGGCCGGCGAGGTCAGCAACAGGCAGCACAGCCAGGCGGCAGGCAGTTTCATGGGCGGTCCGGGAAAGAAGAAGACCACCTATTGTAGAGCCGAGCCATGCTCGGCTGCATTGCAGAGGTGGGTGCGGACCGTTGGTCCGTACGCCTTCCTCAACGATGGCGTTTTTCCAGCACCGCGCGCGCATCATCCAGCGACAGCCCGCGCGCGCGCAGCAGCACCAGCAGGTGGTACAGCAGGTCCGACGCCTCGCCCAGCAATGCCTCATCATCCTGCGCCACGGCGGCCAATGCGGTCTCCACGCCCTCCTCACCCACCTTCTGCGCGATGCGGCGGATGCCGCCTTCAAACAGGCTGGTGGTGTAGCTGCCGGGAGGGCGCTGCGCGTCACGCATGGCCACCAGCTGGCCCAGCCCACCCAGGAAATCCTTCGGCGCCTGGTCGAAACAGCTCTCGGCACCGGTGTGGCAGGTCGGCCCGGCCGGGCGCGCCATCACCAGCAGCGTATCGGCGTCGCAGTCGACACGGATCGACTGCACCACCAGCACGTTGCCGGACTGCTCGCCCTTGGTCCACAACCGCTGCTTGCTGCGGCTGAAGAAGGTCATGTGGCCGATGGCCAGCGTGGCCGCCAGCGATTCGGCGCTGACATAGCCCAGCATCAGCACCTGCAGGGTATCGGCATCCTGCACCACGGCCGGCAGCAGGCCGTCGCCCTTGCCCCAGTCCAGCGCCTGCAGCGCATCCAGCGATGGCCTCACTTCAATAGACATCCCGCACCTCGATCTGCTGTCCGCGCAGGTAGCGCTTCAATTCTGGAATGGCGATGGCGCCGCTGTGGAACACACTGGCCGCCAACGCACCGTCGACGTCGGCCTGGTCGAAGGCGTCGGCGAAGTGCTCCATCGCTCCGGCACCACCGGAGGCAATCAGCGGCACCTGGCACAGCGCCCGCGCCTGCTGCAGCTGCACGACATCGTAGCCACGGCGCACACCGTCGCTGTCCATGCAGTTCAGCACGATCTCACCGGCTCCACGCCGTTGCGCTTCGACGATCCAGTCGAGCGTGCGCAGCGGCACCGCCTGGGTCTTGTCCGGATCGCCGCTGAAACGACGCACCCGCCATTGCCCGTCGGCCTCGCGCACCGAATCGACCCCCACCACAACGCACTGCACGCCGAACTCGTCCGCCAGCTCGGTGATCAGCTCCGGCCGGCCCAGCGCCGGCGAATTGATCGACACCTTGTCGGCACCGGCGAACAGCACGCGGCGCGCGGTTTCCACGCTGTCGATGCCACCGGCCACACAGAACGGAATGTCGATCAGGCGCGCGATGCGCTCGATCCAGGCGACGTCAACCGACCGTGCCTCGGGACTGGCGCCGATGTCATAGAACACCAGCTCGTCCGCGCCCTGGTCGCGATAGCGCTGTGCCAACTCGGCGATGTCGCCCATGTCGACGTGATCGCGGAAGCGCACGCCCTTGACCACGCGGCCATCACGCACGTCCAGGCACGGAATGATGCGGCGGCTCAACATGCCAACGCCTCGCTCAGGTCCATGCGCTGCTCCAGCAGTGCCTTGCCGAGGATGGCACCTCCGCAGCCGGCGGCACGCGCCTCGGCCACATCGGCCACGTCACGGATGCCACCGGACGCCTGCACCGCCACACCCGGCAACAGCGCCGACAGGTGCTGGTAGAGGCTGATGTTGGGCCCGGCCAGCATGCCGTCGCGGGCGATGTCGGTGCACAGCAGATGGCGCATGCCGGCGCGCGCGTAGCGCCGGGCCAGGTCATCCAGGGTCACCCCGGCGTTCTCGGTCCATCCGTGCACCGGCAGCTGCCACTGCCCCTGTGCGTCCTGGCGCGCGTCCAGCGCAATCGTGATGCGATCGGCGCCGAATTCCTCCAGCCAGCCGACCACTTCATCGGGACGACGCACCGCCAGCGAACCCACCACCACGCGGCCGGCGCCAGCGTCGAGGATGCGCGCCACATCGTCGCGGCCGCGCACGCCACCGCCGGTCTGCACCTGCAGCGGGGTCTGCGCACGAATGGATGCCAACAGCGGCGCCAGCGTGTAGCCACCGGCCCGTGCGGCATCCAGGTCGACCAGATGCATCCACTGCGCGCCCTGCGCGGCGAAGGCCTGCGCGCGCGGCAGAGGGTCATCCCCATAGGAGGTTTCCTGCGCGTAGTCGCCCTGGCGCAGCCGCACCACGCGGCCGTCGCGGATATCCAGCGCGGGGTAGACGATGAAACTCATGCAGCAGTGCCCTCGAGGAAGTTGCGCAGCATCAGCGAGCCGGTCTCGCCGGAGCGCTCGGGATGGAACTGTGCGCCGTAGTAGCGCCCCTGCTCCACCACGGCGGTGAACAGGCCACCGTGGTCGCAGGCAGCGACGGTGTGGGTATTGAGCGGCGCCGCATAGCTGTGCACGAAGTAGGCGCTGGCGCGTTCCGGCACGCCCTGCAGCAACAGCGATTCGCGCAGCGGCAGCAGGCGGTTCCAGCCCATGTGCGGCACGCGGATGCCACAGGCCGGCACCAGCTTGCGTACCACGCCCGGAATCAGTCCCAGTGTCTCTACGCCCGCTTCCTCGGAGCGTTCGAACAGCAGCTGCATGCCCAGGCAGATGCCCATCAACGGCACCTCCAGTCGCTGCAGCGGTTCCACCAGGCCCTGAGCGTGCAGGCGCTGCATGCCGGGACCGGCGGCGCCGACGCCGGGCAGGATCACCCGCCGCGCACCAACCAGGCCGTCCGCATCGCGCACCAGCCGCACCGTCGCGCCCAGGCGCTCCAGTGCGTAGCGCACCGAGCCCAGGTTGGCGCCACCGGCATCGATCAGCGCAACATCGCTCACAACGCCCCCTTGGTACTCGGCAGTGCCGTGCCCTGCCGGGCCAGCGCCGGACGCAGCGCGCGCGCCAGCGCCTTGAAGCAGGCCTCCACCTTGTGGTGATCATTGTCGCCGCGCACCTGCAGGTTGAGGTTCAAACCGCTGGCATCGCACAGCGAACGGAAGAAGTGCGGCACCAGCTCGGTCGGCATATCGCCCACGCGCTCGCGCTTGAACTCGCCCTCGAACACGAAATAGGGACGGCCGCTGAAGTCCAGCGCAGCGCTGGCCAGGGTCTCGTCCATGGGCAGGGTGAAGCCGTAACGGCCAATGCCGCGCTTGTCGCCCAACGCCTCGCGCAGGGCCTGGCCCAGGGCCAGCCCGGTGTCCTCGATGGTGTGGTGCTCGTCGATGTGCAGGTCACCCTCGGCCTGGATGTCCAGCGCGAAGCCGCCGTGCTTGCCGATCTGCTCCAGCATGTGGTCGAAGAACGGCAGGCCGGTGGCAATGCGTGCATCGCCCGCGCGGTCCAGGTCCAGCTCAACGCGGATCTTCGTTTCTTTGGTGTTGCGCTGGACAACGGCGGTGCGCGGCGCGTCGGCCAGCGCATGGGCGATTCCCGGCCAGTCCCACTGCCCACCAAACTGCGCGGTGCGCAGCTGGAAACCACGGATGTTGAGGTTGGCGGCAAACTGCAGGTCGGTGATCCGGTCACCGACCATGCCCGAGCGTGCCCAGTCGATGCTGCGGTCCTGCAGGTAGGCGGTCATCAGGCCGATGCCCGGCTTGCGGGTCGGCGCATTGTCCTGCGGCCAGCTGGAATCGATCAGCACGTCACGGAAGGTGATGCCCTGGCTCTCGAAGATCTGCAGCATCAGGTCGTTGGGGCCATCGAAGCTGGCGCGCGGGTAGCTGTCGCTGCCGAGGCCGTCCTGGTTGGTGACGATCACGAACTGGTAGCCGGCATCACGCAGCTTCAGCAGCGCCGGGATCACCTGCGGCACGAAGCGCAGCTTTTCGTAGGCGTCGATCTGGAAGTCGGACGGCTCCTCGATGAGGGTACCGTCGCGGTCAATGAACAGGATCGGGGTCATGCTGCGGCCCTCCGCGCCGACAGGGCCGCAAGCACGCGGTCATTCTCTTCGGGGCTGCCGATGCTGATGCGCAGCGCATCACCCAGCTGCGGCGCAGCGCGCTGGTCGCGCACCACCACGCCCGCAGCCAGCAGCGTATCGAACGCGGACTGGGGATCGGCGAAGCGGACCAGCAGGTAGTTGCCGGCCGAGGCATACACCCGGCACACGCCGGGCAGGCCGACCAGGGCTGCTCGCAGGCGCTCGCGCTCGGCGATCACCGTGGTCACGCGCTCGGCGGTGCGCGCCAGCGCGGCCGGCTGCAGTGCCTGCACGGCCAGTTCCGCGCACGGCGTCGGCACCGGGTACGGCGCCTGGCAGCGACGCAGCAGGGCAATCAGCTCCGGGGCAGCGATCAGCGTGCCAACGCGGGCGGCCGCGAGCGCGTGCGCCTTCGACAGCGTGCGCAGCACCGCCAGATTGGCGTGCGCGGCCAGCAACGTGGTCGCCGACGGCCGTTGTGCATACTCGACATAGGCCTCGTCCACCACGACCAGCGCCTGCCCGCGCAGCGCAACCGCCACGCGCTCGACCTCATCCAGGGCGATGTCACTGCCGGCCGGGTTCGACGGCGCACACAGGAACACCAGCTTGGCACCCTGCGCCTTGGCCGCGTCGATCACCGCATCCAGATCGGTGCGCAGTCCATCCTCGCTGTCCACCAGCGGCACTTCAATCAAGGCGGCACCCTGCAGGCGTGCGCAGACGGCGTACATGCCAAACACCGGCGGCGTGACCAGCACGCCATCGCGACCCGGCACGCACAGCGCGCGCACCAGCAGATCAATGGCTTCGTCGCTGCCGCGACCGATCAGCAGCTGCTGTGGCATCACGCCGTACAGCGCCGCCAGTACCTCGCGCAGCGCGAGCGGCTGCGGCTCCGGATAGCGCCGGCTGCTGCCTGCGGGATCGGCCGCATTGGCCCAGGCCGACTCATTGGCATTCAACCAGACCTCGCCCTGCACCGCCGCGCTGCGTGCCGAGCTGTAGCCGGCGAAGGCCTGCAGGTCCGGGCGCACCAGTGCCAGCACCTCATCGATCGCCGCGCTCATGCCGCCACCTCCATGCGCAACGCAACGGCACGCTCGTGCGCATCCAGGCCTTCGGCACGGGCGATGATGCGCGCGCAGCCGCCGATCGCGGCCAGGCCGGCGGCGCTGGCGCTCTGCACGCTGATCAGGTTCTGGAAGCTGGCAACGCTCACGCCGCTGTAGGCACGCGCGGCACCGGCGGTGGGCAATACGTGGTTGGTGCCGCTGCAGTAGTCACCCAGTGCTTCGGGGGTGTAATCGCCCAGGAACACCGAGCCGGCCGCCTGCACCTTGTCCAGCCATGCGCGCGGATCACGCAGGGCCAGGATCAGGTGCTCTGGTGCATAGCGGTTGCTGATCGCGAACGCCTCGTCCAACGAATCAACCTGCACCAGCCGCGATGCCGACAGTGCCTGGCGCGCGATCTGCTGGCGCGGCAGCAGGGCCACCTGGCGCTCAACCTCGGCTTCGACCGCCGCCAGCATCACGGCGTCGTCGGTCAGCAGCAGCACCTGCGAATCCGGACCGTGCTCGGCCTGCGACAGCAGGTCGGCGGCGACGAACGCCGGATTGGCGCCAGCATCGGCAATCACCAGCACCTCCGAAGGACCGGCAGGCATGTCGATGGCGGCGGCGCCGTCCTGTGCGACCTGCTGCTTGGCTTCGGTAACGAAGCTGTTGCCCGGCCCGAACAGCTTGTCGCAGGCCGGAATGCTGGCCGTGCCATAGGCCATCGCCGCGATCGCCTGCGCGCCGCCCAGCTTGAACACGCGCTGCACGCCGGTCAGGCGGGCGGCTACCAGCACTGCCGGATCGGCACTGCCGTCGGCGCGCGGCGGGGTGCACAGCACCACCTGCGGGCAACCGGCCAGCTGCGCCGGAACGCCCAGCATCAACGCGGTGGACGGCAACGGCGCGCTGCCAGCCGGTACGTACAGGCCCACCCGGCCGATCGGCCGCAGCATGCGTTCGCAGACCACGCCCGGCGCGGTTTCAACTGCATAGCCTTTGCCCATGCCAGCGGCGTGGAAGCGCGCAATGCGTTCGGCGGCGTCCACCATCGCCTGCCGCAGTTCGGCGGGCACGGCGGCTTCGGCAGCGGCGAATTCGGCTTCGGAAACTTCAAACGAGGCCAGCTCGACGCCATCGAAACGCGCCGTAATCGCACGCAGCGCATCGTCGCCCTGTGCACGCACCTGCGCGATCAGGGCCGCTACGGCATCGCGGGTCTGCTGCGCCACGGCCTGCACCGGGCGGGTCAATGCCGCGCTGCGCGCGGCCTCATCAAGTCGGGACCAGATCAGACGGTTCATGCCAGCGATCGCTCCACGCTCAGTACCATCAGGCCCTGCGCGCCCGCGCGCTCGAGTTCTTCCATGCGCTGCCAGCTCAGCGGGCCGGGGCACATGGTCTGCAGGCGCAGCGCGCCACCATCGGCCGGCAGCCGCACCAGCGGCTCGGCATCGGCCAGCAGCTGCGCCAGCGCGTCGACGCGATCTTCGCTGGCACGGAACATCAGCAGCTTGCGGTCCTGGCGCTGCACCACGCCGTCGAGGCGGCGCAGCAGCATCGCGCGCAGCGATGCACGTGCGTCATCCGGCACGCGCATCGCACCAGCCAGCACCGCCTCGCTGTCGAGCAGGTTGTGTACCGGGGTCAACTGGTTGGCACGCAGCGTGGCGCCGCTGGAGACCAGATCGCAGATCAGGTCGGCGGTACCCAGGCGCGGGGCGATTTCCACCGACCCGGACAGCTCGACCACCTGCGCGTCCACGCCCTGCTCCGCCAGCCACTGCTTGAGGATGGCCGGGTAGCTGGTGGCGATGCGGGTGCCGGCCAGCTGCGCCGGACCCTGCCACTGCCATTCCTCGGGCACCGCCAGCATCAGCCGGCACTGGCCGAAGCCCAGCCCGCGCAGCGTCTGGTAGGCGTCCGGCAGGCCGATCTGGCGGCGTGCCGCGGCCTGCTCGTCCAGTTCATTGCGACCGACGATGCCGAGGTCGCAGACGCCATCGGCGATCAGGCCGGGGATGTCGTCGTCGCGCACCAGCAACAGGTCCACCGGCAGCGATTCGCCGTAGCAGAACAGCTTGTCGCGGCTTTCGCGCCAGCTCAGACCACAGGCGCTGAGCAGGTTGCGGGCGGGCTCGGCCAGCCGGCCACTCTTCTGGATGGCGATACGCAGCCGGTCTCGTGCCGGCGCTGCCTGGGTTGCACTCATGGGGGAGGTCTCGAAGTTCGGAACGGGGCGCGGATCAGCGCGAAGCAAGGCGGTCGATGGCGGCGGCATAGCCTCGATGGCCATGCTCGAGCGTGCGTGCCACCCGTCCGGTGGTGGTCACGCTGACGCCCGTGCGCTCGTGGATCTCGCGGTACGGCACGCCCTGCTGCAGCAGCGGCACCACCTTCCAGCGGTCGGCCATGGCCTCCAGCTCGGCCGGGGTGCACAGGTCGCGCAGGAATGCCTCGACCTGCTCCGGCTCGCGCAGCGCGGCAAAGGCCCGGGCCAGAGCTTCCAGGTCGGCCTTCGGGTCTTTGGCGGCAATCTCGGGGCGGGCTTTCACGGGGTCGGGTCCATGCATCAATGTAATAGCGCGTTAGTACATTAGCGCATTCTTGCGCAGTGCGTCAAATCGGAGCCTCATGGGGGTCAGATCCGTTTTCCAAAGGAAAACGGATCTGACCCCTGGACCGGATGCCGGAAATGCAGAACGCCCACCAAAGGGCGGGCGTTCTGCTTTCAAATCAACAACCTGGCTCGACTCAGGGCAGGCAACGCACCTCCGCCTGCAGCGTCCCGCGCCGCGGGCACTCCCCGAACAGGCTGCCCTGCCGGCTCGGCAGGGACTGGATGTTCTGCAACGCCCCTGCACCCGCCGGGCACTTCCGCGAGGCCAGGGCCCGCAGGTCGCCCTCAAGCTGCGCGCGGTCGATCACGTGACAGCGATCAACCTGCAGCCGGTACTGCGCCGGGCCCAGCCGATCACTGCGCAGCACCGGGTCACTCTGGCAGCCCGCCAACAGGAGCACGGTGAGTACCCCTGCGACGGCCGGCTTCACACCATCGCCCTGGACTGCTCCAGCTCCACCAGCAGGGTGCTGGCCAGCTCGTCGCGCGACACTTCGAACTGCTGTTCACGCAGCAGGTCCTTCACCGCCACCACGCCGCGCGCGAGCTCGTCTTCACCCGCCAGCACCACGAAGCGGATGCCGGCCTTGGCCGCGTACTGAAACTGCTTGCCGATCTTCTTCGGCTCCATCTGCACTTCGGTATTGATGCCACCGGCGCGCAGGCGGCGCGCGATGTCCAGCGACTGCGGCATGCCCTGCTCGTCCATCAGCGCCACCAGCGCCTGCACGCTGCTGGCTTCGATGCCGTCGATCAGGCCCGCCTCGCGCAGCTGCCAGAACAGGCGCGACAGGCCGATGGAGATACCCACGCCCGGCAGCTTCGACTTGCTGTAGTGGCTGGCCAGGTCTTCGTAACGGCCGCCCGAACAGATCGAGCCGATCTGCGGGTGGTCGGTCAGCGTGGTCTCGTAGACGGTGCCGGTGTAATAGTCCAGGCCGCGCGCAATGGAGAAGTTCAGGCAGTACGCGGTTTCCGGCACGCCCAGCGCCTGCACCAGCTGCAGCACTTCGCGCAGTTCGGCGACGCCGCTACGCAGGATCTCCGAAGAACCGGCGTCGGCTTCCAGCGTGGCCAGCTGCGCCAGCGCATCGGCATGGCCCTGCGAACGCACAGCGACGAAGGCCAGGATCTTCTCGACCTGTTCTGCCGGGATGTTGAAGCCCTCGCCCACCAGCGTCTCGCGAACGTAATCGGCGCCACGCTTGTCCAGCTTGTCCACTTCGCGCAGCACCGCCAGCTGGCGCTCGCCTTCAGCCACGCCCAGGCTCTCGAAGAAGCCGCGCATCAGCTTGCGGTTGTTCAGCTGGATGCTGAAGTCACCGATGCGCAGTTCCGAGAACACCGCATGGATGACCGCCAGCACTTCAGCGTCGTACCGCACGCTCAGGCTGTCCTTGCCGATCACGTCGATATCGCACTGGTAGAACTCGCGGAAACGACCGCGCTGGGCACGCTCGCCGCGGTACACGCGCTGCATCTGGTAACGGCGGAACGGGAAGGTCAGTTCGTGTTCGTGCTCGGCCACGTAGCGTGCCAGCGGCACGGTCAGGTCGAAGCGCAGCGCCATTTCCGGCAGCGAACGGTCGCCCGACTCGGCCGCGTTGGCCAGCGCGCCGGTGGACTGCACGAAATACACCTGGCGCTCGGTCTCACCACCGGACTTGGTCAGCAGCACGTCGGACAGCTCGAACACCGGCGTCTCCACCGGCAGGAACCCGAAGCGCTCGTAGTTGCGGCGGATGACGTCCAGCATGCGCTGGAACGCAATCTGCTCGCGCGGCAGCAGCTCAAGGGTGCCGGGCGGGGTACGGGGCTTGATCACGGGCGGAACTCCTGCTGGAACGGGACGTGGGAGGGGGCAACATTCTAGCGCCCCCGCCTCCGGCAGGGTCGAACGGCCGCTTGAAGTATCATAAGGCCCTCCCCGCCCGCGATACGCCCCCCGCAACATGTCACGGCCTTCCGGCGCTCCGCCCGCCACCAACGATCCCGCCTCGCCGTCCTGCACCACGCTGGACTGCCTGCACTGCTCGGTTCGGCACCTTGCGGTGTGCTCGGCGCTGTCGCCAGACGAAGTGCAGGCGCTGGAAAAGGTCACCGTCTCGCAGCAGGTCAGCATGGGCAGCACGCTGGCACGCACCGGCGAAGAGCGCGACCATGTCTATACATTGACCGCCGGCGCACTGCGTCTGGTGCGCACCCTGGCCGACGGCCGGCGCCAGATCAACGGTTTCGTGCTGCCCGGCGACTACCTGGGCCTGAGCGGCAGCGACCACCATCGCTACGACATCGAGGCCATCGCCGACAGCCGCGTGTGCCGTGTCGCGCTGCCACAGATGAAGGCCCTGCGCAGCCGCTTCCCGCACCTGGAGCGCAAGCTGCTGCAGCGCGCCTGCCAGGAACTGGATGCCGCACAGGATGCTGCGCTGGCGCTGGCACGCCTGCAGCCGGCCGAGAAGCTGGCCGATTTCCTGCTGCGCCTGGCCGCGCGCGAGGCCAAGCTGGGGGGCGACGGCCTGCGCGTGTCGCTGCCGATGGGCCGCGGCGATATCGCCGACCATCTGGGCCTGACCATGGAAACGGTCAGCCGCACCTTCACCAAGCTGCGCCAGCAGGGGCTGATCGCCCTGCCCCACCTGAACGTGGTGGAGATCCTCGACGAGGATGGGCTGCGCACGCTGGCCGGTGAAGGGTTGATCTGACCGTATCGCGGTTGGTTGGGTTGCCGGCCAGCGGCCGGCACTACCGGAAGGATGCAACACGGGTAGTGCCGGCCGCTGGCCGGCAACCGCCTCCATCTGCGATCAACGCAGCAACACCTCGCGCAAGGCCGCGTAATCTGCCGCCAATGGTTCGGCGTGCGCCGGTCGCTGCAGCAAGGCATCCAGCGCAGGTGGCACCGCCACCGTTTCGCCGATCAGCGGCTCGACCACAGCCTCGAACTTGGCTGGATGCGCCGTAGCCACCGCCGCCCAGTCGCCCTTGGCACCGCGCGCGCGCAGATCCTGCAGCACCTTCACCGCCGTCGCCGTGTGCGGGCAGAACAGCTCGCCGCGGCTGGCATGCGCTGCGGCAATCGTCGCGCGGATGGTCACGTCATCCACCGCGAACGCGCGGAAAGCTGCACGCAGCTCTGCGTCGTCGCCGTGGTAGAGCCAGCGCAGTCGCTCGAAGTTGCTCGGCGCACCCACGTCCATTGCATTGGCCACCGTCGCCACACTGGCCTGCGGCTGGTAGTCGCCACCATTGAAGTACGCCGGCAGCACGGCATTGGCATTGGTGGCCAGCACGACCTGGCCGATCGGCACGCCCAGCGCGCGCGCCAGCACGGCCGCCATCGCGTTGCCCAGATTGCCGGTCGGCACCACCAGGTTGAGCCGGCGACGATGCGCGGCGTAGTGGGTCAACGCTGCATGCGCGTAGTAGCTCATCTGCGGCAGCAGTCGGCCCAGGCTGATGCTGTTGGCCGAGCTCACCGGCACCTGCGCCTGCAGTTCGCGGTCGGCCAGCGCCTGCTTGACCATCGCCTGGCAATCGTCGAATGCGCCCGTCACGCGCAGGGCCTGGATGTTGTCGCCGAAACAACCGAGCTGATGCGCCTGGCGCGGAGACACGCGACCCTCCGGATACAGCACCACCACGCGCACGCCCGGCTGGCGATGGAAGGCCGCCGCAACGGCGGCACCCGTATCGCCGGACGTGGCGACGACGATCGTCAGATCGCGATCCTCGCCGCCCTGCAGGCGCGACAGCGTACCGGCCAGGAAGCGCGCGCCGATATCCTTGAATGCCGCCGTCGGCCCATGGAACAGCTCCAGCACGTGGTCACCCTCGCCGAGTGCACGCAGCGGCACCGGGAAGTCGAACGCTCCGCGGCAGATCGCCGGAAGCGCAGTCTCGAGTGCATCGCCCGCAAAGAACGGTGCCAGCAGATCGGCGGCGGAATCGGCCAGGGTCGCCCCGGCCTGCAGCTCGCGCGCGGCCGGCAGATGCGCGGGAACATACAGCCCGCCATCGGGCGCCAATCCGGCGGCGATCGCCGCGCTGAGGCCAACGGCGGGCGACTGGCCGCGGGTCGAAACAAATTGCATGGGATCGGTTTCCAGAGAAGGGGAAGGATTCAGCACAGCCGGGCTCCCGGCGCATCCAGCGGCGATACCCAGGCGTCACTGTCGAAGCCGGCCGCAGCGAACGCTGCCTGCACCGGCGCCACGGCGGCACGGGCCTGGTCGGCATCCTCGAACCAGGCGAACACACTGGGTCCGGCACCGGAGATGCCCGCGCCCATTGCATGGGCCGACAGCGCTGCATCACGGGCGGCCTCGAAGCCGGCAATCAATCCGGCCCGTCGCGGTTCGACCAGCACGTCGCGCAGTCCCGCGCGTACCAGCGTCGCATCACTGAGATGGCAACCACTGAGCACCAGCGCGAGGTTCGCGCTCTGGGCCACGAACTCGCCCAGCGCATAGCTGCCCTGCAGGGCCTGGCGGGCACGGCGCGTTTCCAGCACCGCGTGCGGATGCACCAGCAGGCTGTGCCAGCTGGCAGGCACCGGGACCGGCAACAGGCGATCGGCCGTGCACAGCGCCAGGCCACCCAGCAGCAGCGGGCCGACGTTGTCACCGTGACGGCCACCACTGGCCACCGCCTCACCGTCCAGCGCGTAGGGGTACAGCGCTTCGCGCGGCAACGGGGCCTGCAGCAGCGCATTGGCGGCGACCAGCGCCGCGACACTCGACGCTGCCGAACCGCCCATGCCGGAACCGAACGGGATGCCCTTGTCGATCTCGACCGCGAAACCGAAATCCAGGCCCAGGCCTTCGCGCAGCGACATCAGCGCAGCCCCGGCGGTGTTGCCGGCGGCGTCCAGTGGCAGCGCGACGGCACTGCCACGGATCGCATCGATCCGCACCACCGGCTCGTCGATGCGGCGCACGCTCACGGTATCGCCGATACCGGCAATGGCATGGCCGAGAATGTCAAAGCCCACTGCCACGTTGGCCACCGAGGCAGGCGCGAACGCACGTGCGATCACAGCCGCGCTCCTTCACCGGCGGCGACCCGCAGCAGGTCCGCGAACACACCCGCTGCCGTCACCTCCGGACCCGCACCCGGCCCCTGCACCACCAACGGGTTGTCGCAGTAGCGACGGGTGCGGAACTGCACCACGTTGTCGGTCAGCCGCAGGTTGGCGAAGGCATGATCGGCCGGCAGTTCCTGCAGCCCCACCGAGGCGCCGTCGGCACCCAGCTGTGCCACATAGCGCAGCACCGCACCACGCGCCCGCGCATCCTGCAGGCGTTGCAGCAGGCTGGCGTCGGACTCGCCCAGCCGCGCCATGAAGTCATCCACGCTGCCCTCGCGCAGCAGCGCCGGCACCAGGCTTTCCACTTCCACCTGCTCAAGACTGAGCGCGTGGCCGGCTTCGCGGGCCAGGATCACCAGCTTGCGCGCCACGTCCACGCCCGAAAGATCGTCACGCGGGTCCGGCTCGGTGTAGCCCATCGACCGCGCCTGCGCGACCAGCTGCGAGAACGGCTGGCTGCCATCGAAGCGGTTGAACAGCCAGGCCAGCGTGCCGGAGAAGATGCCTTCGATGGCCAGCACCTCGTCACCGGTATCGACCAGGTCACGCAGCGTGGTGATCACCGGCAGGCCCGCGCCCACCGTGGCCTCGTAGCGGAAACGCGCACCACTGGCCGCCGCCGCGGCGCGGATGCGCTGGTAGCGCGGCAGCGGCCCGGCGCCGGCCTGTTTGTTCGGGGTGACCACGTGGATGCCGGCTGCCAGCCAGCCCTCATAGCGCTCGGCCACCTCGGCACTGCCACTGCAGTCGATCACCACCGCATGCGGCAGGTGCGCGGCCAGCAGGTGTTCGGTGAAGCGATCCAGATCGCTGGGCTCACCCGCCTGCTGAAGGGCTTCGCGCCAGTCGGCATGCAGCCCATCCGCATCCAGCCGCATGCGCGAACGCGAGGCCAGTGCGCGCAGGCGCAGGTCGACATTGGCCTTGGCCAGCAACTGCGGGCGCGCGGCCAGCAGCTGGTCCAGCAGCGCGGCACCGACGTTGCCAGGCCCGATCACACCCACCGCGAAGGTCTGCGGCGACAGCCAGAAGCCGGCATGCGCGGCGCGCAGGGCGCGGGTGGCATTGGCACTGTCCACCGCCACCGAAATGTTGCGCTCGGACGAGCCCTGCGCGATTGCCAGGATGTTCACCTGCGCGCGGCCCAGCGCCTCGAACAGGCGCGCCGCCACGCCAGGTTGACCGGCCATGCCGTCGCCCACCGCCGCCAGAACGCTGACGCCCTCGCTGACCTGCACGCGCTGCACCTGGCCCACCGACAGCTCATGCGCAAACGCATGCAGCAGCGCCTCGCGGCCACGTGCAGCTTCGGCGGCGCGCACCACGCAGCAGATCGAATGTTCCGACGAACCCTGCGAGATCATCACCACCGACACCTGCGCCTGGCGCAGGGCAGCGAATACGCGCTCTGCAGTGCCTGGCACGCCGATCAGGCCGGTGCCTTCCAGGTTCAACAGGGCCAGGCCCGGGCTCAGGGTCAGGCCCTTTACCGGCCCACGCGGCGAGCGCTCGGCACTGATGCGCGTACCCGGATGCGCCGGTTGGAACGTATTGCGGATGAAGATCGGCAGGCCCAGGCGGATCGCCGGCGACATCGTCTGCGGGTGCACCACTTTGGCGCCGAAGTAAGCCAGTTCGCAGGCCTCGTCGTAGCTGAGCGATTCGAGCTGCACGGCTTCGGGTACCAGCCGCGGGTCGGCTGACAGCACGCCGTCGACGTCGGTCCAGATGTGCAGTTCATCGGCATTGAACAGCGCGGCGAAGATCGCGCCGGAGTAGTCACTGCCGTTGCGGCCCAGGGTGGTGATGCGGTCATCACGGTCACGCGCGACGAAACCGGTGGCGACCAGGCGCGGCTGCGGATGCTGCAGGCGCCATTGCGCGAGGCGGTCGGCGCTGGCTTCCCAGTCGACATCGACGCCCAGCTCGCCATGCCCGACCACCAGCACATCGCGCGCATCGAGCACCGCACAGTCTTCGCCCAAGGCACGCAGGTGGGTGCCGAGCAGCTGCGCGGAGAACACTTCGCCCAGGCCCTGCACGCGGTCCAGCACCTCGCGCGGCAGCTCGCCGATCACCGCCAGCGCCGCCAGCACTTCGGCCAGCTGATCGAAGCGGGCGTCGATCCATTCGACCGTCTCGCCGACCTGCTCGCCCAGCAGCGCCACGGCGGCGCCACGGTGGCGCGCGCGCAGGGCATGCCAGGCCTCGCGCCAACCCTGGTCACCCTTTGCCGCCAGCTGCGCCAGATCGATCAGCGCGTCGGTGACCCCCTTCATCGCCGAGACGACAGTGACCTGCAGCGACTCAGGACGGGCCAGCAGCAGGCCGGCAACATGGCGATAGCGTTCGGCATCGGCCACCGAGGTGCCGCCGAACTTGTGCACGACAGTGGACGGTGCAGCCAGATCGGCCGGGGCAACGGGATGGGCGGGGGCGTGGGAAGACATGCAGACCTCGGTAGGAGGCCCCGTCGCATGCAGGTGTCGAGTTTCCCCGCCACCTGGATGGTGCGGGGCCGTGGTTTTCGGGAGTTACACGAAGACGACGGACCGCACCAGGGCAGTGGTGACGGTGGTGGTGGTAATGGTGGTGGTGGCGACCGGCGCAGTCGGACGGCCCGCAATGGCGGGGGCGATCAGGCTGGCGTGGGCGGCATCAAGGACCATGACGCACAGAAAACACTGTGCGCCGGTCCGCTGTCAAGTGCTGCGATGCAAAAAATCATTGCGGCGATCATCGGCCAACGTGCCGGCATTTGGTTGCATCTGAGACCAAGCCGGCATCAGCGCGCTTGACGCCCACATTCAGCCTGCATGTTCGGCGATCGCCCGTGGCGAGCGATGGGCATGCGCGCACAGCATCACGCCGGCCAACAGGAACACGATCGCCAGCGCCTCCAGCAGCGAGGGCCAGCGCTGCTGCCAGGCGAAGGCATACGCCAGCGCGAACAGCGTCTCGAACACAATCATCTGCCCGGTCAGGGTCAATGGCAGCAGGCGGCTGGCACGGTTCCAGAACGCGTTGCCGAGGATCGAGGCCACCACTGCCACGCCGGCGCTGATCGCCCAGAAGCCACTCCACTGCGCCGCGGTGCGGGTACCGCTGTGGCCGATGAAGGCCATCGGCACCAGCAGCAGGGCCAGGCCGCCAGTGGTGACGCCGGTCAGCAACGACCAGTCGTGGCTGGACAGGTCCGGCAGGCGCGCCAGCCAACGACTGTTGCCGATCGAGTACAGCGCCCACGAGAACAGCGCGCCGAACGCACAGAGCAGGCCGATCAGGCGCTGCCGCCACGGTGTTGCGAGGTGTTCGGACATCAATGCTTCCCAGCCCACCAGCGCCACGCCGAGCACGCACAGGCCCAGCGCCGGCAGCAGCTGCTTCAACGGCACCGCGCCCTGCTCGCGCACGCCAACCACAGTGACCACCACCGGAATCAGGCCGACAATCAATGACGCCGCCGCGCCACCGGCCCACTGCACCGCCGTGGCCAGCAGCAGGAAGTACACCAGGTTGCCGGCCAGGCTCAGCCACAGCAGCCCGAACCATTCGGCGCGGCCCAGCCGCGGTGCCAGCCGCTTCCAGCGCGGCAGCAGCAGAGCGATGGCAATCAGGCCATAGACCAGGTAGCGACCGGCGGACAGTTGCAGGGCATTGAACGACTGCAGCACGGCGGGGGCGAGAAAGACCACGCCCCACAGCGCGCCAGCGGCAACGCCATTGGCGATGCCCAGGGCCATCGGGTTGTTGCGCATTCGGGTTCTTCGGGGGAAGAGAACGGGCCGCGCAGTGTAAGCGCTCACCAGTGGCGCCCTCTTGACCGAGGCTATTGCCTTGTCATCTCTGTAGAGCCGAGCCAATGCTCGGCTGCGATTGGCCGCTGTGCAGATAAGGGCAGCCGAGCGTGGGCTCGGCTCTACAGGTCAGATGGCGCCCCTGCGCCAGGCGGCCGGCGTCTGCCCGCACTCACGACGCAGCGCACGGGTCAGTGCACTCTGCTCGGAATAGCCTGCCGCCAGCGCGATATCGCTGATCGGCGCCGCACTGGTACGCAGTTGGTGCTTGGCCCAACGCAACCGGCTTGCACTGAGCCAGGCCTGCGGGCTCAGCCCGAACTCCCGCTGGAACAGCGCATGCAACCGGCTTTCGCTGACACCGACGAAGGCGGCCATGCGTGCTACCGGCCACGCCTGGCCCGGATCAACCTGCACCGCCGCGCACAGGCCCTGCAGGCGCGCACCACTGCCCGCCGGTGCGAACACCTGGAGCAGCTGCGGCAACAGGGCCGGCAGTGCCTGGCCCTCACACACCTGCGCCAGGCGCTGTCGCAGCGCCAGTGGCAGATGCAGCCAGCGCTGGCGGCACAGGTGTTCCTGGGTACCGTCATCGAGCACACCCGGGGGGCAGTCGACGATCACGAAAGCATTCGGGCCATCGGCCATCTGGTCGTGTGCTTCGCCAGCCGCGACGAAGGCCCCCTGCAGCAGGTCCAAGCGACCACCGCGGCCTTGCATCTCGAACTGCAGTTCGCCCTGCAGCGGCAGCACCCACTGCGCGTAGTCATGACGGTCCAGGCCGGTGGCCTGGCCGTAGTGCCGCAGGTGGAAGATCGCGCCCATATGACGAGTGTGCGCGTGCTGGCATTTCCCTGCAACGCGGCCCCGGCACCGGCCATGCTATGTTCCAGCCAGTTACAGACGCAGGGATGGCAGGATGAACAGCATGATCCGATTGCTTCCGCTGGCACTGGCCAGCGCCTTACCCCTGGCCGCCCTGGCCCAGGCGCCATCCGCGCCATCGGCCGCCGAGCGCATCGCACCTGCACCGCACTGCCTGGACGCACGTGACGTACGCCAGGTCGAGCAGGAGACACCGACCGCCATCGCGGTCCGTGATGGCAGGGGCCAGGCCTTCCGCATCGACTTCAGCGCAGCCTGCCCGGGTGTCAACGAAGCCAGCGCACTGCGGCTGGAGGCGCCTTCGGGCTGGGCCTGCGGCCGCCCCAGTGAACAGGTGATGGTGGATGGCCGCCGCTGCGGCGTCGGCAGTGTCACCCCCATCGACAACCGGGAGTTCGCCAGCACCGCTCGCCAGAGCAGCCGCCTGTACGCGGCCACCCTGCCGCCGGTGAACGTGACCGCCACAGGCAAGCCCAGCCGTGGCGGCAGCAGCCCGCGCCATACCTTCCAGGCCTCGCCAGCGTTCTGCTTCGCCACCCGCCATGTGCGCAGCTGGAACGAGGATCCGCAAGGCGTGGTGGTGGAGACCAATCCGCGCCGCAATGGCGGCAATCGCTACTACCGCGTCGAACTGGCCGGCAGCTGCTCGATCCTGGCCGGGGCGACCTCGGTGGAATTCCAGTCCGGTTTCCAGAACGGCCTGATCTGTGGCAATCCGGGCGATCGCATCGTGGAGACGCCGTCCGGAATCCCCGGCGACATGCGCGCCAGCACGCCGCGCTTCGCCCGCCCGGGCTGCAGCGTGCTGGCGGTCTATCCGAAGGACGCGCCGGACCAGGCCTCGCGCTAGCCGTCCACGCCGAGGAAGGCGAACGGTGCACTGGGTACGAAGTGACCCAATGCATCGCCGGCGAACGTGTTGCGCTGGTCCTTGCCAAGGTCGAGCTTGAGCACCTGGCCGCCGAAATCGACCTTGTTCAGATCGATCCAGAAGGTGTTGGGGGTCAGCGCCGATTCGAAGAAGTACAACCGCCGCTTGTGGTCGGCCACCGTGCGCCAGCGCGTCGATGAGATGTTCGGCTCGCCCGGCGTGGTGATGCCATACGGCACCGACGCATTGCGGATCACGCTGAACACGCTGGCCAGCGCTTCCACCGGGTCCTCGGCCTTGGGAATGGCATTGATGTAGAACGACGCACGCGCGAAGCGGTCGGACGAGCGGTTGGTACCTGGCAGCATCACCGTGCCACCGATCTGCTGCCAGTAGCTGTTGAGTGCCAGCTGCTGCTCGAAGATCGGCGAGTTGGTCATCACCTGGTAGCGCCGGTCATGGTGGATCACCTGGCGCCCCCCGATGTACTCGACGATGGCACTGTCGCCGCTCGCGTCGGACAGCGACAGATGCAGCGTTGCCTGGCGGTCCTCGCCCGGCACCTTGTCGGTGACGATCGAGTACGGCTCACGCTTCAGCGCCGCCACCGCCTCGTCCACGGTCGCGAAATTGTCCAGCACATACTGCGCCCACAGCGAAATCGCCAGTCCCGGCTTGTTGCCGCGCTGCTGCGGATACTCCGATTCGACCAGCCACAGCAGGTTGGCCACCAGGCCCTTCTCGTTCATGCCATCGGTGGTCGACACGTCGTAGCCGGTGGCCACCACCGAACCATAGCGCGCTGTCCAGGCCAGCGACTTCGGTCCGGCCTGGCCGGTGCGCGCGATGCCGCGCGGTAGCACGTAGAGATTGGTGGCCACGTCGACCTTCCAGTCCATCGAGCGTGCGGTGATCACATCACCGTTGTCACCCAGGTACACCGCGCGCGTGCAGGCCAGCGCCGGTGCCACCGCAGCGGCCAGTGCGACCGCCAGCATTGCCCTGCCCGTCCACTTCATCCGTACCATGTCGTTGTGCTCCTTTCCCCGTGAACCCCGGATCTGACCGCACGCAGGGTGACACAGGGGTGAAGCCTCAGCGTACGACCCGATCGTGCAGCCAGAAACCTGCAAGCATCGCAGGCACGAACCACAGCGCTTCACGCGATGCGACTGCCAGCCCGGCGATGGCCGGTCCCGGGCAATAGCCAGCCCATCCCCAGCCGATACCGAACAGTGCGGCGCCCAGCAGCAGGCGCGCATCGACATCACGCGCACTGGGCAACTGGAAGCGCACCGCGAACCACGGCTGCGCGCGGCGCAGCACCCAGCGCTGGCCGACCGCACTGACCAGCAGCGCCGAGCCCAGCACCCACACCAGGGTGGGATCGAAATCACCCGCAATGTCGAGGAAGCCGAGCACACGGCGCGCGTCGGTCATCCCCGAAAGCGCCAGCCCCGCACCGAACAGCGCACCCGCCGCTGCCGCGGCCCCTGTCGCGCGGCTCATGCCAGGCCTCCGCCGTGGCGGATGAGGAACGTCGTCAGCATCGCGCAGGCCATGAACACCAGCACCGCCAGCAGCGAGCGCTTCGAGCCGCGAGCCATGCCACAGACGCCGTGACCACTGGTACAGCCACTGCCCAAGCGGGTGCCGAAGCCCACCAGCAGGCCGGCGCCGATCAACTGCCAGGCAGGCAAGGCATCGCGCAACTGTACCCGCGGCAACGCTTCGGGCAGCGACTGCCACCACAGCACCAGCCCGGCCGCCGCGAGCAGGCCAGACAGGAACGCCCAGCGCCATCCGCGCTCGCCTTCCGCTGCGCGCAGGCTGCCTGCGGCGATCCCGCTGATACCGGCCACACGCCCGAGGGTGGCGAGCAACAGCACTGCGGCGGCGCCGATCAACCCACCGCCGGCCACCGCAGTCCACGGCAGGTTCATGCCCTGCCCTCATTCACGCCCTTCATGGGATTGCCCTTTTATTTAGATTTGTCTAAATTAGACACGTCTAAACAAAAAGGTCAACCATGCCCAGCACCCCGCTCGACAGTGCCGCGATGGCCAAGCACGCCGCGCAGGCCGCTGCCCTGCTCAAGCGCCTGGCCCATCCTGCCCGCTTGCGCGTGCTGTGCCGCCTGGTCGAAGGCGAAGCGCCGGTACCGGAGCTGCAGGCGCTGACCGGATTGAGTGCGTCCGCGCTGTCGCAGCACCTGGCTGTGCTGCGCGATATGGACATCGTGGCGACCCGGCGCGAAGCACAGGCCATCCACTACCGCATGCAGGAAGGGCCCGCATTGGGCGTGCTGCAGGCGCTGCATGCCGCCTATTGCGGCGGCGGCACCTCGGGCTGACGCTCAGCCGGCGTGTAGTGCTGGCTGCACAACCTTGTCGAGCAGGTCCACCGGCGTCGGCGCGGAGCGATCACCCTGCAGCGTACGGGTAAAGCCCGACCAGTCACTGGATGACAGCTGGCGCAACAGCGCCTCCTCCACCGGCAGCGCGCGCATCGACCAGTACGGAAACTGGCGCTGGCCCAGGCGGCCGCGCGCCAGTTCAATGATGTCGATATGGCTGCCGGCCTGCAGGATGCGTTCGTAGACCGAACCGATGCCATCCGGCGGCCCTTCGATGTACTGCAGGAAACGCCCGCCGTCGTGCAGCAGCACGCCGGTCACGCCGGCCATCTTGTTGAAGCGGGCCGCATCGTCGACCAGCGCCTGCAGCCGTCGAGCGGAGAGATCCGGCAGCGCCCGGCTGACATAGGCGATCGCACGCAGTGGCATGGTGCTTCCTTGGCAATATCTGCCGCCACGGTAGCAGTTGCGGACGAGCCCGTCTCAGATCCAGGCGTCGCTTGCTGAAGGATTCAGCTGGCCGCCGTTGCCGGGCTTTCAGAGCGCCGTGGCAGCGTCGCCTCGAACACCACCTGCCCCGCCTCGTTGCGCGCGCCGATGTGGCCGCCGTGCGCGCGGACGAACTGATCAACGATGTACAGGCCCAGCCCCAGGCCATTGCTGGGGTGGAAACTGGCCTTGAACGGCTCGAACAATCGCGGCAGCAGCGCGTCGTCGATCCGCCCGGCGTTGCTTACCCGCAGCAGCACGCTGCGCGGATCGCGGCCGTCCACCTCCACCCTCGCCTCGCTGCCATGGGTAAGCGCGTTGCCGACCAGGTTCGCGGCGACCTGGCCAAGCCGATCCAGATCACCCTGCAGGCGGGTATCGCCCTGCATGTCGAGATGCACCCGTGCGTGGCCGTGGGCGCTGCCCGCTTCGGCCACCACGGCACGCGTCACTTCCGCAAGATCGCAGGCACTTGCCTGCAGGCGCAGGCCGCCGCTGCGGATCCGCGAAAAGTCCAGCAGCTGCTCGACCATCCGCGCCATGCGCAGGGTGCTGGCTTCCAGGTGCTTCAGGGTCTGCTGCGCACCGGCATTGTCCTCTGGAAGCTCCAGCGCCAGCTTGTCGGCACACAGCAGGATCGCCGACAGCGGCGTGCGCAGGTCATGGGTGAGCACGGCCGCCATCGTCTCGTTGAGCTTGAGCGAACGTTCCAGCGCCTCGTTGCGCGCCTTCAGCAGCTGGCGCTGCTGGTAGAGCTCGATGAAGACGTTGACCTTGCTCAGGATCACCTGCGGTGCGACCGGCTTGTGCAGGAAATCGACCGCACCGGTTTCGTAGCCCTTGAAGGCACGCACCGGGTCATCCGGCGAGGCGGTCAGGAAGATGATCGGCACATCGCGGCTGCGGTGCGAACCGCGCATCAGCTCGGCCAGGGTGAAACCATCGATCTCCGGCATGTGCACATCCAGCAATGCCAGCGCCACCTCGTGCTCCAGCAGCAGCTCCAGCGCCTGCGCACCCGAGCCCGCAAGCAGCAGGTTCACGCCCTCGCGCTGCAGCAGCGCCTGCATGGCTACCAGGTTCTGCGGCACGTCATCGACGATCAGCAGGTTGACCGGGGTCTGCGACTGCGCAGGGTCCGGTGGCAACAGGTTCATGCAAACAACTCCTTCAGGCGACGGCACATCAGTTCAAGGGGCAGCACGGCATCGGCGCCAGCGTGCTGCAGGGCGGAGGCCGGCATCATCGATGCCTCGGCCTCCTCGGGACATTGCAGCCAGGCGCGGCCACCAGCGGCGCGCACGGCGGCCACGCCTTCGCTGCCATCACTGCTGGCACCGGTCAGCAGCAGGGCCAGCACCTGCGCGCCGAACACCGCTGCCGCCGACTCGAACAGCGGATCGATGGCCGGGCGAGAAAACAGCACCGGGGCGTCCACCGACAGCGCCAGCGAACCGGCGTCTTCCACCAGCAGGTGATAGTCCGGTGGCGCAAAGGTCACCGTGCCAGGCTGCAGCGGCTGCTTGTCTTCGGCCTCGCGCACCGGCAGCGCGCAGTACGGCGCCAGCACTTCGGCGATGCGGCTGCTGCGATCGCGTGGCAGGTGCAGCACTGCCAGCACCGGCGCCGGCAGTGCCGCAGGCAGCGCGCCAAGCACCGTCTGCAGCGCTGCGACCCCACCCGCAGAGGCCCCGATCACCAGCACGGCCGGTCGTATCGGCAGGCTCATCAGGCGACTTTCCGGTACAGGCGATGCTCGCGCGAACAGACCTCGAACGCACCGTGGTGGCGCCCGAACTGCAGCGACTCCTTGCTGCCCAGGCCAAGGAAGCCGCGATGCACCAGCGCATCACGGAACAGGCCCACCGCGCGATCCTGCAGGTCGCGGTTGAAATAGATCAGCACGTTGCGGCACGACACCAGGTGCACTTCGGAGAACACGGTGTCGGTGGCCAGGCTGTGGTCGGCGAACACCACGTTGCGGCGCAGCTGGCGGTTGAACACCGCGCCATCGTAGGCCGTGGCGTAGTAGTCGGAGAGCGAAGCGGTGCCGCCGGCCGCCAGGTAGTTGCGGCTGAACTGGGCCATGCGGTCGATGCCATAGGCGCCGGCTTCGGCGGTGGCCAGCGCTGCCGGATTGATGTCGGTGGCGTAAACGATGCTGCGCTCGAGCAGGTCTTCCTCGTGCAGCAGGATCGCCAGTGACCACACTTCCTCGCCCGTACTGCAGCCAGCCACCCACAGCTTCACCGAGGGATAGGTGCGCAGCACCGGCACCACCTGCTCGCGCAGCTCACGGAAATAGGCCGGGTCACGGAACATCTCCGACACCTGCACTGTGAAGAACTGCATCGCCTGCGCGAACAGGTCCGGCTCGTGCAGCAGGCGGTGCTGCAGGTCGGCCAGCCGCTCGCACTCGTAGCGCTGCATGGCCTGGCGGATGCGCCGCCGCAGCGACGATACCGCGTAGCTGCGGAAGTCGTAGTGGTAGCGCTGGTACAGCGCTTCCAGCAGCACCTTCAGTTCCAGGTCGAACAGCGCCTGCTCGTTCATTGCCGCGAGCACCAGACACGGCACAGCGAGACCAGCTTGTCGACATCGATGGGCTTGGCGATGTAATCGTTGGCACCGGCCTGCAGGCATCGCTCACGGTCGTCCGGCATGGCCTTGGCGGTCAGCGCGATGATCGGCAGGTCCTGCAGGTGGCGCTGTGCGCGGATCTCGCGCATCGCGGCCAGCCCATCCTTCTCCGGCATCATGATGTCCATCAGCACCAGATCGACCTCGCGCTCGGCCAGGCGATCCACCGCTTCCTGGCCATTGCGCGCGATCTCCAGCGTGACGCCGAGCGGTTCGAGCACGCTGGACAGCGCGAAGATGTTGCGGACATCGTCTTCGGCCAGCAGCACGGTACGGCCATCGAGCACGGTGTCGCGACGGCGCGCTTCGCGCAGCAGGCGCTGCTGGTCGGTCGGCAGGCTGGCCTCGACGCTGTGCAGGAACAGGGTCACTTCATCCAGCAGGCGTTCCGGCGAACGCGCACCCTTGATGATGATGCTCTTGGAATAGCGGCGCAGGCGCTGCTCTTCCTCGCGGCTGAGCGCGCGGCCGGTGTAGACGATCACCGGCGGGAAACCGACCTCATCGTTGCCGGCCATGTGTTCAAGCAGGTCGTAGCCGCTGCCGTCGGGCAGCGACAGGTCCATCACCATGCAGTCGAACGTGACCGTGCTGAGCTGTTCCAGTGCATCGGCCAGGGTGCCCACCGCGACGATCTGCAGCTGGTCGCGGCCCAGCAGCAGTTCCAGGTTGCTGCGCAGCTCGCTGTCGTCCTCGACGATCAGCAGGCGCCGCACGTCGCGCTGGCTGGTCTGTTCCAGCTGCTCGATGGCCGTCACCAGCCGCTCGCGCGTGGTCGGCTTGATCGCGAAGCCGATCGCGCCCAGCTCGCGCGCCACCTGGCTGCGGTCCGTTGCCGAGACCACATGCACCGGGATGTGGCGGGTTTCGGGGTTGCGCTTCAGGCGCTCCAGCACGCTCAGGCCCGACACGTCCGGCAGGCCGATATCAAGCAGGATGCCGTTTGGACGCAGCTCACTGGCAAGTGTCAGCGCTTCTTCCGCCGTACCCGCCACCACGCAGTCGAAGTCCAGTTCATGGGCCAGGGCCACCAGTGCTTCGGCGAACGTGGCATCGTCCTCGACCGCCAGGATCAGGCGCCCGGCGCGCTGGCGGCGGCCGCGGTCGTCGGCCACGCCGGCCGACGCAGTGGCCGGCGCCGACGCAGTGGCAGCGCGCACCGGCGCCGGCGGCAGCACGGCCGGTGTCCGTGCCGGCGCCGGCACTGCCACGGGGGCCTCGGCAGCCTCGGCTGCGCTCGCCGCGGGGGCGCCCTGCAATGGCAGCTCCAGGATGAAGCAGCTGCCGCGCCCGGGCTCGCTGTCGACCTGGATGCGGCCGCCCATGCGCTCGGCCAGATCGCGCGAGATCGACAGGCCCAGGCCGGTACCGCCGTAGCGACGGCGGGTGCTGCCGTCGGCCTGGCGGAAGGCTTCAAAGATGACGTCCAGCTGCTCGCGGGCGATGCCGATGCCGGTGTCGCAGACCTCGAACCGGATGCGGCCATTGCCGGCCGCACGCACGTGGAGGCTGACCTTTCCGTGCTCGGTGAACTTCACCGCGTTGGCCAGCAGGTTCTTCAGGATCTGCTGCAGCCGCTGGCTGTCGACCACCAGCTGGCTCGGTGCCAGCGCATCGGCTTCGATCTGCAGGGCCAGGCCCTTCTGCCGCGCCATCGGCTCGAAGGTCTCGCGCAGGCGCTGCAGCGCGCTGTCGACCACCACCACTTCATCGGACAGTTCGACATGGCCGGCCTCGATGCGCGACAGGTCGAGGATGTCGTTGATCAGTGCCAACAGATCGTTGTTGGACGAGAGGATCGCACGGGCGTACTTCACCTGTTCTTCGGTGAGCGTGCCGTCCTTGTTGTCGGCCAGCAGCTTGGCCAGGATCAGCGAGCTGTTCAGCGGCGTGCGCAGTTCGTGCGACATGTTGGCCAGGAACTCGGACTTGTAGCGCGACGTCGCGGCCAGTTCGTTGCTGTTGCGCACCAGCTGGCTCTGCGCGACCAGCAGCGCCTGCTTCTGCGCCTCCAGCTCGTGGGTGCGCTCTTCCAGCTGCACGTTGCTCTGTTCCAGCTCGGCCTGCTGTTCTTCCAGGTGGCTCTGCGACTGCAGCAGGCTGCGGCTCTGCTCTTCCAGCTCCTCGTTGGCCACGCGCAGCTCTTCCTGCTGGGCCTGCAGCTCCTCGCCCTGGCGCTGCGACTCTTCCAGCAGCACCACCAGTTGCGCACGCAACAGCGATGCGCGCAGCGCCAGGCCGATGGTCTCGGCACAGCGCTCCAGCAGCTCGCGATCCAGATCACGCTGTTCACCGACCCGGGCGCGGCCCAGTTCGATGATGCCGACCACGGCACCATCGCTGCTGAGCGGCGCCAGGATGCGCTCGCGCACCGGCAGCCGGCCCAGGCTGGTCTGCAGTTCAAGCACGGCGGCATCGTCGCCATGCAGGTGGCGGATCCGTTCATCACGAGCGACCTGCCCGGCCAGCCCTTCGTGCAGGGCCAGCGAGGCCGGCGCGCCCGAAGGCAGCGCCATGCCACCGGTCAGCTGCAGCCGTCCGCCTTCCAGCCGATAGACCGCACCGACCTCCGCGTCCAGCTGCCCGGCCAGGCTCGTCGCAGCCGCCTCGGCGATCTGCTCCGGCCCCAGGTCACCGCGCAGGCTCGACGCCACCGCGTTCTCGGCCTCCTGCAGCCAGAGCGCGCGCATGGCCTGGCGGCGGGCCTGGATGGCGCGCGAGACGATCAGCGCGATCATCAGGAAGGCGCAGCCACCGATGGTGCGGTTGACGAACGAGAACGACGAGTTGTTGCTGGCGGGCGCCACGTTGAAGCCGATCACCAGCAGGACACAGGCGATCATCGCGACCACGAACGGCGCGCGCGCACTGCGCTGGAACACCGTGACGCCCACGGCCAGGAAATAGGCCAGCCAGACCGCGTATCCCAGCGGTACCACCAGTTCCAGCGCGATGGTCGCCGCCAGCAATACGGCAGAGGTCATCCAGATCCAGCGGTCACGCGTAGTCGCACCAGGACGCATGCAGGTCGGTTCCAGAAGGCAAAGGGTGGAAGATGGTACTCCGTGTCGCATTCAGCCGCACAGGACAAATGGCACGTGTCAGGTGTGCACGCATCCTTCACACTTGAATGCCTAGCTTCACGTCCCTCACAGGGGTAACACTTATCTACACGTGGACGCAGCTGCCTCTACGACGTCCGTGCTGACGGACCCTTCCCGACAACTGCGATTGCTGATCGACAGCGTGCGCGACCATGCGCTGTACCTGCTTGATCCTGAAGGCATCGTCTGCAGCTGGAACCCGGGCGCCGAGCGCATCAAGGGCTATTCAGCCGATGAAGTGGTGGGTACGCACTTCGGTCGATTCTACCTGGCCACCGAGCGCGAGGCCGGCGAACCGCAGCGCCTGCTCCGCCTCGCGGCGCAGCAGGGCCATGTTGCCAGCGAGGGCTGGCGGGTACGCCGCGACGGCTCCTCGTTCCGCGCCAGCGTGGTCATCGAGCCGGTCGTTGAAGCGGGCGAACTGCTTGGCTTCGTCAAGATCACCCGCGACATCACCGAGCAATGGCAGGCACAGCGACTGCTGCGCGATGCCCAGCGTGCGCTGCGCAACACCCAGCAGTTCGAGACGGTCGGCCGGCTCAGCCGCGGCCTGTCGCACGAGTTCAACAACCTGCTGACCACCATCGGCAACGCACTGGACCTGCTGTCGCTACGCGTCCGCGGTGACGATGCACGCGCCGCCGAGCTGCTGGACGCTGCGCAGGCGGCCACCGACCGCGGCGCCCTGCTGACCCGCCAGCTGCTGGCCTTCAGCACGGGCCAGACCTTGATCCGCGAACCGCTGGACATCAACACGCTGGTACAGCAATGGCTGCCGGGCCTGCAGCGCGCCTGCCCACCCACGGTGACGCTGGACGCCTGCCTCACGCCGGGCCTGCCGCAGGTGTGCACCGACGCGATGCAGCTGCAGGCTGCCCTGGCCAACCTGGTGGCAAATGCCGTGGAGGCCACCATCGATGGCGGGCGCATCCTGATCGGCACCGCGCTGGAACATCGGCTCGACCCGGATGCGGACACTACGCTGCAACGCGGCTATGTCACCCTCAGCGTCTGTGACGAAGGCCATGGCATGGCGGCCGACATCGCCGAGCGCGCCAGCGAGCCCTTCTTCACCACCAAGGACATCGGCAAGGGCAGCGGCCTGGGCCTGAGCCAGGTGTTCGGATTCACTACCCAGAGCGGCGGCTTCGTCGATGTGTCCACCACGCCCGGTGTCGGCACGACGGTAAGCCTGCTGTTACCCGCATCAGAGGAAGCAACCCATGACCGATGAACCGATCCGCGTACTGATGGTGGAGGACCAGAACGATCTGCGCGAGATGATCGGCCTGGCCCTGCGCGATTTCGGCATCGAGGTCGCCACCACCGCCGATGGCCACGAGGCGGCGGAGCTGCTCAAGGGCGAGGCGCGTTTTGACGTGGTGTTCAGCGATGTCAGCATGCCCAACGGCATGTCCGGCATCGAACTGAGCGAGCACGTCGCCCGCGAACAGCCGCAGGCACGCATGATCCTGTCCTCCGGCTATGCGCGCTCGCAGCTGCCGCCGCTGCCGGAGCAGGTGGAGTTCCTGCCCAAGCCCTATCGCCTGCGCCAGCTGGTCGAGCTGTTGAAGCAGGATTGACCTTTCGCCAGGCCTGGCGAAGCCGATCTACGGGTGCCGGGGCCCTACCGCCGCGACTGCGTGGTCGAACGCATGCTCGGCGGGGTTACCGAGGATCTGCTGTCCGAAGTGCCGGCACCGCTGTTCGTATCCCACCAGCGCCACCCTGCCCCGCACGGCGGTAGCCGGTCAGCGACTGCCCGGTGTGCCGCCGGAAGTAGCGGCACAGGTAGGACGCATCCTCGAAGCACAATCGCTCGGCGATGCGCCCGATCGGCAGCTCGCTGTAGCTCAGCAGCGCCTTGATCTCCAGCACCACCTGGCGGTCGATCAACGCCTTGGGTGTTTCACCGAAGCACTCGCGGGTCAGCTGTGAAAGATAGAACGGCGTGATGCACAACGCATCGGCATAAGACTGCACGTCGCGCTGGCGGGTACTGCGCTGGCCGACCAGTTCCCAGAAATTCCAGGCCAGGCGCTCGCGCCGGCTGACCGACGCTGCGGCCCCCTTCTGTGCCGGCAACAGCGTGGCGAATTTCAGGAAAAAGGTCTGCAGTAGATTGCGCAGCATCACGTGCCGATAGCGGCCCCCAGTATGTTGCGCGTCCATCAGCTGCTGCAGCCAGCCCTGCAGGAGCGGCACCTCCAGCGGCGACGGCACGCAATGGGGATGCTCATGCAGGAACTTGAACAGCGCGTTGGGCAGTACGTAGGCCACCTCCGACGCCAGCGCCTTCGGCATCAGGCAGACCACCGCCAGGAAGCCACGCGATCGCTTCCGCAGCAGCGCCAGCGTGTCCTCGGCCAGCACCAGCACGTCGTGCCGCTGCACCGCCACCTCACGGAAGTTCAGTGCGAAGCGCGCACGCCCGGACACGCACACCAGTACCGCCAGATACGCGTGCCCGAACGACAGCGGAACCCCCTGCCCCTCCGCCAGCGTACTGACCTCCAGGCGCATCGATTCGTCCTGATCCAGAAGCTGGGGTATGCGGTCCATTGGCCGATCCGGCTGCATTCCGCGGCACAGCATACCGGGCAACGCCGGGGAGTTGTGAAAAGTACCGAAACCATCAAGGTCCCGCCCTGTGCCCTCCGCCCGACGCGGCCTAGCCTGTGCGCTCTCTCCCTGCCCCTGGAACGGCCATGCCGCTGCATACCGAACGCTTGATCCTGCGCCCCTGGCGCGACACCGACGCCGCCGACCTGTACGAATACGCCCGCGACCTGCGCGTCGGGCCCATCGCCGGATGGCCAGCCCACACCAGCGTCGAGGAAAGTACCGGGATCATCCGCACCGTGTTCAACCGGCCGGAGGTCTATGCCCTGCAGAGCCGCGAAGATGGCCGCGCCATCGGCTGCGTCGGCATCCTGATCGGTGCCGACAGCAACTTCGAGATCGGCGAGCGCGAAGGCGAGATCGCCTACTGGATCGGCGTACCGTACTGGGGGCGCGGCCTGGTGCCCGAAGCAGTGCGCGAAGTGATGCGGCACGCCTTCCTCGGCCTGCGCCTGGACGCACTGTGGTGCGGCTACTTCGCCGACAACCTGCAGTCCCTGAGCGTACAGAGCAAATGCGGTTTCCAGCATCACCATACCGAAGTGAACAAGTTCAACAGCTTCCTCGGCGACTACCGCACCGAACACATCAGCCGCATCACCCGCGAGCAATGGCAGGCGCAACAGGCTTCCGTGCTGCGCGCGTGATCACCACTCAGCCGGCACGGTGCTGCATGAACAGCAGTTCCGGCGTCGAAGCGTCTTCCATCGGCTGAAAGCCCAGGTCGCGGTACAGGGTCACCGCCGCGACGTTGTCACGATAGACACGCAGGGTCAGCCGCTCCGCCCCGGGCGACTGCAACGCCTGCGCCATCAGCGCCTGCATCAGTACACGTCCCAGTCCACGCCCGCGTGCCCGCGGCGAAACGATGATGCGGCCCAGGTGCAGCGTGCCGGAGGTCGTTGGCCAGTACTGGCCGAAACCAAGGCAGTGGCCATGCGCATCCAGCAGCACCCAGCCCGGGCGCTGCTGCAGTTGCAGTGCGTGCGCGAATGCGTCCGGCACGAGCGGATACGCCACGCCGGGACCGGCCCAGCGCCGGGTTGCGCTGGCCGAATCCAGCCACGCGCCGATGGCGGCGAAGTGCGGAGGCTGCACGGGGCGAAGGTACTCACTCATGGCGTGCGCGCAAGGAAGGATGGCCGCCATGGTGCGCGATCCCGGCGGCCGGATCACGTTGCACGGCAGCGCTTGAATTTTGTACCAGGGCAATAAGCAATGCCGATCGTCCACCGCCGCCACACCTGACAACCCCTCTTTTCCTTCTGCCCTCGGGATCCGGCGGCGCCGCTCTGGGCGCTGTACAACCGCTTCGGCGGCGTCCGCGTCATGGCATGCGCGGCGGCACTGATGGGCCTGTGCAGTTACGACTGCCTGCCGCAGCCGCTGCTTGGGTTGCGAGGCGAAGAGCAGGCGCACGTGGCGGAGGTGCTGCGAGGCCTGGAGTTGCTCTGTAGCCTGCGCGAAGGGGCATCACGCGCGGTGCATGCAATAGCGCCCCCGGCCCGATTCGAACAAGTGCCCTCTATCGTCAAAGATCCACCCCAGCGAAGGTGGGGCTCGGCCTGAACCAGGATTAGGCGTGTCCAGGCTTCCACTCAGCGTCCAGTACATAAACAAATACTGAACTAGACCTATGGCCTGATGGGGGGAGCGTCGCCCCATCCCGTTTTGTAGGCATGGGACCTGCCAAAGTGCGCGGCGGTCGGAGCCCAGCCCCTGATTGGGCACCGTGACAATCCCTGCACGCGTACCGCGCTGATCGGTCATGAAGGAACGCCATGTCTCCACGAGTCAAAGTCCTGAGCTTCTCTGCATTGATACTGATCGTCTTGGCGGGAGTCAGTTTTTGGTATGTCCCAACCAAAGCGGACACACAACAGCGCAAACCTGATTCTCAAACCAATCAGCCAAACTCCAAGGATCAGGCCAACTCTAGCCATACCGCCTCATCCCTCACAGGTCCTGAGTTGAGTTCCAACACACAGGATGCAGCAGCCGGATTTCTTGAACTTCGTTCACGTGCAGAAGCCGGGGACGTAGCAGCACAGCGCAAGCTGGGGCAGATTTATCAGCATTGCTCCGTTTTCAGCATTTCCCATTCGAACATGTATGCGACGTTGGACGCATACGCGCGCCTCAGCGGGAAAACGCAAGGCGCATACGATGACATCAAGAAGCGCTTCGCAGCGACCTGCTCGGTCGTTGACGGCGGCGACGTGATACTCGAAGAGCACTATACAAAATGGTTTGAACGCGCGGCAGATCACGGCGATCCTTACGCCAGGATTTACATGGCATCCAGCAAGTGGACCAGCCTCAAACCTGGTGACTATCAGCTACTGGCACGCGATGCGGTCAATTCTGCAGACCCGGAGGCAATTTTTGCACTGGGAGATCTGCTAGCGCTCGCGCCAGAGGGAACCGATCTCGGTGCCTTCAATGCAAGCGCTACGGGTTCATACGCCAACTATGCCTGGGGAATCGTCGCCTGCCGAATGGGGGCAGATTGCGGAGCCGGCTCATTCCGCATGGATTCACTATGTGTCAATTCGGGCGTGTGCGGATCAGAGAATTTTGAAGACGCCATCAGGAGCAGGGTGGTTCCTGCTGGACAGCAAGAGTCGCTTGATAGAGCAATAGGAGAAGTAAACAGAGCAGTTGGGAAGAAGCCATCTTGAAAAGGACGCCGCAGTGAATCGAATCTCCGGAAGAACGAAGTGGAGTATCGCCGGGCTGGTTTTCACGGCCTTTGCCGCCGTTGCTGCAACAGTATCGATCAACGCCAGTTCGTATCCGTATAACCAGGTTGCAGTTGCGCAGAATTTGTCCGCCTACGAAATGGTGGAGCTGCGACGCGCCGGCCTTGTCGGTTTGGCGGGCATGTACCGAATCACGCATGGCATTGCGTCTTTGCCTGTCGGCAGCAGGATCAAGGTGACCTGGGGTGACGGGTCCGTCGAAGAAGCCGCTGTTACTTGCCTCACTGGAAGCCCTTGCGTCCAGCCCCTGCCGGGAACTCAGCAGCCGCCCAGCCGTGGCGGTGGAGGTGCCGGCGGTGGCAGCGGCGGAGGTGCTGGTGGAACCGGCGGATTTAACCCTGGCGGAGGCTGCTATGGAAGCTGCGGAGGAGGTGGCAGCGGGGTTGTCACGGTGAAACCCATCATCCCGGTCCGTCCGAAGTAGACCCATTCAAGCCCGACGACGCCGCTCGCCCTGTTCCATTGATTCTGGTGACCCCGGCCCGATTCGAACGGGCGACCTTCCCCTTAGGAGGGGGACGCTCTATCCAGCTGAGCTACGGGGCCATGCAGCCGGGAAGTTTACAGGCAACGTGCCCTGCCCTCCAAGCATTCATGTTCGGCCAGGCCTGGCTGGCGCGTTGCACCATGGCCGGCCGGGGCGCTCTGCTACCATCGGCGATTCAGTTCATCGCGTCCCCCACCTGCCCGCGATGGCACCAAACAACGTAACGAAATACAGGAGTCTGCATGTCTTCCGAGCTGCTCAAGTCCCTTGGCCTGGACGCGATCAACGCTGGCACGTACCTGGGCAACGGGGAGTGGTCGAGCGCGACCAGCGGTGAGCTGATCACCCCGGTCAATCCGACCACCGGCGAGCCGATCGCGCAGGTCCGCGCGACCACCGAGGCCGAGTACGAGACCGTCGTGGCCCGCGCCCAGGAAGCCTTCAAGGTCTGGCGCACCACGCCGGCCCCGCGCCGCGGTGAAGCCGTGCGCCTGTGCGGTGAAGCACTGCGCAGGCACAAGGACGCCCTGGGTTCGCTGGTTGCGCTGGAAATGGGCAAGAGCAAGCCGGAAGGCGATGGCGAAGTGCAGGAGATGATCGACATCGCCGATTTCGCCGTGGGCCAGAGCCGCATGCTGTACGGCTACACCATGCATTCCGAGCGCCCCGGCCACCGCATGTACGAGCAGTACCACCCGCTGGGCCTGGTCGGCATCATCTCGGCCTTCAACTTCCCGGTCGCGGTGTGGAGCTGGAACTCGTTCCTGGCCGCCATCTGTGGCGACGTATGCATCTGGAAGCCGTCCAACAAGACACCGCTGACCGCCATCGCCTCGCTGAAGATCTGCAACGACGCCCTGCGCGAAGCCGGCTTCCCGGACATCTTCTTCCTGATCAACGATGCCGGCACCGCGCTGTCGGAAAAGATGGTCGATGACCGCCGCGTGCCGCTGATCAGCTTCACCGGCTCGACCCAGGTCGGTCGCACCGTCAACGAGAAGGTCGCGCGCCGCCTCGGCCGCTGCCTGCTGGAACTCGGCGGCAACAACGCCATCATCCTGGACGAAACCGCCGACCTGAAGCTGGCCGTGCCGGGCATCGTGTTCGGCGCCGTCGGCACCGCCGGCCAGCGCTGCACCACCACCCGCCGCCTGATCGTGCACCGCTCGATCTACGCCGACGTGCTGGCCACCCTGGTCAAGGCCTACAAGCAGGTGGAAGGCAAGATCGGCGACCCGACCGATGCGGCCAACCTGATGGGCCCGCTGAACAGCGAAGGCGCCGTGCAGCAGTTCCTCGATGCGATCGCCCAGGCCAAGGCGGCCGGCGGCACCATCGAAACCGGTGGCAGCCGCATCGACCGCCCGGGCAACTTCGTGTTGCCGGCCATCGTCTCCGGCCTGAAGAACAGCGACGCCGTGGTCCAGCACGAGACCTTCGCGCCGATCCTGTACGTGATGCCGTACGACACCCTCGATGAAGCCATCGACATGCAGAACGGCGTGCCGCAGGGCCTGTCGTCCTCGATCTTCACCCAGAACCTGAAGACTGCCGAGAAGTTCCTGTCGGCCGCCGGCAGCGACTGCGGCATCGCCAACATCAACATCGGCACGTCCGGTGCGGAGATCGGCGGCGCCTTCGGTGGCGAGAAGGACACCGGCGGTGGCCGTGAGTCCGGTTCGGATGCGTGGAAGGTCTACATGCGCCGCCAGACCAACACCATCAACTATTCGGATTCGCTGCCGCTGGCCCAGGGCATCAAGTTCGACCTGTGATGGCAAACGACGCGGACACGTCCGTGGGCCAGAGCCCCTCCGGGGATCTGGCCCCAGCGAGGGGTCGGATCCCCGCAGGGGCTCCGACCCTCGATTTCAGCGGCCGCCGCGTGCTCATCGCCGGCGGCAGCAAGGGCATTGGCCGTGAAATGGCGCTGGCCTTTGCCGGCGCCGGCGCACAGGTCTCGGTCTGCGCCCGCGGCCAGGCCGGCCTGGATGCCCTGCGTGCCGATGCACGGGCGCAGGGCATCGAACTGCACGCGTTTTCCACCGATCTGGCCGATCCCGGCCAGATCCAGGCCTGGCTGCAGGCCGCCGCCGATGCCCTCGGCGGTATCGATGTACTGGTCAACAATGCCACCGGCTACGGCATGGCCGACGACGAGGACGGCTGGGCCGCCAGCCTGCAGATCGACCTGATGGCGGCCGTGCGTGCCTCGCGCCTGGCACTGCCATGGCTGCGTGCCTCCAGCGACGCCTGCATCCTCAATCTGTCGTCGATTGCCGCGCAGCAGCCGCGCCCCGGTGGCGCGCCCTACGCCGCGGCCAAAGCGGCACTTTCGCACTACACCACGTCACAGGCGCTGGCGCTGGCCAAGGACCGGATCCGGGTCAATGCCATCGCCCCAGGCTCGATCGAGTTCGATGACGGCCTCTGGGACCGTCGTCGCGTCGAGGACCCCGCGCTGTACCACGGCACCCTGGCGAAGATTCCGTTCGGCCGCTTCGGCCACCCGCGCGAGATCGCCGACGCCGCCCTGTTCCTGTGCTCGCCGCTGGCGCGCTGGGTCACCGGTAGCGTGCTCAATGTGGATGGCGGCCAGGTGTTGATGGGCTGATACCGGCACTTCGGTAGCCGCCAACCTTGGTTGGCATGCCTTTCGTCGACCAAGGTCGACGCCTACCAGGGCCGAAATCCCTTCGTCGACCAAGCTCGACGCCTGCCAAGGCCGAAATCCCTTTCGTCGACCAAGGTCGACGCCTACCAGGGCTGAAATCCCTTTCGCCGGCCAGGGTCGACGCCTGCCATCGCATCCGCCGGGCATGGGATTGCCGGGGCAGAGGCACTATCATGTGCACACTGCCAAGGAGGACCCCGATGAGCGTGGCACCCCGACAGACAAGCGCCCTGGCCGTGGTCAGCCTGGTCATGGGCATCGCCAGCTGGACCGTCCTGCCCTTCGTGGCCAGCATCGTCGCCATCATCACCGGCCACATGGCCCGCGCCGAAATCCGCCGCCGCCCGCACGAACTGGAAGGCGATGGCCTGGCCGTCACCGGCCTGGTGCTGGGCTGGGTCATGGTCGGCGCGGCACTTGCCGCCATCGTGGTCTTCATCCTGTTCTTCGGCGGCCTGGCGTGGCTGGCGGCGGTGTCGAACTGACGCCATGACCGCCTCCGACAGCACTGAACGCTTCAGCAGCCGCGTCGCCGACTACGTCCGCTACCGGCCCGACTACCCACCCGCGCTGCTGGAGTGGCTGCATGGCCCGATGGGTGTCAGCCAGCAGGCGCGTGTGGCTGACATCGGCGCCGGTACCGGCATTTCCAGCCGCCTGTTCCTGGCCAGCGGCCATCCTGTTGTCGCGGTTGAGCCCAATGCGGCCATGCGGGGCGCGGCGGAAGAATGGCTGGCACCGCAGTACCCGCAGTTCCGTGCGGTGGACGGCCGCGCCGAGGCCACCGCGCTGGACGATGCCAGCATCGATCTGGTCAGCGTCGCGCAGGCCTTCCATTGGTTCGACACCGTGGCGGTACGCGCCGAGTGGCAGCGCATCCTGCGCCCCGGCGGCCAGGCCCTCATCTACTGGAATTCTCGCCTGCTCGATGCGAGCCCGTTCCTGATCGGGTACGAACAGCTGCTGCTGGACTACGGCACCGACTACACCGCCGTGGCCGAGCGCTACCAGGACGACGCCACCATGCAGGCCTGGTTCGGCGCTGGCCTGCGCGGCAGGGTGGAGCTGCCGAACGTGCAGCACCTGGACTTCGACGCCCTGCGCGGGCGCCTGCTCTCCTCCTCCTACGCCCCTCAACCCGGTCATCCGCGCCACGCACCGATGATCGACGCTCTGCAGCACCTGTTCGCCGCCCACGCGGTCGACGGCCAGGTTGCTTTTGAATATCGAACCCGAGCCTTCCTCGGCACGCTGGACTGAACCGACGCATGTATTCGCTTGCCCGCCCCTTCCTGTTCTCGCTCGACGCCGAGCGCGCCCACGGCCTCGGCCTGTCCGCACTGGACCTGGCCTATCGCACCGGCACCACGCCGCTGCTGGCCGCACGCATCGCGCCGATGCCCAGCACGGTGTTCGGGCTGACGTTCCCCAACCCGGTCGGCCTGGCCGCCGGCCTGGACAAGAACGGGGAGCACATCGATGCATTGTTCGCGCTCGGCTTCGGCTTCGTCGAAATCGGCACGATCACCCCGCGCCCGCAGGCCGGCAATCCGCAGCCGCGCCTGTTCCGCCTGCCGGAACACAACGCGATCATCAACCGCATGGGCTTCAACAATGCAGGCGTGGACGCACTGGTGCGCAACGTCGAGCGCGCGCGCAACCGCCGCGGCCTGCTCGGCATCAACATCGGCAAGAACAAGGACACCCCCAACGAACAGGCCGTGGACGATTACATCGCCTGCCTGGACAAGGTGTACGCGCTGGCCGACTACATCACTGTCAACATTTCCTCGCCCAACACCGCCGGCCTGCGTGAACTGCAGGAAGAAACCGCGCTGCGCCAGCTGGTCAGCCAGCTGCGTGACCGCCAGGAAGAGCTCGCGGCCCGCCACGGCCGCCGCGTACCGATGCTGGTGAAGGTGGCGCCGGACCTCAGCGAGCGCGACATCGATGCCGCCGCCCGCGTGCTGGGCGAGCTGCAGGTGGACGGCGTGATCGCCACCAACACCACCATCGACCACAGCAAGGTGGCCGGCGATCCGCTGGCCAACGAGGCCGGTGGCCTGTCCGGTGCGCCGGTGCTGGAGCAGTCCACGCTGGTGCTGCGCCGCCTGCGCTCGCGCCTGCCCGAGTCGGTGCCCTTGGTCGGCGTCGGCGGCATCCTGTCCGGTGCCGATGCCGTGGCCAAGATGGCGGCCGGTGCCGCGCTGGTGCAGTGCTACAGCGGCCTGATCTTCCGTGGACCGGCGCTGGTTTCCGAATGCGTGGAGGCGATCCGTCGCCGCCGCGAAGCGCCCAGCCGCGGCGCGGTGGCCCCACTGTGAGCGCGCCCATGGACACCATCGACGGCAACGCCCCGCTGCGCTGGACGCTCACCCAAAATGCGCCGCTGCAGGGACTGAACACCTTCCACGTGCAGGCCAATGCGGAACAGCTGCTGGAACTGCACGATGCCGCGCTGCTGCCGGAGGTGCTGGCACTGCCCGAGGTGGCCAACGGCCCACTGCTGGTGCTGGGTGCCGGCAGCAACGTCCTGATCGCCGAGGACCTGCCCGGTACCGTGCTGGTGTTCGGCAACCGCGACATCAGTTTCCTTGAACACCGCGCCGACCATGCCGTGATCCGCGCCGGCGCCGGCGTGCCCTGGCATGGCCTGGTGATGTGGTCGCTGCAGGAAGGCCTGTCCGGCCTGGAAAACCTGGCGCTGATTCCCGGCACCGCCGGTGCCGCACCGATCCAGAACATCGGCGCCTATGGCGCGCAGGTCGGCGAGTTCATCCAGGCGGTCGAAGCCTGGGACTGCCAGGAACAGGCCTGGGTGCGCCTGGATAACGAACAGTGTGGTTTCGCCTACCGCGACAGCGTGTTCAAGCAACAGCCCGATCGCTACCTGATCACCGCCATCGAACTGAAACTGCCACTGCTGCACGATCTGCGCATGGACTACGCCGGCATCCGCGAAGAGCTGCAGGCGCAGGGCGTGGTGCTGCCGGGCGCGGTGGACGTGGCCAATGCGGTGATCGCGATCCGCCGCCGCAAGCTGCCCGACCCGGAGGTACTCGGCAATGCCGGCAGCTTCTTCAAGAACCCGGTGCTGCCGCTGGAGCAGGTCGACGTGCTGCTGCAGCATTTCCCCGACCTGCCGGTGTTCCCGGCCGAGCAGGACGACAAGCGCAAGGTCTCGGCGGCCTGGATGATCGAATCCTGCGGCTGGAAGGGCTTCCGCGACGGCGATGCCGGCGTGGCTCCCAGCCACGCGCTGGTGCTGGTCAACCACGGCAATGCCAGCGGCGCTGAACTGCTGGCGCTGGCGCGCCGCATCTCGGCCTCGGTGCTGGAGAAGTTCGGCGTGCCGATCGAACCGGAGCCCCGCCTGCTCGGCGCACAGTGGTGAACACTCTCGCCCTCTCCCCCGGCGCCACTCCGATGCGGGCGGCGCTGTTGATGCTCGGCAGTACGATGGCGTTCGGCCTGATGGCGGTAGCGATCCGCTATGCCACACGCTACGTTCCGACCCAGGAAGTGGCGTTCTTCCGCAATGCCTTCGGCCTGCTGGCGTTGCTGCCGATGCTGCTGCGGCCGGGCCGTGCGCCGCTGAAGACGCAGCAGCTGCCGCGCTATTTCGTGCGTAGTGCGATTGGCCTGGGCTCGATGCTGTGCGCGTTCTGGGCACTGGGCCACCTGCCGTTGGCGCAGGCGGTGTCGCTGTCGTACTCCACGCCGCTGTTCGTCACGATTGCCGCCGTGCTGTGGCTGGGTGAAACCGTGCGCGTGCGCCGCTGGGCCGCGGTCGTGGTCGGCTTCATCGGCGTGCTGGTGATCGTGCGTCCCGGCACCGCCGGCTTCACCGCCGGCAGCTTGGTCGCGGTGGGTGCGGCGGTACTCAGCTCGCTGGTGGCGATCCAGATCAAGCAGCTGACCCGCGTCGACAGTGCCGATACCGTGGTGCTCTATACCTACGTGTTCTGGGTGCCGCTGTCGCTGGTGCCGGCGCTGTTCGTCTGGGCCTGGCCAACCGGGTCGGCCTGGCTGTGGCTGCTGGCCACCGGCGTGCTCGGCACCGTCGGCCAGCTGTTGTGGACCCGCGCGCTACGGCTGGGCGAAGTCTCCGCCCTGACCCCGATCAGCTTCCTGCAGCTGCCCCTGGTAACGCTGTTCGGCTGGCTGCTGTTCAACGAAACGGTGGACCGCTGGACGATCATCGGTGCCGGCATCATCCTCGCCGCCAACGCCTACATCGCCCACCGCGAAGCCGTGCTGTCACGCCGCGCTGCAAGCGCGGCGGCCTCTGCAGCGGCCAAGCCCGCAGAGTAGATCCACACCCCGCGCAGACACCGCGGCCCCCTGTAGAGCCGAGCCATGCTCGACTCATCGCGCAGCGTGAGGGTTCATCGTAGAAAATGCCATGCACGCATGGCGTGGATCTACAGCGCGCGATACACCCGCTCTGCCGCGTCGAATACATTGCCCGGTGCGAACTGTTCGCTGAGGAAATGCAGCGACTGCCGGCGCAGCTGCGGCGAACGGTCCTCTCCATCACTGCCCAGCAGGACCTGCTGGAACTCGATCAGGTCCTGCAGGATGCGCCAGTGCCGGTACCAGGCGATCCAGCGTGGATCGCCGCGGTCACTGCCATAGCCTTCCTCGAATCCCAACGGGTTCTCGCGCCCCCAGCGCCCACCGACCGCGCCACCGATGAACATCAGGTCGCGCTCGCGCGGGGCCAGCGACAGGCCATCCCAATCGATCAGGTGCAGGCTGCCGTCATTGCCCATCAGCAGATTGCCGGCATGCAGGTCGGTGTGGCACAGGTGCAGCCGCACCGGGACATCCTGCAACGCCGCGTGCAGCTGCAGTGCCTGCGCATGCAGCGCCGCGATGCGCGCATGCTGCTGGTCCCAGACGGATACGAAGGCGCGGCCCAGCCCATCCCTGGCGGCCGCCAGGCCCTCGCCGGCCAGCCATTGCCCGACCGTATCAAGCGCCGCGGTTTCCATCCGCAGGCTCGGCAGCGCCTCCTGCAGCGCCGGTGGCGGGCACGCCTCGTGCAGGCGCCGCAGCACCTCGCCCAATCGTTGCCACTGCGTGCGGCTCAACGCCGCCTCGAAGCCGGACTGGCCTTCCACATACGGGAACAGGGTGAACTGCAGGCCCCAGCGCTGCACTGACGCTCCACCGGTCAGGGCCGGCCAGGGCGCGACGATTTCCTCGATGCCCAGCGTGCCGCGCAGCCAATGCAGGGTGTCCCAGACGGCAGGGGCAACCTGGTAACTGCGGCACTTCAACCACCATTGCCCGCGCCGTGCATCGATGCGATACACACTGGCGTTGGCATCGGCGCCAACCGGGCGTGGCACCACGGCATTGGCGGTGATGCCATAGGACTGCTGAAGGACTTCGCCGAGATGCTGCGCCGAAGCGAATGACATGGATGCAAGCGGAGAGTATTACCTGCCGCCACTATCGCAGATGCGCGGGCCGCGACACAGACATGTCCGTCACAACATCGTGCCTGCGCGACCAAAGTGCTAGCCGGCGACGCGTCGCATCACCGCTTCCAATGGGCCCCGCGCGAACCGCCAGGACCACAGCCACGCTGCGCTCGTGGCCAGCATCAGGAACAACAATGCCCACAGCAGCACCGACGCGAGCGACGCGCTGCCATCAAGCAGGCCCAGGCCTTCCAGCGTGCCCATGCCCAGCAGGATATGGCCGACGTACAGGGTCAGGGTCATGCGCCCGGCCGCGGTGAACGGTTCCAGCCAGTCACCCGGTCGTACACGCGTCAGCCACAGGCAGGCTGCAATGACACTGCAGGCCGCGCCCGCGCCTGTGAGTACGTAGGCCGGTCCCGGTGGCATCGGCTGCGTTCCCAGCCACGCCTGCCAGGGCGTCCCCTGCGCAAGCTGCTGCACGCCATGTCCAGCCACGATCAGCATCAGGCCCAGCACCAGCAGCGCGCGCTGGACCCGCGGTTGCGACAGTTGCAGCCGCGCCAGCAGCATGCCCAGCAGGAAGAAGCACAGCCACGGCAGCAGCGGATGGAACCCATTGAACAGCAGGTTGCGGGCCGCGCCCGGCCATTGCCACAGACCGGCGTATTCCAGCGTCTGCCAGTTCCATCCCTGGCTGTAGTCCCAGTGCAGCAACGCCCAGAACGAACAGGCCGCGATCCCCACGATGCTGGCCAGCAACACCCGCGGCGAGGCCCGCAGCCACAGCACGGCCAGCGCGAAATACACCGCGTAGTAATGCAGGATATCGGCCGGGAACAGCGTCAGGTTGAGCAGGCCCAGCACCAGCAGGAACAGTGCGCGCCGCCAGGTCTGCACACTGGCCGGCCACCAACCCTGCCGATGCGTGCCCAGTACCAGGCCCAACCCGGCCAGCGTAACGAACGTCGCCGAAGCCTTGCCTTCCAGAAAGTGGAAGACGCCTGCCAACCATCCGGCGCCCTCTGCCGGCACGGCCATCGCCAGGCGGAAGTTGACCAGCACCATGCCGGCCAAGGCCAGGTAACGCGCCAGATCAACGCCGTGCAGTCGCCGGTCGACGGCGCTCATGCGCGTGCGCCCAGCAGCAGCGCAAGCAGGCCGAGATCCAGCGATGCCTCATCGGTGCCCCCGGCTTCGCCCAGCCCTCGGCGCAGGGCATCGCTTTCGATGGCATCCAGCAGCACCTGTGCCTGCAGTGCCGGGGCCAGCACGGGGCGCCGACGTTCGCGCCGTGCCACCTGCTGCAGGGCTTCGGCCAGCGTCGCCTGCAATTGCCTGCGATTGGCCGCAAATGCCTCGGCCACGGCCGGATTGCGTGCGCTCTCGGCCAGCACTTCGACGGCGAGCGTTGCCCACTCCGGTTGCCGGCACAGTGCGTGGAAGTCCTGAAGGAAAACCAGCACCCGTGCGCGCTCGCCATCGGACGCGGCCAGTCGCTGCAGCAACGGTGCCAGTTCCTCGCCTTCGGCCACGGCCACCGCAAGGATGATCGCCTCCTTGCCCGGGAAGTGGTTGTAGAGATTGCCGAGGCTGACGCCGGCCGCCTGCGCGATGTCACGCATGCTGGTCTGGTGGAAGCCCTTCACGAGAAAGCACTGCAGGGCGGCCTGCAGGATCTGCGCGATGCGTTGCTCGTTGCGGTCGGCTCGGTTCATGCCACAAATAGTGAACGAACGTTCGTCCACTTTTAAGGGCGCCCGGATCCGCCGGCAGGGCACCGTTCAGCCCTGCCTACGCTGCCCTCCGAGGTTTCAGAAGAACTCGTCGAGAAGACGCTAGAACGCCAGCCGCCGTTCGTCGGGCACAACGCCATAGCGCCGGAACAGCGGCGCGACCCAGCGCGTGTCGCCGAAGTTGTGGACCAGGCTGCGCGCGGCGAGCGCCAGATCCTGGTAGCGATCGGCCACACCCAGCCGGCCACAGTCGATGAAACCGCTGAAACGGCCTTCGGCCGCCAAAAGGTTCGGCAGGCAGGCGTCGCCGTGGCTGACCACCAGATCCTCGTGATCGGGCCGGGTAGCGCGCAGTTCGGCGAACACCTGCTGTGCGCTCTGCCCCAGGCGCTCGTCATCGAAGTCATCGGCGTCGACCAGGCCCGCCTCGACCCGTTCCTGCGCGGCCTGCAGGCGCGAGGCCAGCCGCTGGTCGAACGGACAGGCCGCCACCGGTATGGCATGCAGGCCCCGCAGCGCATCGGCCAGCAGTTCCACCAGGCGCTGGGGCGGAAGCTCAGGCGACGAGGCCAAGTCGCGGCCGGGCAGCGCGCTCATCAGCAACCAGCGCCGGCCCGCTTCTTCGGCGGTGGCAATTACCGTTGGTGCCGGCTGGCCCTGCGCCTGCAGCCAGCGCAGGCGCGCGATCTCATCGCCCAGCTCACTGAAGGCATCGATCACTTCCGATTTCAGGAAGGCATCAGCCTGTCCCGGGCGATGCACACGGGCGACGTCTGCGCGCGATACGCCGATCGACTGTCGCTCGATGCGCGCATCGGCCAATGTTTCCCGCCACGCCCACGGCAGCGGCATGCCATCAGTGAAAGGATCGGGTACTTCCATGCGGGGATGTTCCTGTTGCCGGTGACCCCACGGATTCTCGCTCATCCTGCACGGACCCCGGCCAATAGCAGCGCGGAAAGGTACATGCCTGCGCCGAACACGCTGTGTGCCACCAGGCTGCGCAGCCGCGCCTTGCCAGGCGCCGGGGTCTTCGAAGCGGCAATGCCGGCGCCCATGCCCGGCTGCAGGATGAAGAACGGCGCGGCAACGCTGAGAACGCCGAAGGCCAGCGCCGGCCACAGGGTCGGTGCCTGCACCCAACCGTTCCCGACCACGGCCAGCAACAACACGGCGAAGACCACACCGATCACGTAATGCGCGGTCCAGCCCAGCGCGCGCTCGCCGGCCACCGGCAGCGAACGACCAATGCCCTCATGGCGCAAGCGCCCACGCCGCAGGTGGCCGAGCCAGCGGCCGACCATCGCAAAATCCAGCGACGGAATGCCGAGCAGCCTGCGCTGCAGCAACGCCCACAGATCCATCAGCGCGGTCGCGCCGACGCCGATCACTACCGCATCGATCACCAATGTCGTCGCCCAGCCACTCATCCCGCCAACCTTCAATTATTTGCTTGAATGATAGAGCGATGCTAGCGTGCCCGGCATGAACGCTGCAACCGAGCTGCCGCCGTCCCCGCTGGAAGCGCTGGCCGAGATCGCCCGCACCCTGGGCCACCCGCACCGCCTGGCCCTGCTGGAGCACATCGCCCAAGGCGAGCGTGCGGTCGAGCGCCTGGCCGAACTGAGCGGCCTGTCGGTGGCCAATACGTCCCAGCACCTGCAGCAGCTGCGTCGTGCCGGCCTGGTGCAGACCCGCCGTGACGGCAAGCGCATCCTCTACCGCAGCGCTGACGGCCCACTGGCCAACCTGCTGGCCGCGCTGCGCGACTATGCCGACCACCAGCGCAGCGAAATGCAGGGCGTCCTCACCGACAGCCTGCAGCGCCGCGATGCACTGGAAGGGCTGACCGTCGAGCAGCTGCTGGAGCAACGCGACAGCGTGGTACTGCTGGACGTGCGGCCGCGCGAGGAATTCGATCTGGGCCACCTGCCCGGCGCGCTGAACATTCCCGCTACGGAACTGCACGCGCGGATGGACGAACTGCCGCGCGCCGTCCACATTGTCGCGTACTGCCGCGGGCCCTACTGCGTGCTGTCCAACGATGCAGTGATGATGCTGCGCGAAGCCGGCCTCAGCGCGCAGCGACTGGCCGCCGGCTATCCCGAATGGAAGGCCGCAGGCCTGCAGGTTGAACTGCCCCGACACTGAGCGAACCGTTTGTCATGGATGATGCGATTTCCCCGTTGATCGATGCTGCCTGGCAGCGCGTGTTCGCCGGCCAGCGCACGTTGCAGCAGGGGCCGCAGCTGCACCTGGCGTGCAGCGATGATGTCGATGAGGGTGAGGACGGCATGCTGTTACAGCCGGTCGCGGGCCCCGCCCGAGCGCTGTTGCGTCCTGCCCTGGCCGCTCGCCTGCAACTGCGTGCGCAACCGCACTGGACACTGGCGCAGCTGCAACAGCGCTTGCAGCAGCTCGGCCAGCATACGCACGGCGCGGATCGTGTCTTCTACTTCCCCACCGCAACACTCGCCGCCCTCGCCGAACACCCTGCCCCACCACATATCCGCCGCCTCGGCGCGACCGACGCGGCAGCGTTCAACGCGTTCCAGGCCACCGCCAGCGAGGACGATCTCGATGCCGCATGGGTCGAGCTGGATCACTGGCAGGTGTTCGGTGCCTTCGACGGCGAGCGCCTGGTCGCTGCGGGAAGCATGTACCCCTGGAGCCTGGATCCAGCCTTCGCCGATATGGGCGTACTGACCCTGCCCGAGGCCCGCGGTCGCGGTCACGCGCGACAGCTGGTACACGCCATGGCCGTGTCCGCGCGGGCGTCCGGGCTGCAGCCGCAATACCGTTGCCAGCTCGACAACACCGCCTCGATCATCACCGCCGGACGCAGCGGCCTGCGCGCGTTCGCCGATTGGGACACCATTCTGGCGGCCGACTGAGGCCGCCGCAGCACAACAAGGAAGCCACATGAAATTGATGGTCATCGGCGCCAGCAGGGGCCTCGGTCGAGCGTTCGTCGAAGGCCTGTGCAGTGCGGGCGACACCGTCATCGGCGTTTCGCGCAGCCGCCCGCACGACCTCGAATGCCCCGAGGGCGTCACCCTGCAGTGGATCGAAGCGGATCTGTCCCAGCCCACCCTTGCTGCCAATCACATCGCAGCGCAGGCGCCGGCCGATCTGGATGTGCTCATCCACAACCTGGGCATCTGGGAAGAGACGGCCTTCAGCGACGAGTACGCCTTCCTCGACGAAAGCGATGCCGCGCTTGCCCAGCTGGTCGACGTCAACATCACCGCCACCCTGGTGCTGCTGCGGCGCCTGCTGCCGAGGGTACTGGGCGCAGCACGTCCACAGCTGGTGCTGACCGGCTCGACCTCGGCGCTGCCGCGCAGCGGCCGCCCGGAAGTGGCGTTCGGCGCATCCAAGTTCGCGCTCAACGGCATCGCCGATGCGCTGCGCGAAGGCTTCCGGGATCGGCGCCTGGCGGTAACCAGTCTGCAGCTGGGCTACCTCAACACCGACGATGCACTGTCAGTGCCGGTAGCGGACGCCGCAGCGCGCGGCGACGGCGCACTGGTGCCGGTCCATGATGTCGTGGCGATGGTACGCGCCCTGCTGCAGCTGTCACCGTCCTCCTTCGTGCGCGAACTGGTGCTGCCCGCCATCGCCGACCCGCGCTACTGACCGCAGGGACCTTGGCCTGCCCCTTGGTGGCCGCACAGGCGCCTGTGGTTTACCCTGCTCGTCACTGGCCGTCGGTCACAGGCGGGAACCTGCTATGGATGCGCTTTCACGGGTCTCGGCCCAGGTCCTGGACAGCGCCCTGCCCAGCCTGCCGCTGTACCTGCTGCAGGCCACGGCGGTGATCGGCATGATCGGCGTGCTGCTGATCGCCACCCGTCGCGCCGGGCACGCCATTGAAGGACGGCGCCTGTATGTCGGCATAGCGCTGGGCCTGATCTACCTGTTCAATTCCTGGTTCGTGGCCCGTTACACCCAGGGTGTGGTCAAGCTGCACCTCGGCTTCGACATCCTGCTGGTCAGTGGCCTGCTCGGTGGCTGGCGCGGCGGCTTGGCCTGCCTGGCCGCCGCCCTGCTCGCCCGCTACCAGTTCGTCGGCACCCAGTTCTTCCTGCCTGCCAGCCTCGAGGCCGTGTTGCAGATGGTGGCCGGCGTCTGGCTGCGCAGGCGCCTGCACCCGCGCATGCTCAACGAACTCTCACCACGCATGATCCTGCAGGCGTGGTCCGTGCGTATCGGGATGACCGCTCTGGGCCTGGCGCTGGGTGTGGCGATCATTGGGGCCGATCAACTACCGGTGGCCGAACTGGCGATCCAGCGCGTGCTGGCACTGCCGGTCTCGCTGCTGGTACTCGGCGCAGTGTTCGCGCTGGTCTACAACGATGCCCAGATCGATGCGCAGCGCCAGCGCGAACAGGCGTGGCTGCGCATCGATCCGATCAGCGGCCTGCCCAACATGCGTGCGCTCGGTGAACGCCTGCAGCGGTACTGGCGCGACAACGACGGCATCGGCAAGGCCTGCCTGATCGTGGCCGAGATGGGCAACCTGCGCGATCTGCGCCTGCGCTACGGGCCATTGCAGGACAACGGCCTGTGGCAGCGCGATACACCGGCCGACGTCCACCGGTTGCTGCCATCGCTGGCGGTGGACGACGTGGAGGTCTACCAGTTCGGTGATGCCGCGCTGGCGATCCTGGTGCGCGGCATGACCTTGTCCGAACTGCGCATACAACCGCAGATCACCGAGCTGGCCAGCAACCTGGCCGATCGGGTCGGCCGCGATTGGCCTGGCTTCCGGCCACTGTTCCGTTGTGCGGTGGTTGAATTGAAGCCCCCCGTTGATGCCGACGAAGGACATCTTCCGTTCCGCGCGATCACTGTGGCACTGAGCGCGATCGAATCCGGCGTCGTGTTCTTCGACGACCCGATCCAGCGCGACGGCGAGATCGACGCCCTGATCGAATTCGCCCTCGAACGCTGGCTGCAGCAGGGCGACGCACCGCTGTGCTACCAGCCCAAGCATCGCCTGCAGGACCGCCAGCTGGTCGGCGCCGAAGCGCTGCTGCGCATGCGCGATGGCGAAGGCCGGCCGATCGCACCGATGCGGGTGATCTCGCTGCTGCGCCGGCAGGGCCGGCTGGCAGACCTGGAATGGGCCACGCTGCAGTCGGCGGTGCACTTCCTGCAGCACTGCCGGCAGGACGGCGCGGCGCTGACCATCGCAGTCAATGTGTCAGCCGAATCCCTGCGCCTGCCCGACTTCGGCCTGCGCCTGCAGGAACTGCTGCAGCTGCGCGACATCCCCGGCGCGATGCTGCGCCTGGAAATCGTCGAGTGGACCGAAATCGTCGAGCGCGATGTGGTCGATGCCAACATCGCACAGCTGATGGCCGCCGGAGTCACCCTGTCGCTGGATGATTTCGGCGCGGGCTATTCGACCCTGATCCTGCTTTCGCAGCTGGCCATCGCCGAGGTCAAGATCGAGCAGGCGTTGATCGCCACGCTGTCCGACGCCAAGTCGCAGTCGATCGTTCGCTTCATCGTCGAAGTCGCGCACCGCTGCGGCGCGATCGTGGTGGCCGAGGGTACCGAGACCCTGGCCCAGGAACAGAAGCTGCGCGCACTCGGGGTGGATGTCGGCCAGGGCTACCTGTACTCGGCGGCGCTGCCGGCCGACGAGTTCCGTCGCTTCGCCGCCAGCTAGACCGCGTAGAAACCCAGGAACATGGCCACCGCCGATTCGGCGACGCGTGCGCGTTCCTGCGCGGTCAATGGTGGCTGCCCCATCGTCACCTGCGGCCAGAACGCGAAGCTCTTCACCAGCCCATGCAGCTGGTGGCCGGCGAATTCCGGATCAACCTCTCGCAACCGGCCATCGGCGATCGCTGCGCGGATCCACGCACTCTCCCCACTTTCCTTCTCGCCCATGCGGCAGACGATGGCCTGCGCCCGCTCCGGTGAGTGGATGACCTCGGCCATCGCCACCCGTGCCAGGTCGATGAAGTTGGCATCGCTGAGCAGTTCCAGCTTCTGGCCCAGCAACTGCAGCAGCTGCGCCTGCAACGGCTGGTCCGCGCGATACGGCAGTGCGTCGCTGGCCACGCTGCGTTCCCACAGCTCCTCCAGGATCATAGAAAACAGCGCTTCCTTGCTCGGGAAGTGGTTGTAGACGGTGCGCTTGGAGACCCCGGCCACCTCGGCGATGCGGTCCATGCTGGTCGCCTCGTAGCCCGATGCACGGAACTCCTCCACCGCCGCGCGCACGATGGCCTCGCGTTTGCGGTCGGTCAGGCGTTGTGGGGCACGGGGCATGGCGGAGACCGGATAGCTGAACGGACGCCACCATTTTACACCCAGTAGTGTACTTTTGAAAAATGCGAAACTACACTGTGCAGTGTACCCAGCGGACGTCACCCATGAAGCGCCTGCTCCTTGTCCTCCTGCTTGGAATCCTCGCCGTGACCGCCTACACCTTCTGCAAGTCCTGGTCCCTCCCCGACTTCCCCGATTCGCCGCAGTACCGCGACGGCAAGTTCCGCAATGCCCTGCCCCGTCCGGCGATGGGCCTGCGCGACGGTGCGGAGATCTGGTGGACGTTCCTGTTCAACAAGCCCAAGGGCACCGTGCCAGCCCACCCGATTCCGGTGCAGCCGCTGGACCGCGCCTCCCTGGATGCTGCGCCGGATCGCAGCCTGTTCCGGCTTGGGCACTCCACGATCCTGCTGAAGCTGCGTGGCCAGTACTGGCTGACCGACCCGGTGTTCTCCGAGCGCGCCTCACCAGTGCAGTGGATGGGGCCGGCGCGCTTCCACGCACCGCCGATCAGCATCGACGAACTGCCGCCCATCGCCGGCGTGATCCTCTCGCACAACCACTATGACCATCTCGACCATGCCGCGGTAATGCAGCTGGCCGGCAAGACCGCGCGCTTCATCGCACCGCTCGGCGTCGGCGACCAGCTGATTGCATGGGGTGTGGACGCCAGCAAGGTGGAACAGCTGGACTGGTGGCAGTCGACTGAAGCCAGTGGCCTGCGCTTGACCGCGACCCCGGGCCAGCACTTCTCCGGCCGCGGGCTGGGTGACAGCGACCGCAACCTGTGGGCGTCATGGGTGATCCAGGACGGCGACTTCCGCATCTTCTTCAGCGGCGACACCGGCTACTTCGATGGCTTCAAGGCCATCGGCGAGAAGTACGGACCGTTCGACCTGACCATGATCGAGACCGGCGCCTACGATCCGCGCTGGGCGTTCGTGCACATGCAGCCGGAACAGACCCTGCAGGCGCACCTGGACCTGCGCGGCAAGTGGCTGCTGCCGATCCACAACGGCACCTTCGACCTGGCCCTGCACGCATGGCAGCAGCCGTTCGAGCGCATCACGGCATTGGCGGCCGCAAAGAATGTGCCGGTGGCCACGCCGATGATGGGCGAAGCACTGGACATGCAGGCGCCGCAGGCGGGTACGCGATGGTGGGAGACGGTGGAGCTTTAACGGGGGATGCCGTTTGACCTGCCGGAAGCCATGTAGAGCCGAGCCATGCTCGGCTGCGTCAACCACGGAAGCGGCCTGCGGCGCTGCAGTGCGTCATGTAACCGATTACATCCCTTGCTAGCGTAGCGCTCGCCCGATTCCGGTCGAACCTGCGAGGCAGTCCGTAATGACGTTGCGCGCCGAACGCTCCAAGGTCTCCCGCTCAGCTATCCCATGGCGATCTGCCGCCGCCCTGCTGTTGGCCGCCCTGGCCTCCAGCGCACAGGCACAGACCCTCCCCCCGCGCAGCCAATGGCAGGCCAGCAGTTCCTCGCAGCAGGTACCGGCGATGGCGATCGGCCACCTGATCGACGGCGACCCGAAGACCGTGACCGGCGGCGCCTTCAGCCCCGGCCACTGGTTCCAGATCGATCTGGGCGCGCCCACCCTGCTGGCCGGTGCGCGCCTTACCTGGGATGTCTCCAACCCGGAAGGCTATTCACTGCAGACCTCGCTGGACGGCACGCAGTGGCAGACCGCGTACACGATGGCCGATTCGCTGGGCGACGTGGAAACGCTGTACTTCGCGCCGCGGCAGGCACGCTACCTGCGGCTGGCCAGCCCGCAGCGCACCTCCGATTGGGGCGTGTCGATCTTCGAGATGGAGCCACTGGACAGCACGCTCAGCGCACGCATCAGCGGTATCGATGCAACGCAGGCAGCGGCGCTCTGGCAAGGCGGCGGCACCGTCGCGATGCCGGCCGGGGCAAATGGATCCCATACGTTCGAGATCACGCTGCCGCGGGCCCAATCAACGGCTGGCCTGGTCGTCGACTGGGCCGATGGCGCGCGCGGCGCCGCGCGACTGCAGGTGCAGGATGCACAGGGCCGTTGGCAGGACCTCGCACACGATGCACAAGCGGCCAATCATCGGCAAAGCTGGCTGGCCGCCACTGCAGCACAACCCTTACGTACATTCCGCCTGAGCGTGGACGGCGCTGCACCGCAGATCGCGCGCCTGCGCCTGCTCGGCCCGAAAGCCGTGATGACGCCGATGAAGCGCTACCAGATCGCTGCCAGCGGCGCGCAGCGTGCGCTGTTCCCGGCGTCGCTGCAGATGCAGCAGACTTATTGGACGGCCGTCGGTGTGCACGCAGGACGACAGAAATCGATCTTCGACGAATACGGCAATCTGGAAGCCTTCAAGGGCGCGCCGTTGGTGCAGCCGATCTGGCGCAATGCCGATGGCCAAACCGCCGGCGCCGCCGCGCAGGCCATGCAGCATGCCCTGCGCGACGGCTGGAAGCCGATGCCCTCCGCTACGTGGTCACCGCAGCCCGGGCTGGAGTTGCGCAGCGAGGTATTCGCCATCGAGCGCAACGGCCAGCCGGTAACGTTCCTGCGTCATCGCCTGCACAACACCGGAAAAACCCGGATCGACGGCACGCTCAGCCTGGTCGTGCGCCCGATGCAGATGAACCCGCCATGGCAGAACGGCGGGCTGTCGCCGATCCGCGATGTGGCCATCGACAGGCAATCCGTGCGCATCAATGGCCGCACGCTGCTGCAGTCGCTCACGCCAGTGGCTGCGTCCGGCGCGGCGCCGTTCGGCAGGGATGGCGCCACGGAAATCACCGCGGACATCGCTGCCGGCCAACGGCCTTCCGCGCAACAGGCGCATGATGACCAGGGTCTTGCCTCGGCTGCGTTGGACTACCGCGTCTCGTTGGCGCCGGGAACCAGCGATGCCATCGTGGTCGCGTTCCCGTTGGGCACCGCCGCCGCGGATGCCAATGGCGTGCTGCCCGAAGCGCCTGCGCTGGATCTGGCCACGCTTCCCCGCGATGCCAATGCGGCGTTCGATTCACTGGCCACGCAGGCGTCCGCGGACTGGCAGGCACGGCTGGGCCAGGTCGGCCTGCGCCTGCCCGACCCATCACTGGTGGACATGCTGCGCGCGCAGGCCGCCTACATGCTGATCAACCAGACCGGCCCGGCGATGCAGCCCGGCCCGCGCAACTACAACCGCTCCTTCATCCGCGACGGCATGGCCACCTCGGCCGTGCTGCTGCGCATGGGCGAGGCCAAGGTCGCGCGCGACTACCTGGCCTGGTACAGCGAACACGGCGTACATGCCAACGGCCTGGTCTCGCCGATCCTCAATGACGATGGCAGCGTCAACACCGGCTTCGGTTCGGACATCGAGTACGACAGCCAGGGCCAGTACGTGGCGCTGGTCGCCGACGTTGCACGGCTGGATGGCGGACCCGAGTCGGTGCGTGACTACCTGCCGAAGGTGAAGGCCGCGCTGCACTTCCTGCAGGAACTGCGCGAGCGCACGCTGGTGCCCGGTTACAAGGCTGACCAGCCTGCCCCGGAACGCTTTGCGGGCATCCTTGCACCATCGATCAGCCATGAGGGCTATCCATCACCCACCCACAGCTACTGGGATGACTATTGGGGCCTGAAGGGGTGGCACGACGGCGCGTGGCTGGCCGAGGCGCTGGGCGACCACGAAACCGCCCGTTGGGCGCGCGAGCAGTACAAAGCGCTGTACGACGCATTGCGTGCCTCGATCCGCGCAACGATGGCGTGGAAGGGCATCGACTTCATTCCGTCATCGGCCGATCTTGGCGATGGTGACCCCACGGGCGTGTCGATCGCCCTGGACCCGACCGGCGCGCAGAGCGTGTTGCCGGCAGATGCGTTGCGGACCACCTTCGCCCGCTACCTGGAAGACGTGCGCAAGCGCAGCCAGCCCGGTGCGCTGTATGCCTACACGCCGTACGAGATCCGCAACGTGCTGAGCTATGTGCACCTGGGCCAGCCAGACGTGGCTGACGAGCTGCTGCAGGGCCTGCTTCATGACCGGCGCCCGCTTGAATGGCAGGTACTGGCCGAAGTAGTGCATTCACGGCTGCGCTTCCCGCGCTACCTCGGCGACATGCCGCATACCTGGATCGGCGCCGAATACGGCCGCACCCTGTTCGGCATGCTGATGCGCGAAGACGATGATGCGCTCTCGCTGCTGCCGGGCACACCGCCCTCGTGGGTGGCGGGGGATGGATTGACGGTGGAACGCCTGCCGACAGCGTATGGCACATTGCAGATGCAGGCGCTGCAGCGCGACGGGGTGCTGACGGTGGGGCTTGGCAAAGGGCTGCGCGGCGGAACGGCGGTGAAGGTCTGGTGGCCGGCGCGCACGATGCCGAAGACGGTGCGTGTGGACGGACGCAGCGTTTCCGACTTCGACGCCGAGGGCGTGCGCCTGGCGAAACCGTTCAGAACGCTGGAGGCGCGTTGGTAAAGCAGCCGAGCATCGCTCGGCTCTACAGAAGCGAAGGTCGCGCCGGGCCACGCCCGGTGTCATTGCAACGTCGGCAATCCCGGCGGGTTGGTCTGCGACTGCGGCACGGCTTCCTCGGCCACGTTCCACCGTTTCAGCGCCTGCGCGTAGGTGCCACTGGCGATCTGGGTGTTCAGCGCCTGCGTCACTGCATCAGCCAGGCCGCTGCCCTTGCGCGTGGTCACCGAGATCGCCGCAGCGTTCGGCCAGCCACCGGGGAACAGGCCGACGCGCCGCACCTTACCGTCGCGTGCGGAATAGGCGCCGGTGGCGTTGGGCTCGAACGACACATCGGCACGGCCGGTGATCACCGCCAGCCGCCCGACCACGGCGTCATCGAAGTACTGGTACTCCACCGGTTTCAATCCCGCCGCGATGTTCTGCTGGTCCCACTGCCGCAGGATCTGGTCCTGGTTGGTGCTGGCACCCACCACCACCTTCAGCCCGGCCACATCGGCCGGCTTCTCGATCTTCTGGATCGGCCCGTCTGCGCGCGTGTAGATGCCCAGCAGGTCGAAACGGTAGCTGGAGAAATCGAACTTCTTCTTGCGCTCTTCGGTAACCGTCACGTTGGACAGCACCGCATCGTACTTGCCTGATTCCAGACCCAGCGGCCAGTCGGCCCAGGCCACCGGCACGATCACCAGCTTCAGGCCCAGCGCATCGGCGATCAGGCGCGCGATGTCGGGCTCGATGCCCACAACGTCCTTGCTGTCGGCCCCGTAGTCGGCCAGCGGCAGCTGCCCTGGATGGGTGGCCACGGTGAAGGACCCGGGCGTGACGAAGCGATACCCCTTGGGGATCAATGACTGCGCCTCTGGATCGAACGTGCCTTTCAACACCGCCGTGTTCGCACCGGCCAGGCTGGTCGCGGCCACGGTGCCGGCATCCGGTGCCTGCCGCACGCGCGAATAGACGATACCGGTGATGCCGATGACCAGCACGCCCACGATCAACAGGGTGCTGCGTGAGGGACGACGCGGTGCTGCAGGGCTCATGGTGTTCCTTTCTCGGTTACAGGGTCTTGGCCAGGAAATCGGCGGTGCGCTGCTGGCGCGGGCGTTCGAACAGCACCTCGGGCGTGCCCTGCTCGATCACCCGGCCCTGGTCCATCATCACCACGTGGTCGGCTACGCGGCGGGCGAAGCTCAGCTCATGGGTGACGATCACCAGCGTGGTGCCGGAGCGGGCCAGCTCCTCGATCACGCTCAGCACCTCGGCTACCAGCTCCGGGTCCAGCGCCGAGGTCGGTTCATCGAACAACAGCACCTTCGGCTGCAGGGCCAGCGCGCGGGCAATTGCGATGCGCTGCTGCTGGCCACCGGACAGCTGGCGCGGGAAGGCATCGGCCTTGTCGGCCAGGCCGACCCGTTCCAGCAGCGTGCGCGCCTGCTGCTCGGCCTGCGCGCGCGGCACGCCACGCACCGCGATCGGTGCCTCGATGATGTTCTCCAGCGCGGTCAGGTGCGGGAACAGGTTGAAGCCCTGGAACACCATGCCCACTTCCGCACGGCGGCGTCGGATCTCGCGCTCGGGCAGCTCGTACAGGGTGTCGCCCTCGCGGCGGTAGCCGATCAGCTGGCCGCCGACAGTCACGTAACCGCCGTCGGCGCGTTCCAGGTGGTTGATCAGCCGCAGCAGCGTGGACTTGCCGGCGCCCGAAGGGCCGATCAGCACGGTCACGCTGCCGGCGCGCAGGTCCAGGTTCACGTCTTCCAGCACCGGCTGGTCGCCAAACACCTTGCCTACGCCATGCAGCGACACCGCCGCGCCCTCGCCCGCTTCAACCTGGGTGGCGATACGCGGGCGGCTTGCTACGCGCGGTGCGGCTTCGCTCTGCACACGCGGGGGCGATGACACCCGCGACACCGAGCGCTCGCGCTGCAGCTGGCCGCGCGCGAAGCGTTGCTCCACGCGCCGCTGCAACAGCGACAGCACGGTAAGTATCACCAGGTACCAGACCGTGGCCACCATCAGCAGCGGCACCACTTCCAGATTGCGGCGGTAGATCACCTGCACGGTGTAGAACAGCTCCGGCAGCGCCAGCACGTAGACCACCGAGGTGCTCTTGGCCAGGCCGATCACATCGTTGAACGCGGCCGGCAGGATCGAACGCATCGCCTGCGGCAGGATGATGCGGCGCACCTGGCGGCTACGCGGCAGGCCAAGTGCCGCTGCCGCCTCGTACTGGCCATGGTCGACCGAGAGGATGCCACCGCGGATCACTTCGGCCGAGAACGCGGCCTGATTCAAGGTGAGGCCCAGCACTGCGGCGGTGAACACGCCGATCAGCTGCGTGGTCGGGTACGAGAACAGGCTGATGCCGGTGAACGGCACGCCCAGTTCGATGGTGCTGTACAGGTAGCCCAGGTTGTTCAGCAGCAGCAACAGCACCAGCAGCGGGATCGAGCGGAACAGCCATACATAGCCCCAGGACACCGCCGACAGCAGCGGCGAGCCGGACACGCGGGCCAGCGCCAGCAAGGTACCCAGCGCGAAGCCGAGGCCGGTACCGAGCGCGGTCAGCAGCAGCGTGCGACCCAGGCCTTCCAGTACAGGCCGTGCGAAGAACCACTCGGCGAACGTGCCCCAGCCCCAGCGCGGATTGCCCAGCACGGATTGCAGCCCGATCAGGATCAGCGCCAGTGCCAGCACCGTGCCGAAGACCTGCAGCGGATGCCGGGCCGGCACGATCTTCAGCGCCGGTGCTGGCGCGGGGGGTGCGGCAATGCCATCCAGCGCAGTCGAAGGCGTGCTCATGCGTGGGCTCCGTGCAACACGGTCTGCGACGGCGAAAGCACTGGCGCCGGCGCACGTAGATGCTTCTCGAACGGCAGATGCGCGATGGTTTCCGGGTCGGCCTGCAGGTCGAACAGCGCGGTATAGCCGTGGCTGAGGTACAGGCCGACGGCTTCAGGCTGGCGGAAGCCGGTGGTCAGGAACACCCGACGGTACCCTTGCCGCGCCGCCTGGTCTTCCAGTTCCTGAAGCACGCGACGCGCGATGCCCTGCCTGCGCAGCCCGGGCAGCGTCCAGATGCGTTTGAATTCGGCGGTGTCCGGATCGCGGTGCGGCATGAAGGCGCCGCCGGAGATCGCCACACCATCGCGCAGCAGCAGCACGAACGCGCCTACCGGCGCCGCGAAGGCCTGCGCCGGATAGCGTTGCAGCTCCTCGCGGGCGCTGCCGCCGATGCGTCGGCGCACGTCGGCGTAACGGCTGTCGTACTCCTGCTCCAGGCCATCGAACAGCGGCCGCGCCAATGGATCATCCACCGAGGTATAGAGGAAGCGTTCGTTGCTGCTCATGCCACGTCCTTCACCAGATAGTCTTCGGCCAGTCGCGCCCACAGGCTGGCGGCCGGTGCGATGGCCGCGTCGTTGAACACATAGCGCGGGCTGTGCAACGGCGCGCTGTCGCCGTTGCCGACGAACACGAAACTCCCGGGCCGCGCCTGCAACAGGAAAGCGAAGTCCTCGCTGGCGGTGCGCGGCGCGAACTCCGGCACCACCTGTTCGTGGCCGAAGCCCTGTATGGTCACGTCGCGGATGTAGGCGGTCTGCTGCGGGTGGTTGATCACGCTGGGGAAGCCACGCGGGAACTCGATTTCGGCGCGTGCCCCGAAAGCGGCAGCGGTCTGCTCGGCAATTCCGGTCACCCGGCGGCGCAGCGTGTCGCGCACCTCGGGCAGGTAGGCGCGCACGGTCAGCTTCAGCTCGACCACGTCCGGAATCACATTGGCGGCCTGCCCACCATGGATCGAACCGACGGTGACCACGCCCATCTGCCGCGGGTCGACATTGCGCGACACCACACTCTGCAATGCAGTGATGATGTGCGCGGCGACCAGGATCGGGTCCACGCTGCCCTGCGGCTCGGCACCGTGGCCGCCCTTGCCGATCACCTTCAGCCGCGCCCAGTCGACCGACGCCATCGCCGGGCCGTCGACGAAGCCGAAGTGGCCCACCGGCACGCCCGGCCAGTTGTGCAGCCCATAGATCGCATCCACCGGGAAGCGCTCGAACAGGCCATCGGCGATCATCTTCGATGCACCCGAGCCGGTTTCCTCGGCTGGCTGGAACACCAGCTGCAAGGTGCCGTCGATAGTGCCGTGATGGGCCAGGTAATGCGCGGCGGACAACAGGATGGCGGTGTGACCATCATGGCCGCAGGCATGCATCAGGCCGTCGGTCTGGCTGGCGTAGGCCAGCCCCGAATCTTCGTGGATCGGCAAGGCATCGATGTCCGCACGCAGCCCCAGCCGACGGCCCCCCTGCCCACGCTGCAACGTGCCGACCACGCCGGTGCCGCCGAGACCGGTGGTCACCTCATAGCCCCACTGCTGCAGCAACTCGGCCACACGGGCGCTGGTGCGGTGCTCCTCGAAGGCCAGCTCCGGGTGGCGGTGCAGGTCATGGCGGATCGCGATGGTGGCCTCGGCGCGTGCCGCGATCTCGGGCAATACGCCCGTCGTTTGGGAATCCCGCCGGGCATGGCCCGTTGCTGCCGCAGTGTCTCCGCTCATTGCCCTACCCCGCCTTCCGCGCCGGCTCGGCATCGGTCGAATGGCGGCTGGCCTTGTACGGCAGGCCCAGATGCTCGCGCAGGGTCTGCCCTTCCAGCTCGCGCTGGTGGTAGCCGCGCGCCTGCAGGATCGGCAGCACCTGGGTCACGAAATCGTCCAGGCCTTCGCGCTGTGCCGCAAAACCGAGGATGAAGCCGTCGCTGGCACCGGCATCGAACCAGCGGATCAGCTCATCGGCCACGCGCTCCGGCGTACCGATGAAGTTCGGTCGTGGGCTCACTGCTTCCAATGCCACCTGGCGCAGGCTCAGCCCCTTCTCCCGCGCATCCTGCTTGATGCGGTCGGTGGTGGAACGGAACGAGTTGCTGCCGATCTCACCCAGGTCCGGGAACGGCGCGTCCGGATCGTACTGGCTGAAATCGTGGTGGTCGAAGAAGCGTCCCAGGTAGGCCAGTGCATCCTCCAGCGTGGCCAGTGCGGCGATCGCCTGGTACTTGGCTTCAGCCTCCCCTGCGGTACGACCAACGATGGGGCCGATGCCCGGGAAGATCTTCACGTCGTTGCCGCTGCGGCCATGCGCGATCGCCGAGTTCTTCACCTTCTGGGTGAACGCGCGGGTTTCTTCCAGCGATGGCGAATGGGTGAACACCGCATCGGCGTACTTGCCGGCCAGCGCGATGCCATCGTCGGATGAACCGGCCTGGAAGATCACCGGCTGGCCCTGTGGCGAACGCTGGATGTTGAGCGGGCCTTCCACCTGGAAGAAGCGGCCCTTGTGGTCGAGGCGGCGGAACTTTTCCGGCGCGAAGAACGTACCGCTGTCGCGCTCGCGCACGAAGGCATCGTCATCCCAGGAATCCCACAGCCCCTGCACCACCTCCAGGTACTCGTCGGCGATCTGGTAGCGCAGTGCATGCTCGGGATGTGGGCGGCCATAATTGCGACCCGAGCCCTCCAACGGCGACGTCACCACGTTCCAGCCGGCGCGGCCGCCGCTGAGCAGATCCAGCGAGGCGAACTGGCGGGCGACGGTGAATGGGTCGCTGTAGGACGTCGACAGCGTGCCGGCCAGGCCGATCTTCTTCGTGGCCGTGGCCAGCGCCGACAGCAGCGAGATCGGCTCGAAGCGGTTGAGGAAATGCGGGATCGACTTCTCGTTGATGTACAGGCCGTCGGCCACGAAGCCGAAGGCGATGCCATTGTCTTCGGCGGTGCGCGCGATGTCGATGTAGAACTGCAGGTTGACGCTGGCATCGGCCGGGTTGGACGGGTGCTTCCAGGCATGCATGTGGCTGCCGGGGCCCTGCAGCATGATGCCGAACGGAATGTGGCGCGGGGTCGTGCTCATGGGAAACGCTCCTGCAGGTCAGGCCACCGCCGCGCGCGGCGCGGGCGACAGCAGTTCAAGGGATGTCAGGCGTGCGTCGAGGTCGGCCACCGGCGCATCGAGGATGAACTCGCCCACGCCGAAACGCCGGTGCAGCGCATCCAGTTCGTCACGCACGTGCTGCGCATCACCGGACAGCACGCTGGGGCGCGTTTCCTCGATGCGGAAGTCGGCCACCCCCACCTGGCGCGCGTACTCGGCAGCTGCCTCGGCGCTGGGCAGGTTCACCGCCTGCCCGGGACCGAGGTGCAGCTTGTAGACGCGCAGCGCACCGATATGACGCGAAGCGGCTTCCGCAGTCGGTGCGGCGAAGGCCACCGTGGCCAGCAGCGGTGGCTGCGAGGCGACGCTGCGATAGGCGTCGAACGCGGCCTCGATGTGCTTCGGGTCACCATCGAAGTGCGCGGCGTAGACGAAGCGCCAGCCCAGTTCGGCCGCCTGCTTTGCGCTCTGTGGACTTGCGCCGAGCAGGAAACGCTCCGCCGCCTGCTGCGGAACCGGCCGCGCCAGCGCCTCGCTTTCGGCGCCGGCCAGATAACCCTCCAGGTCGCGCAGTTGCTGGTCGAAGTCGGCGAACGGCGGACGCCCGGCTGCCAGCGCGGCAGTCGAGGCCGGCAGGCCGCCGGGGGCCTTGCCCACGCCCAGATCGACGCGCCCCGGCGCCAGCGCCGCCAGCAGGTTGAAGTTCTCCGCCACCTTGTACGGCGCGTAGTGGCGCAGCATCACCCCGCCACTGCCGATGCGGATGCGCCGGGTCTGCGCCAGCACCCAGGCCGCCAGCACTTCCGGTGCAGGGCTGGCCAACGTCGGTGCGGCATGGTGCTCGGCAAACCAGTAGCGGTGATAGCCCAGCTGTTCGGCGCGCTGCGCCAGCTGCAGGCTGTTGCGCAGCGCCTGCTCCGGCGAAGCGCCCTCGGCTACCGGGCTCTTGTCCAGCACGCTGATCTGATAGCTCACGGTCGCGTCCTCGCTCAGGGGTGGGCCACGGGAATGCCGAGCAATCCGTTCAGTGCGGCCAGGATCGGTTCGGCACCGGAGATGTACTGCCGGTCCTGGTGCGCGCCACTGGCCAGGTCGCTGCGTACGCCCTGCGGCAGCACCAGCTTGGGCAACGACTGGTCCTGCTCGCCGATCTCGGCGATCACCTCGCGGCGCGGCCGCGCGAAGCCGATGCGACGTACGTCCAGCTGCGCATCAAGGCCGTCGATGCTCGACAGTGCACCTTCCAGCAACAGGCTGTGCCGGCAGAAGAAGCGCTGGCCGGGAATCTGGCCGTCCTCGAACTCGCGATCGAGCAGGAACAGGATGGGTTTGCTTGCTGCGTCGAGCTTCACTGGGGGGGTCCTCATCTGGGCCGGCAATGCGATGCCGCTTCGATATCGATGCTAGAGATGCCGGCGGCTGCGGCAGCGACGCCTGGCGACAATCGGCGGTCAGATCCGGCCATGCAGATGCAGCGTGGCCATAAGCAAAGCGCCGCCGGTTATGGCGTCAGGCGATGCGTCGCAGCGGCGCCGCTACCGCCAGCGCCTGCGTCGCCAGGTGGCCGGCCGCACGCTCGGCTGCCAGCGCGATGCGTGCCTGCAAGGCAGCACTGTTGATGTGCTCGCCGTCGAAGTCGGCAGGCGTGGCATACACCCCGATCGGCAGCGTGTGCGCCTGCAGGAAACTGAACAACGGCCGCAACTGGTGGTCGATCACCAGCGCATGGCGCTCGCTGCCACCGGTCGCCGCCAGCAGCACCGGCGTATCCACCAGCGCCTCCAGCCCGACGAAGTCGACCAGGTGCTTGAACAACCCGGGATACGAGCCGCGATAGACCGGCGCGGCCACCACCAGCAGCTCTGCGGCCTCGATGCTCTGCAGCGCCTGCTCCACCTCCGGCCCCGCCTCATCGCGCGACAACGACTGGCCCAGCGAGCGCGCGATCGGCGCCAGCTCCACCAGCTCCACGCTGGCATGCACGCGTTGCTGCAGCGACGCCAGCAGATGCCGCACCAGCAGCAACGTGCGCGATGTCGCCGAACTGATCGGCGACCCCACCAATGCAACCACCTTCAATGCAGAAGACATGAACTGCTCCTCGATAATGCCGAACTACCTCCGGCCGCCCTTCGTCTTTTGTAGAGCCGAGCCATGCTCGGCTGCTTCCCGCCTTTGTAGAGCCGAGCCATGCTCGGCTGCTTCCCGCCTTTGTAGAGCCGAGCCATGCTCGGCTGCCCCAGATCAGAACCGGTAACTGATCCGCCCATACCAATACGCCCCGACGTTGCCCAACGCGTCGCCGCTGTCCCACGTCGTCTCGATGCTCGCCACATCGGTGGCACTGCGCGCATACGCGGGCACCTCGCGCGTGCGCTTGTCGAACACATTGTTGATCCCCAGCGCCGCGCTCCAGCCCGCCCCCAGCTCCACGCCGCCGGACAGGTTGGTCACCAGCACCGGCGGCTGCTTGTACTCCACGCCGTTGTTCAGGCGCTTGATCGGGCCGTAGTAGGTGAAATCGACGTTCGAGCGCCAGCGCCCGTTCTGCCAGCCCAGCCCGGCTACCTGGGTGTAGCTGGGCGTGCGGAAGCGCAGCGCGTATTCGCTGCTCTTGGTCAGCAGGTTGATGTTCGGCAGCCCCTGCAGCGCCGCCGGAATGTCGCTCACCTTCTGGATGGTGGTACGGCCGACGTTGGCCGCGTAGCTCCAGCGCAGCTTGCCCCACGCAGTGTCCTGGTTGGCTTCCAGGGTCAGCTCGACACCGCGCGTGCGCGTATTGCCCACATTGGTGAAATAGCTGGCGTAGAACGCATCACCCGGCAGGATGCTGATGCCGGCGGAACCCAGCAGCGCATCGATGGTGTTCTTCTGCGCCGCGCTCAGCACCGTACCGCTGTTGTCGGTGATGCGCGCCGGATCCTGCGCGTTGTAGCCGATCTGGCTGGACTGGCCCAGCTGGCCACGGATGTCGATCTGGTACGCATCCACGGCCAGATGGAATGCAGGGCTCGGGTCCCAGGTCACGCCCAGGCTGTAGTTGGTGGCTTTCTCGGGCTTCAGCGGCGTAGCACCCAGCGCAACCGCCGCCGGTGAAGACGCCTGCGCCACCAGCGTGGTCCCGCACGGGCAGCTGCCCGTGGCCTGGTAGAACTGTGCGCCCAGGCTGGGCGCATGGAAGCCGTTGCTGACCGTCGCGCGTACACCCAACGCGTCGGTGAAGTCGAAGCGCGTGGTCAGGCGGCCAGTGGAGACACTGCCGAAGTCGGAATGATCTTCCCAGCGCGCCGCGGCATCCAGATACCAGCGCGAGGTGATGTTGCTGGCCGCGCCCACATAGACCGCCTTGCTGTTGCGCGTCGCCTTCACCGCATCGGCGGTGGAGTAGCCCACGAACGCGGCTGCACCGAAGCCGGTGTACGACTCCCACTGCCCGGCCCCGCGTTCGTACTGTTCGTGCTGGTACTCGGCGCCTGCGCTCACTTCCAGCGGCGACGCAAAGGCCGCCACCTCGAAGCCACGGCGCAGGTCGAGGTTGGCGATCCCCTGCTGATAGTCCAGCTTGCCGTCATAGAAGTCAGTGGGCGAACCGGGATACGGCAGCGAGTAGTTAACCGAATTGCGGGTATAGGTGCGCACCGTGCTGCGGTTGCCGGTCAGGCTGGCGTCGTAATCCCAGCCCGCGATCTGCCCCTTCACGCCCGCAGTGCCGGTGTACTGCTTTTCCTTGGTCTCCAGCACCGGCAGGAAGCCATCGGGAAACACGCTCAGCACGCCGGGTGCCTTGTAGGTGGTGAAGATGGTCGCCGGCAGGCGGAAGTTCTGGATCGCCTGCGCGGTGCGGTCACTGGCCGTGGCGTTGGCGTAGAACTGCGCGCTCTCGCCCAGGCCATGGCCTGCATTCACTGCGAAAGCCTTCAACGCGTACGACGGCGAACTGAGGATGGTGTTGGCCTCGGCATCGCGGTTGGCCTCGGCCGGGTTCGGCGATGCACCCGTCGGCAAGCGGTTGTTCGGGCGCAGTGCGACCCGGTTGCCGTTGGCATCTACTGCCGGATAGCTCAGGTAGCCATCGATGTAGCGCCGGGTGCGGATCGCGTGGTGCTGCCGCGTGTTCTCGCCGGACAGGTTGACGAAGCCATCCTGGCCCCACGGCAGGCCGACATTGGCGCGCACGCTGGTACGCGAACCATCACCATCGATGCTCTGCCCGCTCTCCACCGACACATCGCCACCGTGCGCCTGCGATTTCAGGATCACGTTGACCACGCCGGTGATCGCGTCCGAGCCATAGATGGCCGACGCACCATCGCGCAGCACTTCCACGTGGTCGATGGCCGAGACCGGAATCAACGCCAGGTCGGCCCAGGCGTGGCCCGGAAAGCCACCACCGTTTGCGCCACTCACGTAAGCGCTGGCATTGCGGCGCTTGCCGTTCACCAGCACCAGCGTGTAGCCCGGCGACAGGTTGCGCAGCTGGTAGCCACGGATCAGGCTCTCCTGGTCGCTCTGGTAGCCGCCGATCTGGCTCAGCGACGGCAGGCTGCGCTGCAGCGCTTCCAGCAGGTTGCCCTGCCCGGTCGCGGCGAGGTCCTCTGCAGAGATCACATCGATGGGCGTGGAACTGTTCTTCACCGTGCGCGTGCTGGTGCGTGAGCCGGTGACCACCACCGCATCCAGCGTGGACGCTGCCACGTTGGCTGTCGCGGCGGTGGCAGCAGGATCTGCGTCTGCTTCAGCCGCATGGCTGGGCGAGGCGGCAAGGATGGCTGTGATCAGAACAGCGAGAGTGCTCAGGACAGGGGCGTGGGCGGCAGGCATGGGGGCTCGTGGGGGGGCCGGAAACACGCTTCCATTCAAGGGCCTGTTCACCTGGTGCGACAGGCGCGATCGCGTCACCCAGCCGTAACATCCGGCCACCCACATGACCGCTGGTAATGACGTTAGGCGGCGCACACGCACAGGGTCCCCCACGGAGTCGGATCCCTTTCCATAGGAAAGGGCTCTGACCCCACGCACGCCTCCCCACCACGGGGTCAGAGCCCTTCCTGCGGAAGGGATCCGACCCCGGTTCCCATATGCCCGCCCGGCATCACCTCATGCCCGCGCATCACGCAACGCCACGCACCGCCACCCGTAGCATCAAGCCATGCCCAGCCCACCCGCCGATCCCACCGCGCCGCTCGTTGCCATCGTCGCCTGCCACGGCCAGGGGCTGTTCGAGTTCGGCTGCGCGGTCGGCCTGTTCGCGCCGGTGCGGCCGGAACTCGGCGTGGCCTGGTACCGCACCCAGCTGTGCGCGGGCGAACCCGGTGCGCTGCGCATGCTCGGCAATGCGCAGGTGCAGCTTCCCTACGATCTCAGCGCGGTTGATGACGCCGACATCATCGTCATTCCCGGTTGGCGCGAACCCAGCGAGCGCCCACCGCAGGCACTGCTCGATGCACTGATCCGTGCCCACGCACGTGGCGCGCGCATCGCCTCGATCTGCTCCGGTGCCTTCGTGCTGGCCTGGGCCGGGCTGCTCGATGGCCGCCAGGCCACCACCCACTGGCGCCTCACCGAAGCGCTGGCACGCGAGTTCCCACGCATCGATGTGCGCGAGGATGCGCTGTACGTGGATACCGGCAGCATCATCACTTCGGCCGGCTCGGCCACCGGCATGGACATGATGCTGCACATGGTGCGCAAGGATTACGGCGCGCGCGTGGCCAACCTGGTGGCCGAACGGCTGGTCCTGGCACCGTGGCGTGATGCCGGGCGCAGCCAGCGCGTCAGCCGCGCCATTCCCCACGGCGAGCCCACCCGCTTGGCAAAGCTGATGGAATGGATGCGCCGCAACCTGCGCGAGCCCCACTCGCTGGGCAGCCTCGCCGAGCAGGCCGCGCTCAGCCAACGCACGCTGCAGCGGCAGTTCCTGGACGCCACCGGCCTGTCGCCGATCGACTGGCTGATCCGCGAGCGCGTGGCTTTCGCGCGCGAGCTGCTGGAAACCACTGACCGGCCGCTGCAGTGGATTGCAGAACAGGCCGGCTTTGGTTCGCAGGAATCGTTCCGTCGGCACTTCCGCGGTCAGGTCGACGCGAGCCCTACCGAGTACCGCAGCCAGCATCGCGGCGGTCTCGGTGCCGACCGGTTGGTGGGCTGTTGATCCAGTGCGCGGAGCCAATCGCGGCGTGAGCAAAGCCTCACGACGGTCCGGGCTTGCGTGCGTATAGTGACGTGCGTCACAAGAAGCCCCTTCCATGCTCCATGCATTTGCTTACTCCAGCCGCATGTCGGCTGAGCTGTCCAATCAAGCCCTCCACCAGATCGTCTCGCAATCTGCCACGTTCAATCGCCGGGTGGACGTTACCGGTGCGCTGATCGTCGACGGGCAGCGGTTTTTCCAGTACATCGAAGGCCCGCCCGACGCCTTGGAAGCAGTCAAGCGCCGCATCCATGACAGCCGCTCGCATTCTGCCGTCGTGCCGGTACTGGACATGGCCATCAGCGCGCGTGCCGTTCCGTACTGGGCAATGACCCACATCGAGACCGGGCAGATCGTGGTGTCCGGCCTGGTGAATGCGCGCTGGGACGAGTTCGGCCACTCCATTCCGGGCATGGACCAGCTCGTCGGCCTGCTGCGTCCGCATTTTCCACGCGTCGGCACCGTCGGCGCGCCACGCGCAGCCGCCTGATAGACACTGAACCATCGCCTTGCACGCGCACGCCGACGCGGCCGCGCGTTGCGTCCAGGCGTCATCATCCAGATCTCCTTTCCCATCGTCTTCGCCACGCCCATCGCATGCCCGTACCCGCCCACCCTGTAACGGAAACACGCGCATCGCCTGCCGACCTGTTCGAGATCGTCGTCGTGCGTGCAGGCACCGTCCTGTTCGCCATCGACATCCAGGCGGCGGTCGAAATCCGCGGTCCGGAGGCATTCGGCCCTGCAGACCGCAACGGCAGGCCGACCCTGGAGGTCCGTGGGCAGCCATTACCCGTCGTCGACCTGCGCCGCATGAGCGGCCAACCGGCATTCGAGGGTGGCAGCCCGGCCATGCTGCTGATCAACGCCGGCACCGCAACCCTGGCGCTGGCCGTGGACGAAGTGCTGGAGATCGAGACGCCGGACGCGAGCGCGAACACCCCCGAGCCTGCAGCGGGCCAATCGTTCTGCTTCTGCAGCCGGCACATTCAACTCGATCCGGCGCGCTCGGCTGCACTGATCGAACCGGCGGCACTGCTGGGCGCACTTGCCGCGCAGGGGTGACCGGCGGCGTCTCAGGATCGTCCTGCCAAGGCACGGTTTCGCAGCCTCCAGCACTGCGCGGCAAAGCCGATCACGAACACCACCAGGCAGGCCAGCAGCGTGTGCAGCACCACCGGGGCCATCGGTGCCGCCGCAATCGGATGCGCTGCCGGCAGGCGGGTCAGCGTTTCGTTGACGCCGGGCACCAACGAGAGCAGGAAGCTGAACGACAGTGCGAAGGTCGACAGGTAACGCGCGGCGCGCCCCAGCCAGCGCAGCCGCGCGGCCAGCACGCCGCCGAATGCCACCAGCAGCACGATCACCCCGAATGCGTGGCCGGGGTTGATCCCGCCCGTGCTGGACACGGTGAACGAGGTGGCCACCGACAGCACCAGCCCCACCAGGTACAGTTTGCCCGCGCGCGTGGCGGGATCGATTGCGCGATGGCGAATGAAGGCATACAGGCCACTCAACACCGGGATCAGGCTGACAGCGGTATGGATCACGCCAAGTGTGGACAGAGGGTGGGACATGGGACATCTCCAGGGACAGAATTAACCTACTAGTAGGTAGGCACTGGGTTCAAAAAGAAGGCCCGCGTCGCCGCAGGCCCACCACACATTTCTCAGGACGCCGCGCTCACCCGCGCGATCGCCAACCGCGCCAGGGCCGCGAAGGTCGCCGCATCACCGAAACCGCGCGCGGCCAGCATCGCGCCGTGCACCGATGACATGAACGCCTTGGCCTCATCGGCCGCCGAGCCCTGCAACTGCAGTTGGCCCATCGAAGCGCCCTTCTCCAGCGTCACTGCCAGCCAGCCGCTCAGGTCCTCGAAATGGCCGCGCACTTCCTCAGCGATCTCTGCCGGAATCATCGGCGCTTCGGCGGCCAGCATCGCGCAGATGCAGAACGAGGACGTACCCCCTGCAATGCAGCTGGACCAGTAATCCACATAGGCGTTGAGCTCCTGCAGCGGGTCGGCCAACTGCCGGTCCAGCAACGCCAGGCCTTCGCGCGCCTCGGCCCGGTACAGCTCGACCACCGTGCGCACCAGCTCCGCCTTGCTGGGGAAGTGGTGATGGATGCTGGCCTTGCTGATGTTCACCCGCGCCGACACGTCGGCGTAGCTGAAGCCGTTGTAGCCGCCGGCTTCCAGCAGCGCACGGGCATGGGCCAGGATTTCCTGGGCCTTGGGTGAGAGCGACTCTTTCATGGCAATAAACCTACTAGTAGGTAGACATCCTGTCAACCCCCTGTCTGCTGCACCCGCCAGGCGTCATTCCCGGTAGAGCCGGCCGCTGGCCGGCTTGCTGGCAACGTGACCTTCGATTGCCCCTCAATGCGAAGACACGTATACCGCATCGGCTGGCGGAGGTGGCAGCGCGAAACTGCGCCGCATCCGCGCGACCTCGGCCGCCGGCGGCAACGCGAACAGGCGCTTGAACTCACGGTTGAACTGCGACGGGCTGGCATACCCCACCGCCAGCGATGCCGCTTCGGCAGTCATCCCCTGCCGCAGCATCAGCAACCGTGCCTGGTGCAGGCGGGTCGACTTCACGTACTGCATCGGCGACGTGCCGGTAATCGCGCGGAAGTGGTCGTGGAAGGTCGCCACACTCATGCCCGCTTCGGTGGCCAGTTGCCCCACGTCCAGGGTGGTGGCATATCCGGCATGGATCGTCCGCAGCACTCTGCCGATGCTGCCGAAGCGCCCGCGCATGGCCAGCGCCTCGCGCATTGCGCCGCCCTGTGCACCCGTCAGCACGCGGAAGTACACCTCACGCACCAACGCAGGGCCGAGCACGGCAGCCTCCAACGGTTCAGCCAGTGCCTCCAGCAGGCGCAGCACCGTGGCCTGCATCGGCGCCTGCATCGGGCTGGACATCATGCTCTGCGCCGGTGTCGCCGAGGTGCCCTCCTGTTCACCCAGTTCGATCAGCAGATCCGCCGCCAGCTGCAGATCCAGGTGCAGGTAGATCGCCAGCAGCGGCGCCTGGGCCGACGCATCGGTTTCCATCGTGAACGGCACCGGCACCGACACTGCCAGGTAGTGCTGGGCGTCGTACTGGTAGACCTGCCCGCCCAGATAGCCACGCTTCACGCCCTGGCAGACGATCACGATGCCGGGGTCGTACAACACCGGCGTGCGCGCCAGTGGCCGGTCCGATCGCAGCAACCGCACCCCCGGCAGGCGCGTGAGCGTATAGCCCTCCTCCACCGCCAGCGTCTTCAGCAGGCCGACCATGCGCGCCTGCACCTGCCGTTGCAGGGAATCGACCACAGGCACAGGCACTCCAGAGGAATAGGCAAGAATGGCCGAATCCTAGGCCTGTGACCCCGGTCGTTCAAGAACTAACGTGCAAGCCCTGCCCACCACGAACGCCCCCTCATGCCCCCTTCCCGCTTTCTCCTCATCACCGGTGTCAGCAGTGGATTCGGCCGCGCCCTTGCCCAGCAGGCCCTGCTGGCCGGCCACCGCGTGGTCGGCACCGTGCGCAACGAAACCGACCGCCAGGTACTCGAAGCGCTCGCTCCCGGCCGCGCATTCGGTCGCCTGCTGGACGTAACCGATACCGCCGCCATCAATGCGCTCGTCGCCGATATCGAAACCAACATCGGAAGCATCGACGTGCTGGTCAACAACGCTGGCTACGGCCACGAAGGCATCCTCGAAGAATCCACGCTCGCCGAGCTGCGGCAACAATTCGAGGTGAACGTGTTCGCTCCGGCCGCGCTGATCAAGGCCGTGCTGCCGCACATGCGCGCCCGGCGCCGCGGCCATATCCTCAACATCACCTCCATGGGCGGTTTCATCACGATGCCGGGCATCGCGTGGTACTGCGGCAGCAAGTTCGCGCTGGAGGGCATCAGTGAAGTGCTTGGCAAGGAAGTCGCGCCGTTTGGTATCCACGTCACGGCCGTCGCGCCGGGTTCCTTCCGCACCGACTGGGCAGGCCGCTCGATGGTGCGGGCACCGCGCAGCATTGACGACTACGACGCATTGTTCGATCCCATCCGCAACGCGCGTGAGGCGAAGAGTGGCCACCAGCCCGGTGATCCAGTGAAGGCTGCGCAGGCCATGCTGCAGGTCATCGACAGCGACGCTCCTCCCCGCCACTTGCTGCTGGGCAGTGATGCACTGCAGCTGGTGAGGGCAAAGCTGGCATCGATGGCCGGTAGCATCGACGCGTGGGAACAGCTGAGCCGTTCGACCGACGGCGTAGCGTGAGATCTTGAGGCCGCCGATGCCCTCACCGGCGGCCTCCCCCTGCCCGCTCAGTCTTCCTGCACCAGCTTGAACTCGCGCAGCAGGCCACCGATCTGGGTCTTGTCCAGCTTGTTCATCAGCAGATTGCGCAGGAACGCAGGCCCGGGAATATCCAGTTCCTTGCCATCGCGCAGGCGACCGGTGGCGGCCAGCAGCGAGCGCACGTCATACGTGGAATTGAACACCTCCGGCACGCCGCGCTCGATCCCCAGCAGGGTGTACACCGCTTCCATCGGCGTGCGCACCGAATATTCGGTGGTGAAGATGCAGTCGCGCTGCTTCGATTCGGCAAACTGGCCGATGAAGGCGAAGTTCACCGCACCGTCCGGCACCACGTCCGGGCGGTCACCGGCCTGGCGTGGCATGAAGAACGCCGTGATGTACGGCATCATCACCGGCACCGTCTTCGCACCGGTCGCGGCCAGCGCATCAATCTCTTCCACCGGCACGCCCAGGTGGTACAGCCACTCGCGGGTGATCTCCTCGCCGGTGCACTCCTGCATCGGCTTTTTCACATAGTCGCCCGGCGTATCCACAAACAGCGAGTACACCCAGACCACGATCTGGTCCTTGGGCTGGTTCTTGAAATGCGGCTGGCGGTTCACCGTCCAGCTCATCAGCCAGCGCGAGTCGCGCACGCTGACGATGCCGCCGGTCACTACCTTGCCACTGAACGGGTCGCGCTTGGCGATCTTCTGGATGTAAGCCGGAATGCGCGCATCCAGCGTCGTCACTGTCGCCGATTCCCACTTGGTCTGCGGGATATGCGCGCCGAACACATCCGGGCGCCCGAACGCCGCATCCTTCGCGGCGATGCGGCGCCACAGGTCCCAGGCCGGCGCCGGTCCTTCGTTCAAACGCGCCGCGGTGTGGTGATCGCCATTATCCGAGTTTTCGGTCAACGAACCGATCGTCATGAAAACAAGGTCATCCACCCCCAGGTCCACGCCGCCGGCCACGCCTTCGCGCGTCCAGTGGATGCGGGTGGCCTGCTTGCGGCCGACCGACAGATCGAAGTCGACGTCGGTCACCTCGGTGCCGTACTGGAACACCACACCCTGCTCCTGCAACCACTTCACCAGCGGCAACACCAGCGATTCATACTGGTTGTACCGGGTGAACTTCAACGCCGAGAAATCCGGCAGGCCGCCAATGTGGTGGATGAAGCGATGCAGGTACAGCTTCATCTCCAGCGCTGAGTGCCACTCCTCGAACGCGAACATGGTGCGCCAGTACAGCCAGAAGTTGCTGTCCAGGAAGTCGCGGCCCAGCACCTCGTCGATGCGCTTGTTCTCCATCTCCTTCCGGGTGGCCAGGAACAGCGCGATGATGTCCTTCTGGGCCTGCTCGGTCAGCGTGAACAGGCCATCGGTGTGCGCATCTTCGCCGCGATTGATGGTGGCACGCTGCAGCGAATAGTTCGGGTCGTCCTTGTTCAACCAGTAGAACTCGTCCAGCACGCTGGCATCTTCAATCTCCAGCGACGGAATTGAGCGGAACAGATCCCACAGGCACTCGAAGTGGTCTTCCATCTCGCGGCCGCCGCGGATCACGAAGCCCTTCTCCGGCACCTTCAGGCCATCCAGCGCGCCGCCAGGAATCTGCTGCTGTTCAAGGATGGTGATGCGTTCACCGGCCATGCGCCCGTCGCGCACCAGGAATGCGGCGCCGGCCAGCGAGGCCAGGCCCGAGCCCACAAACCAGGCGCGCTTGCCATCCACACCGGCCGGCTTGCGCGGGCGCGCGAAAGCTTCGTAGTTGCCACTGCTGTAATACATGCGTTGCACCTTCCTGGAGGGGGTCATCAGGAACCGGCAGCGGAATGACACAGCCATCCGATGCAGGTCATGACCCTACTCTAGCGCCGAACCGGTCTATCGTTTCCTGCACGCAGGCTGCGACGGAATGACGCAGCCGCGTCAGAGCGTCCTTCCCAGCAGCATGCCTGGCCAGCCGTCCACGTTGAACGGCGCGATGCGCGTATACCCGCAGGATTCATAGAAGCGCACCAGGTCGCCGCTGCCTCCGGCGTAGCAGTCCACACGCAGATGGTCGACACCGGCAGCGCGCGCCTGCTCGTCGGCAAACGCCATCAGGCGGCGGCCGATGCCACGCACGCGCACATCACGCGAGGCCACCAGAACCCGCACATACAGCTCCGGCCCGGTGGGGGCCGGCACATAGGGCATCGACTCGCCCAGTGCCAGGAACGCCCGCACGTTGCCCTGCTCGTTCTGCGCCACCCATGCGCCTGGCAGCGCGCACGCCTCGGTGACCTGGGCAATCCGGCGCGGCATCGTCGACCACGGTTCGCTGCCCCATTGCTGCACATTGCCGATCGACACGAACCACTCGATCACCTCGTCAAAGAGCCCCAACACTGCGGGGGCATCGGCCGCGCTGGCGCGGCGGATGTTCAAGGCGTCCTTTCCAATTTCAGTCATGCGTTCCGCTCCTGTCATACCACGCTCCCCAACCCTGGAAAACAGGGGAGCGTCGGCTGGTTCAACCAGTCTAGCGCGTGCCCCAGCGTGGCTACCTGTACCGGACCAAAGCAGTCGGAAGTCCATGTGACTTCCAGCGCGCCGCCAGGAATCTGCTGCTGTTCCCAGTGTCGCAGGTGCGTACAGACTCGATGCTTCATCAACCGCGTGGAGCATCCCCTCCGGTAGTGAACCAGCGCTGGAACCCCTCGATCGCATCCGGCATCAGGGCGCGGGCGCGTTCACGCACCAACACTTCGGCGTCGCGCATCGCGCTGATCGCATCCGGCCGCGCGCACAACGCCATCGCCACATCCGACGCGTCCAGCATCGCCAGGTTCACGCCCACGCCCACCGGCGGCATCAGATGCGCCGCATCGCCGATCAAGGTCACGCCATCGCGCGGGGCCCAGCAAAAATTCGCTGGCAGGCTGTAGATCGGCCGCCGCACGAAGTCCGTGCAGGCCTCCAGCAGGCGCCGAAGGTTCGTGGCCCACCCGGTATAGCAGCCTGTCACCAGCGTCCGTATGCCGTGCTGCGCGATCTGTGCATCAAGCCATTCGGAAGAGCGCTTCAGCGCCGCATACACGCAGAGCCGATCGCGGCTGTTGCGTTGCACGAACAGGGCCTCCTCGCCGCCAAAGCAGAACAGGCTGCCCTGCCCGACCATCGCTGCGATGTCCGCAGCAGGCTGTGCGATCCAACCTTCGAAGAAGGTAATGCCGGTGGGCAGCGGCTGGCACGTACTCAAGGCCGCGCGCACTTTCGACCACGCACCATCGGCACCAATCACGATGTCCGCCTCGCGCTGCACGCCGTTGGCGAATCGCAGGCCGTGGCCGTTCGCCTGTGCAGATACCAGCGCGGTCAGGCTGTGGCCCCACTGCACCGTGTCCGCCGGCAGCGCGTCCAGCAGCAGCTGGCGCAGGTCGCCGCGGTCGATCTCCGGCTTGTCCTTGCTCCCTTCCGGCCCGAACCCGCCGGTGGTGATCTCCCCGGACCACGGGTCGCCCATCCGCGCCTCCTGCCCCTCATGCCGCGCCACCGCACGGAAGGCCTCCAGCAGGCCCGCGCGCTGCAGCGCCACCTGCCCGGAATCGTCGTGCAGATCCAGCGTGCCGCCCTGTGTGCGCTGCTGCCCGGATGCTTCGCCCTCGTACACGCTCACGGGGTGACCGCCCCGATGCAGGATGAGCGCAGCGGTGAGGCCAGCGGGGCCTGCGCCGATGACGGCAATACGGGGAGGGTGCTGCATGGCGCGATCCACGTTAGTTGATACGTCAACCGTATGCCGCGAGGGTTGACATGTCAACCATTGCCCGGCAACGTTCGGCCATGACCTCCCCCAGCATCACACCCGACGAATGGGCCACCTGGCGCGGCTTCCGGCGCATGGCAGAAATCACCTCCGGCCGCATCGTCCAGGACATCACCCGCAGCACCGGGCTCTCAAGGGCCGACTTCATCGTGCTGATGGAGCTGAACCAGTCCAAGGATCGCTGCCGCCGCCAGCGCGAACTGCTGGACTACCTGGAATGGGACAAGACGCGCCTCTCCCACCAGCTGACCCGCATGGCGGGCCGTGGCCTGATCGAACGCGATACCGACAGCGAAAACGTCGTAGTGATCCGCATGACCACAGAAGGGCACGCGCAGCTGCGCGCGGCACGGCCGGTACACGCCGCCGGTGTCCGCCGGTATTTTCTCGACCATCTCTCCGCGGATGATCGTGCCGCACTGCAGCGGATCACCGACAAACTGCATGCCGCCCTTCAGGACGCGGAGAACTGAGCCATCGCCCCGGTAGTGCCGGCCGCTGGCCGGCAACTGCACGCACCCAACGCCACCGGGATGCCGGCCAGCGGCCGGCACTACCACGCCCGGGCGTTCGTGGCGGGGCTTGACATGCAGGCATTTACCTGCATATAGTCCACTCAAGGGCGGCGCCTGCCGGCCCATCGCGAGGAACCTGCAATGGTGGATATCGCACACAGGGTCGGCATCAAGGCCCCCGCAAGCCAGGTGTACCAGGCGCTGGCCACCCCCGAAGGCGTGGCCGCCTGGTGGGCCGAAGACGCGCACGGCGACCGCGAAGCCGGCGGCACGGTCAAGGTCCGTTTCACCAACAACGGCCAGGAAATCGGCGCCATGGAGATGAAGCTTGAGCAGCTTGTTCCAGGCGAGCTCGTGCTGTGGCGGTTCCTCGCCGGCCCCGCCGAATGGATCGGCACCCACGCGCGCTTCGCGCTGAAGCAGGAAGGCGACTACTGCATCGTCCTGTTCACCCATGAAGGCTGGAAAGAGCGCGTCGAGTTCACCTCCCACTGCAGCACCAAGTGGGCGGTGTTCCTGATGAGCCTGAAGGCACTGCTGGAAACCGGCAAGGGCCAGCCCAACCCACACGACGTCAGGATCGACAATTGGAATTGAAGACCTCCCCATGGCGGTAGACCACCTGCGCGACGCAGACAAGGTGTTCAAGGCACTGGCCGATCCCACGCGCCGGACGCTGCTGGATCTGCTCTGCAAGGACAACGGGCAGACGCTGGGCCAGCTGTGCGAACACCTGGACATGGCCCGGCAATCGGTCACCCAGCACCTGGGCCTGCTGGAAGACGCCAACCTGATCAGTACCGTGCGCCGTGGCCGCGAGAAGCTGCACTTCATCAACCCGGTGCCCCTGCATGAAGTCTACGAACGCTGGGTACGCAAGTTCGAGCAGCAGCGCCTGAGCCTGCTGCATGACCTGAAACGCGAACTGGAAGGAGAATGACGATGTCTGCAGAGTCAACCCGCTTCATCCACGTGATCTACATCGCGTCCACGCCACAGAAGGTGTTCGAGGCCATCACCCGCCCCGAGATCGCCAGTCGCTACTGGGGTCACGAGAACGTCTCGGACTGGAAACCGGGCTCGCGCTGGCAGCACGTGCGCGCCAACGAAACGCGCTCGGTCGAGCTGGTCGGCGAAGTGGTGGAAAGCACCCCGCCCTCGCGCCTGGTCATCACCTGGGCAGCCGCCTCGCAGGCCGACAATCCCGCTGCCTACAGCCGCGTCACCTTCGACATCGTGCCCTACCAGGACATGGTGCGGCTGACGGTTACCCATGAGGAGCTGGAACCGGGCAGCGGCATGGATACCGGCATCCGCCAGGGCTGGCCGATCGTGCTGTCCAGCCTGAAGTCGCTGCTGGAAACCGGCAAGGGGCTGGATGTGTTCGCCAAGCCAGCGTAGCCGTCGGGAGGGTTGGCCCGCGCGAGCGGCACCGGGCAGATGGCCCGCTGTCGCCGTCGCCGCGCAATCCCCAATCGCTCCCGAAAATTGCATTTTATGGAACAATAGGGAGCGCATGGTTCTCGAGTTCCGTTATGTCCCCCGCGTTGCTAACCGTCGATCAGGCTGCCCAGCAGCTCAGCCTGCACCCCAAAACCGTCCTGCGGCATATCCGTAGCGGCCAACTGCGCGCGACCCGCATCGGCAAGTCCTATCGCATCACCGCCGAAGACCTCGACGTGTTCACCGGCACCGTGCGTCAGCCCTCCGCTGCGCGCCCACAGCTGACCACGGTGGTGGATATTCCCGGATGCGGTGCGGCACGTGCCGCCGACCTGGTGCGTGCCCTGCATGCGCGCGTCACCGGCCGCGAGGCCGACGATGAGCCGCTGCGCATGGAGACGATCTATTCGCCTGAGCACGATGTGCTCAAGCTGATCGTGATCGGTGGCCTGGCAGGTTCCACGGCGCTGCTGGTCAGCCTGCAGCGTCTGCTGCAGGACCGCAGCGAATGAAGCGGCAGCGCCCCGGCATTCCCACGCAGCACGTACTTGCCGCCTATCGCCAGGTGCTTTCGGACTGGCCGGTACCACACGAATCGCATCATCTCGCCACCCGCGCCGGTTCGACATTTGTGGGCAGCTGCGGCCCGGAACACGGCCCTGCCCTGGTGCTGCTGCATGGCACCCTCAGCAATGCCGCCAGCTGGATGTTCGATGCCGAATGCTGGAGCGAGTACTACCGCGTGCATGCCGTCGACATCATTGGCGAACCGGGCCTCAGCGAAGGCACGCAACCTGCGCTGGACAGCGACGCGCATGCGCAATGGCTGGATGATGTCCTCGACGCACTTGGCGTGGAAAGCGCAGCATTCGTGGGCCTGTCGTTCGGCGGCTTCCTGGCACTGGACTACGCGCTGCGAAGGCCTGCCCGGGTCAACGCACTGGTCCTGGTCAGCCCCTCGGGTATCGGGCGCCAGCGTGCATTCCTGCTCAAGGCGCTGCCACTGTTGCTGCTTGGCCGATGGGGACGCGAGCGCCTGCGTCGCGCGGTCATGGGTCCCGCGCCACTGCATGCACCTGCACGTGCGCAGCCGCTGCTCGACCTGCTGGCATTGATCCGTGCCGAGGTTCGGCCACGTCCGCTACGCATTCCCCGCATCAGCGACGAGCGCCTGGCTACGTTGCATCCGCCGGCAGCCCTTGTCATGGGCGCGCGTGATGCCCTCATCGACACCCCTGCCGCCGCCGAACGCATGAAGCGGCTCGTCCCGACGGCGGACGTCACCCTGCTCGCAGACGCCTATCACTACATCCCCGGCCTGCGCGAAGACATCCTCGCCCGGCTGCGTCAACTGCAGAACCTCCAGCATGAATGATTCCATTGAACACTTCGGCACCACTCGCCTCCTGCGCATCGCGCCGCAGGGCCCCGCACTCGATGCCAACGGCCTGCGCGACCTGGTCGGCGATGCCCTTGGGCACCAGGCCGAGTGGATCGCCGTTCCGGTGCAGCGCCTTTCGGCAGACTTCTTCGAGCTGCGCTCCGGCATGGCCGGGCAATGGCTGCAGATGCTGGTGAACTACCGCCTGCACTTCGCCGTCCTGGGCGATGTCAGCGGCTACCGCGCACGGAGCGAATCGCTGGACGCGTGGATCACCGAATGCAACCGCGGCCGCGACGGCTGCTTCGTGGCCGACTGGGGCGCCCTGCTGGCGCGCCTTTCGGCCCCCGCCAGCGCCGGCTGAACGCCGCCCCCACGCTCACCCTCGCCAAACCTGGTTCCGACTGCACTCCGACGCCGCCCGCCACAGCATCACCCGCGGGCTCCCCAGGCGACGTTCGATGCGCGCTTCAGACGCAGATTCCCTGCACAGCAAAGTGGCGGCGGTCACCCTCGGCTTCTGGGTGATGAAGATCGCCGCCACCACCCTCGGCGAGACTGCGGGCGATCTGCTGTCGATGACGCTCAATCTGGGCTACGTGGCCAGCTCGGCCATCCTGCTGGCGATCTTTGCCGGCCTGCTGGGCATGCAGTTGTCGGCGCGGCGCTTCCACCCGGTGCTGTTCTGGTCGGTGGTGCTGGCGACCAGCACCGCTGGCACCACCCTGTCCGACCTGATCGACCGCACGCTCGGCCTGGGCTACGCCACCGGCGCCAGTCTGCTGGCCGGCTGCCTGGCGCTGGTGCTGCTGGCTTGGCGGGTGTCGGAAAAGTCGATCTCGGTCAGCAACATCGCATCGCGCCGTGCCGAAGGCTTCTACTGGACCGCCGTGCTGTTCTCCAACACGCTCGGCACCGCGCTGGGTGATTTCCTCGCCGACGATTCCGGGCTGGGCTTCACCGGCGGCGCCCTGCTGATCGGCAGCCTCATCGCGCTTACCGCGCTGGCCAGCCGCATCAAGGGCATCAACCGGGTCATCCTGTTCTGGATCGCCTTCGTGCTCACCCGCCCGTTCGGCGCCACCTTCGGCGACCTGCTCACCAAACCGCTGGAAAAAGGCGGCCTGGGCTTCGGCACAGTCGGCTCGTCGCTGGTGCTGTTCACCCTCCTCGCCACGCTGGTGGCACTGCCGATGCTGCAGCGCAAGGCGCAGCCAGCCAGCTAGCGCGCCGTCCAGCCCCCATCCACCGGCAGCGCCGTTCCGGTGATCTGCGCCGCAGCGTCCGAGGCCAGGAACACCACCGTCTCACCCAGCTGATCGGGCGTCACGAACTGCAACGACGGCTGCTTCTCAGCCAGCAGCTCACGCGCGGCGGTCTCCTGATCCGTGCCTTCGCGCTCGGCCAACGCGGTGATCTGCTGCTCGACCAGCGCCGTCCGCACCCAGCCCGGGCAGATCGCATTGGCGGTAATGCCGGTCCCCGCATTCTCCAGCGCGGTCACCTTGGTGAAGCCCACCACTCCATGCTTGGCCGCCACGTAGGCCGACTTGTTCACCGAGCCCACCAACCCGTGCACCGACGCAATGTTGATGATGCGGCCGGCGCCCTGCTGCTTCATGTGCGGCAAGGCCGCCGCCGTTGCATGGAACACCGCCGAGAGATTCAGCGCCAGAATCGCATCCCACTTTTCGACCGGGAATTCCTCGATCGACGCGGTGTGCTGGATGCCCGCGTTGTTTACCAGGATGTCGATGCGCCCCATCGTCGCAACGGCGCGATCGATCATCCCGCGCACCGCCTCGCCATGGGAAAGGTCGGCGCCGTCATGCGCCACGCGCACGCCGAACTCGGCTTCCAGTTTGGAACGAATCCGCTCGATCTCCGCCGCATCGCCGAAGCCGTTCAGCACGATGTCCGCGCCTTGCCGGGCCAGCGCGGTCGCAATGCCAAGACCGATACCGCTGGTGGAGCCGGTGACCACCGCGACCTTTCCACTGAGCATGGGCGAGCTTCCATTGGGGGTGGGCTGCCAGTGTAGCGTTACCGGCTCGCCGCTTTAACTGACACCCTCAAGTCGGCCCACAGCTAGAAGCGGATGCCTGCCCGATCAACGGTCGCCAACGGATTGGCCTTCCGCACCGCCTCCAGGAACAGCAGGAAATCGCGATTGAACAGCGTCAGGTTGTTGGTGAACGTCACGCACTTTCTGCCCGATGCTTTGCTGAAGCACACCTGCCAGACATAGCGCCCGTAGATCTTGTCGGACGTTCGTGTGACTGAGGTGATCTGCGAAAGCGAAACCGCCGTAGGCACCGGCCCACGCCGCAGGTAAAAGGACGCCGCATCAAAGAAGTAGTGCTCCCGATCCTCTTTCCCATCCACCATCGCCAAGGTCATGGATGTACCGGAGATCCGGCGAGGGGGATCCAAACGCAGCCCCGATTTCACGGACGAGCGAGCAGTTGCTGACATTCGCCGAAGGATGAACCAAAGGATCACCAACGGAAGCGCCGCAACGACAATGAAGCCTGCAGTCTTCAAAACAGTTTCCAGCGTGCTTGGCACACAGATCTCCAGGATGAACTTTCAGGCGATGCCCAATCCACGCCATGCGTGGATGACTCTCCCCCAACGCCTTTTCACTTCCAATGATCCGGCCCCAGGAACGGCAGGCTTAGCACAAACACCGGCACGGCCACAGGGATCAGCGCCGCGCCGAGCACCTTGCTCGCCGCCGAACCCGCACCCGGCTTGTCCTCCCTCTCCGGCAGGATCCGCTGCGCCCGCGCATTGATCGGCTGTACCAGCTTCCCCTTCTCTGCCAGCGCCGCAGCATCCGACAACTTCACCCGCTCGCCCTCGCCCTCGAACAGCGCGCTGTAGTAGATGCCGCCCTTCTTTGATAGATTGCAGGCGCGGTCAAACGCCAGCGCGTAGCGGGTCCGGTCCATCGGCAGGTAGTAGCGCGACCGCTCCTCCACGGCCTTGGCCTCACGTGGGAGCACCTCAATCCGCTCCGGCCTGCTCTGCCGTTACCTGCTCCGGCCGCAGCAGCAGCGCATAGCTGCCATGCACCTTGGCCTTGTTGGCCGGGTCGCGCCAGTCTTCATGGAAGTACATCTGCGCGCAGGCCACCGCCTCGCGCAGCGGGCTGTCCATCAGCGCGCGGTACTCGCGGAACGGCGCGGCATTGAAGCGCATCGGCTCGTCATAGTGCGGCAACAGGTACAGCTGGCCGTCGTCGGCCACGAACGCACTGGTGATCTCGCGGCTTGAGGCGTGCTCCTCCGGGCCACTGGCACAGCCGGACAGCAGGCCAAGGCACAGGGCGGAGAGAATGAAGAAGGGCGTTCGCATATCGTGTTCGAGGGCTTGCTTGGGAAAACGGCCCCGCCCGGAGGGACGAGGCAAGCCCGTCATGGTGCCATGCCGGCCTTGCCCTGCCCAATCAAACTGCTGGAGATCGAGCGGGTTCAAGCCGCTGGCGCTGGTCGGCGTGATACATTGAGTGCGCCTGGACATGCATGTTCAGTGACGTTCCTGGATCAGTCTGGAACGAGCGCCACAGGCATATCCCCGTTCGGCCTTTCCGTAGCGCGTTGGGATTATCCAATCACCAGCGCGCCAGATTGCTCCTTGGTTGGCGAAATGAGCCAGTGGCTGGGGCCATGCGTCTTGGGCAACGGCCAGAGCAGCCACTCGGCACGCCTTTGAAGAATCGCCGCGATATATACCGCATTTCAAGCGTGCCGATTACGGCATCTGCCGGGCGGCATCGCCGTGAGGCGATGCCCATCTCAGTTTCAATTCTGGTTGGTGGTGCCCGTATTGTGTTGTTACGGCGCGGTGCACCGTCCCGCTGCAGCAGCGCCTGATGGACTCAAGAGGCACTCTGGCGTTCCGCATTGGTGCGGTTGCAGGCCATCACTCTTTCGCCCTGGACCGACGCCAGCGGCATCGCGATTGCTGCCATGTCTGTCGCAATCGCCAAACACTTTGCCCCGCTACTGGGGAACCGATGAAAAAGAAAGCCCACTCTTGAGAGGAGAGCGCGTAAATGAACGCTGATGATGTGAAGTCAATACCGATGATGGACCCGCTCGCCAACCGGCACACAGGTGGATCGAGTGCATCCAGACGCACCATCTACGTAGATCTTGATGGCGTAATGGCCGACTTCGACGCGGCATTCCCCGCCCTGTTTGGCCTGGACCACCGCGTGCTTGCCGACGATGAAATGTGGGGGCACATCAACAACCACCCGTCGTTCTTCCGCGACCTACCGCCGATGCACGGTGCAGTGGAGTTCTTCCACAGCATCCACCACTTGAACCCGGTGATTCTCACTGCCTGCCCGAAATCGAACTATCCGCTCGCCGCGATGCAGAAGCGACAGTGGGTCCGCGAACACCTGTCAGCAACCTGCCTGGTGTTGCCGGTACTCGGCGGCAGGCACAAGCCTCTCTTCATGCACCAGCCGGGCGATGTTCTGATCGACGATTTCGAAGCGAACTGTGATGCCTGGACAGCGGCCGGAGGCGTGGCGATCAGGCACGCCGGCGATTGGACCGCGACGCGTCACGCGCTTTCCCAGATTGAAGATCTGTCAGGAATAGCGCTCGCGAAGGGCTGATGCCCTCTCTGCCGACCACGGTGGCACTTCCATAGACAGGCCGAGGCGCTGGCCCCTCGGCCCCAAGGCTGGCAACCTGCTGTGCAGCCCCGCCCTACTTCAACCGCTCCACTAACCGCTGCCCGACCTCCAGCCCCGAGGCCGGGTTCTGCCCGGTAATCAGCTCGCGGTCCACCACCACATGCCCGGTCCACGGCGTGGTGTTGCTGCTGAACTTCGCCCCCGCCCGCTGCAGCGCGGTCTGCGGGTAGAACTTCATCTCACCGCCGCCCAGCAGCGGCTTGGCCTGCTCTTCTTCCTGGTTGCTGATCACCGTCATCTGGTAGCCGCTGTAGATCCACTTCGGCGTAGCCGGCATCGCACCCGCTTCCAGCTTCGCCACGAAACCCGCCGCATCCGGCAGCGTGGACAGCAGTGCGATCGGCCCATGGCAGACCAGCGCGGTGGTCTTGTTGCGCTGGTGGAAGTCGGCCAGCAGCCGGCCCAGCGCCGGGCTCTTCAGCAGGTCCTGCATCGGCGCGTGGCCACCGGGAATGTAGACCGCATCGAAACGCGCGTAGCCCTGCTGCTCGATGCGTGCCAGGCTGACCACCGGCGAGGCCGTCGGCGAGGTCAGCGCCAGTTTCTCCAGCAGCTCCTTGTGCAGCGTCAGCTGCGCGGCATCGTTACCGAAGTACGCCGGCGTCACCGAGGACGCATCCACCGTCGGCGCCCGCCCCTGCGGCGTGGCGAAGGTCACCTCGTGGCCGGCGTCCAGCAGCAGCTTGACCGGCTGCATCAACTCGTTGAGATAGAAGCCGGTGGACAGCACCTTGCCGTCCTTCAGGTCCAGGTGGTTTTCGTCGGACAGCACCACCAGCACGTTGGCGGCATGCGCGCCGCTGGCAGCCAGGGTCAGGGCCAGCGCTGCGGCCAGCCGGGTCATCAGGTTCATGGGATAGCTCCTATCGGGGAATGGCCGCCACTTTATTCATCGCCGCTGCGGCGATAAATTGGCCTCCTTGCAAAGGATCTGTTCCCCGGAGAGCCAAATGAGCCGCAAGTTCGACTACCTGGGCGATGTGGAGGTGTTCCTTGCGGTGGTCGAGCACGGCTCGTTCACCGCCGGCGCGGTGGCGCTGTCCACCACGCCCTCGGTGCTGAGCCGCGCGGTCACCCGCCTGGAAGCGCGGCTGGGCCGGCAGCTGCTGCAGCGGACCACGCGCCGCGTGGGCCTGACCGATGCCGGGCGGCTCTATCGGGAACAGGTGCGCACCGCCTTCGGCCTGTTGGACGACGCCGAGCGCGACGTACTGGCCCAGGACGGTGCGCTGGCCGGCCGCGTGCGCCTGAGCGTGCCCACCACCTATGGCCACTACCGGCTGCCGCCCGTGCTGGCGCGCTTTGCGCAGCAGTACCCGCAGGTGCAGGTGGAACTGAACATCACCAACCGCAACGTGGACCTGGTGGCCGAAGGCTTCGACCTGGCCATCCGCCTGGGCCAGCTGCCGGATAGCGGCCTGGTGGCGCGCAAGCTGGAAGACGCGCCGCTGCTGCTGGTAGCCGCGCCGGACTACCTGCAGCGCCGTGGCACGCCGCAGACGCTGGACGACCTGCAGCAGCACCTGTGCCTGCCCTTCGTGATGCCGCGTACGGGGCGGCTGGCGCCATGGGTCTTCCGCGACGGTGGGCGCGACGTGGACTGGCTGCCGCGCTCGTCCATCGAGACCTCTGACGATGTGCTGGGCGTGGTGTCGCTGGCCGAACAGGGCATCGGCATCTGCCAGAGCTATGAGTTCATCGTGCGCGAGCGGTTGCAGCGTGGGCAGCTGATGGAGGTGCTGCCGCAGCTGCGGGGGCGGTCAAGGCCGTTCTCGGTGATCTATGCGCCGCACCGGCGGCAATCGGCTGCGGCGCGGGCGATGATTGAGTTGTTGGTGGGGAATGCGGCTGAGGATGGGGTGGGTTGAGGCTGCGAGGCTCGCTGGCGTTGTCGGGTTTGAACCGCTTTTCAGGGTATGCGGTTGATTCGGCGCCATTGCCATCCGGCTCGGACTAAGAACTGTTGCAAAGCAGGCCGTCGCGCTATTCGCTTGTGCCGTGGGCGATTGCGCCAGTTTGATTCGCCATCAGCAGAGCAGCTGCGCAAATGCGTCTGCTGGCGTCGCGTGCTGCGCGAAAGGTGCGTGCAACAATAGTTCTTCGCTCTCGGATTCCGCGATTCCTTCGCGAATTTCTATTGGCATTCGAAGCGGCCACGTAACCAACATGACGCGCCACCGACAACGGGTGGCCGGGCCTGCAAACCCGAACTGTTAGTTGTTTACGCTTACCCGCCGGCACCGTCCTTAACCGGTGCCGGCGGGTAATCCGTCGGCCTTTCTGGCGGGCGGTGCGTGGGGGTCTTCGGACCCGCCGGGTACTGACAACTATCGTCCGGTTTGCAGCCACGCATCGTCCGCCACCCTCTTCGCGGTGGCGCTGTTAAGCACAGCCACGGAAGCCGACGCCATGAACGAATCCGACACCTTCTCCTCGTACACCGTTGTTGAGCCCATCAACGACGACCCTCCCCTGCCCGACCTAAACTCCCTGCTCGGCATCCTCAAGCGCATGCGCGGCTGCGAGGGCGCTGATGGCCACCCTTGGCCAGAAACCGATGTGTCGCCCGGGCGTCGCGTGAGCCTGGCTAGAAGTGAGCGCGCGATGGTTGGCGCATTGACGGTGCTGGAGTTGCTACACGCGGCAGACCGCTGCCGGGTGGCAGCGGAGCCGGAACGGCATTTGGATGAGGGGGTGGTTGATGGGTTGTTCTTGGCTTGCCGAGGGTTGGTTGAGTGGGCGTGCCACGAGGTTAGGTCGGAGTGACTGCGCTCACATTTGACAAGGTCAACGCCATTCGTTGCATCAACGTCCGTTTCCGACAGAAGCGGACTTCCAGGAAGGATCTCCTGCCGTCGCCGAACGCCAGTTGCATGCATCCTCAACGCGTGCCGTCACTTTCTCCCAGGCCTCCGGCCAGCGGCAGGCGCTACCTACGGAGTTGATCAGAGCATCCCTAGGTCAGGCGGTATGAGACACGTGCCATACACACACAGCCGCCTACCCGCTCACTCTGCAGGCCCAACAAACGTATTCAGCGCCATTGCAATCCTCTTGCGTCGCTCAAGCAAGAAAGCCTTGTAGCTTTCCACTTCCAGCAGCGATGCCTCAACCGGGATGCACTGTGCTGCGAACGCTAGCTCGCCAAGCTGGTCCACCAGCGGGGGCAGGTAAACCGCCGGGGCCTTGTCGCTGATCGCGCGATTCGTCTTGCCGCCGATGAATCCCAGATTGGCGATGTCATCCGCCTCGCGGGCAGTGAAGCTGGTCTTCAATACGGCTTTGGGGAAAATGTGATGGAACTGCAAGCGATGCTGGGCGCCCGAATGATCCAGAGCAATGGTCAATTGGCTGAACCAATCTTTCGCACCGGCAGCGCGGAAAGCCAGGAACATCGTCTTGAACAGCGCACTACGCTGGTTGCGCCCTTCCAGCTCCTCTGCGGTAATGTCCAGACGGCCGAACTGCAGCCGCAGCCGGTCGATCAGCTCGCGCACCGCTCCGCCCTGACGAATATTTGCCAAATCCTGATCCAGAATGGTTTCGCTGGAGCCTCGGGAGAAGCGGCCTTTGGCATTGGCCATCAGCGCCCAGTAGCGCAGTTGGCGGGCCTCATCGTTGCTCAGCGCATAGTTGCGGCTATGCCCGAAATACGCCAGCACCACCAGCAGGAAAGGCGACGACAACAGTGCCGGGCTATCGATGCCAAGATTGCTGCGCAGGAAGTTGAGCGCGAATTCCATGCCATTGCAGGCTTCTTTCCATGCCTTCTGCAGCTTCTCCACATTCAGGCTACCCACGATCTGAAAACGTGATTGGCCGGTGGCAAACGCCATCAAATTCTTCAAGTGCAAACCGAGATCAAGGTCAAAGCCCGTCTTGGCGCATGCCTTCTGGAAATCCTGAAACGTCTGTAGCGAGTGCCGCCACTTGGCAGTGATCTGCGCCAGAGCCAAGTCGGAACTGCGCAGCTTGGCTCCCAGTGAATTGACCCGGACGAAGATTTCCGTGACCTCATCATAGGAAAGCGTGCGTTCCAGCACGTCCATCCGATAAACGTACTTGCGGATGCCACGCAGCCGGGCGAGGCGCTGGCTGTACTTCTCGTACCGCGGATCGTCAAAACCACTAATGCCAGCGCGTTTGAGGAAAGGCGCATCGCTGTCGGTCTTGAACACTTCTGACACTTTTACCCAATGCGGCAACTGCTCCAGCTTCCTCGTGGCCACCACGAACGTCATCTTGTTGAAGCGCTTGAGCAGTTCATCCTCGGTCGAGTCCGCCTCATCGCCAATCAGTTCGCTATCGTCATCAGCATCGTTCTCGTCGTCGCCGTTCTCTTCCACTTCGGTCACCACCGCCAACTGGTCGGGATGTTCCAAGTTGAACAGCAAGTCGATAGGCCGGCGGCGACCGCGCACCGATACTGGCTCGCCGCGAATGACGGCAGAGAGCGATGTCAGACGCTGCTGACCATCCAGCAGAAGCCGCGTGCTCTGGTAAGGATTCGTGCTTTGGCTGACCGCGAAATCCTGCAGCGGAACAGCCTCGTCGGTTTCCCAAAGCAGGATTGCGCCCGAAGGGTAGCCGCGATACAGCGAATCCAGCAGATCGCGCACTCGCGTGGAGCGCCACACATACTGGCGCTGCATCTCTGGCAAGCGCAGTTCGCCCCGCTCGATCATTGATACCAGTTCTTCAACGCTTGCTTCGGCCTTGGCCATGTTTTTCCTTCGATCAGGCACCGAGCAGGAAGCGCTCGCGGTGCCACTGTAAATAATGCCGGTGCTCGCTGGCCAGCCAGCGCAACGTCATTCCCGAATGAATGCCAAGCCCAGGCAGATCGCTTTGAGACAGGCGGGTGCTGGTCAGCAGATGCCCGGCATCGTCGAAGCTGATCAGAAAGCGATCGAACAGCGCATCGAGATTGGCCACCAGCAGAAAGCCGTTGAAGGCATCCAACCGCTCGGCATCGTCGGCACATTCGGCCCAGGGTTTGGCATGGCTAGCACGCAGGGCTTCAGGCACCGCGACGCCAGTCACTGCGCAGGAACCGCCCCAGTAGATCAGCAAGGCATCGCGGTAACGCGCCTGCCCCACGCGCTGACGCACCAGGCGTTCGACTTCCGTGCCGCGGGCTTCGGCAGACATCGTCTCGACAACTTGCGCCACGGCCGCGTGGTAGTCACGCACTGCCTGATTCGGCAACGCCTGCGACAGGCTGGCCGTGCGGCGCAGAAGAGCCGCCAAATCGGGCAGAGTCGGCACACAAAACACGTCATCGGCTCCGGCCCAGGGTTGGAAACTGCGCAACAGTTCCGGCAGCAGCGCGGGCGTAGCCGGTTGAAGGCGCAAGCCGAAGCCATCGGCCGATGCCGTCACTACCGCCTGGCTGCGATGGCGAGCCGAAGCCAGTATCACCGCATCGCCAGCGGATGACAGCACGTGCTCGAAGCCGTTGTCGTGGCCGGTTTTTTCGATGAGGGCGCGTTGTAGAGGATTCATTCAACCAACTCTGGGCGCAGTCTTCGGAAACTCATTCCTGCCTCTCCTTTTACAAATCTCTTTTTAAGAGACGATCGGAAGCTGGCGAACCGCGAAGCTGCAAAGCGAGCCAAGGTTCTTGGGCATACTCTTTCGGAGGCGGGGTAGTAGTCGTCACGATGTACTGAAACAAGGGGGCCGATCCACGTCCTTCCAGTTCATGCACAAGATGAAATAAACCGTGGTACAAAGCGAGCCCAAGGTCGGCTTCACGTGGGCTGTCATGGATCAGGAAAGCCGGAAGCCTCGTGTCACCATCGATACTCATGCACAGGGTCGCGAGATCGAAAACCACGACTTTCAGCGAATCGATCGCAGATGTCGAACGATCCCCGCCCATCTGGACAACCAGGCTCAGTCCGTTTCCGGTCAATCGGATTTCGCCATTGGCTTCAGGTCCGACTAAGCGTCGGATGATTGGGTCGAACTTCTGGGCAAGCTTCGAGAAAACAGTCGCATTCTGGTTTTGCAGCGTCGCGATCCGCTCCCGCACTTGCTCTATCTCAGTTTGATGCCTAGCCAGGCGGGTTTCGGTAGTTTGCTGCTGTTCGAGCAGCGAGGCCAGGCGCTCGACATCGTCCACGGCCTTGCGTGCGGTATACCACGCCCCATCGCGCTGTTCGCGAAGCTTCAGCAGGTTCTGGTAATGCTCTTCCCTGCGCGTTGCATCCTGTTTCGCCAACGCCAGCTCAGGTCGTAACTGCTTCAGTAGCGATTGGGCTGACTCCAGACGCTCCTGTTCATCCTTGAGCGCTTTTTTGCCGCTCTCCAACCTAGCCTTGCAGGCCTCCAGATCTGGAACCTTGTGTGACAACCCGCATTGGCTCGCCAGCACGCGGTCAATGGGCACCTCGCAGATGGGACAAGGATAATTTTCTGCTTCCTTGAGCGAGTAGGCTAATGTTGGATATTCTCCCTTGATCGCGGATATCGCCCGCTCGATGGCTGGTATCACAGCCTCTTGCCTTCCGATATCGGCCTGGATCCTTGCCACCTCCGCTTGGGCATTTTCGTGCGCCTGCCGCACGGAGTCGGTATCCGGAGTCGCGCCCGCACCATTGGACTGGGCTTCCACTGCCAACCGCTCCTGCGCCGCCCTACGCAGGATTTCGACACCCAGAGTGCCCTGCGCAAGTTCATCGTCCGTAACGCCAAGCCCTTCCAGAAGCTGCTTTCTCAACTTGCGGATTTCCCAGGCGCGATGGCCTATTTCCTGCTCTTGGCTACGGCTCGACTCGCTCATTGCGGCGATGTCGACGCGGAGTGTCTGTTCGGAGGGGTCGATGGCGTTCAACAGGGCTCGCAGTGCCTCCAGCCGCTCAGTTCGATTCAATCCCCTCGCCGGCGACTCCGAGTCGGATAGTGAGGATCGCCATTCAAGAACATGGTCGAATCTGCATTCCTGATCCCTGCTCAACAGCGCCAAGGCAATCTGCCAGGCCTGATGCCCTTGTTTCTTGCCAGCGATCAGATCTCTGACGCCCGGAGTCAGCAGATTCTCTTCGATGGCGTTGAGCAGCGGAGACAGACTCGTGGCCGGCATTTCGCTGAGAACAAGCTCATCAAGATTGCCATCCAGTACCGCGAAATGCCGCCGCCGTATGCCCAAGGGTCGAAGAACAGCCCAACATGCGCCATCCAACACGACTTCCATGCCAACCCATCCGTTAGGAAACGCCGAGCCAATTCCGTCGCGCTGATCTTCGGGAGCAAACTTATCCTCGCCCAAGCAATAGCGCAACAGCCTGCAGAACAAGGTCTTTCCTCCGCCATGGCCGATGCCATTGTCGTCCGGCGTCCACACGATATTCAGGCCTGGACGTAATGAAACATCCCGCAAGGGCAACTCCCCTGGCTTTTCCCATATCACCAGCCGCTTGATCCATAAACGTGGTTCGCGCATCTGTGCCGGCGGAGTAAGGCATAGCTGTTGCTGGAACATGTCAGGCTGCGGCTTCAATCCATCCCCCTATCTCGTCAGGCAATTCGCGAATGACACGATCGAAGTCTTGCCCTCGCGCTTGCAGGAAAACAAGAATCATCTGGGCACGTCCTTCCGCCCATTCGGCAGCAGGTACATCTAGTTCGCCACCTTTGGCCCAAGTCCCCGCTCCAAGATCTTCAATCAGGTAGCCACTGCTTCGGAGGAAGCGCACAGCCCCGCCCCAAGCCTGATTTGCGCGCGGTATGAAGCTCAACACCGCCCCGGGCAGCGGCCTAGCTTCTTCTCCTACCAGGCGTTGCCAATCCAGAGCATCCTGCGCATCCAGCAAAGGCGTCATCAGCCTGGGCTCAAGCGCCAAGACGGCGGCGAGACGTACATGGCGCACTGGCCATGGGGCCTGCGCAGCCTTGAGCAAGGCGGCCAAGGCCACCCCCGTCTCCGCACCTTCATTCTGTTGTGGTCGTGCCCAGATTCCATCAGGCAGGGACGCTCGATCGACGACCTGCCGAGCCGTGGCTTCAGCCTGAACAGGCAATGCGTCTTCTATCTTGAAGCCTCGCTTGAAAGCTTCCAACACCAGATGCTGGGTGCGGTACTGCACGTGATCGCGACGGGTTTCGCCATCGACACTGGCCAATCGAAGGGGCGTGACTGACGTCTCTCTGTACGCTCCGAAATCCCGCAGCTCATTGTTTCGGAGCACGCGGAAGGTTTCGCTGGGGTAGTCGGCCCCCATTACGTCGGCGGGGTCGAGGATATAGCGCAGTTCTTCCTCGGTGAGGCCGTAGAGTTTGGCGTAATAGGCGTCGAGTTCGGCGCGCAGGGTGGCGCGGCGGTCGAGGTCGAAGGTGAAAGGCTGGCCTTCGTAGCCCAAATCTCTGGCCCAAGCGGCAAGGTCGTGGGTGGTGTAGGTCAGTTCCAGTACGCGCGGCACGATGAAAGCGAGGTCGGCCTCGGTGTAGCGGTCTGGCGGCAATACGGGAAGCTGTTTGTAGATGAAGTAATTCATGTGCGTGCCACCTGTCTTGTGCCGCGCCACAAAGTCAAATACCAGCGCAGACAGGTTGGCGAGAAGCGCAGCGAATCGTGCACGGTTTCCCCCGTCGGGGAATAGCATCAATGGCATCTGATTGCCAACGCCAGCCAACGGAACCACCGACGCGATGACCGTCCGCTCATTAGTCGCATTGGTGATATCCCGCCAACCCATCAACCACTGCGGGCAGGCAACCTGCAGCCAGTGTTCGGCTAGGGCGAGCACGGCGTGCTCGTCCGCCAAGGGCGTCTCCGATGCAGGCAGATGGCCGTAGTCGGCGGCGAGCGCCAGCAGAGCGCTCTCGGCTTCATGATCAATGGTGTACCAGGCCGTAGTGTTGCTGGAGCCATGCGTGTAGAGCTGCGCCTTGGCTTCGCATTCGGCGGGCAGGCAATCGTCATTCAAGGGTTGCAGGCTTTCCGAGCTGTTGCTCACGAGGCCCAGCGATGTGGGTGCGATTGTCTGCGCATAGGGCTGGCGGGCTACAAAGGCTCTCCAGGCGGGGTACGCACCCATGCTTGGATTGACGCTGCGCTGTTCCATGAGGTGCGAACCGAACAACAAATGGGTCACGCTGAGCACGGTCTCCTGTGCATTGCCGTCCTTAAGGGCTTTCAGCAATCCTTCGGGCAAACGGGCAACACGCAGCCAGACTTCGCGGGACTCAACCCAGTAGCGTGGGGTGACAGAGAATGCCGGGTCGGCCTTCTCGACCGGCGAGACGTCGCGGCTGTTGCCGTCTAACGAGTAGGTGGCCCAGCGGTGGTCGAACTGGTGGATGAGCTTTGCTTCGTACAGTGGCAATCGATCCGGACCGGGCTCTGCCTTGAACAAATGACTGGCGCTGGTCATGTTGAAGAGGCCTTGCGAGAAGGTAATGCCCCACGGGTTCTGCGCGGGCTCCACCACCCTGGCGTACTTGCCCTCACCTTCAACCACGGCATCGCGCATCAGCACCGGAGCGGCTCCGTAGAGCTTTTTGGTCAGTTCCGCATCGCGTTCGCTGCGGAAAACCGGGCAGGTGAGCGTGTTGGGGTTGATGAGGCGGAACTCGTCGGGCGTGAGGGTGAAGCGACGGCGCGGGTCGGCCAGTTGGCTGACTTGGGTGGCGAAGCAGACGAACTCGGCCTGCTCCGCGGCCCCCAAGGTGAGCAGGCAGAACTTCATGCGGCTGTCGACAGCTAGGAACAGCTTTTCGCGGTTCTCGATGTCGTACAGGCTGATCAGCCGCCGGTTCTGCGTGATATGGCCAAAGTATGCCTTGGTGCTGTCGTCTGTGGCGATGCCGGTGGGCACGATAAAACCCGCTCGACCGCTGTCGGCATGGATCTGCAGGATTGTTTCGGCAAACAAGGGATAGGTGTTGAGCTTGCCAACGGCCGTCAGCGGAAAGCGTCCCGACTCCCGGTAGAAATTGTTTGCAGCTGCGATCCGCTGGCTTTCCTTGACAAACTCATCCCACAGACGCGGATCGGTTTCAGGCAGCGCAGCAATGGCTTGCTTGCGTGCATCGCCCGCCAGTTTCGCGATGTGCTGAGCACGCGTGGCGAAGAACTCTTCTTCGCCCATCTGCGACACCTCCCAAGGCGGATTGCCCAGCACGCAGTCGAAGCCACCTTGCGCGAACACCTGCGGGAAGGCCAGCGGCCAATGGAACACGCGGGCTTGTTCGCAGGCCGTGCGTGCGGCGGCGATGGGGGCGGCGTGCTCGGTCTGGGTGCGTTGCGGGTCGGTCAGCAGCGCATGCAGGGTGATGCTAGTGGGCACGGTGTCGGCGGTGTCCTCCGCCTTGGGCAGCAGGTAGGCGCCCACAAGCACATCGGCGGCGCGGGCTAACGGGCTGCGGGCGGATTCTTCCAGAAAGCCCCGCCAGGCATTTTCCTTGGCCACCACTTGTTCAGGCCTGTCGGCGGGCAGGGATTCTATGGCGCGTAAGGCTTCGAGACCGCTGCCGTTGTCCTCGCCCAGCAGCATCTGCCTGCCTTGCAGATCCTTGGAAATCTGCTTGAGGCCGGCGGCGTTGACCTTAGCCAGTTCTTTACACACATCCTTGTCGTCGCCACTCAAAGGCTTGAAGGCTTCCTTCGCGATGCCTTGTTCCAGAACGTTCAGGTCGGTCAGGCCCAGAAGGGCGTCGCCCACTTGCAGGTGGTGGTCGAGAAAACCCAGCGGCCGGCCTTCCTCGTAGCCTTCCAACCACAGTGCCATGCGCGCCAGTTCGATGGCCATGGGGTTGCGATCCACCCCATATATGCAGCGGGCCACCACTTCGCGCAGGGCGTGGCGGTAGTCGAGTGGCTGGATGGCACCTTCCTGTCCGCCTTCGAGGCTGCGCAACTGAGCCAGCTTTTCCGCCAAGCGGCGGGCGGCGGCCAGCAAGAAGTGGCCGCTGCCGCAAGCCGGATCAACGACGCGGATGGCCAGCAGTGCCTCGGTGGGATTGGCCGGACGGGCCGCCAGGCGCTCTTCGATGACAGGATCGAGTGCACTCCTAATCAGTTCCTGCACCAGGCTGTCGGGAGTGTAGTAGCTGCCGGTGAGCTTGCGGGCGTTGCCTGCGGTGCTGCCCTCCTCGGTGCGGCCGACGAAGCCAAACGTGCGCGCCGGTAGGTCGATGGCGGGCACCAGTTCCAGCAGGCTTTCATAGACGCTGCCCAGTTCTTCCGGCCCCATGTTGCGGTAGTCCACCGGGGTGAGACTGCCACCCTTGCCTTGCCCGACGACGGCCCAGCGCAGGTGCTGCATGGCGGTGAGCAGATGGGAGTTGTCCAAGCTGGCGTTATCCAGAGCAGGGCATTGCTCCGGTGCGAATAGGCCACCCAGCGCGGGCAGCGCCAGGCGGGGCTCACCTCGCGCCAGGCCACGAAACACGATGCGGATGGTTTGCCATTGGTCGTCATGACGCGTGCGGGCGCGACGCTTGAGGCAGAGTTCGCGCAGGCGGGCCAGTGAGTAGCCTTCGGCATAGTCGAGGCGGGCAGTCTGTGCTTCGTCGCTGTCTGCCTGGGGGTGCAGCACGCCGCGTTCCTCGACCGTGAAGACAAAGATAAGGCGGTAGATCAGGCGCAGCAGTTGCTGAAAGAAGTCGTCCTTGCTGAGCGAACCGTCGTTCAGAGCGTTGCGCAGGGCTTGGTTGGCGGAGTGTTGCAGAAAGCCTTGGCCGAGTGTCAGCAGAGCTTGTTCGACACCATTGCGCAGACCATCGCGCACGCGGGTGCCTTCCTCCTGGCCCTCGTTGCGCCATTGTTCCCAGATGCACACCGCAGCGTCTCGGCCGAGGCAGGATGCGCGGCTGGCGTGCAGCAGACGCCAGACATTGGCGAATTCGGCATAACGCTGCCCACCAAGCAGGTCGGCCAGATCCACTTCGAGAAAGCTGGGACGGGTGAGCGAGGCAGCGTCGCGCAGCAGGCGCAGTTGTTTGCCGTTGCTGACGATGCCCCATTGCAGCGGTTCACTGGCGTTGAGCAATTCCTGCATGGCCTGGAACGGGGCCTTCTTACTGTTGCCGCCGCCCTGCACGGCAAAGCATGCGTCGGCCTCGTCCAGCCCCAGAGTGTGCGGGGCTACCAGTACGGGCAGGCTGCCAGCCATTAGGCTGATGGGATAGCGCAGTTCGCCCACTTGCTGTGTTGCCGTAGCTTGCAAGGTCGCGTAGCCAAACGAATCGCGCAGAAGTTCGCGGATGAAGGCGGTGGTGAGCTGCGCAGCATCGATGTCGGCGCGCCCAATCTGCGCGGCGAAATGCCGCCATTGAGCGCAGGCAATCTGGAAGGCGCGGCTGTATTCGTCCTTGAGCTTGACGCCCTTGGGGGTGCCGTAGTCGGCCTCTAGTTGTGCGTTAGCGCGGCCCTGAGCGGCTTTTTCCAGCTGATCGGGCAGGAACAGCCCACCTTCAAGCTTGAGGGTGGGCAGGTTCAGCGTGGCCTGGGCCTTGCGGATGCGTTTCACGGTTGTTCTTCTCCAGGCCGAAGCTTATAGCGAGTCAGGCAGCAGCACGTACACACCCATCACATCCACAGGTAGGCAGGGGCTGACGCTGTACTGGCCCACGTCACGGGTGGCCTCGCGCACGCGCTGGTGGTCGGCCAGCAGGGCATCAGCCCGCTCTTGGGCTACCGCTTGTAGCTGCTGCGGATGCGCGGCGAGGAAGTCGAGCGCGGTGCGAATCTCGCGCTTTGCCGCCTCCGGCGGCAGATTTCCGCTCGGCGCGCATTCGAGCAGGCGACTCACGCCATCGTCGACCAGCCATTGGGGAGCATTGCGGCCCTGCACAGCCAGAGCAACGGTTTCCTCCGCCATCATCTGGAAGGGCTCGCGACGGCGTACGTAGCTGAGCTGGTGGCGCAGACGCAGTAGATAAAGGGTGGTGACGACCTCTACGTCGTTGGTAAGAGTGGCAGCACAACGGGCGGCCAGCGGACGTTCACCTCCAAGTGCGTCTTCCAGCAGGTACTGAGCCAGCAGCCCAACCAACGGGTGACTGCGATGCAGTCCGTTGAGTTCGATGAGCTGGGGTTCGTCGATACCGTCGTCGGTCAAGCGTTGGCGCAGGATTTCGGGGAGGTGCTGCGGTAAGAAGCGTGCAGACTGCTTGCGGCCGATCTCCAGCGGTGACCCCAGCCGCACGCAAGCGCTCTGCAGAAAGCGCGACACGTCAGCATGGGTGCCCAAAGCCTTCTGCTGTTTGTGCCATTCGGGTAGCACCTCGTCTGGCTTGATGCGACGCTGGGCGAACACGGTGCGATTGGCCTTGGCTTTTTCCAGCGCGTCGCGCCATTGGGCCTGTAGAGGAGCGAGCATCTGCTCCGACTCACCAAAGTCGAATGCGACCTGCGGCGATGCGGCACGACCGTCGCTGCGCTTTATCAATGCCGACCTGACCAAGGCCTGATTGATGCGGGCTTCGTCCTCGGGCATGGGAACGAGCACGCCGAGCTCCTTCTGAATGGCCTCGGCCTTCTTGAGGATGACGTTAAGCACGAAGCCATCCACCGGGTTGTCTTGCCCGTAGAGCATGGTGCAGCGCACTTCATCGGCATGCTGCCCGAAACGATCGACGCGGCCTTCGCGTTGTTCGTGGCGAGTGGGGTTCCAGGCCAGATCGTAGTGGACGACAGCAGTGAACAGATGTTGCAGGTTGATGCCTTCGGAGAGGCAGTCGGTCGCAACTAGGATGCGTTGCTCAGCATCCTCCAGCTCATCCACACGCTCTCGGCGCTCTTCGGGAGTGAGTTCGCCGGTGACGGCATCGACGGTAGCTTTGGGGAAAGCGGCCTTGAGGTGTTCGGCCACGTAGTGCGCGGTGGCGATGTAGCGGCAGAACACCACCGGGTGATAGTCATCCTTCACTAGGAGGTCAATATGCCGGATGAGCGCAGCCAGCTTTGGATCACCGGCCTTGCCAGAAAGACGTTGCGCGTCCGCGATCAAGGCCTGCAGACGCGGCGCAGCGTCCTGCACCTGGGCAGGCGGCTCCAGGTCACTGGCGGAGAGGTCGTCGGCTTCGCCATCGTGCAGGCGCTCGTCGCTGAGAAGCGCCTCATCCGGCACAGTGCCTTCCAGCCGTGTGGTCAACGCCTTGACGGCAGCTGCGGGCGACGATGCCACGCAGCGCAGCAATGCCAGAGTGGCGTACCAAATGAGGCGCGCGCTGCCTTGTTGTTCTTGCTGCTCAACGGTTTCAGCCAGTTCGCGGCAGTAGTCCTGCACTGCGTCGAAGAACGCGCCCCATTCGCCGCTGAGTTGATAGGTAAGCTCGGTTTTCATGCGGCGGGGAAAACCTCGTCCGTCATGGGTCTCCGCCTGCCATTCAACGATGTCTTTGCGGCGGCGCTGGACGAAGTGGCGGGCCAGTTCCTGACGCAGTGGGTCGGAGGCCGTCATTCGGCCTTGCAAGGCCGCAAAGCGCGGATCGAGCAGCGACAGCAAGTTGTAGAAGGCGGTCTCGTCACCAGAGTGAGGGGTCGCGGTCAGCAGAATCAGGTGTCGCTGCGTGTCACGGGCAAGGCGTTGCAGCAACTCGAAGCGCAATTGCTTGCCTGCACCGCTGCTGGCGCAGGTGTGGGCCTCGTCAACGATGATGCATTCGGGGGCGGTAGCGAGAAACTGTTCGCGGTGGCGTTCGCTCTTGATGTAGTCCAGGCTGACGACCACCACGGAATGATGGTCGAACAGGCTCACTCCATGCGGAAGATCACGTTCGATGCGGGAGGCCGAAGACGAAGTCAACGCCACGGCCTGAAGGTTGAAGCGGGTTTCCAACTCACTTTGCCACTGCTCGACAAGGTGCGGCGGGCAGAGAATGGCCAGGCGGGCGATTTCGCCACGATCCATGAGCTCTCGTACGATCAGGCCGGCTTCGACGGTCTTGCCGATGCCCACGTCATCAGCGATCAGCAGGCGCACAGTGGACAGGCGCAGTGCCATCAGCAACGGTACAAGTTGGTAGCCGCGAGGCTCCACCGCGATATTGCCAAAGGATCGGAACGGGCCCGCGCCTGCGCGCAGGGTCAGGCGCAAGGCATCGCGTAGCAACAGCGCGGCGGCATGGTTGCCGGCGCGTGCAGGATCGGGCCAGTCGAAGGTGGCGGGTTCGACGGGATGCAGTTCCAACTCGGGGATCAAGGCGATGCTTTCGTCATCGGCGCCGCTCAATGGGCGCAGACGCAGCCAGTCGCGGCGGGAGCCGCTCTGCACTACCCATTCGCGGCCTCGGGCGCGCACCAGGTTGCCGGGCAGAAAGTCGTGTTCGAGGATCGTCATGCGCCTTTATTCCTTGGAACCGAACACATCGGCGTGCGCGGCGAATTGTTGTGGCCAGCGTGAAGCGTCCGAAAAATCGAGCACCTGCCAGCCTTTGTCCTGCAATACGCTGGTGGTCTGATCATCCACAGCGGACAGAAACACCAAAGCACGAGATGCCTTGTACTGGGCCGCCGCAGTGGCTACGCCATTGTTGACGGACACGTTGACCGCATCAGGTTGCGCGCCCCCGGCCTGGCGGAGTGCGGACAGCCAGGCGTCGAGGGGCTCGTTTGCTGTTGTTGAGGTAACGGTAGTCGGGCTGCTCGTTACGGGCTGCACCTGGGCATTGGCCAGCGCAACCAACAGCTTCAGCGCATCCGCATTGCGGCGGTTGATGTGTTCGTGATCCGGCTGGTTGAAGTAGGACAGCAAGCACTGATAGCAGCCGGCTTCACACTGATGATTGCCAAGTGCATCGGTCTGTTCCAGCGACGGCAGATCTTCCAGCGTCCAAATGCCGCTCTGCGGTTTGCGATAGTGAATCAGTTGCAGGGCATTGCTGGCTACGAGAGCAAGGTCGTCGCGATTGTTTGCCAGGCGAGTGAGCACACCTGCACCGCCTTCCGCAGCTTCGTAGAACAGCAAGGCGCGGCGCTCGTCGGACTTCGGCAGTGGCTCGACCACCAGTTCGGATTCCTCGATCTGGAAGGTCATTTCGATGCCGCGCTTGAGCGCGGCCTGCAAAGTGGCCATGGCCTCCAGAGGCAAGGCATGTACGGGAGCGAAGATCAGCAGATTGCGATGATCTTCCACAAAGGGAACGATGCGTTGGTTGGGCAACTTCTCCAGCAAAGCATCGTCACTGCCCTTGTCGTCCTCCGCATCCGGTGCATCCTGCTTGCTCCAGGTGCCCGTGATAGGGTTGATGTAGAAGCCCAGTTGCTCCTTGTCCTTGCGCCTGCGCCAGCCGCGATTGATGCGCCAGATTTGCGCAGCGGGCGCGTAGGTGAGCTCGCCTAGCACGTCCTCGCCTTGCTGGATCGTAGCCTTCTGCTGCTGGATACGGCCATCGGGGCCGGGCAGGAAGCGGTAGGTGGTTTGCAGCTCGAAGCCCTGACGCTGGCGTTCCTCGTCGTTGATGGAAATGCGCTCGGTGGCCACGGTCTCCACGGTTTCGATGCGGTAGAGCTCGCGCACCCAATCGTGCTCGGTGAGCAAGGCGTCGCAGTTCTCGCAGCGATTGACCAGCGGCTGTTCGCCGCCCGGCTCGCCGAGATGACCGTAGCCGCATTGGCTGCACACCAACGAGGCAATGGTGGCCAACTGGCTGTTGCCGGAAATGTGGTCTGTATTGCCTACGTTGAGTTTGGCACGCACCACGCGGTACATGCGACCCTGGTGATAAATGAGGCTGCGGGGGCCGAATTCGGACAGGGCCAGGAAGCGCGGCCGGCTGACCATGCTGCCTTCGTCATCCTTGCCATTGACGGCCTGGCCGCCACGGGCGGGAATCCAGGCCATCAGCGGCAGGCGCGGGAAGTTGTAGCCTGGCAAAAAGCCTTGGCTGGCCAAGTAGCGATAGGTGTAGAAATCATTGTTCTGGCCGTTGCCGGACTTGAGCAATACGGCGTACTGGCGCGCGGCGTCGCCGTAGCGGCGCTGGGCATTTTGGCGCTCCATGTGCGAGGCGGTATGGCTCTTGACGATGCGATCGGCCATATCCATTTGCTGGCGGGTGGCATCGAACAGCACGCGCCAGCGCTCCAGCGCCCCAGAGAACGCCTGCGCCGCGTTGTCGATGACCTGACGCACATAGTCAGGCGTGAACCAGGCGCTGCCTTCAAGCTCGCCCTCAAGCTGGTTGATGACCCGGTCGGCACTGGCCAAGGCCCGCTGCTGGACAGCCTGCGCCCGCAGTGCTTCGTGCAAGGGCTGTTTCAGTGGTTTACCGGGCTGGTCGAGATCCAGCATCGGCGCAATGCTGTCGTCCAGCGGCACCTGGGTACTGGCAAGCCAGACCGCTTGCAGGTGGCTGTCGATGAGATCACGGTTGCTCAGATCGAGGGTTGGCGCGCGCACGACGCCATGCACCATTTGCTCAGCATTGTGGAAGAACCACTGGTCATGCGGACTGAGCGCCGCGCAATAGGTGATGACCAGCGCCTGCTGACCCGAGCGACCGGCACGGCCGCTGCGCTGGGCGTAGTTGGCGGGGGTCGGCGGCACATTACGCAAGTACACGGTGTTGAGCGCGGAGATATCCACGCCCAGCTCCATCGTGGGGGAGCAGAACATCACCGGCAGCCGCTCCAACGGCGCTTCGTGGGCCGGGTTCTGCGCCCAATCCTGCCTGTCTTTTTCGGTGTAACGAAAGCGCTGCTCCAGCAGTTGCCGGCGTGGCGCATCCACCTGGGCCGTGTGTTCCTGGGCCTCGAAGTCGAACAGCGGATGCGAGGGCTGGCGCAGCAGGTCGGCAATGCCGAGATACAGGGTGCGGAAATACTGATTGATTCGATTGCTATCAGTTTGCGGCTGATCGGCAATCAGGCACCAGTCCAGAGCAGCCGCGTTCAAGCGCCAGCCTGCGAGCTGGGCGTCGATAGGTTGGCGCTGCACATAGCCATAGTCCTTGGCGGACTCCAGCAGCGCTTCGATCAGCTTAGTCCACTCGACATCTTTCCATTGCGCGACCTCGCTGGCGCAGGCGCTGTTGCGCCAGAAGGCGGCCGTCTTTATTTGCCGTAGCAGACGGGAGCGTGGACCACCTGTCACCAAGTCGGTGCGCGGCTTGCCCTTGTATTCCGGGCGCTTGCCGAGGATGAGATAGCGGCCGGTATCGAGTTTCTCGTCGGGAGCGAAGGCCCAACGCTCATTCAAGTAGGTGTGGGCACTGGTGCGTGCCTTGTCCTGCTCGACCGGGTCGAGGTAACGACTTTCCAGGCACAGATGGCGGCGCAAGGCGTCGAACAGTAGTTCGAACAAAACTGTCCGCTGCACTGCCGTCAATTTGGTCAAGGTGCTGTTTGCAGCAAAGATGCTGGCGTCAGCGCAAAAGGCATCTAGGTCTCGATACCGAATCTGCAATAGGCCGAGTTGATCCAGATTCGGATTATTGAAGCGCCAGCCACGCCGCAGATCACGCAGTAGCCGGTAAGCGATGATGAAGCGCAATGTGCGTTGCGCTTCTTGTCGGGCCAGTCCCATGAGCTTGGGGGTGCGCAGATACTCCACCAAGGTCGCTTCATCGACCCCTTGAAAGCCGAGGGCCTTGAATACGCTTTCGGCCAAGTGTTCTTCATCGAGTTGGCCGCCGCTGCCTTGCAGTGCGCCGATCAAGCCGGCACGCAGCGTCAGCAGGAAAATGAAGTCGTTGAAATGTCCCGCCTGCAGAGCGGCATCCTGGCGGTTGTCGGTAAACCCAAGCAACTTGCGTGGGTCAGGCTGCCCTGGCGCAGGTTCGGAAAGTGCAAACAATTGCTGCAAGGCCGCCAGGGCAATCATGGTCGTGGCCGAAGAGCGGCCTTCGCCGGACAGGCTGGAGAGGCGGTTGGCATCCTTGCCGTGGGCTTCGTGTGTCGTGCCGCAGTTCAGGCAGAAGCGGAACTTTCCCGGAATGAACCAGAACTCCGTCCCCGAGCCCGATTGCCCTTTGGCATCGACCGTGACCATATAAGGAACGGCATTCTTGTAGGCTGGCTTGATTTTGGGTTCGTTACGGCTGAGGTCGATCCAGGTTTCCGGCAGGTCTTCGAGCAGGCCGCCGTATTGCTGCCCGGGCACCAGAGGACACAGAAAGCCATAGCTGGCGTCGTCTTCTGCCGCGATATCGTCGATCTCACGTGAGCTGAAGCTGAGCGGTTGCTGTGCGTGCCAGACAGGTAGGTACTCCTGGCCGCAATCGCGGCAGAAGTGCGTCGGGTAAAGCAGCACATTCTCTTGCTGTCGCCCCGGCGCGAAACGCTGAGCATCGAGCGTGACATGGCGCTTACCTCGCGCCTCCAGCGTGGTGAGCACCTTGCCGGGACCGCTGATGAACTGGTGCAGCTTGAACGCGAAAGGCGGCCTGCCCTGGGGCGTGCGCACATCATGGGCAGCCACTAGAAAGCGCTGCAGGGCGGTGCGAGCGGCTTCCGGCTGGCAACCCGCGTCTTCGGCGAGACGGCGGCTGGCCTCTTCCAACATCATGGGTCTCGCCCGCCTGGGAGGCTCGTCGGCAGGTAGTTCGATACCCAGGTTCAATTCCACCCAGATGGATAACGGGTCATTGCGAAAGGCGTCGAAGTCAGCCCAGATATCCTGCTTTCGCGTAACGGCCGCCGGTAGTTCTGTACGGATGGCGTTGACGTCCTTGAGCGGGTTGGTGACGCGCTCCAAGGTCTCGCCGATGACGTCATGCTCGCTGATCTGGGTGCCAAAAAGTTTGCTAGCCACATCGGCCACCACGCGGTTGCGGTCGGCTTGGCTACCTGTGCTGGACATGGTGGCCGAGGTACCGATGCAGACCAGTTGCTCGGCTTTCAAGCGCTCTCGCAGGCGCCGCACTAGCAAGGCAACGTCCGCCCCTTGACGGCCACGATAGGTATGCAACTCATCCAGCACCAGGAACTCAAGTCCCTCGCAGTGTTCCACCACACGCCGATCCACTTCGTCGAAGCGCGTGAGGATGTACTCCAGCATCATGAAGTTAGTGAGCAGGATATCGGGCGGGTCATCCGCGATGGCGCTGCGTTCCGCCTTGCTTTCCTGGCCGGTGTAGCGCTTGAGGGTGAAGGGACGACGCTCTGGCGCATAGCCATGCAGAAACTTGTCGAGTTCTTCCAGCTGGCTGTTGGCCAGAGCATTCATCGGATAGATGACAATGGCCCTGGTACGTGCTTTGCCATCGGATTGTTTGGCCTTGAGAATGCGGTCGATGATCGGGATGAAAAAGGACAGGGACTTCCCCGACCCCGTTCCGGTCGTGACCACATAGCTTTGGCGTTCCTGGCCTTTGGCCAAGGCTTCCATCTGGTGCTTGTAAAGATGCAGGGGTTCTGGCGAACCTTCAGACTTCCCGACCTGGAAGATCTCTGCGCAAGCAGCATGCAAAATCCCCTGTGCCGCCAGGTTCTGCACCGTGCCTTGGCGTTGGTAATTCGGGTTGATCTGCACCAGCGGCTCAGGCCAATAGCGACCTTGCGCATATTGATGTTCGACCTCGGCTTGGATATCAGGCGCAGCGATGCGAACGAAACTGCGGGAAAAGCTGCCGTATCGTTCGATAAGCTGGTCGCGGAACTGGAAAACGTTATCCATGGAGAGTCCTCACTGATCCATCTTGTGGCCAACCGCCAGAACCACTGCACTGACGGAAGTGCCTGCTGCGATGCGCTTCCTCTTCGTACGCCGCACCCCGTCCCTACCCTTCAGCCGGCCAGATGACTCTATGCATACCAATGCCGCGCTATGGCACGGACCTATAAGGGCTTCGGCTGACCGCGCAGTGTAAATGCGGTAATCATAGCCATTAAATGCGGCATTTCCCACGCAAATGCCCCATTAGCGGCGTCGTCTGCCCCCCCACTCTGAACCTTGGCCCGGTCGCAGGTGGCCAGCATGACTGACTGGGGATGATCGGCGGCAATCAGCTCAAGCGTGCGCCATGCAGGAGCACTTGACAAACAACAAGGGCGCCTCTCGGCGCCCTCGTTCTTTCAACTCATTCCCACTCAATAGTAGCCGGCGGCTTCCCCGAGATGTCATAGACCACCCGCGACACCCCCCGCAACTCATTGATGATCCGGTTGCTCACCGTCCCCAGGAACTCATACGGCAGATGCGCCCAGTGCGCCGTCATGAAGTCAATCGTCTCCACGGCCCGCAGCGCAATCACCCACTCATAAGCCCGCGCGTCACCCACCACGCCCACCGACTTCACCGGCAGAAACACGGCAAACGCCTGGCTGGTCTTGTCGTACAGGTCGGCCTTGCGCAGCTCGTCGATGAAGATGGCATCGGCCTTGGCAAGCAGCTCGGCGTATTCGCGCTTCACTTCGCCCAGGATACGCACGCCCAGGCCCGGGCCCGGGAACGGATGGCGGTAGACCATGGTGCGCGGCAGGCCCAGCTCGACGCCCAGGCGGCGTACTTCGTCCTTGAACAGCTCGCGCAGCGGCTCCACCAGGCCCAGCTTCATGTGCTCCGGCAGGCCGCCCACGTTGTGGTGGCTCTTGATCACATGCGCCTTGCCGGTCTTGCTGCCGGCCGACTCGATCACGTCCGGGTAGATGGTGCCCTGCGCCAGCCACTTGGCGTTCTTCAGCTTGTTCGATTCTTCGTCGAAGATCTCAACGAACAGGTTGCCGATGATCTTGCGCTTGGCTTCCGGGTCGCTCACGCCTTCCAGCGCGCTGAAGTAACGGTGGGCGGCATTCACGCGCACAACCTTCACGCCCATGTGCTCGGCGAACATCGCCATCACCTGGTCGCCTTCCTGCCAGCGCAGCAGGCCGGTATCCACGAACACGCAGGTCAGCTTGTCGCCGATGGCCTTGTGCAGCAGCGCCGCCACGACGGACGAATCGACGCCGCCGGACAGGCCCAGGATCACTTCGTCATCGCCCACCTGTTCGCGCACGCGGGCGATCTGGTCGTCGATGATGTTGGCGGCGGTCCACAGGGTCTGGCAGCCGCACACATCCACCACGAAGCGGCGCAGCAGCGCCTGGCCCTGCAGGGTGTGGGTCACTTCCGGGTGGAACTGCACGCCGTACCAGCGCTTTTCCTCGTTGGCCATGGCGGCCACCGGAATGCGGTCGGTGGTGGCGGTGATGGTGAAGCCCGGCGGCGCAACGGAGACGTGGTCGCCGTGGCTCATCCAGACATTCAGCTTCGGCTCGCCGCCGTGGTCGCTCAGGCCCTTGAACAGTGCATCGGGGTTGATCACGTTCACTTCGGCGTGGCCGAACTCGCGCTGGTCTGCGGCTTCGGTGGCACCGCCCAGCTGCGCGGCCAGGGTCTGCATGCCGTAGCAGATGCCGAAGATCGGCAGGCCGCTGTCGAACACTTCCTGCGGCGCGGCCGGGGCGCCCGGCAGCGTGGTCGATTCCGGGCCACCGGACAGGATGATGCCCTTGGCGCCGAACGCAGCGATCTCGGCCGGATTGTGGTCCCACGCCCAGATTTCGCAGTAGACGCCCAGCTCGCGGATGCGGCGGGCGATCAGCTGCGTGTACTGCGCGCCGAAATCGAGGATGAGGATCTTGTCGTTATGGATATTGGTCATGGTGCCGTTCCAGTGGTGTTTTTCGCAGCGCCTGGCGCTTCAAGGCTCTGCGTCAGCGTGGCGATGAACGCCTCGCGTTGTTGAATATGTGAGGGGTCTTCCTCGTCCCAGCGCAGCATCAGCAGGCCGTGCGGTGCGTTAGGGTTGGCGCGGTCGGCGCGCGGCAGTTCGGCGATTTCCTGCACTTCGGTGCCGGGCACGATGCGCCGTTGAAAGGCGTGCATCGGGTAGCCGGAATCCACGGCGTTGCCCCAGAACGCGGACTGTACGCTCATCCGTTTCGGCTCCAGCGGCCCCAGCTCGGCGGTGACCACAGGATCTTCAAGCCTGTCACCCAGATCGGTAACGCACCGCAGGATGACCTGCAGCGGGCGCTCGCCAGTGCCTTTCAGCAGCCAGCGCTGCTCGCCAGCGGCCTGCACCTGCCAGCCCTTCGGCAGCGAGAACGCGTTCTGGCACGCCTGTACGTCCTGCAATTGCGAAACCGCCGCGCCCGGAGACCCGGAGCGCGGCGGCGGTTCGGACAACGAACAGCCTGCCATCAGCAGGCTACCCGTAATCGCAAGAGCAGTTCGCAAGCGCATCAGGCGCGGTAGTTCGGCGGCTCTTTGGTGATGGTCACGTCGTGGACGTGGCTCTCACGCTGGCCGGCGCCGCTGATCTTCACGAACTTGGGCTTGCTGCGCATCTCGTCGATGGTGGCGCAGCCCACGTAGCCCATGGTGGCGCGCAGGCCGCCCATCAGCTGGTGGATGATGCCGCCCACCGGGCCGCGGTACGGCACGCGGCCTTCGATGCCTTCCGGCACCAGCTTGTCGGCGGTGGCGGCGTCCTGGAAGTAGCGGTCCTTCGACCCCTTCTCCATGGCAGCCAGCGAACCCATGCCGCGGTAGCTCTTGTACGAACGACCCTGGTACAGCTCGGTCTCGCCCGGCGATTCCTCGGTACCGGCCAGCAGGCCACCGACCATGATGGTCGAGGCACCGGCGGCCAGCGCCTTGCCGATGTCGCCCGAGTAGCGGATGCCACCGTCGGCGATCAGCGGGATACGGTCCTGCAGGGCTTCGGCCACCAGGTCGATGGCGGTGACCTGCGGCACGCCGACGCCGGCGACGACGCGGGTGGTGCAGATCGAGCCCGGGCCGATGCCGACCTTGACTGCGTCCGCGCCGCTGTCCAGCAGCGCCAGTGCGGCTTCGCCGGTGCAGATGTTGCCACCGATGACCTGCACGTTCGGGAAGTTCTTCTTGACCCAGCTGACGCGGTCCAGCACGCCCTGCGAGTGGCCGTGCGCGGTATCGACCACGATCACGTCCACGCCGGCGGCGACCAGCGCTTCCACGCGGCGATCAGTATCGCCACCCACGCCGACGGCAGCGCCGACCAGCAGGCGGGTTGACAGATCCTTGGCAGCGTTGGGGAAGTCGGTGTTCTTCTGGATGTCCTTGACGGTAATCAGGCCACGCAGTTCGAACGAGTCATTGACCACCAGCACCTTTTCGATGCGGTTGCGGTGCAGCAGCTGCAGCACTTCATCAGACGCGGCGCCTTCCTTGACCGTGATCAGGCGATCCTTCTTGGTCATGATGTGGCGGACCGGGTCGTCCAGCTCGGTCTCGAAGCGCATGTCGCGGTGAGTCACGATGCCGGCCAGCTGGCCGTCGCTGCCCACCACCGGCACGCCGGAGATGTTGTGCGCCTGGGTCAGGGCCAGCACGTCGCGGATGGTGGTTTCCGGGCCGACGGTGATCGGGTCGCGGATGACACCTGCCTCGAACTTCTTGACCTTGGCCACTTCCGCGGCCTGCTGTTCCAGGCTGAGATTCTTGTGGATGATGCCCATGCCGCCGAGCTGGGCCATGGCGATGGCCAGGCGGGCTTCGGTGACGGTATCCATCGCGGCGGACAGGATCGGAAGCTTCAGCTTCAGGTCGCGAGTCAACCGCGTTTCGAGGTTGACGTCCTTGGGCAGGATGGTCGAGTGGGCGGGGACGAGCGAGACGTCGTCGTAAGTGAGTGCTTCAGCCTGGATGCGCAGCATCGGCATACCCGAGATGTGGGGAAGCGCGACATTTTACCCTGTTTTCGCGCCGCGTGGCAGGGGGTAGATGCGACGCAGTGTCGCGCGGGCGGCGATTGGTTCAGGGCGACGGACCGGGGCCACGCGCCGCTTGGGAACCCCCACGGAACCGCCTTTGGTAGGTGCCAACCTTGGTTGGCACGATCCGTCCGGCACCGGCACCCCAGATGGGCCGATGGCCCCGATGGATGTGTGCCAACCAAGGTTGGCACCTACCAGGAGCGGGTCAACGGTCGGCACCCACCCAAAATGGTCAGCTCAGCGCTTCCGCCGCTTCCAGGGTGTTCTGCATCAACGTGGCCACGGTCATCGGGCCCACGCCACCCGGCACCGGGGTGATCCAGCTCGCCCGCTGGGCGGCGGCCTCAAACCCGACGTCGCCCACCAGGCGGCCGTCGTCCAACCGGTTGATGCCGACGTCGATCACCACCGCGCCCGGCTTCACCCACTCGCCCGGCACGATGCCCGGGCGGCCCACCGCCACCACCAGGATGTCGGCGTTGCGCACGGCCTGTTCCAGCACGTCCTTGGGGGTGAACTTGTGGCAGCTGGTCACGGTGCAGCCGGCGATCAGCAGCTCCAGGCCCATCGGGCGGCCGACATGGTTGCTCACGCCCACGATGGTGGCGTTGCGGCCGCGTACCGGCTGGTCGGTGTGGCCCAGCAGCGTGGTGATGCCACGCGGGGTGCACGGGCGCAGGCCGAACTCGCGCAGGGCCAGGTGGCCGACGTTTTCCGGGTGGAAGCCGTCCACGTCCTTGCGCGGGTCGATGCGCTGGATCAGCCGGCGCGCATCGGGGATGCCCGGCAGGGGCAGCTGGATCAGGATGCCGTTGATCTTCGGATCGGCGTTGAGCTGGTCGATCAGGTCGAGCAGCTCGGCCTCGGTGGTACCGGCCGGCAGGTCGTAGTCATGCGCTTCGATGCCGACCTTCTCGGCGGCACGGCGCTTGTTGCGCACGTACACGGTCGAGGCCGGGTCGCCACCGACCAGCACCACGGCCAGGCCCGGGCGGCTGCCACCGGCGGCCACGCGGGCGTCGACGCGCACCTTCAGGCTGTCGAGCAGGTCCTCGGCGATGCGGCGGCCATCAAGGATGCGGGCAGGATGCGGGGCGGCGGAATCAGTCATCGGGGGCAGGCGTGGGGCGGCGGGGACGCTATTGTCCCTGATTCAGGCCCCCTCGCCCACCGCAGGATGGGGTCCTGACGGGGTCGGATCCCTTTGCCACAGGCAAAGGGCTCTGACCCCAGCACGACGTAGCGGGTCAGAGCCCTTTCCGCTGGAAAGGGATCCGACCCGCAAACGTTATTCTTCCTCTTCCGGCACGTCCTGCGGGTTCAACGTCTTGCTTGCCCGCTTCGGCGCGGTGAACGGCGTCGGCGTCGGCACGCCCTGGGCTGAATTGCCGAACACCATCTTGGCGCCGGCATTCAAGCCACCACCGGCAATCTCCAGCTCGAAACGCTCGGCATCGCGGCGACGGATCTGCTCGGCAATCTCCACCGCGTCGTCTTCATCCGCACCCAGTTCCACCAGCGCGGCCTGGCCGAACAACACCGCCGATTCAAACGTCTCGCGGATCTGGAAATCGACGCCGGCATGGATCAGCCGCAGCGAATGTTCGCGGTCGAACGAGCGCACCATCAGCTTGGCCTGCGGGAACTCGTGCGACACCAGTTCGACGATGCGGTCGGCGGCCTCGGCCTTGTCCACGCACACCGCAATCGCACGCGCGGTGGCCGCGCCCGAGGCATGAAGCACGTCCAGTCGCGTACCGTCGCCGTAGTAGATCTTGAAACCGAAGCGCGCGGCGCTCTGGATCATCTCCACGTCGTTGTCGATGATGGTCACGTCCACGTCGCGCGCCAGCAGCGACTGGCTGGCGACCTGGCCGAAGCGGCCGAAGCCGATCAGCAGCACACTGCCGGACAGACCCTCGGCCTCGTCCACGCCGTCCATGTTCACCGTCGGCTTCGGCGCGATGCGCTTGTAGACCAGCACCACCAGCGGGGTCAGCGCCATCGACAACACCACCACGGCGGTGAAGTTGGCATTGATCTCCAGGTTGATCACACCGGCCGATGCCGCGGCAGAGAACAGCACGAAGGCGAACTCGCCGCCCTGCGCCATCAGCACGCCGCGGTCCAGCGCCTGCGCGTGGTCGCTACCCATGATGCGCGCCACCACGTAGATGCACAGCGCCTTGGCGACCATCAACGCCAGCACCAGGCCGAGGATCAGCTGCCAGTTGCCAGCCACCACGCCCAGGTCCAGCGCCATGCCCACGCTGAGGAAGAACAGGCCCAGCAGGATGCCGCGGAACGGCTCGATATCCGCTTCGATCTGGTGGCGGAAGGTCGACTCGCTCAGCAGCACGCCGGCCAGGAACGCGCCCATCGCCATCGACAGGCCGGACAGCTGCATCAGCAGCGCAGCGCCAAGCACCACCAGCAGCGCGGCGGCGGTCATCACCTCGCGCGCCTTCGATTCGGCCAACACGCGGAACAGCGGATTGAGCAGGAAACGGCCGACCAGCACCAGGCCGACGATGGCGCCGACGCCGATCGCTACCGACAGCCAGCGCGAGCCCTCGCCGTCGGCACTGCCCGCGCTCGGGCCCATCCAGGCCACCAGCGCCAGCAACGGCACGATCAGCAGGTCTTCGAACAGCAGGATCGAAACGATCTTCTGCCCCGACGGCAGTGCGATGTCGCCACGCTCGGCCAGCAACTGCATCACCACCGCGGTGGAGGTCAGCACAAAGCCGGTGGCGCCGATGAAGGCCACCTGCCACGGCAGGCCGAACAGCTTGGCGATGCTGGTCAGCACCACCGCACAGGTGACGATCTGCAGCGTGCCCAGCCCAAAGATCTCCTTGCGCAGGCTCCACAGGTGGGAGGGCCGCATCTCCAGGCCGATCACGAACAGGAACATCACCACGCCGAGTTCGGCGGTATGCAGGATGGCCTGCGGGTCGGAGAACCAGCCCAGCCCGAACGGCCCGATCGCCAGGCCAGCGGCGAAGTAGCCCAGCACCGAGCCCAGGCCGGCCCGACGGAACAAAGGCACCATCACCACCGCCGCGCCCAACAGGGCGACGACCTTGACCAGCTCGCTGGTCGCTGCTTCTACCGCCATGCGGTGTGTTCCCCAAGATCCAGAATCGGGTTCAACAATAGAGCAATGCCGATGACGGCAATAGCACGCATGTTGCGCCGGATTGTCTTGGAGATGGAACGATACCGGGAGTGACCCCCAGCATCATCCCGAAACCATGCATCCGCGTCGGTGGGTGCCAACCTTGGTTGGCACAACCACAACCTGTAGAGCCGAGCCCACGCTCGGCTGCTCTTCGTGCCGAGGCCAGAAGCAGCCGAGCATGGGCTCGGCTCTACAGTAGATCCACGCCATGCGTGGATGAATCCCCGGCCAGGTTCCCCGCCGTGGATCCACGCCATGCGTGGATGACGCCCGGCCGGGTTCACCCACCCCGGCAGAACGCGGCGTAATCGATATATCCCGGGAACGGCACGCCCGGCGCGCACACCGGGCACTGCGGGTCCGGCCGGATGCCGGTCTCACGAAATCGCATGCCCAGCGCGTCGAAGCGCAGCAGGCGGCCAACCAGCGGCTCACCGATGCCCAGCAGCAGCTTCAGCACCTCGGTGGCCTGCAGCACACCCGCCAGGCCGGGCAGCACACCCAGCACACCGGCCTCGGAACAGTTCGGCGCGAATTCCGGCGGCGGCGGCTCGGGGAACAGGCAGCGGTAGCACGGCGCCACGCCACGCTGGCGGCCAGCGTCAAACACGCTTACCTGGCCGTCAAAGCGCTCGATGGCGGCATACACCAGCGGCGTGGCGTGCTTGATGCAGGCGTCGTTGAGCAGGTAGCGCAGCGGGAAGTTGTCCGAGCCATCCAGCACCACGTCCACGCCCTCCAGCAGCGCATCCACGTTCTCGGAAGTGACCCGCTCAGGCACCGCCTCGACGTCGATCGACGGGTTCAACGCCAGCAGCCGCTCGCGCGCCGAATCGACCTTGAACTGGCCGACGCTGGCTTCGGTATGCACGATCTGGCGGTGCAGGTTGCTGCGCTCCACGCGGTCGTGGTCGGCGAAGCGCAGGTGCCCTACCCCGGCGGCGGCCAGGTAGAACCCAGCCGGTGCGCCCAGCCCACCCGCGCCCAGCACCAGCACGCGCGACTGCTGCAGCCGGCGCTGGCCGGCCTCGCCCACCTGCGGCAGCAGCAGGTGGCGCGAATAGCGATCAAAGAAGTCACGGTCGGCAGCACTGGCCAGCGGCTGCACCAGCGGCAGCGACTGCTCGCGCCAGGCCACGGTGCCGCCCGTCACGGAAGCGACGCGGGTGTAGCCGGCCTCCAGCAGGGACTGCGCGGCATCGGCCGAGCGCTTGCCACTCTGGCAGATCAGCAGGATTTCCTGGTCGTGCCGCGGCAGGTGTGCGACCGGGTCGGCCTGCAGCTCGCCCTTGGCCACGCCGCGCGCGCCCTCGGCCATGCCGCCGGCCCGTTCGTGTGCCTCGCGCACATCGATCAGCACCGCGCCATGGGCCAGGCGCTCGCGTGCCTGCGCGGGGGAAAGCTCTTGGATGCTCATGGCCGCATTATCGCGCACGTGGCGGCAGGCCGCCTTGACCAGCATCTGTAGAGCCGAGCCTATGCTCGGCTCTACGGGTCCACCGCAGGCCTGCGGTAGCGCCCGCCCTGCACCCGGGGTCAGATCCCTTTTCCGGAGGAAATGGGATCTGACCCCATTCTCCGCAACGAAAAAGGCGGCCCTGCGGCCGCCTTCTCGTGAATCACTTGCCCTTGACGTGCTTCATCAAGCGCCGCTTGGCCTTGACCTGCCGCTCGGTGAGGACGTTCTTCTTGCCCTCGTACGGGTTGGCACCCTCGCGGAAGATGAAGCTCACCGGCGTGCCTATCAGCTTGAAGCGCTTGCGGAAGAAGTTCTCCAGGTAGCGCTTGTACGACTCCTGCAGTTCCTTCAGGCGGGTGCCGTGCACGATGAAGGTCGGCGGGTTGGAACCGGCCGGATGCACGTAACGCAGCTTGGAGACATGGCCGCGGATGGTCGGCGGCGGATTGGTCTCGTAGGCCACTTCCAGCGCCTTGTTCACTTCGCTGGTGGTGAAGGTCTTGTTCGCCGATTCGTGCGCGCGGTGCACCGCGCGGAACAGCTCACGCAGGCCCGAACCATGCTTGGCCGAGATGCGCACCGACTCGGCCCACGGCACGAAGCCCAGCTTCAGCGACAGCATGGTTTCGGCCTGCTCACGCTGGTACTCGGTCAGGCCATCCCACTTGTTGATGGCGATCACCAGTGCGCGGCCGGCGTCGAGCACGGCACCGAGCACGGTGGCGTCCTGGTCGGTCACGCCTTCGGTGGCGTCGAGCATCAGCACGGCCACCTGGCACTGCTCGATCGACTGCATGGTCTTGACCACCGAGAACTTCTCGACGACCTCGTCCACGCGCGACCGACGGCGCAGGCCGGCGGTATCGATCAGGCGGTACTCGCGGCCATCACGCTCCAGGTCCACCGCGATCGAGTCGCGGGTGGTGCCCGGCACGTCGGAGGCGATCATGCGCTCCTCGCCGAGGATGCGGTTGACCAGGGTCGACTTGCCCACGTTCGGGCGGCCGACGAAGGCGATGCGGATGCGGTTCGGATCGTTGTCCAGCTCTTCGCCGCTGCCTTCTTCCGGCAGGCGCTGGATCACTTCGTCCAGCAGGTCGTCCAGGCCCTGGCGATGCGCGGCCGACACGGTCAGCATCTCGCCGAAGCCGTAACGGGCGAACTCCGAACGCACGGTGTCCTCGTCGGTGCCGTCGATCTTGTTGATCAGCAGCAGCGTCGGGCGCGACAGCTTGCGCAGCCAGGCCAGGATCTCGTCGTCCATCGCCGAGGTACCCTCACGGGCGTCGACCACGAACAGGATCAGGTCGGCTTCCGCCGCAGCGGCGCGGGCCTGGCGGGTGGTAGCCCCTGCCAGACCCTCTTCCTCTTCCGCGATACCGCCGGTGTCGACGACGAGGAAATGATTGTCCTCGTCCAGCCGGCAGACACCGTAGTTGCGGTCGCGGGTGACGCCGGGCTGGTCATGGACCAGCGCGTCACGGGTGCGGGTAAGCGCATTGAAAATAGTCGACTTGCCGACATTCGGCCGTCCAACCAGGGCGACCAAAGGCAGCATCGCGATTACTCCAATTTTTAATTTGCCAACCGGAAGGCGGTCAGCTTGCCATCAACGTTCTGCACCAGCAGCACCCCGTCTGCGACGACCGGCTGGGCCAGCAGGGCGTCGCCGCCACTTTTTGCCCGTGCCGCCATCGCACCATCGGACGCCTGCAACCAGTGCACGTATCCCTTGTAGTCGCCGACCACCACGTAGTCGCCGTGCAGCGCCGGGCCGGTCAGCGAACGACGGGCCAGCGCGGTCTGCGACCACATGGCCGCGCCGCTGGCCTTGTCCAGGCCGAACACGCCGCCCTTGTTGTCGGTGACGAACACATTGCCCGACGACACCGCCACGCCACCGGCACCGCCATGGTCGCGCGCCCACAGCGGGCGACCGGTCGGGCCTTCGATGGCCATGGTCTGGTTCTTGAAGCTGCTCACGTAGAGGGTGTTGCCCTCCAGCACCGGAGCGCCGTCGACGTCGGCCATACGCTCCAGCTCGGTGCGGCCTTCGCCGTTGCCGAGGTTCTGTTCCCACAGCGTGCGGCCATCCTGCTGGGCCAGGGCCGCAACCGCGCCCTCGTCCTTGCCGATGAACAGCACGCCCGGGCCGGTCACCACCGGCGCGTTGCCACGCACGGTCAGCGCCGGCAGCTCGCTCGGGTTGAACCACTTCTGGGTGCCGTTGCCGGCATCGAAGCCGGTAACGCGGCCGTCGTTGCTGCGCACGTAGACCATGCCCTGGGCAACGGCCGGCGCGGCGATGACTTCACCCGGAACACGGGCGCGCCACTTCTCGCTGCCATCGTTGATATCCAGCGCGATGACCTGGCCATCCAGCGTGCCGATCACGACCAGGTTCTCACCGACACCCGGGCCGCCGGACAGGCGCAGCTTGGCCTTCTTCTTTTCCTTCTTCGGCTCCCAGGTCCAGACCTTCTTGCCGGTCTGCAGGTCGATGGCGTGCACGCCACCGGTGATCGCCGCAGCGAACACGTGGCCGTTGGCCACTGCCGGGCCCTGGCGCACGCCGATGCGGCGCTCGCCCTTGCCGAGGTTGACCGACCAGGCCTTGCTGACCTTCAGGGTCGGCTCGAACTTGACCAGCTCAGCCGGTTCCTGTGCCTTCTTCGCGGCCGCGTCCTTGCCGGCGAACCAGCCCTTCATGGTGCTGCAGCCGGTCAGGGCCATGCCCATCAGGAGCACGGTGGCGACGCGGGTGATCATGACCTTCTGACTCATCAAACCGACTCCGCAGGGGCGGCGACGGTGCCGCCGGCGTCCATAACCTTGGTTTCCAGCAGGCGCCGCTGCGGCGCTGCCACGTCCAGCGTCTTCAGCGCCTTCTCGTACTGTGCACGGGCGTCATCGCGCTTGCCCTGCGCCATCAGCGCATCGCCATGGATTTCCAGGCTGCTGCTGTCGGTGGCGCTGCCCAGCAGCTTGATGGCCTCGTCGCTCTTGCCGGTGGCCACCAGCAGGCGGGCCACACGCTGGTCGACCACGCGCTGCAGGTCACCTTCGACCTTCACATTGCGCAGGGTTGCCAGTGCCTCTTCATTCTTGCCGGCGTCGACCTGGGCCTTGGCCAGCTGCAGCGCCGCGAGGTCGCCGTAGATGCTGGACGGGCCGGCTTCGAGCGCCTTGACCGCCTTGGCGGCGTCGTCAAGCTTGTTCTGCTGCAGGCCCTGCAGGGCCTTCTGGTACTCGACATTGGCCGAGGCCAGCTTGCCGCCCTGATCCTTCTGGTACCACTGCCAGCCGGCAATGGCACCGATGGCGATGACTACGCCACCGAGGATGCTGGCGCCATTCTTCCGCAGCCAGCTGCGGACGCGTTCACTTTGTTCGTGCTCGTCGAGCAGATCGTCGATCGCCATGCGTACTCTCGCCCCGCCCGTCGGGAGGGACCATTGGGATTATCGAAGGTGGTGAAACCGCGCCTCAGTGCGAAACCGGGACAACGGAGCCTTCAGAGGATACCTGAAAGCGTGCCACGTTGGCTCGCTGGTAGGGGGTCAGATCGACGATAGCGCCGTTCTGCTGAACCTGGACCGCCGAGGCGTTGCCCAGGGTCACCCGGGTCACCTGGCCCGGCGTGAAGCTGCGGGTCTCGCCGGACCTGATCAGCGCCTTCTCGACGGTGCTGCCGTCCGGGCCGCCGATGTCGACCCAGCTGTCGCCGCTGAACTGCATTTCCAGCGCGTTGCCGGCAGCCGCCGGAGCCGGCGCCGGGCGCGGCACCGGGGCCAGCGAGGCCACGTACGGGGTGGCCGCGGGCTTGCTGGCCGGGGCAGTGGCCGCTTCGGCCGGCGCGACAGCCTCGGCACCGGCCGTGGACGGGGTGACCGGCACGGCGGCCGGGATCACATCCAGCGAGGCGGTGCTCGGCGACGGGGTCGCGCTGCCGTCGAAGTGGCCACGGGTGGCGAACCACACCGGCACCGCCAGCACGGCGGTGATGCCGACATACAGCACGCGCCGGCCGAGGTTCTCGGCGATGCGGCGCGCACGCGGGGTATGGGTATGGCTGACCAGGGTGGGCGGAACCACCGGGCCGACCTGGGCCTGTTCCAGCAGCTGGCCGACATCCACGTCGAGCAGGCGCGCATAGCTGCGCAGCTGGCCACGCACGAACACCGGCGCCCCCAGCTTCTGCCATTGTTCCTCTTCCAGCGACTTGACCACCTGGACCGGCATGCGCAGGCGCGAGCCGACATCTTCGAGGGTCAGTCCGGCCGCTTCGCGGGCCTGGCGCAGGCGGGTGCCGCAGCCGGCCGCAGTCTCGAGAGCGCTCACAGTCTGGTCATCAATCACAATGCATCAACCCTGGAGTTAGGAGCCCGCGTCCTGCGGAAATTCCTGTCGAATCCGCTGCAGATAACGATCAGATGCCGCCCGATCGCCCAGCTTCACTTCGATTTGAGACGCAAGTTGTAACACGGAACGCGTTGCGGGTGCAGCCGCAATCCTACGTTCGGCGAAGGCCCGGGCCTCCATGTAGCGGCCCTGGCGGTAGCTCAGCTGGGCCATCGACTCCAGCGCGACCGGGTTGGCCGGGGCCGCCACGAGCGCCGCACGCAGGTCACGTTCGGCACGTTCAAGCTGGCCCGCATCCAGTGCGCAGCTGCCGGCATTGGCCTGGGCTTCGCCCGGGGTGGCATAGCCCGGCGCCTGCAACGCGCGGTCGAACCAGACCAGCGATTCGGCCGGCTGGCCCTGCTGGCACAGCCAGGCACCGTAGTTGTTGAGCACGTCGCCGCGCTGCGGCGCCAGTTCGGCGGCCTGGCGGAAGTTCTCACCGGCCTGGCGGGTGCGGCCACGACGGTCATCGATGCCGGCCTGGAGCACCAGCGCATCGGGCGCCTCGGGCGCCAGCTTCAGTGCTTCGCGCACCTTGCGCTCGGCGGCATCGAGATTGCCGACCTGCATGTCGCGGGTCGCCAGCGTCAACAGGTCGCGCCAGCGCACTTCGCGCCGCACGCTTTCCGGGTCACCCACCGAATAGACCGGCGCCTGGCTCGGACCGAGCTTGGCCTTGGGATGGGATTTGCAGCCGCCGACCGCAACGGCCAGCACGCCTGCGAGAAGCGCCAGCCAGAGGCGGTCAGGCCGCGGCATCGCTCCCCTTCCCCGCCTGCAGCGTCTTGTTGAACTCCGCCTGGCGGCGGGTGCGGTCCATCACCTGGCCCTTGAGCTGGCCACAGGCGGCGTCGATGTCGTCGCCACGGGTGCGGCGGACCATGGTCAGCACGTTGCTGTCGAGCAGGATCTTCTGGAAGGCGCGGATGTGCGCTTCTTCCGAACGCTCGTATCGGGTGCCCGGGAACGGATTGAAGGGAATCAGGTTGACCTTGCCCGAATCCTTGGCCTGCACCGCGTTGTCGAACTGGCGCATCAGGCGGGCCAATTCGCGGGCATGCTCGGGCTTGTCGTTGATGCCCTTCATCAGGGTGTATTCGAAGGTGACCGATTCGCGGCGCTTGTTGGCGCGCAGGTAGCGTGCGCACGAGGCCATCAGCTCGGCGATCGGGTACTTCTTGTTGAGCGGCACCAGGGTTTCGCGCAGCGCATCGTTCGGCGCATGCAGCGACACTGCCAGCGACACGTCGCTCTCGGCGGACAAGCGGTCGATCTGCGGCACCAGGCCGGAGGTCGACAGGGTCACGCGCTTGTTGGCCAGGCCGTAGCCCAGGTCGTCGCGCATCACGCTCATGGCGCGCACGACGTTGTCGAAATTCATCAGCGGCTCGCCCATACCCATCATCACCACATTGGTGAGGCGGCGCATCTGGTGCGGCACGTTGCCCAGGTGGCGCGCGGCAACCCACACCTGGCCGATGATCTCGGCGGTGGTCAGGTTGCGGTTGAAGCCCTGGGTGGCGGTGGAGCAGAACGTGCAGTTCAGGCCGCAACCGACCTGCGAGGACACGCACAGCGTGCCGCGGGTCTTGTCCGGGATGTACACGGTCTCGATGGCGTTCTTGCCATCCACGCCCATCGCCAGCAGCCACTTGTGGGTGCCGTCGGCGGAGGGCTTGTCGAACACGATGTTCGGAACCAGCACCTCGGCATGGGCCTGCAGCTTGGCGCGCAGGACCTTGCCGAGGTCGGTCATTTCATCGAAATCGGTGACGTAGCGATGGTGGATCCACTTCATCACCTGATGGGCACGGAACTTCTTCTCGCCGAGAACCTCGACGAAGAACTTCTCCAGGCCCGCGCGATCGAGGTCGAGCAGGTTCTGCTTGCCAGCCGTGGGTGCCGACTTCGGCAGCGGCTGGATGGCGGGGGACTGTACGACCTCGTTCACGGCATTACTCTCAGCGCGAAACGACTTCGGTGGCGGCGAAGAAGTAGGCGATTTCAATCGCGGCATTCTCGACCGAGTCCGAGCCGTGGGCGGCGTTGGCATCGATGGATTCGGCGAAGTCGGCGCGGATGGTGCCCGGCGCGGCTTCCTTCGGGTTGGTGGCGCCCAGCAGGTCGCGGTGGGCCAGGACGGCGTTCTCGCCTTCCAGGGCCTGGATCATCACCGGGCCGGAGATCATGAATTCGACCAGCGCGTTGAAGAACGGACGCTCGCGGTGCACGGCGTAGAAGCCTTCGGCTTCACGGCGCGACAGCTGCTTGTACTTGGCGGCCACGACCTTCAGGCCGGCCTTCTCGAAGCGGGCGTAGATTTCGCCGATGACGTTCTTGGCAACGGCGTCCGGCTTGATGATCGAAAGGGTGCGCTCCAGCGCCATGGGATGTCTCCAATGGAATCGGGCCGCTGATGGCCCGAAGGGTAACATGAAAAAAACCCGCGTCGGGACGCGGGCTTAGCCTGATAAACGTAGGCGAATTGTAAAAGATAAAGCGGCGGCATGGTAGTGCCGACCGCCGGCCGGCAAACCCTCATGGCAGGCAGGGGTCAGATCTCCACAGGGGCTCTGACCCCATTCCGGTCCAGTGTCGGGGTCGGAGCCCCTGCGGGGATCCGACCCCTACCCCATTCACCCAGCTGAGTGGATTCTGACCGTCCGGGCCATTTTTGCTGCACTGCAAAATGCCATACGCTACCGTCTGGTCCTAGTATCAAACAATCGTTTGATTAAGGTCCGCCCGCCGATGGCCAAACCCGCCCACTTCTCGACCAAGGACCGCATTCTCGGCGCGGCCGAGGAGCTGTTCGCACAGCACGGCTTCGCCGGCACTTCGCTGCGCCAGGTGACCAGCCAGGCCGACGTCAACATCGCAGCGGTCAACTACCACTTCGGCTCCAAGGAAAACCTGGTCAACGAGGTGTTCCGCCGCCGCATGGACGAGATGACCGGCGCCCGCCTGTCGCAGCTCGAACGCGCCCGCAGCGAACACCCCGGGCAGCTGCGCCCGGTGCTGGCCGCCTTCGTCGAGCCGGCATTGGCGCTGGCCCAGGACCGCCAGAACGGCGGTGCCTTCGTGCGCGTGATCGCCCGCGCCTACGCCGAGAAGAACGACAACCTGCGCAAGTTCCTGTCCGACCACTACGGCCACGTGCTGCGTGCGTTCGGCAAGGCCATCGGCGAGTGCGTACCCGACCTGAGCAAGGAAGAGCTGTACTGGCGCCTGGATTTCCTGGCCGGCTCGCTCACCTATGCCATGGCCGACTTCGGGCTGATCAAGCGTCCCGCCGGTGTCACTGAAGCGGCGCATCGTGCCCATGCCGCCCACGAACTGATCCATTTCGCCGAAGCCGGGTTCCGCGCCGCCGCTCGCGCCAGCGCCCTGCCCGCTTCCCTTTGATTCCACCCAGTAACTGCTGACCAACAAAGGCCCTACACCATGTCCAATTCCCTGCTAGTCCGCCGCGCCGCCGTGCTGGGTGCCGGCGTCATGGGTGCCCAGATCGCTGCCCACCTCACCAACGCTGGCGTCGACACCGTGCTGTTCGACCTGCCCGCCAAGGAGGGTCCGGCCGACGGCATCGTGCTGAAGGCAATCGCCAACCTGGGCAAGCTGAGCCCGGCACCGCTGGCCAGCAAGTCGCTGGCCGAAGCCATCACTCCGGCCAACTACGAGTCCGGCCTGGAGCAGCTGAAGGACTGCGACCTGATCATCGAGGCCATCGCCGAGCGCATGGACTGGAAGCAGGACCTGTACAAGAAGATCGCGCCGTTCGTGGCCGACCACGCGGTGCTGGCCTCCAACACCTCGGGCCTGGGCATCAACAAGCTGGCCGACGTGCTGCCCGAGCAGCTGCGCCACCGCTTCTGCGGCGTGCACTTCTTCAACCCGCCGCGCTACATGCACCTGGCCGAGCTGATCCCGGCCACCACCACCGACGCCGCCGTGCTGGAAGGCCTGGAAGAGTTCCTGGTCACCACCCTGGGCAAGGGCGTGGTGTACGCCAAGGACACCCCGAACTTCATCGGCAACCGCATCGGCGTGTTCTCGATCCTGTCCACCATCCACCACACCCAGCAGTTCGGCCTGGGCTTCGATGAAGTGGACGGCCTGACCGGTCCGCTGGTCGGCCGCCCGAAGTCGGCCACCTACCGCACCTCCGACGTGGTCGGCCTGGACACCATGGCCCACGTCATCAAGACCATGGGCGACACCCTGCCGAATGACCCGTGGCATGAATTCTTCAAGTCGCCGAAGTGGCTGGACGCGCTGATTTCCAAGGGCGCGCTGGGCCAGAAGACCGGTGCCGGCATCTTCCGCAAGGTCGGCAAGGACATCGTGGTGCTGGACCTGGAGAAGCAGGACTACCGTCCGGCCGATCGCGCTGCCGCGCCGGAAGTGGTCGAGATCCTGAAGATCAGGAACCCGGCCGAGAAGTTCGCCAAGCTGCGCGAGAGCCAGCACCCGCAGGCGCAGTTCCTGTGGGCGACCTTCCGCGACCTGTTCCACTACAGCGCCTACCACCTGGCCGACATCGCCGAGACCGCGCGCGACGTCGACCTGGCCATCCGCTGGGGCTACGGCTGGTCGCTGGGCCCGTTCGAGACCTGGCAGGCTGCCGGCTGGAAGCAGGTCGCACAGTGGATCGCCGATGACATCGTGGCCGGCAAGAGCATGAGCAGCGCGCCGCTGCCGGACTGGGTGTTCGATGGCCGCGATGGCGTGCACGCCGCCGAGGGCAGCTACAGCCCGTCGCGCAACGCCAAGCTGCCGCGCTCGTCGCTGCCGGTGTACCAGCGCCAGCGTTTCCCGGATCCGCTGCTGGGCGAAACGTTCGCGCCGGGCGAGACCGTGTTCGAGAACGACGGCCTGCGCATGTGGCACGACGGTGATGGCATCGCCGTGGTCAGCTTCAAGACCAAGATGAACACCGTGTCCGACCAGGTGCTGGACGGCCTGCAGGAATGCGTGAGCCGCGCCGAGAAGGACTTCCAGGGCCTGGTGATCTGGCAGCAGAAGGAACCCTTCTCCGCCGGTGCCGACCTGGCCGGCGCGCTGGGCCTGCTGCAGGCCGGCAGGGTCGACCAGTTCGAAGAAATGGTTGCCAACTTCCAGCGCACCAGCCAGCGCATCAAGTACTCGCTGGTGCCAGTGGTGGCTGCCGTGCGCGGCCTGGCCCTGGGTGGCGGCTGCGAGTTCCAGATGCACAGCGCCAAGACCGTGGCCTTCCTGGAAAGCTACATCGGCCTGGTCGAGGCCGGCGTCGGCCTGCTGCCGGCCGGTGGTGGCCTGAAGGAACTGGCCGTGCGCGCCTCGCAGGCCGCGGGCCCGGGCGGCGACGTGTTCGCCGAACTGAAGAAGACCTTCGAGACCGTGGCGATGGCGAAGGTGTCCAACTCGGCGGTCAACGCCAAGGAACTGGGCCTGCTGCGCAGCACCGACAAGGTGGTGTTCAACAGCTACGAGGCCCTGCACATCGCCAAGGCCGAAGCACGCGCCCTGGCCGAAGCGGGTTACCGCCCGCCGCTGCCGGCACGCCGCATCCAGGTGGCCGGTGACGTGGGTATCGCCACCTTCAAGATGATGCTGGTCAACATGCTGGAAGGCCGCTTCATCAGCCCGTACGACTACGAGATCGCCGAGCGCATCGCTACCGTGCTGTGCGGTGGCAAGGTCGACCGCGGCACCCTGGTCGACGAAGAGTGGCTGCTGACCCTGGAGCGCAAGCACTTCGTCGAACTGGCCCAGCAGGAAAAGACCCAGGCCCGCATCGCGCACATGCTGAAGACCGGCAAGCCGCTGCGTAACTGATCGCCCATCCCTGCTTCCGGTGGGTGCCGACCGTTGGTCGGCACTCCGGCTAAAAAATTCAAGAGATCACTGCAATGACCAAGCAAATCCAGGACGCCTACATCGTCGCCGCCACCCGTACCCCGGTTGGCAAGGCGCCCAAGGGCATGTTCCGCAACACCCGCCCCGACGACATGCTTGCGCACGTGCTGCGCAGCGTCGTCGCCCAGGCCCCGGGCGTGGACGTCAACCGCATCGATGACGCCATCATCGGTTGCGCCATGCCGGAAGCCGAGCAGGGCATGAACGTGGCCCGCATCGGCGTGCTGCTGGCCGGCCTGCCGAACACCATCGCCGCACAGACCGTGAACCGCTTCTGCTCCTCCGGCCTGCAGGCCGTGGCGCAGGCCGCCGACGCGATCCGCCTGGGCAACGCCGACCTGATGCTGGCCGGCGGCACCGAGTCGATGTCGATGGTGCCGATGATGGGCAACAAGATCGCCATGGCGCCGAGCGTGTTCGACAACGACCACGTTGCCATCGCCTACGGCATGGGCATCACCGCCGAGAAGGTCGCCGAAGAGTGGAAGGTCTCGCGCGAAGACCAGGATGCCTTTGCCCTGGCCTCGCACCAGAAGGCCATGGCCGCGATCCAGAACGGCGAGTTCAAGGACGAGATCAGCCCGTACGAGATCGTCTCGCACCTGCCGGACCTGGCCGACGGCCAGCGAATCATCACCCGCAACAAGATCGCCGACACCGACGAAGGCCCCCGCCCGGATTCCTCGGCCGAAGGCCTGGCCAAGCTGCGCCCGGTGTTCCGCAACGGCCAGTTCGGCGGCACCGTCACCGCCGGCAACTCGTCGCAGATGAGCGACGGCGCCGGCGCCGTGCTGCTGGCCTCGGAGCAGGCGATCAAGGATTACGGCCTGACCCCGCTGGCCCGTTTCGTCAGCTTCTCGGTGGCCGGCGTGCGCCCGGAAGTGATGGGCATCGGCCCGATCGCCGCGATCCCGAAGGCACTGAAGCAGGCCGGCCTGACCCAGGACCAGCTGGACTGGATCGAGCTCAACGAAGCCTTCGCCGCGCAGTCGCTGGCGGTGATCCGTGACTGCGGCCTGGACCCGGCCAAGGTCAACCCGCTGGGCGGCGCGATTGCCCTGGGCCACCCGCTGGGTGCGACCGGCGCGATCCGTACCGCAACCCTGCTGCACGGCCTGCGTCGTCGCCAGCAGAAGTACGGCATGGTGACGATGTGCATCGGCACCGGCATGGGTGCGGCGGGTATTTTCGAGGCGCTGTAAGGTTCAAGGCGTTGCCTCGTTGGGCTTCATGGCGTGGGTCGGGTTGGCAGGGCTGCCCGGGACACGCCGTGAACCCTTCCATGGGGGCTCGATGGCGCCATCCATGGCGCCAACGGTCCCGGGCAGCCCTGCCAACCCGGCCCTTCCAGCCTCCCCGCGGCGGAGGGATGAGCAAAGGCAGGGTCAAAGGCTGGGGTCAGATCCCTTTGCTGCGCAAAGGGATCTGACCCCAACCCACGAAAAAAGGCAGCCAGTGGCTGCCTTTTTGCTTTTGCTTCTGCCTTTGATTCCGCCCTTCCCGTCCGCGCCACACGGAAACTGTCGAGAGGGGGCGGATGGCCCTCTCCAAAACCGTTGGCGCCATGGATGGCGCCATCGAGCACCATGGAAGGGCTTTGGCGTGTTTTGGAGAGGGCCACCCGCCCCCTCCCCCACGTATCAATCAAGGCGCCGCACGGAGCGCTTGATAAAACCCTTATTCCGCCAGCATCGCCGCCAGCTTCTCCCGCGCCGGGCCAGCCAGCTTCGGGTTGTCCAGCGCGAAGCGGATCGTCGCCTCCACCAGACCCAGGTGCGTGCCGCAGTCGAAGCGGGTGCCCTCGAAACGATAGGCATCGACTTCTTCGGTCTTCAGCAGCTCGGCAATCGCATCGGTCAGCTGGATCTCGCCGCCGGCACCGGTCTGGGTCTGTTCCAGCAGCTCGAAGATCTTCGGGCTGAGCACGTAACGGCCCACCACCGCCAAGTCGCTCGGCGCGTCCTCCGGCTTCGGCTTCTCGACGATCTGCGAAATACGGCCCTTGCGGCCATCGAACGCGTCGGTGGCGACGATGCCGTAACTGGCGGTCTTATCGTGCGGCACGTCTTCGACCGCGATCACGCTGGCGCCACTGGCTTCGTTGAGGTCGGCCATCTGCTTCAGCGCGCCCGCACCGCGGTTCCAGATCAGGTCGTCGGGCAGCAGTACGGCAAACGGCTCGTCACCGATCACCGACCTGGCACACAGCACCGCGTGCCCGAGGCCCAGCGCCTCGGCCTGGGTCACGAAGATCGCGCGCACACCATTGGGGAGCACGTGCCGGATCAGTTCCAGCTGCTCCTGCTTGCCAGCGCGCTCAAGCTTCTGCTCCAGCTCGTACGCCTTGTCGAAATAGTCGGCAACGGCGTGCTTGTAGCGGTTGGTGATGAACACCAGCGTGTCACAGCCGGCTTCGATCGCCTCATCCACCGCGTACTGGATCAGCGGCCGATCAATGATCGGCAGCATCTCCTTCGGCACAGTCTTGGTTGCTGGCAAAAAACGCGTCCCCAATCCTGCCACCGGGAAAACTGCTTTGCGAATTCGCTTGCTCATTGGTGCCTGTTGGCCTCACGTGCCGGAAAAGGCACGACTTTAGCGGATGAAATGTAAGCATCCTGTTCGATTGGCGAGAATTCCGGCATCGTCGCAAACAGGATTTCCTGGATGCGGGCGGTGTCGTAGCTGGCAATCGCCTCGCGCAGGCGCGGAACGTTGCCCAGCACCAGGTCGCGCGAGAACGTACGCACGCCGGCTTCAAGAATCTTCGGGTGCGCGGTGGAGCGGTAATCTTCGTCCGAATAGAACAGCGTCTCGTGCAGCTTCTCGCCCGGACGCAGGCCGGTATAGATGATCTGGATGTCCTTGTACGGCTGCTTGCCGGTCAGGCGGATCATCTGTTCGGCGAGCACGCGGATCGGCACCGGCTCGCCCATGTCGAGGGTATAGATCGCACCATGCGACGCCGATGCGGCCGCCTGCAGGATCAGCTGGCAGGCCTCGGGAATGGTCATGAAGTAGCGGCTGACTTCCGGGTCGGTGACCGTGACCGGGCCACCGCGCAGGATCTGCTCGCGGAACAGCGGCACCACGCTGCCGGCCGACGCCAGCACGTTGCCGAAGCGCACCGTGACGAAACGGGTATGCGTGGACTTCTGGTCCAGGCTCTGGCAGATCATCTCGGCGTAGCGCTTGCTTGCGCCCAGCGCATTGACCGGGTCGACCGCCTTGTCGGTGGAGATGAACACGAAATGCTCCACGCGGGCTTCCAGGCAGGCGCGCGCGACGTTCTCGGTCGCCAGGATGTTGTTGCGCACTGCTTCACGCAGCTGGCGTTCCAGCACCGGTACATGCTTGTAGGCGGCCGCATGGAAAGCGGTATCGACGGGGTGCAGCGACAGCGCGTGGCGGATCACCGCCGGGTCACCGCAGTCGCCCAGCACCGCCTCGATCTCGACATCGGGGAAGCTGCGACGCAGCTCGCCCTCGATGGTCAGCAGCAGCAGCTCGCTGATCTCCAGCAGGATGATGCGACCGGCACCATGCCGCGCGCACTGGCGGCACAGCTCCGAGCCGATCGAACCACCGGCGCCGGTAACCATCACGGTGCGCCCACCCAACCAGCCGCGGATCAGGTTCCAGTCCGGCATGATCGGCTTGCGCCCCAGCAGGTCCTCGATCGCCACTTCCTTCAGCTGGCCCGGCAGCGACTGGCCCTGCAGGATGTCACTGAGCTTGGGCACGGTACGGAACGGCACGCCGGTGCTTTCGCAGATCGCGACGACGCGCTGCATGCCTGCGGCGTCCAGCGACGGCATGGCAATGACCAGCAGCTTGGCAGCGGTCTCGCGGACCACCGTCGGCGCGTCATCCAGCGTGCCCAGGATCGGCAGGCCCTGCAGCTTGGCGCCACGCAGGTGCGGTGCATCGTCGAGCAGGCCGACCGGCTCGAAGTTGCCGGAGCGGCGCAGGTCGCGCACCAGGGTCTCGGCCGCCTGGCCGGCGCCGAGGATCAGCACGCGGCGGGCGCTGGAATCGGACTGCAGTGCCTGGTAGTCCTTCCAGGCGCGGTACAGCAGGCGCGGCGCGCCGAGCAGTGCCGACAGCGCGAACGGGTAGATCACCAGCACCGACATGGGTACGCCGTCGAAGCGCTTCCACATCAGCACCAGGATGATGGCCACCATGCCGATGAAGCTGGCCTTGAAGATGTTCAGCAGGTCGCTGACGCTGGCAAACCGCCACAGGCCGCGGTACAGGCCCACGCGCCAGAACACCAGGCCCTGCAGCAGCAGGACCAGGGTGGTATCGACGTTCCACAGGGGCAGCGCCGGGGCGTTGGGCAGGATCGAGTAACGCCCTGCATGGAGCAGCTGCCAGCATGCCCAGACCATGAAGAGGTCGTGGCAGACGATGGCCGAACGCGGCATCAGGCCGAGGATTCTGTCCCGCCAGGGTGAAGCCATAATTCAGGTAATTCCTTGTCGGTGGCGCATTCCATTGCGCAGGAGGAGCCAGAGGACGCTCAGCGCGATGAACCACGCGATCGCCACGACAGCCTCCCACCTCGGCTGCAAATTGGAGCAGACATTGAACACTGTAATACTGAACAGACCCAAAGCAAAGTACATCCCTGTCACCTGCGGGTGACTGGCTCCTGCCTGCACCGCGCGCTGGTAGACATGCTGGGTATGGGGTTCCATCCAGCGTTGTCCGGAAATGATGCGCGCCAGCAGTGTGAAGCCCGCGTCCACGAGGAACGGCGAAACCGGTACCAGCAGCAGGATCCAGTTGATATCGGTACGCACGCTGGCGATCGCCAGCACCACTGCGACCGCATACCCCAGCGCACCGCTTCCGACATCGCCCATGAAGATCCGGGCGCGAGGGAAGTTGAACGGCAGGAATCCAAGGCAGGCCAGGCCCAGCGCCACGGCGGCCAGTGAATAGGGCCACGGCAGCACCGGCGCCAGCCCCAGCATCGCCACGACGGCCTGGCTGGCGGCGATGCCATTGATGCCGTCCATGAAGTTCCAGATGTTGATCAGCGACGCGGTGAACAGCAGCACCAGCACCGACAACAGCCAGCTGCCACCATTCACCTTGACCAAGCCGGCCAACAGCGCTGCGGCGATGAAATGCACCAGCAGGCGACGCATCGCCGGCAGGGGCTTGTGGTCGTCCCACCAGCCGATACCGGCCACCAGCACCAGCCCAAGGCTGGCCACCAGCACCGTCGGCGTGCTTTCGGGCCAGGCCCAGATGGCCACGCCGGCGGTCACCAGCAGGCTGATGACGATGGCGATGCCGCCACCGCGCGGGGTGGCAACGCTATGGCTGCGACGCTCGCCCGGCTGGTCCATCAACTGCTGGCGCAGTGCATAGCCCCGCGCAGCCCAGGTCAGCAACGCACTGAGCAGGGCGAGCCCCAGCAGCGCGCCCATCACAAGCCAGGGCATGGATCAGAGCACCGCGTAGTTCAGCAGCGGCTTGACCGTCCCCCACTCCTTGCAGCTCGGGCACTGCCAGTGGTGGGTACGCGCACCGAAGCCGCAGCGCGTGCAGCGATAGGCCGGGTTGCGCACCAGCAGCTGGTCGGTGATGTGCTTGAGGTCATGCAGGGTGGCGGTGGAATCGGCTCCCTCGGCGAGGGTCAGATCGATCAGCGCGGATTCGCCACGTACCGACGGGCGATCCTTGAGCTGGCGACCGAGGTAGGCACGGGCCGGCGCCACGCCTTCCTGCTCTTCCATCAACCGGGTCAGCGCCAGTACCGGGGCGATGCCGCGGTAGTGCTCGGTCATCTCCGACAGGAACGCGCGTGCACCTGCCAGATCGCCGACCCTGCGATAGTTCTGCATCAGTGCCGGCAGCAGTTCCGGCAGGTATTCGGGGTCGTTGCGCGCGGCGCGCTCGAAGGCGCGCACGGCGGCCTCTGGATTGCCCGCGTCGGTTTCCAGCCGGCCCTCGATGATGCCGGCGCGCACCGACATCGCGTCGGCCTGGTAGGCGCGGGCGATCGCTGCCCTCGCCTCTTCCAGCTTGCCGGCGCCACGGAAACGTTCGGCCAGTTCGCATTCGAACTGTCCGATCAGCTTGCCCATCGGCTCGCCGGTGACGTCCTCGAAACGGGTCGCGTTGTCGATCGCCTTTTCCCAGTCGCGCTCGGCCTGGTAGATGCCGATCAGGTGCTTGAGTGCCTGCGGTGCACGCTGATCCAGCTGCGCCAGCTCGGTGAACACGGTCTCGGCACGGTCCAGCAGGCCGGACTTCATGTAGTCCTCGCCCAGCGCCAGCAGGGCCTGCACGCGCTGTGCATCACTGAGGTCGTGGCGGTTGACCAGGCCCTGGTGCAGGCGGATGGCGCGGTCGACTTCGCCGCGGCGGCGGAACAGGTGGCCCAGCGCGACCTGGGTCTCGAAGGTTTCCTTGTCCAGCTCGGCGATGTGCAGGAACAGCTCGATGGCCTTGTCCGGCTGCTCGTTGAGCAGGTAGTTCAGGCCACGGAAATAGGTGCTCGACAGGCGGCTGACCTGGCTGTCACCGTGGCGTTGACCACCGCGCCGCCCGATCACCCACCCAGCCAGGGCGGCCAGCGGAACGAACAGGAAGAACCAGAACCACTCGGTGACGAAATCCATCTTCGATCAGCGTCCATCAAAAGATTGAGGGGAAGCAACCGGTGCCGGCGTGGCGGCAGCGGACTTGTTGGCGCGGCGCAGCTGGCTGTAGAGCGGAATGACCACGCTCACCAGCACCAGGCCAGCGCCAACGATGACGCCGATCAGCAACGCGGCAATGATGGCCACGCCGACCGAGGTCTTAAGCTGGGTGAACAGCAGGTTGATGGTCATCTCGTCCATGTTCATGGCACCGATGATCAACCCAAGAATGAGTACCGCCAGCAGGACCAGCAGACGAAAAACCTTCATGCGACAGCTCCAGTGGCAGGAGTCCGTAGCTTATCCGACTCGCGGCTGGATTCGCACGCGGTGGCGCGACGGAAGGCTCAGGCCGGATCGGCGTCCAGCGGCAGCACACTGCTGACCCGCTCGCGCAGTTCCTTGCCCGGCTTGAAATGGGGGACATGCTTGCCCGGCAGGGCAACCGATTCGCCGGTCTTCGGGTTGCGACCCAGGCGCGGCGGACGATAGTGCAGCGAGAAGCTGCCAAATCCACGGATTTCGATGCGATCCCCGGCGGACAGCGATCCGCCCATCATTTCCAGCAACGACTTCACCGCCAGATCGACATCATCGGCCTTCAGGTGCGCCTGGCGGCGCGCAAGGATTTCGATCAGTTCGGATTTGGTCATTACCGGCTCACATCAGGGGCATCTCAGCCTGAAACGGCCCGGGCAATGCCCGGGCCGTCCAGGAAACAACGAACAGCGTAAGGCCGATTACTCGGACTTGTTGCCGTTCAGCTGTGCACGCAGCAGCGCGCCCAGCTGGGTGGTGCCGCTGGAAGCCGAAGAGGACTGGTATTCCTCCAGCACTTCGCGCATTTCCGCGTCGTCCTTGGCCTTGATCGACAGCTGCAGGGTACGGCCCTTGCGGTCCATGCCCACGAACTTGGCTTCGACCTTGTCGCCGACCTTCAGGTGCTGGGTGGCGTCGTCAACGCGCTCGTTGGCGATGTCGCGGGCCGAGACGTAACCTTCGATGCCGTCAGCCAGCTCGATGATCGCGCCCTTGGCGTCGACTTCCTTCACCACGCCTTCAACCTTGGAGCCCTTCGGATTGGCAGCCATGTACTGGCCGAACGGATCCTGCTCCAGCTGCTTCACGCCCAGGGAGATGCGCTCGCGCTCCGGATCGACAGCCAGGACGACGGCGTCCAGGGTATCGCCCTTCTTGAAGTTGCGAACGACGTCTTCGCCGGTGGTGTTCCAGCTGATGTCGGACAGGTGGACCAGGCCGTCGATGCCGCCGTCCAGGCCGATGAAGATGCCGAAGTCGGTGATCGACTTGATCTGGCCCGACACCTTGTCACCCTTCTTGTGGGTGGCAGCGAAGGTTTCCCACGGATTGGCGGCAACCTGCTTCATGCCCAGCGAGATACGGCGACGCTCTTCATCGACGTCCAGCACCATCACTTCGACTTCATCACCAACCTGGACAACCTTGGACGGGTTGACGTTCTTGTTGGTCCAATCCATCTCCGAGACGTGCACCAGGCCTTCGACGCCCGGCTCGATCTCAACGAACGCACCGTAATCGGTGACGTTGGAGACCTTGCCGAAGACGCGGCTGTTGGCCGGGTAACGACGGCCGATGTTGTCCCACGGATCCTCGCCCAGCTGCTTCAGGCCCAGCGAAACGCGGTTGCGCTCGCGGTCGAACTTCAGCACGCGGACGTCCAGCTCGTCGCCGACGTTCACGACTTCCGACGGGTGACGCACGCGCTTCCACGCCATGTCGGTGATGTGCAGCAGGCCGTCGATACCGCCCAGGTCCACGAACGCGCCGTAATCGGTCAGGTTCTTGACGACACCCTTCAGGATCGCGCCTTCCTGCAGCTTGTCCATCAGCTGCTCGCGCTCTTCCGAGTGCTCGCTTTCGACGACAGCGCGGCGCGAGACCACGACGTTGTTACGCTTGCGGTCCAGCTTGATGAGCTTGAACTCGAGTTCCTTGCCTTCCAGGTAGGCCGGATCGCGCACCGGGCGCACATCGACCAGGGAACCCGGCAGGAAGGCGCGGACATCCTTGATGTCCACGGTGAAACCACCCTTGACCTTGCCGCTGATGCGGCCGGTGATGGTTTCGTTCTTTTCCAACGCTTCTTCCAGCTCGTCCCACACCATCGCGCGCTTGGCCTTCTCGCGCGACAGGACGGTTTCGCCGAAGCCGTTCTCGATCGAGTCGAGGGCGACCTTGACGATGTCGCCTTCGGCGACGTCGATTTCGCCAGCGTCGTTACGGAACTGTTCGATCGGCACGATGCCTTCGGACTTCAGGCCAGCGTTGATCACCACGACGTCGCCGCGGACTTCAACAACGGTACCGCTGACGATGGCGCCCGGCTTCAGCTTGGCCAGATTGGCCTGGCTGGCTTCAAACAGTTCGGCAAATGATTCGGTCATTAGATTTACTCTGTTGGACACATGGGTCGGTGGCGTCCCCTTCAGGGGAATGGCGACCGCCCGCCTGTTGGTCGACCCCGGAAACGCAGGTCGTGTGTAGTAGGAAAACCGCCACGCATCATTGCGCGACGGAGCTGGTACAGCACTGCTATGCGCGACCACCGCCGATGCTGCTGGCAGCGCTCCCGCGCGAACGGATCAGGCAGCCGGAACCGGAAGCAGATCCATCACTCTGGCAACGACATCATCGATGCCGATGCCTGTGGTGTCGATGAGGACAGCATCGTCTGCCGGCTTCAGGGGCGCCACGGTACGCTGGGCATCACGGGCGTCGCGGGCCATGATCTCGCGCAGGAGGTCATCAAAGTTAACAGAAACCCCCTTGTCTTTCAACTGCTTATGCCGGCGCTCGGCGCGCTCCTCGGCACTGGCGGTCAGGAAGACCTTGTAGGAGGCGTCCGGGAAGATCACCGTGCCCATGTCGCGGCCGTCGGCGACCAGGCCCGGCAGCTCCCTGAATGCGCGCTGGCGCTCCTTCAGGGCAGCGCGGACCTCGGGAATGGCGGCAATGGCCGAGGCCAGCGCACCGGTGGTCTCCAGGCGCAGCTCGTCGGTGGCATCGGTGCCGTTGACCATGACCCGCATGGCATCGCCCTGCTCGACAAACTGAACGCGGGTGTCGAAGGTGCAACGCACCAGCGCCGAGGCGTCGGAGGTATCGATGTCGGCCCAGCTTGCGGCCACGCCCACCGCCCGGTACAGCGCGCCCGAATCCAGGTAATGCCAGCCCATCCGGCGCGCGATGATGCGGCTGATGGTACCCTTGCCGGCCCCGGATGGGCCGTCGATGGTCAGGACGGGAGCGAGTGGATTCATGGGGGTCCCAGAGCGTGTGAAGAGGCCATTCTAGCCCCTGCCAGACGCCCCCAGCGGGATCTTTTGTGCAACCACTTGAAACCACGAGGAAAAGCCCGGTAGAATGGCGGGCTTGAACGAGCGTCAACTGCCGATTGTCTTTCGCATATCGCGGCCACGCTCCACCCGAACAACTACTGTTTACGCCGAGGTATGCCATGAAAGTCCTGTCCTCCCTGAAGTCGGCGAAGGCCCGTCACCGTGACTGCAAGGTCGTGCGTCGTCGTGGCAAGATCTTCGTCATCTGCAAGTCGAACCCGCGTTTCAAGGCGCGTCAGCGCTAAGCCTCACAGCCTTCCGGCTGCGGCTGGCCCTACGCGGGGCCGACCCCATGCAAGAAACCGCCTTCGGGCGGTTTTTTGTTTATGCGGCTTTTTCCTGCCGTTTTTGCTGTAATCGCCTTTCTTGACCACTGGGGAGTAGATCGAGATGAAGCGTTACCTGTCCGCCCTGGCCGTGATGGCCACCCTGGCCGCCGCCACACCGGCACTGGCCGATACCCTGCTTGTCGACCGTGCCCGCGAGAAGCCGGCCGGTGCCCTGCCCGTGCGCGGCCAGAGCATGCAGCAGGTGCAGGCGCAGTTCGGCGCGCCCAGCGAGCAGCTGCAGCCGCGTGGCGGGCAGAAGCGGCAATGGCCGACCATCAACCGCTGGGTGTACCCGCAGTTCACCGTCTACTTCGAGAAGCAGAAGGTGATCGACGTGGTGGCCAACCAGGCGGACCCGAACGAAATCGGCCCGAAACCGCCGATCCGTTGATCCCATTACCCGCCGTGGGCGGGCCTGTGTAGCGAGACCATGAACCAGACCCTTCGTTTTCCTGCCGAGTGGGAAGCCCAGAGCGGCGTCCTGATTGCCTGGCCCACCGCCGATACCGACTGGGCCGACCGCCTGGGCCAGGTGGAAGAGACCTACATCGCCCTGGTCGCGGCCATCACCCGCTTCCAGCCGGTGCTGGTCTGCGTGGCCGACGACGATGTGGAGACCTACGCCGAGATGCGGCTGCGCTCCAACCGCATCGATATGGACAAGGTCCACTTCACCACGGCGGCCTACGACGATACCTGGCTGCGCGACTCCGGCCCGATCACCCTGCGCCGTGCCGACGGCGGCTTCCAGCTGCTGGATTTCCGCTTCACCGGCTGGGGCGGCAAGTTCGACGCCACCCTGGATGACCAGCTGGTGGGCGTGCTCGACCAGGCCGGCGTATTCAACGATGCGCCGGTCCGCAGCATTCCGTTCGCGCTGGAAGGCGGCGGCATCGAGACCGACGGTGAAGGCACCCTGCTGACCACCTGGAAGTGCCTGCACGAGCGCCACCCGGACCGCGACCGCGCCAGCCTGAGCGCCGACCTGGCCGACTGGCTGCAGCAGGACCGCGTGCTGTGGCTGGACCACGGCTACCTGGAAGGCGACGACACCGACGCGCACATCGATACCCTCGCCCGCTTCGCCTCCGCTGACAGCATCGTCTACCAGGCCTGCGACGACGAGAGCGACTCGCATTACGCCGAACTGCAGGCGATGGGCAATGAGCTGGCCGCGCTACGCACCAAGGATGGCCAGCCGTACCGCCTGTTCCCGCTGCCGTGGGCCCGGCCGGTGATCGACGAAGGCCGTCGCCTGGCTGCCTCGTACGCCAACTACCTGATCGTCAATGGCGCGGTGCTGATGCCGGCCTATGGCGACCCGGCCGATGACCTGGCCCGCGACGTGCTGGCACAGGCGCACCCGGGCCGAGAGATCGTGCAGGTGCCCTGCCGCTCGCTGATCTGGCAGAACGGCAGCCTGCACTGCATCACCATGCAGCTGCCGGCTGGGCTGTTGGAGGCGTAACGGTCGTGCCGGTCGCTGGCCGGCAACCCTGCAATGCCTGATGGATCCGCGGGATTGCCGGCCAGCGGCCGGCACTACCCGCTGCGCCATTCAGCGCGCGACACGCCGTCGCCGCCCATCCGCGCTAACATGCTGGTTTTCCCCCGCAGGAACGCCCCGCATGAACTCGCGCAGCCCCCTTACCGTCGCCCTGATCCAGGAGCGCAACCACGGTGATGCCGCCGCCAACCTGGCGGTGATCGAAGCACGCGTGGCCGAGGCGGCTGCGCAGGGTGCCAAGCTGGTGCTGCTGCAGGAACTGCATAACGGTCCTTACTTCTGCCAGCACGAATCGGTGGACGAGTTCGACCTGGCCGAGCCGATTCCGGGCCCGAGCACCGAGCGCCTTGGCGCGCTGGCGAAGCAGCATGGCGTGGTGCTGGTCGGCTCGCTGTTCGAGCGCCGCGCTGCCGGGCTGTACCACAACACCGCCGTGGTGTTCGAGAAGGACGGTACGCTGCTCGGCAAATACCGCAAGATGCATATCCCGGACGACCCGGGCTTCTACGAGAAGTTCTACTTCACCCCGGGCGACATCGGCTTCACGCCGATCGATACCTCGGTGGGCCGCCTGGGCGTGCTGGTGTGCTGGGACCAGTGGTACCCGGAAGCGGCGCGCCTGATGGCGCTGGCCGGCGCCGAGCTGCTGCTGTATCCGACTGCGATCGGCTGGGATCCGGACGACGTGCAGGACGAGAAGACCCGCCAGCGCGACGCCTGGGTGCTGAGCCATCGCGGCCATGCGGTGGCCAACGGCCTGCCGGTGCTGAGCTGCAACCGCGTCGGCCACGAGGCCTCGCCGCTGGGCGCGTCGGGCATCCAGTTCTGGGGCAACAGCCACGTGCTGGGCCCGCAGGGCGAGTTCCTGGCCGAGGCCGGCACCGAGGCCACCGTGCTGCTGTGCGACGTCGACCTGCAGCGCAGCGAGCACGTGCGCCGCATCTGGCCGTTCCTGCGTGATCGCCGCATCGATGCCTACGGCGACCTGCTCAAGCGCTACATCGACTGAGCCGGAGCCCGCGCATGGCCGTCCTCATCCGTGATGCCGGCCCGGCCGACATCGACGCGATCACCGCGATCTATGCGGTGGAAGTGACCGACTTCGTCAACACTTACGAGTACGACATCCCGGACGCGTCCGAGATGCTGCGCCGCATGCGCGACATCATCGACCGCGGCTTCCCCTACCTGGTCGCCGAGATTGACGGCCAGGTGGCCGGCTATGCCTACGCCAACACCTACCGCACCCGCGTTGCCTACCAGTGGACCGTGGAAAACTCGGTCTACGTCGATGCCGCGTTCCAGGGCAAGGGCGTCGGCACCGGCCTGCTGCAGGCGTTGATCGACGCCTGCGTGGCGCGTGGCTACCGGCAGATGGTGGCGGTGATCGGCGAACCGACCAATACCGCTTCAATCAAGCTGCACGAACGCTTCGGCTTCGAGCTGGTCGGCGTGTTCCGTGGCCTCGGCCGCAAGCATGGCCGCTGGCTGGACACCGTGCAGATGCAGCGCGCGCTCGGCGATGGCGCCGACACCGCACCTTCCAATGAATGAACCCATGACCGAAACCCTTCCCGAGACCGGTGACGACCTGTTCGCCGGCCAGCCGGTGCGCGTCGTCGAACGCGACGGCGTGCGCTACACCCTGCTGGGCACCGCCCATGTCTCACGCGCCAGCGTCGAGGCGGTGGAGAAAGCCATCGACAGCGGTCGCTTCGACGCCGTGGCCGTTGAACTGGACCCGCAGCGCCTGCAGGCGCTGAGCGACCCGGACACGCTGGCCAAGCTCGACCTGGTCGAGGTGATCCGCAAGGGCCGCGTCGCCCTGTTCGCCGCCAACCTGGCCCTGTCCGCCTACCAGCGCCGCCTGGCCGAACAGCTCGACATCGAGCCGGGCGCGGAACTGAAACGCGCGGTGGAACTGGCGCGCGAACGCGACCTGCCGGTGCACCTGATCGACCGCGAGGTCGGCCTGACCTTCCGCCGGGCGTCGCAGCGGCTTGGGTTCTTCGGCAAGCTGAAGCTGGTTGCCGGGCTGGGCGCCGGCCTGTTCTCGTCCGAGGAAGTGGGCGAGAACGAGATCGAAAAGCTCAAGCAGGGCGACATGCTGGAATCGAGCTTCGGTGAGTTCGCCAGCGAGAGCCCGGCGCTGTACGAAACCATCATCGGCGAGCGCGACCGCTACATGGCCACGCGCCTGCGCGAGGAGCACACCCCGCAGCAGCGTGAAGTGCTGGCGGTGGTCGGTGCCGGTCACCTGGCCGGGCTGGCGCGCTACCTGGAAACCGATACCGAGGCACCGGCGCCGCTGCGCGCCGAGCTGGAGGCGGTGCCGAAGAAGCGCAACATCCCGTGGTTCACGCTCGGCATCCTGGCGATCGTGGCGACCGGCATCGGTGTGGGCTTCTACCGCGGCGGCCTGGGCGTGGGCACCGAGCTGCTGGCGACCTGGGCAATGTATACCGGCGGCCTGGCGGGCCTGGGCTGCCTGCTGGCAGGCGGTCACCCGCTGAGCATTCTCACCGCGATCGCGGTGGCCCCGTTCAAGCCGTTCCGCCTGAGCATCCCGACCGGCGCATTCTCGGCGCTGGTGGAAGCGCGCCTGCGCAAGCCGGCCTACGAGGACTTCCTGAAGCTGCGCGACGATGCGCAGAGCCTGAAGGGCTGGTACCGCAATCGCGTTACCCGCGTGGTGCTGACCTTCATGCTGACCAACATCGGCAGCATGCTCGGCCTGTGGCTGACCACCTTCAAGGTGTGGGGCAAGGTGGCGGGGTAAGCCTCTCAACCGGCCACAGAATCTGTAGCGCCCGAGCCCATGCTCGGGCGACGCCGCGACGCGGCGAGCAGAAAAAAAAGGGGGAGACCGCCCCACTACGACCGGCCTCCCCCACACCACAACACGTTGGCGCGCATTACGGCCGGGCAGCGCCCGGCTCCATCCTCTCCAGCCCGCGTGCACGGCGGATCAACCGCGTCACGGCATTGCGCAGGTCATCGAGCACCGCATAGATCGTCGGCAGGAACAGCAGGCTGACCACCGTCGAGAACGCCAGGCCGCCCGCAATCGCGCGCGCCATCGGCGAATACTCCGGGCCATTGCCGAACATCTGCGTATCGGTCAGCGAGATCGGGATCATCGCCAGGATCGCCGTGCCCATGGTCATCATGATCGGGCGCAGGCGTTCGCGTGAGCCTTCCACCAGCGCCTGGGTGCGGCCCATGCCGCTGCGCCGCAGGTTGTTGATGTGCTCGATCATCACGATGCCGTTGTTCACCACCACGCCCATCAGCACCAGGATGCCGATGAAGGACATGATCCCGAACGAGGTGCCGGTGATCCAGAACAGCCAGAACACGCCGAAGATCGAGAACAGCACTCCGCTCATGATCGCCGCCGGGAACAGCAGCGACTCGAACACCGCCGCCATCACCACGTAGATCATCACCAGTGCGATCAGCAGGTTGAACACCATCTGCTGCATGGCCTCGTCGTCGTTGCCGTAGTCGCCGCCGTCGAAGGTGAAGCCATAGCCGGCCGGGAAGTTCATCGGCTTGAGCACGGCTTCGATCGCCTTGCGCCCGTCCGGCGCGGTGACCTTCTCGGCCAGGTTGGCCTTGATGGTCAACGTGGTCTGGCGGTTGGTGCGGCCGATCTGGGTGGCCGACGAACCAACGTCCACGGTGACCAGGCTCAGCAGCGGCACGCTGCGGCCATCGCCGGTGCGCACGCTGAAACCGGCCAGGTCTTCCGGGCTGCTCTGCTCGGCGCCGGCAAAGCGCACCCACACCGGCACTTCGTTGTCACCGCGGCGGAACTCGCGCATCGGCGCGCCGCGCAGCGCCAGGCCGACGAAGCTGGCCACCTGCTCGGCATTGAAGCCGAACGCTGCGGCACGCTCGCGGTCGACGCGCACCTTCAGCTCTCCGCCCTTCTCGCCGTTGTCGATGCGCACGTCACGCAGCTCGGCACGCTGCGCCAGCAACGGCACCACTTCCTGGCCGATCTCCTGCAGCATCGAGCTGGAATCACCCACCAGCTGCACCTGCACGCCCTGGTTGCTGCCGCCACCGCCATCGCCGCCCTGGTTGCCGACGAAGTAATCGGTGCGTGCCGACTTCGGCAGGCCCTTGCGCAGTTCCTCCTGCAGCGACTTGATGTCCTTGGCGAACTTTTCGTCCAGGGTGACCACCGTGGAGCTGCCTTCCTGCTCGCTGTACCAGGAATACACCTGCTTCACGTGCAGGCGTTCGCGGTTCTGGTCGATCCAGTTCTCCACCCGCGCCACTTCCTCGGACATCTGGCGGTAGGTGTAGGCGCCCTTCCACATGTAGCCGATGAAGATGTCCTTGCCCCCCTCACCACCGAACATGTCGACCTTGGTCAGCTTCATCGGCACCAGGCTGACCAGCACCACGAGCAGGATGCCGAGCAGGCTCCAACCGCGGTGATGCAGTGACCAGTCCAGCAGCTGCGCATAGCGTCGCTGCAGGCGCGCGATCAGGCCGGTCTGCGAGTGCACCAGCTTGGGCGTGGCCATGCGCGCGGACAGCATCGGGATCAGGCTGACCGCCACCAGCCACGAGGCCAGCAGCGAGACCGAGATGGTGATCGCGATCTGCGCCATGAAGATGCTGATGTTGTTGGTCTCGCCGAACAGGTTCGGCACGAACACGATGCAGTGGCACAGCGTGCCGGCGCTGAGCGCGATGGCCACGTTGCGGGTGCCGATGATCGAGGCCAGCCGTGGCTGCCCCGGCATGCGCTCGCGCTCCTGGTAGATGCTCTCCACCACCACCACCGCGTTGTCGACCAGCATGCCGACGGCCAGCAGCAGGCCCATCATGGTCAGGATGTTGAGTGTCACCCCGACGAAGTACATGAAGCCGAGGGTGATGGTGAAGCAGATCGGAATGGCCAGGGTCACCATCAGCGTCGACGGCCAATGGCGCAGGAAGAAGAACAGCACGGTGACCGACAGGATCAGGCCGACCGCGCCGGCCTCGGCCAGTTCCAGCAGCGAGGACGTCACTGCCTTGCCCTGGTTGTCGATCACCTTGATCTGCACGTCGCGCATCGACGGCTGCGCGCGGATCGCCTCGACCTCGGCCAGTGCCGCACGCGAAACGTCCACCAGGTTGGCGCTGCGTTCCTTGAAGATGTCCAGGCCCACCGCCGGGTTGCCGTCCAGGCGGCGCCCGTAGTTCATCCGCGCCGGCTTCAGGCGCACGTCGGCGATGTCGCCCAGGCGCAGGCCCTTGGCGTTGATCACCAGGTCGCGCATTTCCTGAAGGTCGGTGATCTCGCCTACCGGCTGCACGCGCACGCGTTGGCCGTTGTCATCGATCTGCCCGGCCGAGATCGAGAAGTTCAGCGTGCGCAGGCGCTCGCTCAGCTCGTTGATGCTCAACCCATGCGCGTTGAGCCGGTTCGGATCGATGGCGATCTCCACCTCGTTCGGCGGCGCACCGGTGATATCGACGCGGGCCACACCGGGAATACGCTCGATGCGCCGCTTGAACTCACGATCGAGCATGTCATAGGCGGTGGTCAGGTCGGTGGTGCTGGCCAGCCGCACCTTCAGCACGGGCTGGTCGCTGCTGGACCACTTGAACACGTTGTAGCGCTGCAGGTCGTCGGGCAGGTCGCTGCGGATCGCGTCGATACGCTCGCGCGCGTCCGACGCGGCAATGGCGATGTCGCGGTCCCAGTCGCTGAACTCGATGTAGATCAGCGCCGCCTCGGAGGTGGCCGACGAGCGCATGCGCTTGATGCCGGTCATCGTCGCCAGCGATTCCTCGACCGGACGGATGATGGTCCGTTCCACTTCTTCCGGGGTCGAGCCGGTGTAGGGAATCTGCACGAACAGGAACGGCGCGGAGATGTCCGGCAGCGCCTCCAACGGCAGCCGGAACGAAGCGATCAGGCCGATCACCACCAGCGACACGAAACACATGATGGTGGTGACCGGACGGCGGATGGAGAACTCGGCAACACTCATGCCGGTTCCTCCACACCCGCTGTGCCGCCCTCGTCGCCATGCAGGCCCTCACCGGCGTGCTTGCGGCCGCGCTCACGGTAGTAGGCGTCGCCGCGACGATCCATCAGGTCGTACACCACCGGGATCACCAGCAGCGTCAGCAGCGTCGACACCAGCAGGCCACCGATCACGGTGATCGCCATCGGTGCACGCACTTCGGCGCCCTCGCCCATCGCCACCGCCAGCGGCAGGAAGCCGAACAGCGTGCACAGCGTGGTCATGATGATCGGGCGCAGGCGGGAACGCGCACCCTCCACCAGCGCCTCATGCTTGGCCACGCCGGCCTCGCGCAGCTGGTTGACCTTGTCGATCAGGATGATCGCATTCTTGGTGACCAGGCCGACCAGCAGGATCAGGCCGATGAACACCACCACCGAGATCGGCTTTCCGGTCAGCATCAGCGCCAGGATCGCGCCGACCAGCGCCAGCGGGATGGTGAACAGGATCACGAACGGGTGCAGCAGGGATTCGAACTGCGAGGCCATCACCAGGTAGACCAGGAAGATCGCCAGGCCGAAGGCGAAGATCAGCGACTTCGCCGCCTGCGCCAGTTCCTCGCCCTGGCCGCCGATGTGCAGGCCGACGCCCGCGCCCAGCGGCTGCTCGGCCACCATCTGCTGCACTTCGCGCATGGCGGCGCCCAGGTCGATGTCGCGCAGGTTGGCCGATACCACCGCGACCCGGGTCTGGTCGGCACGATGGATCTCGCTGGGGCCGGTGGTGGCGACCACGTCGGCCACCGCGTCCAGGGTCACCGGGCGGGTGCTGCCCGGATTGACGATCAGCCGGCGGATGCTCTCCACGCTGGCGCGGTCACCTTCCTGGGCGCGCACCAGCACGTCGATCTTGCGGTCACGGAAGCTGTAGCGGGTGGCGACGTCGCCACGCACCTTCTTCACCACCACGTCGGCGATCTGGCGGGTGGTCAGGCCCAGCGCACCGGCGCGCTCCTGGTCGAAGCGGATCTGGATTTCCGGGAAGCCCTCTTCCACCGTCGACTTCACGTCGGCGTAGTGGGCGTTGCCGCGCAGCATCGCCGCCAGGCGCTGGCCGGCCACTTCCAGGGTCGCCATGTCCTGCCCGCGCAGTTCGATTTCCAGCGGCGTGGAAAAGCTGAACAACGCCGGCCGCGCGAAGTCGACCTGGGCACCCGGGTGCTGGCTCATGGTGCCGCGCAGGCGCTCGGTGATCGCCGCTTCAGTGTGCGCATTGCCGCCACCTTCCATCACCACGGTCAGCTTGCCGATGTTCTCGCCACTTTCGGTCGGGCTGGCATCCAGCCGGGTGCCGCTGCCACTGACGCCATACAGCGAGGCCACGCCTTCGCCCTTGCCATGCGCCAGCTGCAGCTCGCGCACCAGCGCATCGGTCTGCTTCAGCGGCGTGCCGGCCGGCAGCTTCACCGTCATTTCGAAACGGTCCTGCGCCAGCTGCGGGATCAGGTCGGCGCCAAGCATCGGCACCAGCGCCATGGTCGCCACGAAAATGATGGCTGCCACGCCCAGCACCTTGCCGGGATGCGCCAGCGCACTCGGCAGCAGGCGCAGGTAGCCTCGCTCGGCGCCTGCATAGGGCTTCATCGCCAGGTCGCTGGCCTTGCGCATCACCGGGCCGACCACCGCCACCACGCCGCGCCACAGGCGCACCACGAGCCAGGCCAGCGCATAGAAGCTCCAGCGCACGCTGGCGAGCACGCCACGGCGGCCCAGTGCAACCGGCTTCTGCCAACGCTTCTGCGGCTGCCATGCTGCGTTCGGCGCCTCTTCCGGGAACGCCAGCGGCGGCCGCCCCTTCAGCGAGCTCAGCATCGGGATCAGGGTCATCGACACCAGCAGCGAGATCGCGATGGCGATCGCCACGGTCAGCGCCTGGTCGCGGAACAGCTGCCCGGCGATGCCATCGACGAACACCAGCGGCAGGAACACCGCGATGGTGGTCAGGGTCGAGGCGACCACGGCCATGCTCACTTCACGGGTGCCGGCGATCGCCGCCTGCAGGATGCCCAGGCCACGCTCACGGGCCTTGGCGATGCTCTCCAGCACCACGATCGAGTCATCCACCACCAGGCCGGTGGCCAATGCCAGGCCACCCAGCGACATCACGTTCAAGCTCAGGCCGAGCTGGCCCATGAAGAAGAACGTGGCGATGATCGAGACCGGCAACGACAGGCTGATCACGAACGTACTCCAGCCATCGCGCAGGAACAGGAAGATGATCAGGATCGCCAGCAGGCCGCCGATCACGGCATCCTTCTTGACGTCGGCGATGGCGTGCTCGATGAAGCGCGACTGGTCCTCGATGGTGGTCAGCTCGACATCGGACGGGAACGTGCCCTTGATCTGCTCCAGGCGCTTGCGCAGCGCTTCAGCGGTGGACACGGTGTTGGCGTCGCCTTCCTTGTAGATGGCCAGCTCGACCGACTCCTTGCCGCCCAGGCGGATGATCGCTTCGCGCTCCTTGTAGCCCTGGCGCACGGTGGCCACGTCCTTCAGGCGCACCGGCACGCCGTTGGCAACCACGCTGGAGCCACCGCCGGACGATGCGCTCTGTGCCGCCGACGCCGCCGCGATGGCGGCCGCCGAACCGGTCGACGCGGCGATGTTGAACATCTGCTGCAGCGCCGAGTCCGCCGCGCTGCCATTGGCGGCCTGGGTGGTCACCAGCAGGTTGCGGATCTCCTCCAGGTCGGCGAACTGGTTGACGGTACGCACCAGGAAGCGCTGCGAGCCCTCCTCCAGGCGGCCGCCGGAAATGTTGATGTTCTCGTCCTTCAGGCGCTTGATGACGGTGTCGATCGGCAGGTTCAGCTGGGCAAGCTTCTGCTGGTCGATGTCGACCTGGATCTCGTCCTCCAGGCCGCCGCCCACCTTCACTGCCGCCACACCGGTGACCGGCTCCAGCTTCTTCTTGAGGTCTTCATCGGCATAGCGGCGCAGGCCGGTCAGCTCGCGCACCGCATCGGCATCGCTGGTCGGCGCCGTCTTGTTCGACAGCACCAGGCGCATGATCGGCTCGGTTGACGGATTGAAGCGCAGCAGCACCGGGGCCTTGGCCTCCAGCGGCAGGTTCAGCGCTTCCATCTTGTCGCGCACCTCCAGGCTGGCCTGGTCCATGTTGGTGCCCCAGGCGAATTCCAGCACCACGTCGCTCTGGCCGGTGCGCGAGACCGACTTCAGCTTGCGCAGGTTCTTGACCACGCCGACCGCTTCTTCGACCGGCTGGGTGATCAGGGTTTCGATTTCAGTCGGCGCTGCACCGGTGTATTCGGTGCGCACGGTCAGCGTCGGGTAGCTCAGGTCGGGCAGCAGGTTGACCTTGAGATTGCCCAGCGCGATCAGGCCGAACAGCAGCAGCGTGACCGTGCACATGGCGATGGTCACGCGGCGGCGGGTGGCAAACTCCACCAGGCCGCCGCGCATGCCGGCGGCGGCGCCGTCGCTCGCCGGCGAGGCACCGTGGTCGTGGCCCGGGGCGGTCATTGCTTGCTCCCGGCCTTGTCTGCGGGCTTGGCGGCCGCAGCGACCGTCTTCGCCTTCGGATCGGCAATCACCTGCACCGTGGTGCCGTCGCGCAGGGCGACCTTGCCGGCGGTGACCACCTGATCACCGGCCGCCAGGCCATCACGGATCTCCACCCACGGGCCCTCGGCGTAACCCAGCTTGACCGGAACGCGTGCGACCTTGCCTTCGCGCACGCGGAACACCGCCGGCTCACCGTCGTCGAGCAACGCCAGGCGCGGTACGACCAGCGCATCGGCACGCTGGTCGTAGTCGATGCGGATGCGACCGAACATGCCGGGCTGCAGCGCGTGTGCGGCGCCGTCGAAGGCGCTGACCACGCGAAACGTGCCGCTGCCCGAATCCACCACCGGCGCGATGCGATCAACGGTGCCGGTGAAGCTCTGCCCCGGCAGCGCGTCGGCCGCCAGCGTCACCGGCTGGCCGGCGCGCAGGGTGGCCAGTTCACGCTCGGGCACGTTGAGGGTGGCTTCCAGCCGCGAGTTGTCGACGATGCGGAAGATCGGCGTGTTGATCTGCACGAAGTTGCCGGTCTTGATCGAGCGCGATGCGATCACGCCGGAGATCGGCGCCACCACCGTGGTGTAGGACAGCTCCAGCGTGGCCAGCCGGTACTGCGCGCGGACGTTTTCCAGGTCGTAGCGCAGCTGGTCGACATCGGCGGCGCTGACCATCTGCTGGCCGACCAGCTTCTGTGCGCGCTGGTAATTGTTTTCCAGCTTGCGCATCTGCGCTTCGCTCTGTGCAACGGCCAGCCGTGCACGATCCGGGTCCAGCCGCACCAGCGGTTGGCCGGCGGTGACCCGCTGCCCTTCCTCGACCAGCACCGCCAGCGCCACGCCGGAGGTCTTGGCGACCACCTGCGACTCGGCGCGTGGTTCCAGCGCGGCAGTGCCCGTGTAGCTGGCCGCGACGGCACGATGGCTGGCCACCGCCACTTCGACCGGGACTGCGTCGACCTTCTTCTCCTCCTTGGTCTCGGCAGCCTTGGCTTCGGAATTGGGCCCTGCGGCGCAACCGCCCAGCAGCAGGGAGGTGGAGATCAGCAGTGCGGCAGCGCAGATTCCGCTGCGACGGCCGGACAGGAAGGTTGGGTGCGACATCGTCGGGTCCCTGAAGGATGCGTGGACAGGTGTGGTAGCAAAGTAATGCACCACTTCACGGCAACACCATATCCCAAAGGTCATGGTGCCTTCACGCCGCCGGTCGGCCCGACCCCATTTCAGCTAGATGAAACCTGAGGCTATACTCGGGTCGTTCCGTACCCCACGCCGGAACGACCAGACCCGAATCCCCGGAAACGACACCATGCGCCCGCAGCCGCTCGCCGCTTGTCTCGCTCTGGCCGTCCTCCTGCCCCTTGGGGCCGCCGCACAGCCCGCTCCTGCTCCTGCCGCACCCGCCCCGGCCCCGGCTCCCGCCGTTGCGCCAGCGCCCGCCGCACCCACCGGCAACTTCGACAATGGCCGCGTCCTGGCCTACACCTGCCAGGGCTGCCACGGGATCACCGGCTACAAGAACGCCTACCCCAGTTACCGGGTGCCGAAGATCGGCGGCCAGACCCAGCAGTATCTGGCCCAGGCCCTGACCGAGTACCGCCAGGGCAAGCGCCGGCATCCGACGATGCAGGCGCAGTCGATGAGTTTCAGCGAACAGGAGATCGCCGATCTCTCTGTTTACCTGTCCACCGTCAAGTAAGGCCCGCCCATGTCGAAAGCCGCGCATCCGATGCGTCACGCCATCGCCCTGTCCGTTGCCCTGCTGCTGGCCGCCTGCTCACAGTCGCAGGTGGAAAACAGCGAAAAATCGGCCGCCGACCCGGGCCATGCCAGCGGCGAGCACGGTTCATCGTCCTCCGCCGGCCTGCCCGCTGGCCGCGAGGCCGCCGGTGAAGCCCGCGCCAAGGTGAAGGGCAAGGCCACCAACCAGAGCTGCATCGACTGCCATGGGGCCGACGGCAATGCGCCGATCGATCCGACCTACCCGAAGCTGGGTGGGCAGTACGGTGACTACCTGGCGCACGCGCTGCAGGCCTACCGCGCCGGTGACCGCCAGCATGCGCTGATGACGCCGCAGGCGAAGGACCTGAGTGATCAGGACATCGCCGATCTGGCGGCGTACTTCGGCAGCCGGCCGAGCCAGCTGCGGGATCTGCACGGGGTCAAATGACGGCCGCCCCCCCGGTCGGTGCGGACCGTCGCTTGGTAGGTGCGGACCGTTGGTCCGCACAGATTCCGGATATCCACGCATGGCGTGGATCTGCTGAGCCGAGCGTGGGCTCGGCTCTACATCAATCGGCGCGATCGTGGCGCCGGTCAACGCTCAGCCTTCCAGCTCTTCCCAGCGCGCGTAAGCGGCATCCAGTTCGGCCTGCACCTTGGCCAGCTGCTGGGTGTGCGCCGTCACTTCAGCACTGCTGCGGGTGTAGAACGATGGGTCGTTCATCGCCGAGGTCAGCCCTTCGACATCGCCTTCCAGCTTCTCGATGGTCTTTGGCAGCTGCTCCAGCTCGCGCGCTTCCTTGTACGCCAGCTTGCGCTTGGGGGCTGCGGGAGTCGCGGCCGCAGCAGCGGCCGGTGCAGCAGTCGCCGGCTTGGCAGCCGGGGCCGCGGCAGGCGCAGCCACGCTGGCCGCATAGCGCTGCCAGTCGCTGTAGCCACCGACGTACTCGCCGATCACGCCGTCGCCTTCCATCACCAGCGTGGAGGTCACCACGTTGTCGATGAAGTCACGGTCGTGGCTGACCAGCAGCAGCGTACCGGTGTACTCGCCCAGCAGCTCTTCCAGCAGCTCCAGGGTTTCCACGTCGAGGTCGTTGGTCGGTTCGTCCATCACCAGCAGGTTGGACGGCTGCGCGAACAGCTTGGCCAGCAGCAGGCGGTTGCGCTCGCCACCGGACAGGCGGGTGATCGGCGCACGCGCGCGCTCGGGGGTGAACATGAAGTCCTGCAGGTAGGCATGCACGTGCTTGCGCTTGCCGTTGAACTCGAGGAAATCGCGGCCTTCGGCCACGTTCTCGATCGCGCTCCAGTCTTCGCGCAGCACCGCGCGGTACTGGTCGAAATAGGCGATCTGCAGGTTGGTGCCCGCATTGACCTCGCCCTTGGCCGGCTGCAGTTCGCCCAGCAGCAGCTTCAGCAGCGTGGTCTTGCCGCTGCCGTTGGGGCCGATCAGGCCGATGCGGTCGCCACGCAGGATGGTGGTGGTGAAATCGCGGACCATGGTGCGCTCGCCGAAGGCGAACGAAATGTCCTTGACGTCGATGACCTTCTTGCCGGAGCTGACGCCCTGCGCGGCTTCCATCTTGACGTTACCGCTGAGGTCGCGGCGCTGCGAGCGTTCGGTGCGCATCGCCTTGAGGCGGCGCACGCGGCCCTCGTCGCGGGTACGACGGGCCTTGATGCCCTGGCGGATCCAGACTTCTTCCTGCGCCAGCAGCTTGTCGAAGCGGGCATTTTCCTGCGCCTGCGCGTTGAGGCGTTCCTCGCGGCGGCGCTCGTAGTTGGCCCAGTCGCCCGGCCAGCTGGTCACCTGGCCGCGGTCGATCTCGACGATGCGGGTGGCCAGCGCACGCAGGAAGCGGCGGTCATGGGTGACGAACACCACGCTGCCGCTCCAGCCCTTCAGGAACGCTTCGAGCCAGTCGATGGCTTCGATGTCCAGGTGGTTGGTCGGTTCGTCCAGCAGCAGCACGTCCGGGCTGGAGACCAGTGCACGGGCCAGCAGCACGCGGCGCTTCATGCCGCCGGACAGGCGGCCGAATTCGGCATCGCCGTCCAGGTCGAGCTTGGTCAGCGTTTCGCTGACGCGCTGGTCCAGGCCCCAGCCGTTGGCGGCGTCGATCTTGGCCTGCACATTGCCGAGGGCTTCACCATCGAAGACCTCGGCATGGCTGAGATGGTGGAACTCGGCCAGCCACTGGCCCAGTTCACCGAGACCATCGGCAACGACGTCGAACACCGAGCCGGCGGCGCCGTGTGGCACTTCCTGCTCCAGGCGGGTGACGCGCACGCCCTGCTGCACGCGGACTTCGCCGTCATCGGGCTTGTGGTCGCCCGACAGCAGCTTGAGCAGGGTGGATTTGCCGGCGCCGTTGCGGCCGATCAGGGCGATGCGTTCGCCCGGCTCGATCGACAGTTCGGCCTTTTCCAGCAACAACGGGCCGCCGACGCTGAAGTCGACGTTCTGCAGAGTAATCAGAGGCATCCGGATATTGTACGGGTTGGGGGCGTCGGCCGGGTTGCACCCGGCACCCGCGGTAGTGCCGGCCGCTGGCCGGCAACCTCAACGGCAACGTCAAAAGCTGGTTTCCTGTGGGATGGCGGGATGGGTCCGGTCGCGGGGGACGCCGTAAACCCGTCCCTGGGGGCTTGGCCGCGGCATCCATGCCGCGGACACCCCCGCCACCGGACCCATCCCGCCTTCGACAGATTCCTGCAATCTGTCGGAACTACATTCTGCTCTGGTGGGTGTCGACCTTGGTCGACACGGTAGATCCACGCCATGCGTGGATGAGCGCTACAAGAAGGGTCGATGGATGGAGTCGACTGGAAATCTGATGGCTACCCCACCTCCCCCAGCAACGCCTGCAACCCCGGCAGCCATTGCTTGCCGGGGTGGCGCACCAGCCACAGGGTGCGCTGCAGGGCCGGCAGCGGAGTCTCGAGCACGCGCAGGCGGCCCAGGGCCAGCGGCTCTTCCAGCGCGTGGCGCGACAGGCAGGCCAGGCCGAGGCCGGCGATGGCGGCCTGCTTGATCGCTTCGGTATTGCCCAGCTGCAGGGTCTGCGCGAAGCCACGCAGGTGCGGCAGCAGGGCCTGTTCCACGGCTTCGCGGGTGCCGGAGCCAGGCTCACGCAGCAGCCAGCGTGCGCGGCGCAGTTCATCCAGCGACCAGCGTGCGCGGGCATCGGCGGCAGCCACGATCACCAGTGGGTCCTGCTGCCACGCGGTCACCTGCAGGCCACGCTCATGGCACGGGCCTTCGATCAGGCCGGCGTCGACGTCCAGGCGCTGTACCGCGGCGACCACGCCGGCACTGTTGTCGATGCGCAGATCGACCTCGGCCTGCGGCGCCTGCCGCAGCAGTTCGGCGATGCGTGGCGGCAGCAGGTAGTTGCCGATGGTGGTACTGGCGGCCAGCACCAGCCGTAGCGGTGCGCCCTGCGACGGGTCGCCGCCGGCGGCCAGCTGCCGCTCCAGATCGGCGGCGTTGACCAGCAAGGTGCGCGCCGGCTCCAGCAGCGCGCGGCCGTGCCCGTTCAGGGCCAGGCGGCGGCCGATGCGGTCGAACAGCGGGGTGCCGAAGTGCGCCTCCAGCTCCTGCAGGGCGGCGCTGCTGGCCGACTGCGAGAGCGCGACGGCCTGGCCGGCGGCAGTGGTGGTGCCATGGTCGGCGATGGCGACGAAGACCTGCAGCTGGCGCAAGGTCAGGCGCATGGAATGTACCCGCTTTATAGGTAGATTTCACCCATATTATTCGTTTTACAGGTCAGTGACACAGGCGCACGCTTGGCCCATCACTCCAGTCCTGTCGCGCCATGAACGCCACCGCTCTCTCCTCCTGGTCCCTGCCCGCCCTGCGCCAACGCTGGCAGCCTCGCCTGCCCGGCCTGCTGCTGGTGGGCCTGATCGCGGCGGCGTCGCTGTACCTGGCCCAGCTTCCCTGGCTCCAGGCGCATGGCCTGAGCGCGCTGACCGTGGCCATCGTCGCCGGCATCGTGGTCGGCAACACCCTTTACCCGCGGCTGGCGCCGAGCAGCGCGGCCGGTGTCGGCTTCTCCAAGCACTGGCTGTTGCGCGCCGGCATCGTGCTGTACGGCCTGCGCCTGACCTTCCAGGACATCGGCCACGTCGGCGTGGCCGGCGTGCTGATGGACGTGCTGGTGGTCGCCAGCACCTTCGGGCTGGCCTGCTGGCTGGGCATGCGCGTGTTCAAGATGGAGCGCGAAGCGGCGATGCTGATCGGCGCCGGCAGCGCGATCTGCGGCGCGGCGGCGGTGATGGCCGCCGAGCCGGTGGTGCGCGGCCGCGCTGCGCAGGTCACCGTCGCGGTCTCTACGGTGGTGGTGTTCGGCACGCTGGCGATGTTCCTTTACCCGGCGTTGTATGCACTGGTGCAGTCGCACGGCTGGCTGGCAATGGACGCGCGGCAGTACGGCCTGTTCACCGGTGCGACGGTGCATGAAGTGGCACAGGTGGTGGCGGCAGGCCGCGCGGTCAACGAAGCAGCGGCCGACACGGCGGTGATCACCAAGATGGTGCGGGTGATGCTGCTGGCGCCGTTCCTGGTCGCGCTGTCGCTGTGGCTGGCGCGTGGCGGCAAGGCCAGCGCCGACGGCAAAAAGGCGCGCATCGTGGTGCCGTGGTTCGCTTTTGGGTTCGTGGCGGTGGCCGGGTTCAACTCGCTGCATCTGCTGCCGGCGGGCCTGCAGGCGGGGCTGGTGCAGCTGGATACCGTGCTGCTGGCGATGGCGATGGCCGCGCTGGGCCTGACCACCCACGTCTCGGCGCTGCGCCAGGCCGGGCTGAAGCCGCTGCTGCTGGCGCTGATCCTGTTCGCCTGGCTGCTGTTCGGTGGCCTGGCGATCCATCAGGGTGTACTGGCGGTGCTTGGCTGAGCAGGAGCGTGCCGACCCAGGTCGGCACCCACCCGTAGATCCACGCCATGCGTGGATGCCCCCCGGGTGTATTCACGCCCTGCGTGGATGACGACTCCGATGGGGTCGGAGCCCTTTCCTGCGGAAAGGGATCCGACCCCATCCGATCAGGCGGGACCGGCCGCGCAGGCAGGTACAATGCGCCATGACTGACTTCTCGACCCTGCCGCTGAGCCCGGCCCTGCAGCCCGGCCTGGATGCCCTCGGCTACACCACCCTCACCCCCGTGCAGGCGCAGAGCCTGCCGGCCATCCTCGATGGCCGTGATGTGATCGCACAGGCACCCACCGGCAGCGGCAAGACCGCCGCCTTCGGCCTGGGCCTGCTGCAGGCCATCGACCCCAGCCTGATCCGCGTGCAGGCGCTGGTGCTGTGCCCGACCCGCGAACTGGCCGACCAGGTCGGCAAGCAGATCCGCAAGCTGGCCACCGGCATCCCCAACCTGAAGCTGTTGCTGCTGGTGGGCGGCGTGCCGCTGGGCCCGCAGCTGGCCTCGCTTGAAGGCCACGATCCGCATGTGGTGGTCGGCACGCCCGGCCGCGTGCAGGAGCTGGCACGCAAGCGCGCGCTGAACCTGGGCGCGGTGCGCACGCTGGTGCTGGACGAGGCCGACCGCATGCTCGACATGGGCTTCGAGGAGCCGATCCGCGAGATCGCCGGCCGCACCCATAGGGACCGCCAGAGCCTGCTGTTCTCCGCCACCTTCCCCGACAGCATCCGCGCCATGGCGCGTGACCTGCTGCGCGACGCGGTGGAAGTGACCGTGGAAGGCGCCGACCAGGCACCGGCCATCCGCCACCTGTTCTGCGAGGTGGAACCGGCGCATCGCCAGAAGGCGCTGGCCGGCCTGCTGCTGAAGTACACGCCGGAATCGGCGGTCGTGTTCTGCAACACCCGCAAGGATGTTGACGAAGTGGCCAACTCGCTGCAGCAGTTCGGCTTCTCCGCACTGGCCCTGCATGGCGACATGGAACAGCGCGACCGCGAGGAAGTGCTGTTGCTGCTGGCCAACCGCAGCTGCAACGTGCTGGTCGCCAGCGACGTCGCCGCGCGCGGCCTGGACGTGGAAGAGCTGGCGGCGGTGATCAACTACGAACTGCCGACCGACGTGGAGAGCTACCAGCACCGCGTGGGCCGTACCGGGCGCGCCGGTGCCAGCGGCCTGGCGATCAGCCTGGTGGCCGGCCGCGAGAAGACCCGCGCCGACGCCATCGAAGCGCAGATGGGGCAGCCGCTGGACTGGCAGAAGACGCCGCTGGCAACCTCGCGCCCGGCCGAACTGCCGCAGGCCGCGATGCGCACGCTGCGCATCGACGGTGGCAAGACCGACAAGCTGCGCCCGGGCGACATCCTCGGTGCGCTGACCGGTGATGCCGGCCTGTCGAGCAAGTTCATCGGCAAGATCGCGATCTTCCCGACCCGCTCCTATGTGGCGATCGCGCGTGAGCAGGCCAACAAGGCCGTGGCCAAGCTGGAAGCCGGCAAGATCAAGGGCCGTCGTTTCCGCGTGCGGATGATGTGATTGAAGCAGCGTTGCCAACCACGGTTGGTAACGATCTGGCCTGGTAGCGGCCAACCTTGGTTGGCCCGTCCATGGCACCCGTCGCGAAAAGTGCTGCCAACCAAGGTTGGCAACTACCGGCTCCCGGCCATTCGCTCTGGTAGATGCCAACCCTGGTTGGCACCTGCCCTTCGATCAGAACACCAGTTCGGTGTGCAGCGGCAGGTCCGTTTCCCAGCGCGCACGGCCACCGAGGCCGTCCAGCTCGACCAGTACACCGGCGCCGACCACTTCAACGCCCAGGCGGCGCACCAGCGACAGCGCAGCGACCAGCGTGCCGCCGGTGGCCAGCACGTCGTCGATGATCACCACGCGGGCGCCGGCCGGCAGCGCATCGGCATGCACTTCGATGCAGTCGCTGCGGTATTCCAGCGTGTATTCCTCGCGCAGGACCTGGCCCGGCAGCTTGCCCGGCTTGCGCACCGGCACGAAGCCGACGCCCAGCTCCAGCGCCATCGCGGCACCGAGGATGAACCCACGCGATTCGATGCCGACCACTGCGTCCAGCTTCTGGTCGCGCCAACGGTCGGCCATCGCGGTGATCGCGCCGCGGAAATCCTCGCCATGGGCGAGCAGCGGCATGATGTCCTTGAACAGGATGCCGGGCTTGGGGAAGTCGGCGATGTCGCGCAGGCGGGAGGCCCACTGCGGAGCGACGATGGCGTCGGTCATGTCACATTGGCTATCTGATGGCGGCATAGGGTACCTGTTCCGGGCGCCGCCTGCCTGCTGGTGGTGTCCGGCCGGGCTGCGCCCGGCACCTGCGGTAGTGCCGGCCGCTGGCCGGCAACCTCAACAGCAACGGCAACAGCCTGCATCCCGGGGGATGGCGGGGCGGGCCCGGTTGCGGGGGACGCCGTAGATACGTCCGCGTAGGCTCGGTCGCGCCATCCATGGCGTTCACGCCCCCGCCACCGGACCCACCCTGCCTTCGACAGTTTCCTGCGACCTGTCGGAATTGCTCATGGGGTCAGATCCGTTTTACGAAGGAAAACGGATCTGACCCCGGAATTTCATTCGATATCTGACAGATGTGTCGACCAAGGTCGACACCTACCCACAGCCGCGGGAATCTGTCGGAGGTGGGGCGGTGTCGGAGTGCGGGGTGTCAGCCGCATGGATGCGGCTGCCAAGCTTACAGGGACGTACTTGCAGCGTCCCCGCACTCCGACACCGCCCCGCCAAACCACGGAATCCGCTTTTGCTCTGGCTGTTGATCTGGCCTCTGCAGGTGCAGGGCTCAGCCCTGCCGAAACCCACCCTCAGGAACTGCAGGACAGCATCGAGCAACCGGCGCGATTGTCGGCCCACGCCGGGCGCTTGCCAGCGAAGTGTTCCAGGCCGGCACGCTCGGTGTACGGGTCGCGCAGCACGTCCTGCAGTGCATGGACGCCGCCGAGATCCCCCTGCTCTGCGCGGTCGATCGCTTCCTGGGCCAGCCAGTTGCGCAGCACGTACAGCGGGTTGGCCGCTGCCATCTTCGCCTGGCGTTCGCTGGCCGCCAGCGGATCGCGGCGCAGGCGCGCTGCGTAGTCCTGCAGCCAGTGCCGCAGCGGTGCCTGCACTGCCTGTCGCCGCGCCTCGTCGTAGTACACCGCGTCCAGAACCGTCGCATCTGCTGCCGCCGGGTCGATGCGCATCAGTGCGCGCCAAGCCAGGGTCATGTCCATTGCGCCCTCCTGCATCAGCTGTTGCCAGCGCTGGTAGAGCTGCAGGTCATCATCGTCGGCAGCAGCCAGCCCCAGCTTCGCTGCAGCATCGCGACGCGTGCAGGCCACGAACGTGGACTGGTAAGCCGCCAGGCCTGCCTGCAGCGGTGCGACATCGGCGAACAGCGGCGACAGCGCCTGCGCCAATCGGCTCAGGTTCCAGTACGCCACCTGCGGCTGGGTGCCGAAGCGGTAGCGGCGTCCCTGGGCGTCGGTGGTGTTCGGCGTCCAGTCCGGATCGAAGTCCTCGACCCAGCCATAGGGGCCGTAATCCAGCGTCACACCGAGCACGGACAGGTTGTCGGTGTTCATCACGCCGTGCACGAAGCCGACACGCATCCAGTGCGCGATCATCTCGGCGGTGCGCACGGCGATCTGCGCGAACCAGTCGCCGTACAGCGCCTCGCCCTGCCCTTGCAGTGCGGGGAAGTCGCGGGCGATGCAGGCATCCACCAGCTGCTGCAGCAGGGCGGTTTCACCGCGCGAGGCCGGCAGTTCGAACGAACCGAAGCGCAGGAACGACGGCGAGACCCGGCATACGATGGCGCCTGGCTCGGCACGCGGATGGCCGTCATAGAACATGTCGCGCACCACGTCCTCACCGGTGCCGACCAGTGACAACGCGCGCGTAGTCGGCACGCCAAGGTGATGCATCGCCTCGCTGCACAGGAATTCGCGGATCGATGAGCGCAGCACTGCCCGTCCATCGGCCCCCCGCGAGTACGGCGTTGGCCCGGCCCCCTTCAACTGCAGCTCCCAGTGCTGGCCATCCGGCGCAACCAGCTCACCCAGCGAAATCGCACGCCCGTCGCCGAGCTGGCCGGCCCAGTGGCCAAACTGATGGCCACCGTAGTTGGCTGCCCACGGTTGCATGCCGGCGTACAGCGCATTGCCGCCGAATACCTGCGCGAAACCTTCGCTTTCGACTTCAGCGGTATCGAAGCCAAGCATTTCGGCGACGTCCGGCGCCCAGGCCAACAGCGTGGGCGCCGTCACCGGGGTCGGCATCACGGGCGACCAGGCGGCGCCCAGCACTTCGCGCCTGCGCGGGCCGGATTCGGGGTCGCCCGGCAGGGTGTGCAGCAGGCGGTTGTCGAAACGGGGAGTGTCGGTATCCATGGTGCTGGAGATGAGGGCGACGGCCGCCCTCCTCAATTGCCGCCGAGCGCCTGCAGGTGGCCGCCGTGGGCCTCGGCACGCTGGTAGGCCGGGCGTTCACCGATACGCTTGAGGAAGCCACGCAGTGCCGGTTTGTCGTCCAGGCCACCACCGCGCGCGGCAGCGGCCTGGATCGGGAAGCTCATCTGGATGTCGGCCGCACTGAAACGCTCGCCGGCAAACCACGGGCTTTCGGCCAGGCGGCGCTCCATCCAGTCCAGGTGCAGGCGCCGCTGCGGGCCGATGAAGCCGCGCTCGGCCTTGTCGGCAATGCTGCGTGCGATCGGGCGCGCGAAGAACGGCATTGGCGCGTTGCGTATGCGGCCCATCACCAGGGTCAGCAGCAACGGTGGCATCGCCGAGCCTTCGGCGTAGTGCAGCCAGTAGCGGTAAGCGATGCGTTCGGCCCCGTCGGCCGGCATTGGTGACGGCGACAGCTGGCGTTGCGTGTCGTAACGGTCAGCGAGGTAGTCGAGGATCGCGCCGGACTCGGCCAGTACCAGCTCACCATCCTGCAGTACCGGCGACTTGCCGAGCGGATGCACGTTGCGCAGTTCCGGCGGCGCCAGCAGCGTCTTCGGATCGCGCGGATAGCGGCGCAGTTCGTAGTCCAATCCCAGCTCCTCCAGCATCCACAGCACGCGCAGCGAACGGGAGTTTTCCAGGTGGTGGACGATGCGCATGGGGGTGATCCCTTGGGGAGACGCGCATCGTACCGCGCCGGCTGCATGTCCTTTGTAGAGTTGAGCCATGCTCGACTGTCTTTGGGCGCAGTCCAGCATGGCTCGACTCTACAAAAAAACGGCGGGCAATAAAAAACGCCGGAAGCTTTCGCTTCCGGCGTTCTGGCTACCCAACGGTAGCAGACGGATTAGACCGCCTGCACCTGGTCAGCCTGCATGCCCTTCTGACCCTGGACGGCGATGAAGGTAACCTTCTGGCCTTCCTGCAGGGTCTTGAAGCCGGTGCCCTGGATCGCGCGGAAGTGCACGAACAGGTCCGGGCCGCTTTCCGGGGTGATGAAGCCGAAGCCCTTGGCGTCGTTGAACCACTTGACGGTACCGGTCTGACGTTCAGACATTTTTACTAACTCCTGAAACACATGTTGAAAAAAATCGCAGCCACCGGGTATCGGGGCCGAGACTGAGTTGCAGGCGTTGGTAAAGCGGATCGATGAGCGGATCGTGAGATCAACTGCACCAGGCCACGATTCACGGTGACCCTAGCAAACACAGTGGGTCGCACGATACGCGTGTTTTCTGCAAAAAGCGATAGCCCCGACGTTCATGGGAATACGTCACCCGCTAGGCGTGACAAGGGTTGGCAGCCTCTCGCGGCTAACTCCGAGTCCCCATTCAGGTTTTTCCTACCCTACACTGGGTAAATGACTGAAGCTGAAACCCCCGCTGAACACGCCTCTCCCCGCATCTGGGTGGATGCGGACGCCTGTCCCACCGTCATCCGCGACATCCTGTTCCGTGCGGCTGAACGGGTCGGGATCGAACTGACCTTGGTCGCCAACCAGTGGATCCGCACCCCGCCCTCGCGCTGGCTGCGCTCGATCCAGGTGCCGCAGGGGCTGGACGTGGCCGACAGCGCCATCGTCGAGCGGGTCGCCGCGGGGGACCTGGTGGTCACCCAGGACATCCCGCTGGCCGCGCTGGTGCTGGAGAAGCAGGCCGTCGCGCTGAACCCGCGCGGCCAGTTGTACACACCGAACAACATGGCCGAGCGACTGTCGATGCGCAATTTCATGGAGGAACTGCGCGGCGCCGGGGTCCAGACCGGCGGACCGCCGCCCCTGGGCCCCCGCGACCGGCAGCTGTTCGCCGCCGAGCTGGACCGCTGGCTGGCGCGACGCCCGGCCCGCTGAGCGCCTGGCCGCCCTAAGCCGGAAGGCTCAGGCTGCGGCCGCTGCTGAACATCCGTCGTGCACCACTCAACGGGTCATCGAAAGCCAGGGCCCGCGCCAGCAGCTGCAGCGGCGCCTCGGCTACGTCCGGTGCCCGTTGCCGAAGCTGCGGGTACAGGTCGTCACCCATGATCGGCGCCCCCAGCATGGCCATGTGCACGCGCAGCTGATGCTTGCGGCCGGTTTCCGGCAGCAGCCGGTAGCGCCAGATCGGCCCTTCGGCCTCGATCAGCTCGATCCGGCTGCGCGCATTGGCCTCGCCGGGCACTTCGGCCATGCGGAAGAACGGCTCGCCCGGCACCAGGCGGCTGTACCGCTGCAGCGGAAACTCCCGCCCCGGCAGCGCCGGTGCCAAGGCCTCATAGGTCTTTTCGATGCGCCGCTCACGGAACAGGCGCTGGTAAGCATCGCGCGACGCACGCTGGGTCGAGAACAGCACCAACCCGGCCGTCAGCCGATCCAGCCGGTGCAGCGGCACCAGATCGGCATTGCCGGTGCGGGCGACCAGCCGCGCCAGCAGCGTCTCGCGTACATGCCCGCCCGCCGGTGTCACCGGCAGGAAATGCGGCTTGTCGGCCACCAGCAGGTGCGCATCCAGATGGACGATGGTTTCGGTGAAGGGGATCACCGGTTCGTCGGCCACCTCGCGGAAGTACTGGATGTCCAGCCCGACCTGCCAGGGCATGTCCGCAGTGAGCGCCCTGCCCTGTGCGTCCAGCACGCGGCCGCGCGCGAAGCGATCCTGCCATTGCGCGCGCGCGATGCGCGGAAAACGTGCACACAGGCCATCCAGCAGGGTGGCCCAGGGGCCGGGCGGCAGCTGCAACCGGCAGGGCAAGCTCATGGCGTCCACTCCGGCCACGGGAAAGAGCGCAAGAGTGCCACCGTTGACGGTGCGCAGACAGTCCGGCCACGGACACCCCCGGAGCAAACCTCTATCATTGTCCTCTTTAGTCCACGGATCCCCCATGGCTCTTACCGCCACCATCCGCAAGGCCGAACTGCAGATCAGCGACATGGATCGCGGCTACTACGCGACCCACAACCTGACCCTGGCCCAGCATCCGTCCGAGACCGACGAGCGCCTGATGGTGCGCCTGCTCGCCTTCGCGCTGAACGCCGGCGATCGCCTGGAGTTCGGCCGCGGCCTGAGTACCGATGACGAGCCCGATCTGTGGGAACACGACTACACCGGCGACATCCTGCAGTGGATCGACCTGGGCCATCCGGACGAATCGCGCATCCGCAAGGCCAGCAATCGCAGCCGCCAGGTGCAGGTGGTCAACTACGGCGGCAACGCCTCGGAGATCTGGTGGAGCAAGCAGGGCAAGGGCCTGGCGCGCTTCGACAATCTTTCGGTGGTCGCTCTGGACGGCGAATTCGTCGAGCGCTGGGGCCAGCAGATCCAGCGTGCCATGCGTTGGAGCGTGCTGATCCAGGACGGCGAAGTGCAGCTGCTCAACGACCAGATCCAGCTCGACGTGATCCCGGACTGGCGCAAGCGCGCCAAGGCATGAGCACCATCCGTTGCGATGTGGTGGTCATCGGTGCCGGCGCAGCCGGGCTGATGACCGCGATCACTGCCGGCCAGCGCGGCCGCCAGGTGCAGGTGATCGACCATGCCAACAAGGTCGGCAAGAAGATCCTGATGTCCGGCGGTGGCCGCTGCAACTTCACCAACACCGGCACCACCCCGGCCAACTTCCTGTCGGCCAACCCGCACTTCTGCAAGTCGGCGCTGGCCCGCTACACGCCCTGGCATTTCATCGAGCTGGTGCACAAGCACGGCATCGCCTATCACGAAAAGGAACTGGGGCAGCTGTTCTGCGATATCTCGTCCAAGCAGATCGTGAAGATGCTGGTGGACGAGTGCCAGGCGGCCGGCGTACAGATCCGTACCGACTGCAGCGTGCAGCGCATCGAGCACGGCAGCGATGGTTTCCGCGTGCACACCACCCAGGGCCTGTTCCATTGCACCTCGCTGGTGGTTGCCACCGGTGGCCTGTCGATTCCCAGCATGGGGGCCAGCGGTTTTGGCTATGAGGTGGCCCGCCAGTTCGGCCACCAGGTACTGCCGACCCGCGCCGGGCTGGTGCCGCTGACCCTCAGCGGCAAGCACCAGGAGCGGCTGGCCGACCTCAGCGGCGTCGCACTGCCGATCGAGGCGCGCTGCAACGGAAAGAGTTTCCAGAACTTCATGCTGCTGACCCACCGTGGCGTGAGCGGCCCGGCCATCCTGCAGATTTCGTCGTTCTGGCAGCCCGGCGATGCGCTGGAGCTGGACCTGTTGCCGGGCCAGGATGCCGGCGAGTGGTTGCGCCAGATGAAGCGCGACCGCCCGGCCGCCGAGCTGCGCACGGTGCTGGGCGAGGTACTGCCGAAGCGGCTGGCGCAACGCCTGTGCGAGCACTGGCTGCCCGACCGGCCCGTGCGCCAGCTGGACGAGCCGGTGCTGCGCCAGGCCGCGCAGCTGCTGGGCGCATTCCCGCTGGTGGCCAGCGGCACCGAAGGCTACCGCACCGCCGAGGTCACCCTGGGCGGCGTGGACACCGCCGAAGTGTCATCCTCGACGATGGAATCCAAGCGCGTGCCCGGCCTGCACTTCGTTGGCGAGGTGCTGGACGTGACCGGCTGGCTGGGCGGCTACAACTTCCAATGGGCCTGGGCCAGCGGCCACGCAGCGGGCGGCGTGGTGTGAACCACTTCGCCGTTCGACGCGCGCCAGGGGTGCGCGCATGGACGGTTCGCCGCGCATCGTGTATCTAGATTCGCAGATTGGGGAGCAGTGCATGCAGAACGCGAACGACATCACCATCCGCCTGCTGATCGTCGATGACAGCGGCGAGAATGCCGAAGCCATCGTCAGCACCCTGCGCAACAGCGGCATCGCGGTACGCCCGTGGCGCCCGCAGGATGCGGCCGAGCTGGCCCAGGTGCTGGCCAGCCAGGCCATCGACCTGGTGCTGGCCTCGCCTTCGCAGGGCATCCCGCTGCAGCTGGCGGCCCAGCACATCGCCGCCAGCGGCAAGGACATCCCGCTGGTGCTGCTGGCCGAGCGCATCGACGAGGACGAACTGGTGCAGGCCAGCAGCCATGGCATCCGCGCCCTCGCCCTGCGCCAGCGCCCCGAGCATCTGCTCGCCGTGGTCCGCGACCAGTGGGTCGACCTGCAGGCGCGTCGCGGCCTGCGCCGGATCGAGGCGCAGATGCGCGAGACCGAGCGCCGCTGCGACGCGCTGATCGCCTCCTCGCGCGACCCCATCGCCTATGTGCATGAAGGCATGCACATCCGCGCCAACGACGCCTATCTGGAGATGTTCGGCTACGAGCATTTCGAGGACATCGAAGGCATTTCGCTGCTGGACATGGTCGCCGCCCAGCACGTGGAGGGCTTCAAACAGCTGCTCAAGCGCCTCAGCCGTGGCGAGGCGCCGCCGCCGCAATACCAGCTCGACGCGCGCCACGAGGACGGCAGTTCCTTCCCGGCGACGATGGAATTTGCCGCGGCCACCTACGAGGGCGAGTCCTGCCTGCAGGTGGTGCTCCGCCGCCGCATGGAGTTCGACCCCGAGCTGGCACGCGAGGTCGAGGACCTGCGCCAGCGCGACCAGGTCACCGGCCTGCTCAATCGCCCGACCTTCATGCTGCAGCTGGAAAGCGCGGTGGCCCAGGCCGGGCGCAGCGAGGGTCAGTTCGGCCTGCTGCTGATCGAGCCTGACCACTACGCGCGCCTGCTGCCGGATATCGGCCTGGCGTCGGCCGACATCCTGATCGGCGCTCTCGCCGCCCTGCTGGCCGAGGTGGTCGGCGAGGACGCGCAACTGGCCCGCTTCGGCGAACACAATTTCGCCGTGCTGCAGGCCGGGCCCTACGCGCAGACCGTGGCGCTGGCCGAGCGCATCCGCGAAGCCTATGCCGCACATGTCTTCAGCATCGGCGCACGCTCGGCCACGGTGACGGTCAGCATCGGTGGCGTGCAGGTGGGCGAGAAGATCGCCAGCATCGGCCAGGTGCTGGCGCGCGCCAGCGACTGCACCCAGGCCGCCGCCGAACTGGGCAACACCTGCCGCATCTTCGACCCGGCTGCCGCCGACCGTGTCGAGGAAGAACGCGTACAGCGCTGGGTTGCGCGCATCCGCGAGGCGCTGTCCGGCGACGGCTTCCAGCTGCACTACCAGCCGGTGCTGAACCTGCAGGGCGAGCCACTGGAGCTGTACGAGGCCTACCTGCGCCTGGAGAACAATGGCGAGCTGCTGAGCCCGACCGCGTTCCTGGGCATCGCCGAGGAACACGGCCTGCTGGCCGACATCAATCGCTGGGTGGTCTCGCAGGCCATCGCGGTGCTCGGCCAGCGGGCACGCGAAGGCAACGCCACCCAGGTGCTGGTGAAGGTGACGCCGGAATCGTTCGAGGACCCGCAGATGATCGCCACGCTGCGCCGCGAACTGCAGGCACAGGGCGTGCCCGGCGAACGGCTGTGGCTGCATGCGCCGGAAGCGAAGGTTTTCACCCACCTGCGCAGTGCGCAGCAGTTCCTAGCCGAAGTGGCGCCGCTGGGCTGCCGCATCGGCCTGGAGCAGTTCGGTTCGGGGCTGGATTCATTCCAGCTGCTGGCCCACTTCCAGCCGCAGTTCCTCAAGCTGGACCGGAGCTTCACCAGCGACCTGGCCGCCACGCGCGAGAACATCGACCGCATCAGCCAGATCACCGCGCGCGCACAGGAAGCGGGTATCCGCACCATTGCCGAGTTCGTCAGCGATGCCAACTCGATGACGCTGCTGTTCAGTGCCGGCGTGGATTACGTGCAGGGCGACTTCGTCGGCCCGGCGCTGCCGGAGATGGGCTTCGAGTTCGGGTGACGCCTCTCTGTAGAGCCGAGCCACGCTCGGCTGCGGGACTCAAGCGAAGAGCAGCCGAGCATGGCTCGGCTCTACACAAACGAGAAGGCCGGCGTTCGCCGGCCTTTTCGTTGATCAGGTCATGTCGACCAGATTTTCGATCTTCACGTCCGGATTGACGTCGGCCTCGTAGTCCACGCCCTCCACGCCGAAGCCGAACAGGCGCAGGAAGTCGGCCTTGTAGCCGGCCAGATCGCTGATCTCGTACAGGTTCTCGTTGGTCACCTGCGGCCACAGCGCGACCACCCTGCCCTGCACATCTGCGGCCATTTCCTTGTAATCGGCGCGCAGGCGGCCTTCCTCATCGATCAGCGCAACGGTGCGGCCATCGCCATCGACCAGGTCGTGGCGCAGGCGATCGATCGCCACGCCGTCGGCCTTGCCGCCGTAGAGGATGTCATACAGCACGTCCAGCTGTTCGATGCAGCCTTCGTGGGTGCCCTTTTCCTTCATCACCTTGAACAGCAGCGACAGGTACAGCGGCATGGTCGGAATGGCCGAGCTGGCCTGGGTCACCACCGCCTTCAGCACCGATACGCGTGCATCGCCACCGATCTTGGCCAGCTTCTCGCGCAGGCCCAGCACCTTGGTGTCCAGGTCCTTCTTGGCCGCACCGATCGAGCCATTCCAGTAGATCGCCTGGGTGATCTCTTCGCCCACGTAGGTGAAGGCGGTGGTGGTGCAGCCGTTGGCCAGCACGCCGGCATCGGCGAGCGCGTCGATCCACATCTGCCAGTCTTCGCCGCCCATCACCGCGACGGTACCGGCGATCTCTTCCGGGGTAGCCGGCTGCAGGTGGGTCTCGGTCAGCACTTCCTTGTCGGTATCCAGGCCACGCAGGGTGATCGGCTCGCCGATCGGCTTCAGCGAGGAGCTGATGATCTCGCCGGTCTTCGGATGCTTGCGGCGCGGCGCCGCCAGGCTGTAGACAACCTGGTCGACCTGGCCGAGATCGGCCTTGATCATTTCGATGGTCTTCGCCTTCACTTCATCGGAGAAGGCATCGCCGTTGATGCTCTTGGCATACAGGCCGGCTTCGTCGGCGTACTTGTGGAACGCAGCCGAGTTGTACCAGCCCGCCGTGCCCGGCTTGGTCTCGCTGCCCGGCCGTTCGAAGAAGATGCCGAGGGTGGCGGCGCCACTGCCAAAGGCAGCGGTGATGCGCGCGGCCAGGCCGTAGCCGGTCGACGCACCGATCACCAGCACCCGCTTGGGACCGTTCTGGATCGGTGGGCGCGCGCGGATGTAGTCGATCTGCTGCTTGACCGCGGCCTCGCAGCCGGTCGGGTGGGTGGTGACGCAGATGAAGCCGCGGACGCGCGGTTTGATGACCATGGATACCTCGGGTTGGCAGATGCGGCGCACGGGGCGCTCAGCAGGAATACGGGCGCGCGCCTGCGCGCGCGAACCGCAGGATCGTAGTGCGCGGGGGACGATTGCACAACCGACGCTGGCGTAGGGTGGGGTTTCTCTTTGCAGGGTTGCACCCTGCACACGCGGTAGTGCCGGCCGCTGGCCGGCAACCTCAACAGCAGCGTCAAAAGCGGGGTTCCTGTGGGTTGGCGGGGTGGATCCGGTTGCGGGGGGCGCTGCAAGTACGTCCATGTAAGCTCGGTCGCCGCATCCATGCGGCTCACGCCCCCGCAACCGGACCCACCCCGCCTTCGACAGATTTCCGCGACCTGTCGGGACAGCATTCTTCTCTGGTGGGTGTCGACCTTGGTCGACACGGTAGATCTGATTCCAGTTTGATTATCGATATCTGACAGATGTGTCGACCAAGGTCGACACCTACCAACAGCCGCAGGAATCTGTCAGAGGCGGGGCGGTGTCGGAGTGCGGGGTGTCAGCCGCATGGATGCGGCGACCGAGCCTACACGGACGTACTTGCGGCGTCCCCGCACTCCGACACCGTCCCGCCCAACCACGGAATGCACTCTGTTGCTGTTGCTGTTGCTGTTGCCGGCCAGCGGCCGGCACTACCGTGGGTGCAGGGCTGCAAGCCCTGCACACAAAAAACCCCGCTTGCGCGGGGTTCTCTGTGTGCCGCATGCAGCAGATGCTTATGGGCGACGGGCCAGGGCCTCGACGTCCTTCGCCTTCGGCAGCAGGTCCTGCTTGCTGACGCGCAGGAAGCCGATCGTCAGCATCGGCACCGCGACCAGGATCGAGGACAGCACCACGATCACCGCACCGATCATGTGCGTCTCGGCCAGGCCTTCCATCGACGCACCACCGTACAGGTACAGGGCAAGCGCCGACAGGAAGAACATCACCGCGGTGATCACCGTACGCGACAGCGTCTGGTTGATCGAACGGTTCAGCACCTCCATCGAGTCCACGCGCAGGCTGCGGAAGTTCTCGCGGACGCGGTCGAACACCACGATGATGTCGTTGATCGCAAAGCCCATCACCGACAGCAGGCCGGCCAGCACGGTCAGGTCGAACTCACGGCCCAGCAGGGACACGTAGGCGACCGTCACGATCAGGTCGAACATCGCCACGATGCTGGCGGTGACCGCGAACTTCCATTCGAAGCGCACCGCGATGTAGATCAGGAAGCCGGCCAGCATGAAGATGGTGGCGTACAGGCCGTTCTTCGCCAGGTCCTTGCCGATCTGCGGGCCGACGAATGCGGTACTCATCACCGTGGCCTGGTTGTCGGCGCTGGACAGCACCTTCACCACGGCCGCGGCGGTGGCCTTGTCCTCGGCAGCGGCATCACCGGTGCCCGGCGCATGCTCGCCGTGCGGCGCCAGGCGGATCAGCAGGTCGGTATTGCCACCGACGCTCTGCACCTGGGCACCGTCGAAGCCGTTCTGCTCCAGCTTGGCGCGGACCTGCTCGACGTCCACGGCCTTCTCGAAACGCGTTTCGATCAGGGTGCCGCCGGTGAAGTCCAGTGCGTAGTTGAAGCCCTTGATGCCGATGATGGCGACCGAGGCCAGGAACACCACGATGGTGACTGCCATGGCGACATGGCGCCAGCGCATGAAGTCGATCTTGGTGTCGTTCGGGAGGATGTGCAGCGGAAACAGTTTCATTGTGCGTGTCGTCCCGTCAGATGGCCACGTTCTGGAGCTTCTTGCGACGGCCGTAGATCAGCGTCGCCAGCGCACGCGACACGGTGATCGCAGTGAACATGGAGGCGAAAATACCGATGATCATGGTCAGCGCGAAGCCCTTCAGCGGACCGGTACCGAATGCGAACAGCGCCACGCCGACGATCAGGCCGGTCAGGTTGGCGTCGAGGATGGTGCCCGAGGCACGCTCGTAACCGGTCACGATCGCGGTCTTGCCCGGCACGCCGGCGCGCAGTTCTTCACGGATACGCTCGTTGATCAGCACGTTGGCGTCCACCGACAGGCCCACCGACAACGCCAGGCCGGCGAAGCCCGGCAGGGTCATGGTGGCGCCGAACAGCGACATCACCGCCACCACGATCAGCAGGTTGAACAGCATCGCCGCCGAGGTGATCACACCGAACATGCGGTAGTAGATGCTGAAGAACACCAGGGTGAACAGGAACGCGAACACCACCGCGCGCATGCCGTTCTTGACGTTCTCGGCGCCCAGGCTCGGGCCGACCACGCGCTCTTCGACGAAGTCCATCGGCGCGGCCAGCGAGCCGGACTTCAGCAGCTTGGCCAGGTCCTCGGCTTCCTTCTTCTGCAGGCCGGTGGTCTGGAAGTTCTTGCCGAACACGCCGTTGATGTTGGCCACCGAGATCACTTCCTCGTTGACCTTGAAGCCACGCACTTCCTGGCCGTCGACGACGGTCACGGTCGGCACGCGTTCGGTGTAGACCACCGCCATCGGCTTGTTCACGTTGGCGCTGGTGAAGTCGAACATGCGCTGGCCGCCGACATTGTTCAGCGTCACGCTGACGGCCGGGGAGCCACTGTTCGAATCGGTCACCGCCTGCGCGCCGACCATCTGGTCACCGGTGACGATCACGCGCTTGTTCAGCAGGATCGGGCCGCGGCCATCACGCTGCTGGTAGACCTTCGCTTCCGGCGGGATGCGGCCGGAATTGATGGCGTCCTGCGCATTGCCCTCGACCACCGCGCGGTACTCCAGGGTGGCGGTGGCGCCGATCATGCGCTTGGCTTCGGCGGTGTCCTGCACGCCCGGCAGCTGCACGACCACACGGTCGGCACCCTGGCGCTGGATGATCGGCTCGGCCACGCCGAGCTGGTTCACGCGGTTGCGCAGGGTGTTGATGTTCTGCTCGATGGCGCCGTTGGCGATCTGCGTGATCTCGGTCTCCGGCACGGTGACCGTGATGCGGTTGCCGCTGACGTCATAGCCGAGCGTCGGCTGTGCCTTGACCAGGGCGGCACGGGCACGCTGCGCGGCGTCGTCACCGGCGGACGGGCTCAGGTTGGCCACGATGCTGTTGTCCGCACGGCGCTCCACCGACTGGTAGGCGATGCGGGCGTCACGCAGGGTGCTGCGCACGTCTTCGGTGTAGGCATCCAGGCGCTTGTCGAGGGCGGCCTTCTGGTCGACCTGCAGCACGAAGTGCACGCCACCCTGAAGGTCCAGGCCGAGCACCATCGGGCGACCGCCCAGCCGGGCCAGCCAGTCCGGCACGGTCGAGGCCAGGTTCAGGGCCACCGTGTACTTCTCGCCGACGGTGTCGCGCAGGGCATCGCTGGCCGCAGACTGCGACTTCAGGTCCGGCAGACGGACGATCAGGCTTTCCCCTTCCTTTTCGGCACCGATGGCAGTGACCCCGGCCTTCTTCAGGTCGGCCAGCACACGGTCGCGCAGCGCATCGTCGATCTGCCCGCCACGGTTGGCGGTGATCTGGATGGCCGGGTCCTTCTGGTAGATGTTGGGCAGCGCGTACAGCGCACTGAGCGCCAGTACGATCAGGATGACGACGTACTTCCAGCGTGGAAATTCGAGCATTGCTTGGGTCCCGCGCGGCGCCATCCCCGGCGCCGCGGTTGTGCTTCGGAAAGGGAGTGGCTTACTTGGCCGAATCCAGGGTGCCGGTCGGCAGCACGCTGCCGACAGCGCCCTTCTGCACGCGGATGCGCACGTTCTCGGCCACTTCGATGGTGATGAAGTTGTCGCCGATGTCGGTGACCTTGCCGGCGATGCCACCGTTGGTCAGCACTTCGTCGCCACGCTTGATCTTCTCCAGCATGGACTTGTGTTCCTTCTGCCGCTTCATCTGCGGGCGGATCATCAGGAAGTACATGATGGCGATCAGGATGATCGGGAACAGCAGCGTGGTCAGGCCCATGCCCTGCGGTTGGCCGCCGGCGGCCTGGGCGTGGGCGGCGGGAATCAGGAAAGCAAGCAGGTTCATCGTTGGTCCTTTGGTTGGGCGGCGCTCCCGTCCCTTCAGGGACGGGGGTGTCGACCGCGGATCTGGGTCAGCCTTGAAGTATGCCACGGCCCCGGGCGTTCGTCCTTGGGCCGTTTGGCAGGGGGCGTTCGGGTTACAGCGGCGGGGCCACCGCCCCGCGTGCCGCGTAGAAGGACTCACGGAAGGCCAGGAAGGTTCCCGCCTCGATCGCCGCGCGGATGTCGGCCATCAGCTTTTCGTAGTAGAACAGGTTGTGCAGGGTGCCCAGCATCGGCGCCAGCATCTCGTTGCAGCGGTCCAGGTGGCGCAGGTAGGAACGGGTGTAGCCGCCGGTGCAGGCCACGCAGCCGCAACCCGGCTCGATCGGGTCCATGTCGCGCGCGTACTGGGAGTTGCGGATGCGGACGGTGCCGAACGAGGTGAAATAGTGGCCGTTGCGGGCGTTGCGGGTCGGCATCACGCAATCGAACATGTCCACGCCACGTGCGACACCCTCGACCAGGTCCTCCGGCCGGCCCACGCCCATCAGGTAGCGCGGGCGGTCGCCCGGCAGCTCCGGGTCCAGGTGGTCGAGCATGGCGTTGCGCTCGTGCTCCGGCTCGCCCACGGCCAGGCCGCCGATGGCGTAGCCGTCGAAGCCGATCGCCTGCAGGGCATCGGCCGAGCGGCTGCGCAGGTCGGTATGCACGCCGCCCTGGACGATGCCGAACAGGGCCGCGTCGTTGCCCAGTTCGTCATGCGCGTTGCGACTGCGCTGCGCCCAGCGCAGGCTCAACTCCATCGAACGGCGGGCAACGTCCTCGGTGGCCGGGTACGGGGTGCATTCGTCGAAGATCATCACGATGTCCGAATCGAGCACCTTCTGGATCTTCATGCTCTCCTCGGGACCGAGGAAGACCCGTGCGCCGTCGGTCGGCGAGGCGAAGGTCACGCCCTGCTCGGTGATCTTGCGGCGGTGCGCCAGCGAGAACACCTGGAAGCCGCCGGAGTCGGTCAGGATCGGGCCATCCCAGCGGCAGAAGCCGTGCAGGCCGCCGTGGTCGGCGATGATGTCCAGGCCCGGGCGCAGGTACAGGTGGAAGGTATTGCCGAGGATGATCTCGGCGCCCAGCGCGCGCACCTGGTCCGGCAGGATGCCCTTGACCGAGCCATAGGTCCCCACCGGCATGAAGGCCGGCGTTTCCACCGTGCCACGCGGGAAGGTCAGGCGGCCACGGCGGGCACGGCCGTCGCGGGTCTGGAGCTGGAACTGCAGTCGGGACATGGAGCGGTCATTGGGGCAAATAGTTGCCTATTGTCTCCCAAGAAGGCGTGCGCACCAAGGTGCGCACCCACAGGGGGCCCCTGCCCTCCCGGGGCGCGCTACCCCGCCTGCGGGAACAGCAGCATCGCGTCGCCGTAGCTGAAGAAGCGGTAGCGCTGCTCGATCGCGTGCTGGTAGGCCTCGAACACGCGCTCCTTGCCGGCAAACGCGGAGATCATCATCAGCAGCGTGCTTTCCGGCAGGTGGAAGTTGGTCACCATCGCGTCCACGCTGCGGATGCGGTAGCCGGGGGTGATGAAGATCTGCGTCTCGCCGGCGAACGGCAGCAGCTCGCCATCGCGCATCGCGCTTTCCAGCGCGCGCACCACGGTGGTGCCGACGCCGATCACGCGGCCGCCGGCGGCGCGCGTGCGCCGCACCTGCTGCACCAGTTCGGCACCGACATTCAGCCACTCGCGGTGCATCACGTGGTCCTTCAGGTCTTCGGCACGCACCGGCTGGAAGGTGCCCGCGCCCACGTGCAGGGTGACGTGGCCGAACTCCACGCCCTTTTCCTTCAGTGCGGCCAGCAACGGTTCGTCGAAATGCAGGCCCGCGGTCGGTGCCGCCACCGCGCCCACTTCACGCGCGAACACGGTCTGGTAGCGCTCGCGGTCGTCCACGCCCGGCTCGCGCTGGATGTACGGCGGCAGCGGCAGGCGGCCGGCATGCAGCAGCCACTGCTCCAGCGACTCGGGCACGTGGAACTGCAGCACGTAGAACTCGCCATCGCGGCCCAGCACCTCGGCTTCGCCACCGGCATCCAGCGCGATGCGGCTGCCGGCCTTCGGCGACTTGCTGGCGCCCACCTGGGCACGGGCCTGCTGGCCGCCGAGCAAGCGCTCGATCAGGATCTCCACGCGGCCGCCGCTGGCCTTCTGCCCGAACAGGCGCGCCGGGATCACCCGGGTGTCGTTGAACACCAGCAGGTCGCCCGGCTGCAGCAGCGACGGAAGGTCACGCACCTGCAGGTCGGTGAATGCGGCGGGGGCTTGCGGCACCAGCAGCAGGCGGCTGGCGGAACGCTCGGCCAGGGGCGCCTGCGCGATCAGTTCGGCCGGCAGGTCGTAGTTGAAATCGGACTTCTTCAAGGCAGTGGGCGGCAACAGGTCGACAATGGCGCGCATTGTACGTCCAGCGTCTGCGAGCCGGCGTGCTTCGCGGCGAACGTCGCGCAAAATGCTGCTATGCAGCAGGTTTTTGCGGGGTTATCGCGCAAAAAAACAAGTGCTAGCATCGAGTCGGAAGTCCGCTGCACGAGCCTGCCCCCAAGCGCGCGTTGACGCGCGTTTTGCTTTTGAAGGCCCGTGCGACCCATCGTTTCAGGAGATCTGCAATGAGCTTCATCGAACGCCTCGCCCCCCTGCGCACCCAGCCCGGCACCCGCCTCACCACCGGCCTGGACGACGCCACCCTGACCGCCCTGTCCGTCCGCCACCCGCAGCTGATCGCCGCAGTGGATGCCGCCGCCGAGGAGTTCGCGCGCGTGCAGGCCGACCTGGGGCCGCTGCTGGCGCAGGACGAACAGGCGCAGATCGACGCGATGCAGGACGGCTTCGTCAATTTCTACGCCGATGATGCAGTGACCCCGTACGTGGCGCTGGCCGCGCGTGGCCCCTGGGTGGTCACCCTGAAGGGCGCGGTGCTGTACGACGCCGGCGGCTACGGCATGCTCGGCTTCGGGCACACCCCGGATGCCGTGCTGGAGGCGATGGCACGCCCACAGGTGATGGCCAACATCATGACCCCCAGCCTGTCGCAGCAGCGCTTCATCACGGCCCTGCGCGCCGAGATCGGCCACCGCCGTGGCGGCTGCCCGTTCGCGCGCTTCATGTGCCTGAATTCCGGCTCCGAGGCGGTTGGCCTGGCCGCGCGCATCGCCGACGTCAACGCCAAGCTGCAGACCGACCCGGGCGCGCGCCACGCCGGCGCCACGATCAAGCGCGTGGTGGTCAAGGGCAGCTTCCATGGCCGTACCGACCGCCCTGCCCTGTATTCCGATTCCAGCCGCAAGAGCTACATGCAGCACCTGGCCAGCTACCGCGGCGAGGATTCGGTGATCACCGTGGCGCCGTACGACGAGGCCGGCCTGCGCAAGGTGTTCGAGGACGCCGCACGCAACCAGTGGTTCATCGAGGCGGTGTTCCTGGAACCGGTAATGGGCGAAGGCGACCCGGGCCGTTCGGTGCCGCCGGCGTTCTATGCCGTGGCCCGTGAGCTGACCCGTGCGCACGGCAGCCTGCTGCTGCTGGACTCGATCCAGGCTGGTCTGCGCGCGCATGGCGTGCTGTCGGTGGTCGATTACCCGGGCTTCGAAGGCCTGGATCCGCCGGACATGGAGACCTACTCCAAGGCGCTCAACGCCGCGCAGTACCCGCTGTCGGTGCTGGCGGTGACCGAGCACGCCGCGCAGCTGTACCGCAAGGGCATCTACGGCAACACCATGACCAGCAACCCACGCGCGCTGGACGTGGCCTGTGCCACCCTGGCGCAGCTGACCCCGCAGGTGCGTGCCAACATCGCCGAACGCGGTGCCGAGGCCGTGCGCAAGCTGGAACAGCTCAAGAGCGAACTGGGTGGCCTGATCACCAAGGTGCAGGGCACCGGCCTGCTGTTCTCCTGCGAGCTGGCCCCGCAGTTCAAGTGCTACGGCGCCAATTCCACCGAGGAATGGCTGCGCCAGCACGGCATCAACGTGATCCACGGCGGCGAGAATTCGCTGCGCTTCACCCCGCACTTCGGCATGGACAGCGATGAGCTGGACCTGCTGGTCGGCATGGTGGGCCGCGCCCTGCGTGAAGGCCCGCGTCGCGAACAGGCGGCTGCCGCGTAAGCCTGCTTGGCGTTTGTAGAGTCGAGCCATGCTCGACTCAGCCTTTGCCGCGATCTGAACGAAGCGCAGCCGAGCGTGGCTCGGCTCTACAGAAGGCCTGTCAAGGCCTCATAATCCACCGACACCCCGTCCCTGACCGCCCTGCGGTTGGCGACGGGGCGTTTTCGTTTCCGGCCAAGAGACAGGAAGATCCATGAAATCGATCTGTGTGTACTGTGGTTCCAACGCTGGCAGCAAGCCGGCCTACACCGAACGCGCCATTGCCCTGGGTGATCGCATCGCCCGTGACGGCCTGCGCCTGGTGTATGGCGGCGGCAACGTCGGCCTGATGGGAACCGTGGCCAATGCCGTGCTCGCCGCCGGCGGGGAGGTGACCGGCGTGATCCCGCGCCAGCTGGCCGACTGGGAAGTGGCCCACCGCGGCCTGACCGAACTGGAGATCGTCGGTTCGATGCATGAGCGCAAGTCGCGCATGTTCGACCTCGCCGATGGCTTCGTCGCCCTGCCCGGCGGCTTCGGCACCATGGAAGAGATCTTCGAGATGCTGACCTGGCGCCAGTTGGGCATCGGCAACAAGCCATGCGCCTTCCTCGACGTGGAAGGCTTCTACGCCCCGCTGATCGGCATGATCGATCGCATGGTGGAAGAGCGCTTCCTGCATCCGGACCAGCGCCAGGACCTGTGGTACGGCTCGGACATCGAGGAAATGCTGGAGTGGATGCAGAACTACCAGCCGGCCCAGGCTTCCAAGTGGATCGACGAGAAGCGTCGCTCCGCCCTGCGCTGAGGCGACCCGGCGCGGTGGCTCAGGCCACCGCGCCGTCCCACGGCGCCGGGCGGCCCAGCAGGTAGCCCTGGCCGTAGTCGCAACCAAGTTCGCGCAGCGTCTGCCGCTGCGCTTCGGTCTCGATGCCTTCGCCGATGGTTTCGATGCCCAAGGTGCGGGCCAGTGACAGCACGCCCTCGACCAGCGCGCGCGTGCTCTGCACTTCCGGCCCATGCAGGCCGGCGATGAAGCTCTGGTCGATCTTCAACGTGCTGATCGGGAAGCGGTGCAGGTAGGACAGCGCCGAGAAGCCGGTACCGAAATCGTCCAGCTGCACCTGGATGCCACGCTCGCGCAGGCCCTGCAGGATGCGCAGCGTGTGCGGGCCATCATCCAGCAGCGCCACCTCGGTAATCTCCAGGCGCAGCCGGCGTGGGTCGGCGCCGCATGCATCGAGCAGGCCGAACAGGCGGCCACTGAACTCGGCCGAGCGGAAATGGCGTGGCGATACGTTCACCGAGACATAGCCGTGGCCGCCTTCGGCCAGTCCCGCGATGACCTGTTCGTAGATCAGCCAGTCGACCTGCTCGATCAGGCCGCTTTCCTCGCCCAGCTCCAGGAACGCCCCGGGCAGCAACAGGCCACGACGCTCGTGGCGCCAGCGCAGCAAGGCCTCGTGCCCCACCACTTCGCCATCGGACAGGCGCACGATCGGCTGGTAGAACGGCACGAAGTCGCGGTTGTTGATCGCACGCCGCAGATCCGCTTCCAGGTCCAGGCTGCGCATCGCTTCTTCGCGCATGTCTTCGTCGAAGATCGCGCAGCGGTCATGACCCTGCGCCTTGGCCCGGTACATCGCCGCGTCTGCGTCGCGCAGCAGTTCTTCACCGGTCCGGTAGCGCGGGTTCCACAAGGCGATGCCGAGGCTGCCGGACGGGAACAGTTCGCGCCCGGCGATCCACATCGATTCCTGCAGTGCCAGCAACAGCCGCTGGCCGAACTCCAGCGCCTGTGCCAGCCCCTGCGGACACTGCAGCAGCACCGCGAACTCATCGCCGCCCAGCCGCGCCACCACGTCATCGGTGCCGGCCATCGATACGATGCGCTTGGCCACCTCCACCAGCATGCGATCGCCGGCAGCGTGGCCGATGCTGTCGTTGACCAGCTTGAAGCGGTCCAGGTCGAGGAACAGCACGGCGAACACCGGCCCACCCTCGCGCTTGGCCAGCGCCAGCGCATCCTGCAGGCGATCAAGCAGGTGCAGGCGGTTGGGCAGGCCGGTCAGCGCATCGTGCATGGCCTGATGGGTCAGGCGCTGCTCGGCACGCAGGCGCTCGCCGATCTGCCCGAGCAGCTTCTCGTTGACCTCGGCCAGCTCGCGGGTACGTTCCTCCACGCGCTTTTCCAGCTCGGCATGCGCCGAACGCAGCTGCTGCTGGTCGCGCTGGCGCGCCAGCCCGGTTCCGATGTTCTGTGCAACGAAGGTCAACAAGCGCTGATCGTGCACGCTGAACGTGCTGTTCTCGCTGTAGCTCTGCACCACGATCGCGCCGACCACCTCGTCATCGCGCAGCAGCGGCACACCCAGCCAGCAATGCGAACGTGCGCCCGATTCGCGCACTTCGCCGCTGGCCAGCAGTGCGTCGATCTGCTGCCGCGAAGCCAGCAACGGACGCCGGTTGCGCACCACGTACTCGGTCAGGCCGCGGCTGAACGGGCGTGGCGCACGGCTGGCGTTGTGCTCGTCCACCGAGTAGACGAAGTCCAGGCCGCTGCCGGCCCCGTTCACCAGCGCGATGTAGAAATTGCGCGCGTCAAGCAGGCGCCCGACCACGCCATGCACCTGCCCGTAGAACTGGGCCAGGCTGTCGGCCGACATCGCCATCTCGGCGATGTTGTACAGCGCGGTCTGCAGCTGCTCTGCGCGGCGGCGCTCGGCCACTTCATCCTGCAGGCTGTGGTTGGCACGCTGCAGCTCCAGCGTGCGCCGCTCCACCTGCTGTTCCAGCCGGACCTGCGCCTGGCGCCGGTCCATCGCAGTCTGCACGTGCTGCGCGACAAAACCCAGCAGCGCCCGCTCGGCCTCGCCATAACGGGCCGCCAGCTCATAGCTCTGCACCACGATGGCGCCGCATACCCGGCCATCGCGCAGCATCGGCACGCCCAGCCAGTCCAGGCTCTCCGGTCCACGCTGCGGGTCGTGCTCCTGCTCGACCACGCGCGCCAGCAACTCGCGCGAGGGGCCGCTGAGCGGCTTGCCGTGGCGCAGCAACGCCACGGTCAGGCTGCGCGGCATCTCATCGGCGTCATGGCTCTGCGACGGATCGGCGACGAAGTCATCGACCTGGTCGGCGAAGTACAGGAAGCGGATCTGGTCGCGGACATCGTCGTACTCGACGATGTAGCAGTTTTCCGCGTACATCAGCGTGCCAAGCACGCCGTGCACGTGACGCAGCATCTCCGACATCTCCAGGTCGGCGCCAGCCAGATCGGCGATCTGGAACAGCGCCTGCTGCAGCCGTTCAGCTTCTTCCAGCGCCTTGATCTGCCCGGCCTGGCGACCGCGCTGCAACGCCAGCTCCATGGCCTGCCGGGCCAGCCCCCACCACGCCGCTGAAGGCACGGCGCCTTCGACCGACAACTGCAGGCGGGCACCGTCATATTCCCAGCCATGGCAACCGTTGCCCACGCCGGGCACCGTCAACGCGTCGGCCGCCGCGACAGCCGGCCAGCCGCCCTGTCCGCGGCCCAGCTGCGGGTCATCCCAGCCAACGCGGACCACGGCCGAGTCCGGCAGCAGCGCATGCAATGCGCGCACCAGCGCCGTGCTCAGCACGGCCTCGTGTGGTGGCTCTTCCGCCGGTTCAACGTGCGTGGACAAATGACAATCTCTCGGCGCCGTCTGTGCGTCGCCTCCCCTGAGCCGCCGAGCATAGCGCGCCACCCGGGGGGCAATGGAAGCCCGTAAACCCCGAATCGTGCGCCCGTACGTTTTTCCTCCTGCCCGTAGCCGCTTCCACGCCATGAACCTCGCCCTGCCCGCCCCCGTCACCCGCTATGCGCCACCGCCTGCAGGCCTTACCCTGTACGCTGTGGAAGCCAGCGCACTGCCAACCGATGAAGCCTTGATGCTGGCCTGGGCCGGTGGCGACCTGCGCGCGTTCGAAAGCCTGTATGCACGCCATCGCAAGCGCCTGTTCGGCTTCCTGCTGCGGCAACTGCGCGACAACGCGTTGGCCGAGGAGATCTTCCAGGATGTCTGGCAGCGGGTGATCAGCGCGCGCGCGGGCTGGCAGCCTGACGCTGCATTCAGCACCTGGCTGTTCCGCATCGCCCACAACCGCCTGAACGACCACTGGCGGGCCGCTCGCCATCGCCCTGCCGCACCGGCCGACGCCGACCTGCGCCTGGCCGCGATCGAGGACGGGCAGACCCCGGAAGCCGAGCTTTCCGAATTCGAACAACGTCGCCGCATCCAGCTGGCGATGGAGCAACTGCCGCCCGAGCAGCGCGAAGTGCTGCAGCTGCGGCTGGATCAGGAACTGAGCCTGGAGGAGATCGGCCAGATCACCGGCGTAGGCCGGGAAACCGTGAAATCGCGGCTGCGCTATGCGATGGACAAGCTGCGTGCGGGATTGAACGCATGAACCGAGACGAACCGCTGACGCCGGAAGAACGCGAGCTGGCGCGCCTGCTCGGCCGTCGCGTCGAACAGGCCCCGCCGGCCGCGCTGGACGCCACCATCCTGGCCGCGGCGCGCGCTGCCGTGCACGCACCGGCGGCCGATGCTGCTGTCCCCGCCGAGGCGCCGCGCAGGCAGCGCACACGTCCGCGTTGGCCGGCGGTGTTCGGCATCGCCGCCTCGATGGTGTTCGCCATCGGCATCGCCTGGCAGCTGCGCCCGGAACCGCCGCCGGTTCCGGCAGGCGAGGCCGCTGTTGCCGCGGCGCCCGCTGCGGCAGACGTCGCGGCCGCCGATCAGGCCGCGGGGAGCAGTCCAGCCGACAGCGCGGTTGCCGCATCGGAAACGGCCACCGAACCTGCAGCACCCGAGGCGGCCCCTGTTGCCGCTCCCCCGGCGCCGTCCGTCGCGCGGGTAGCCAAGCCTGCGCCGACCGAGACTGCTGAAGCTCCGGCCCAGGCTGCACGATCGATGGCGGCGGATGCGGCCGCCGATACGTCCTTTGCGGCGCTCCCGCCTGGTCCGGCCACCGCACCGGCAGCGGCACCGCCCGCGCCTCCCGCACCGGCTGCCTATTCGGCACCTGCACCGGCATTGGCGCCGGCCCCGGCAGGGGCGCTGAAAGCACGCAGCGCCGAGGCGCCAGTGGCCAACGCTGCCGATGCGGAACGGGCGCAGGCACTGGATCGGGTAGAGATCACCTCGATGAAGCGGCAGGCCCCGAGCCGCTCCGCGCCCGGCGTCATGCGCCGGGGCGCCGACGCGCGGCTCAGTGCGGATGCCGTGCAGGCCGAGGTGGACGCCGATGCACAGCTGCCGCGACGGCAGTGGCTGCAGAAGATCCGCGCGCGCCGCGATGACGGCCAGCGCGACCTGGCCCGCGCCAGCCTGGAGCGCTATGTGCAGCAGTATCCGGAAGCGCGCCTGCCGCGCGACCTGCGCCCGCTGCTGGACGACTGAAGCGGGCAGTGACCTCCGGCGACCCCGTAGAATGGCGGGAATGCCCGATACCCTCGCCCAGCCGGTAAGCCACACGCTGGAAGTCAAACACAGCCGCTTCATTGCCCATGCCGCGCCGATCGATGGCGCCGCGGCAGCATTGGCGTTCCTGCAACAGGTGGCCGTAGCCGACGCAACCCACAACTGCTGGGCCTACCGGCACGGCCAGGACTACCGCTCCAGTGACGATGGCGAGCCCGCCGGCACCGCTGGGCGGCCGATCCTGGCTGCGATCGACGGCCAGGGCTTCGACCGGGTGATGGTGGTCGTGACGCGCTGGTTCGGCGGCATCAAGCTGGGCGCCGGTGGACTGGTGCGCGCCTACGGTGGCGCCGCCGCCGAATGCCTGCGTACCGCCCCGCGCTTGCCGCTGGTGGCGATGGCCCGGCTGCAGCTGTTGGCCGGCTTCGAGGATCTGGGCACCCTGCATGCCACCCTTCCCAGCTTCGGCGCCGTGAAGCGCGATGAACAGTTCGATGCCAACGGCGTGTGCCTGCGGGTCGAATTGCCGGCCGATCAGGTCGATGCATTGAAAATCCGCCTGCGCGACGCCACCCGTGACCGTATCCGCATACAAGACGACGACCAGGATGACTGACAAGGACGACGCCCCCGCCTCGGCCCCACCGCTGCGCCGCCTCGGCAGCCTGAGGACGCTGTGGCCGTTCGTGCGCCGCCACAGCGGGCTGTTCACCGCTTGGCTGCTGGCGCTGGCGGTCTCTTCGGCCGCCACGCTGAGCCTGCCCCCCGCCGTGAAGCAGATGATCGACCACGGCTTCACCAGCGGTGGCCAGATCAACCGTGCCTTCGCCCTGCTGATGCTGGTGGCGGTGGTGCTGGCACTGGCAACGGCCGCACGGTTCTTCTTCGTGTCGCTGCTTGGCGAAAAAGTCGTGGCCGACCTGCGCAGCCGCCTGTACGCACACCTGATCCAGCTCGGTGCCGGTTTCCATGACCGCAGCCGTAGCGGCGAACTGGTCTCGCGCCTGACCGCTGACAGCGAACTGCTGCGCAGCGTGGTCGGCTCGACCATGTCGGTCGCCCTGCGCAGCAGCGTCACCGTGGTCGGCAGCCTGGCCATGCTGTTCGTCACCAGCCCCAGGCTGGCGGCATGGTCGCTGCTCGGCATCCCACTGGCGGTACTGCCGATCATCATCGGCGCGCGCAAGCTGCGCACGGTTGCACGCAGCAGCCAGGACCGCATCGCCGATGCCAACAGCCTGGCCAGCGAGACGCTGGGCGCCGTGCGCACGGTGCAGGCACATGCACGCGAGCCTTACGAGCGCGGACGCTTCGACAAGGCACTGGGCGATGCCATCGGCGCCGCGCGCCGACGCATCGGTGCGCAGTCGCTGGTCACCGCCAGCGCCATCCTGCTGGTGTTCGGCGCCATCGTTGGCGTGCTGTGGCTGGGCGCGCACGATGTCATCGACGGGCGCCTCAGTGCCGGCACGCTGGGGCAGTTCGTGCTGTACGCGCTGATCGGCGGCGGCTCGGTGGGCGCGCTGGCCGAAGTGTGGAACGAACTGCAGCGTGCAGCCGGTGGCATGGGCCGCATTGGCGAGCTGCTGCAGGAAGACATCGAGATCCGTGCACCGGCGCAGCCGCACGTTCTGCCGCAACCATTGCGCGGCGAAATCCAGTTCGACGACGTGGTGTTCCACTATCCGCAACGTCCGGACCAGGCCGCGCTGGACCACTTCAACCTGCATGTCCGCCCGGGCGAGACGGTGGCCCTGGTCGGCCCGTCGGGCGCGGGCAAGAGCACGGTGCTGTCGATGCTGCTGCGCTTCCACGATCCGGCCAGCGGCCGCATCTGCGTGGATGGCATCGACGTACGCCAGGTCGATCCGGCCGAGCTGCGCGCGCAGCTGGCGCTGGTGCCGCAGCAGCCGACGCTGTTCGCGGCCAGTGCGCGCGACAACATCCGCTATGGCCGCCTGCAGGCCAGTGACGCCGAGGTCGAAGCTGCCGCGCGTGCGGCCGAGGCCGATGGCTTCCTGCGCGCGTTGCCGCAGGGCTACGACAGTGAGTTGGGCGAACGCGGTGCGCGCCTGTCCGGTGGCCAGCAGCAGCGCGTGGCGATTGCCCGCGCACTGCTGAAGGACGCGCCGATCCTGCTGCTCGATGAAGCCACCAGCGCGCTGGACGCACAGAGCGAGCACAGCGTGCAGCAGGCGCTGGAGCGGCTGATGGCCGGTCGCACCACGGTGGTCATCGCCCACCGCCTGGCCACCGTGCTCAAGGCCGACCGCATCGTGGTGATGGACCAGGGCCGCATCGTGGCCGAAGGTACCCATGCCCAGCTTCTGGCCGAAGGCGGACTGTACGCTGAACTGGCACGACTGCAGTTCATCGATTGATGACGGCCGGCTAACATCGGCCGGACCAAGCTGGCCTCGCATCAGCAGCATCCGCTGAAGGAGGTACGCGATGTCGTTCCGTCAGTTCCCTGCAGTCGACAGCAATGGCGAAAGCCACATCATCATCGAGTTCAAGCCCGAGGCGAATGGCAGCGGGCATCACTCTGAATCCACGCCGCGTTACGAGCTGGATGACGGGCGTCATCTGGTTCGCAATGGCCGCGAATTCACCACCAGCGGCGGCGAACTGCGGTTGATGATCTAGCGCTGCCCACCTTGGTGGGCACTGGCCGTGTCGCCCTGCTCTGGTAGGTGTCGACCTCGGTCGACACGCGCTTTGCCAAGGGCAGTCGAGCAATGCTCGACTCCACAAGAAGGCGTGATCAATTTTTCACCAAGCATCTTGACAGCCTTGCCTGACAAGGGCTGCGCAGGGTTATCCACACGTTTGCTCAGAAACCATCCACACCGCCTGTGGATGAATTCAGCCCAGCACCCGTCCGATGCCGCTGGCGTCCACGTCGGCCGCGGCCCGGGTGATCGCCGCCGGATCGCTGCCGGCCACGAATCCGATGCGGAAGTGCACTTCACCGCCGGGCGTGCGCGAGGAATGGATCGAAGCCAAGCTGATGCCATGCTGCTCGAACACGTTCAACAGCTCGCGCAGCGAGCCAGGCCGGTCCTCCGGCAGGTGCACCGACAGCGCGTTGCGCTCGGTCAGATCGGCCAGCAGATACCCCACGCGTTCGAACGTGTAGTTGCCATCCGCCAGGGCCTGCTCGCCGAAGGCACTGCGATTGGCTGACAGCAGCTGCTCACGGAATGCAGCCCGTGCGCCGTCGTCGCCCTGTCCGACCTGCACCTGCAGGGCCTGCAGCTGCCCCACCAGCCGCTCCAGCATCGGCGCCACGTACGGGTTGCCGAACTGGATGTCTTCGTAGATCGCCGGATTCAGCGACAGGATGCGCGAGATGATCGCCGTGTCCAGCTCGAACGACGCCGAACGGTACGGCATCATCGCGGCCAGATCGCCCAGCTGCGGCTGGTACTGGCGCAGCACGCCTGCCTGCGCCAGGTGGGTGGCATGCACCATCGCCTGCACCAGCGCCATCATCTGGTCGTGGTGCTGCGGCGTCGCGCGCACGCACTCGGCCTGCAGCGCGGTGCACAGCATATCGACCCATGCCCGCCAGTGCTGCAGCCGCGCTTCGCAGACCACCATCACCCGCCCCTTCAGGGTCGGCGCCTTGGGTGGCGCGGTCATCGGGTGCAGTCCGACCACTTCGGCCTGCGAGGCCAGCATCGCCTGCACCGGTGCCTCCTTTACCGAGGTCACATCCAGCCACAGCCTGCCCTGCTCGCGGCCCGCCGATTGCCGCACGTACTCGGCGATCAACGCCGGCGTGTGCCGGATCGGTGCCGAGAACACCAGTACATCGGCCTGCGCCAGCAGGTGTTCCGGCGTGTGCGAGTCCGGGTCGGCCGGGTCATGGCCGATCACCTGCAGCTGCAGGTGCTGCTGGAAGAAGCGGCACAGCCAGCGCCCATAGGCACCAGCACTGCCGACGATGCCGACCGTGCGCGGCGTGCGTGGATCCAGGCCGCTCATGCCACGCGTTCAGCGCGGAAGCGCGTTCCTTCGGCCAGCGCCGCCGGCGCGGCAGCGATCACGTCGAACTCCTCGAAGCCGTTGTCCAGGGTCGCCTCCAGCGCCGCATGGGTGCCGGCAATCGCGCGCGAAATCGCCTGCTGCATCGACTCACCGCGCAGCAGGAACGACACCACCAGCGACATCAGCACGTCACCGGTACCGGCCACGTCCACCGGCAGCAGCGGTGAGGTCCAGCGCCAGGTTTCCTCGTGCCCGACCGCCAGGGTGACCAGCTCACCCGGGTTGCCGCCTACGCTGTGCGCGATCACCCAGTGCGGGCCACGATCCAGCAGCGTGCGCGCGGCGGCGATGGCATCGGCCTCGGCCAGTGCCGGCATGCCGGTCAGGCGATTCAGTTCGAAGGCATTGGGCGTCACCAGCCAGGCGTGCGGCAGCAGGCGCTCGGCGAAGATCGCTTCCAGGCCCGGTTCCACGTAGGGTCCGGTATGGGTATCACCGATCACCGGGTCCAGGCAGTAACGCAGCTGTGGGCAGGCCGGCAGGATGTTGTCCAGCCAGTCGGCGAAGGCCGCACCGTTGGCGGTGCTGCCGAAGTAGCCGGACACCAGCATCTTCGCCCGCTGCGGCAGGCCACGCTCGTGGGTACCCAGCAGCAGGTCGGCAAACCAGTCGGCGGGCAGCACGCGGCCCCGCGTAGTGTCGTAGAACGGCGCATTGCTCAGCAGCACGGTCGGGATTTCGGCGACGCGCACGCCCAGTGCGCGCATCGGCGGGACGGCGGCACTGTTGCCGGCGTGGCCGTACACAAGTTGCGACTGGACCGAGATGACATCGATCGGCGACGGCCCATCCGGCCGCTGGCGGCGGCCGTGGACCAGGTGGTTATCAAGGGATTCGCTCATGGCCGCATTCTACGCCCAAGGGAGTTTTCGGCAGGGCTTGCAGCCCTGCACCTGCCGAAGGCGAAGCCGAAGCAAGATCAAGAGCCGCATTCCGTGGGATGGCGGGGCGGTGTGGGTGGTCAGGACACGCCGTAAACCCCCCTCCGGGGTCCGGCCCAGCCGCTGGCGGCTGTGCGTTCGGGCGCTTGCGAAGCAGTGCTTCGCAAGCGAAGCGCCCTCACCCATGGGGGCTCGATGGCGCCATCCATGGCGCCAACGGTCCTGCCCACCCACACCGCCCCGCTTCTGACAGATTCCCGCGACTGTTGGTGGGTGCCGACCGTTGGTCGGCACATCTGTGGGATACCGAAATAAATCGGGGTCAGATCCGTTTTCCTTCGGAAAACGGATCTGACCCCAAGAGCCGTTCCGACGGATCGCAGGAAACTGTCGAAGGCGGGGTGGGTCCGGTTGCAGGGGTGTCCGCGGCATGGATGCCGCGGCCAAGCCCCCAGGGATGGGTTTACGGCGTCCCCTGCAACCGGACCCACCCCGCCAACCCACGGATAGCCCGCTTCTGCTGTTGACGTTGCCTCTGCAGGTGCAGGGCTGCAAGCCCTGCAAACCCAACCCCCTCAGTGAGCAGCAGGCCGCGATGGCGGCAGCCACGCCGCGACGATGCCCAGCAGTGGCAGGAACGCGGTCAGCTGATAGACGAATTCAATGCTGGTCCTGTCTGCCAGCATGCCCAGCACGGCCGCGCCAAGCCCGCCCATGCCGAATGCAAAGCCGAAGAACAGGCCGGACACCATGCCGATGCGGTGCGGCATCATCTCCTGCGCGTACACCACGATGGCCGAGAACGCCGAGGAGAGCACGAAGCCGATCAGCACTGCCAGCACTGTGGTCCATAGCAGATCGGCGTGCGGCAGCATCAGCGCGAACGGGGCCACGCCGAGGATCGAGGTCCAGATGATCGGCTTGCGGCCGATGCGGTCACCCAGCGGGCCGCCGAGGAAACCACCGGCGGCAGACGCCACCAGGAACGCGAACAGATGCAGTTGCGCCTGTGCCACCGGAATGCCGAAGTGGTGGATCAGGTAGAAGGTGAAGTAGCTGCCGATGCTGGCCATGTAGAAGTACTTGCTGAAGATCAGCACCAGCAGGATCGCCAGCACCTTGGCCACGGTGCGCGACGAATGCCGCGGGGCCATAGACGCGGTGTTGGCCGGACGCGGTGTGCCCAGGTGCAGTGCATACCAGCGGCCAACATAGGTCAGCAGCGCGATGCCGATCAGCGCGGCGCCGGCAAACCATGATGCGGCACGCTGGCCATACGGCACGATCACGGCCGCAGCGATCAACGGCCCCAGCGCGGTACCGAAGTTGCCACCCACCTGGAACACCGACTGCGCGAAGCCATGGCGACCGCCCGAGGCCAGCCGGGCGATGCGCGAGGCCTCCGGGTGGAAGATGGCCGAACCAATGCCGACCATCGCCGCAGCCATCAGCACCACCGCGTAGTTCGGCGCAAAGCCGAGCAGCAGCATGCCGCACAGGGTCGAGGCCATGCCGATCGGCAGCGAGTACGGTGCCGGGCGGCGGTCGGTGGCCATGCCGATCAACGGCTGGAAGATCGACGCGGTGAGCTGGTAGGTCAGCGTGATCAGGCCGATCTGGGTGAAGCTGAGGTTGAAGCCGCCCTTGATCACCGGATAGATGGCCAGGATCAGCGACTGCATCATGTCGTTGACGACATGGGAGGTGGAGATGGCGGCCAGCACGCCGGGAGCCACCGGGCGTGAGGTCGTTGCGGGAGAAGCCAGGGTCGACATGGACACAGTCAGGTTGGGGGCGAGCCACGCATGCTACGGTGGGCCCCCACTCCCTTCTGCCGCGTTCGGGTCATGGCCTATCGCAAAAAGGACACTCCCTGCCCGATCCGCGAGACCGCGCCGTGGAACGAAGTGCCGGTACACCGCCCGGTGACCAGCCGCGCCCGGCACTACCCGCCCGGTACCCACATCGCGCCACACCGGCATCGCCGTCACCAACTGGTCTTCGCCATGTCCGGCCTGATGGTGGTGCGCGCGGACGGTGGCCGCTGGGTCGTGCCCTCCACCCGCGCGATCTGGGTTCCGGCCGGCATGGTGCATGCGGTGGACTGCATCGCCGAGGTGCACATGCGCAGCCTGTACGTGGAACCGGACTTTGCACCGCAACTGCCGGATGGGGCGTTCGCAGTACAAGTGGCGCCGCTGCTGCGCGAACTACTGCTGGCGGCCAGCCTGATCGAGTCCGCGCACGTGGACGACAGCCGCGACGGTCGCGTGGTGCGCCTGCTGCTGGACGAGCTGCACCGCATGGACGTGCTGCCGCTGCACCTGCCCTCGCCCACCGACCCGCGCCTGCAGAGGATCTGCCAGCACATCCAGAAGCATCCCGCCGACGACGCCACGCTGCAGGACTGGGCCCAGGCGCTGCAGGTGGACGTGAAGACCATCCAGCGCCATTTCGCCGGCGAACTGGGCATGACCTTCGGGCAGTGGCGGCAGCAGGCGCGCCTGCTGGCCGCCCTGGAGCGATTGGCAGTCGGCGACAAGGTCATCGATGTGGCGCTGGCGATGGGCTACGACAGCCCCAGCGCGTTCACCAGCATGTTCAAGCGCCAACTGGGGCAGACGCCCGCGGCGTTTTTCCGCTGATCGCAAACGAAAACGCCGGGCATGACCCGGCGCTACCGCTCAACGCTTCGGTTGAAAAACTCAGGACGTCATCCGGTCCCAGAAGCCCTTCACGCCATCCATGAACGTCGCCGACTTCGGCGAATGCTTGCGTGCTTCCTCGCCGACAAAGGTGGCTTCGAACTGCTCCAGCAGCTTGCGCTGTTCGTTGGTGAGGTTGACCGGGGTCTCCACCACCACGCGGCAGTACAGGTCGCCCTCGCTGCGGCTGCGCACCGAACGCACGCCCTTGCCGCGCAGGCGGAACAGCTTGCCGGTCTGGGTCTCGGCCGGGATGCGGATTTCCGCTTCGCCGCCGAGGGTCGCCACGCGCACGGTGTCGCCCAGCGCTGCCTGCGAGATGCGGATCGGCACTTCGCAGTGCAGGTCGTCGCCATCGCGCTGGAAGATCGCATGCTCGCGCACGCGCACTTCCACGTACAGGTCACCCGGCGGCGTACCGGCCGGACCGGCCTCACCTTCACCCTGCAGGCGGATGCGGTCGCCGGTATCGACGCCCGCCGGCACCTTCACCGACAGCACCTTGTCTTCCTCGACACGGCCGTTGCCGTGGCAGGTCTTGCAGGGCTTGGCGATGATCTGGCCACGGCCGCCGCAGTTGTGGCAGGCCTGCTGCATGGCGAAGATGCCGCGCTGGATGCGCACCTGGCCGCGGCCATGGCACACATTGCAGGTTTCGACCTTGCCGTCTTCGGAGCCACTGCCATCGCAGTCGCCGCACTCGGCCAGGGTCGGGATCTCGATGCGGCGCTCGACGCCGCGTACCGCTTCTTCCAGGTCCAGCTCCATCACGTAGCCGATGTCGGCGCCGCGACGGGCCTGGCGCGGCCCACCGCCGCCACCGCCAAAAATGTTGCCGAAGATATCGCCGAAGATATCGTTCATGTCCGGGCCGCCCGGACCACCACCGCCCATGCCGTGCTCGAACGCAGCGTGGCCGTGGCTGTCGTACATGCGGCGCTTGTTGCCATCGGACAGCACTTCGTAGGCTTCCTTGCACTCCTTGAAGGAGGCTTCGGCCGCCGCATCACCCGGGTTGCGGTCCGGGTGGAACTTCATCGCACAGCGACGGTAGGCCTTCTTCAGCTCGTCGTCGGTGGCGGTGCGGGCAACGCCCAGCACTTCGTAGTAATCGCGCTTGCTCATATGGTGAATCTGGTTCCGGAAAGTCGGGATTCGTCAAAGCGGAAGAGCGGAACCAGGTCCGCTCTTGCGTCGGGCGCCCCGACACGCCGGTGGGCGGTCAGGACCCTGATGCGACAACGGGACGCTGATGGCCAGCGTCCCGTGTCGGTCCGGATCAGGCCTTCTTGTCGTCCTTGACTTCGGTGAACTCGGCGTCGACCACGTCGTCCTGCGCCTTGCCGGCGTTGCCGGCGTCGGCACCCGGGGCACCGCCCTGGTCGGCCGAAGCAGCGGCGAACAGCGACTGGCCGGCTTCCTCCAGCACCTTCGACTTGGCTTCGATCTGTGCCTTGTCGTCACCCTTCATCGCGGTTTCCAGGTCGGCCAGGGCCGCCTCGACCTTGCCGATGACATCGCCGCCGACCTTGCTGCCGTGCTCGGTGATGGCACTGCGGGTGCCGTGGATCAGGGCATCGGCCTGATTGCGGGCCTGCACCAGCTCCTGGAACTTCTTGTCTTCTTCGCGGTTGGCTTCCGCGTCGGCGACCATGCGTGCGATCTCTTCCTCGGACAGACCCGAACCGGCCTTGATCTCGACCTTCTGTTCCTTGTTGGTCTTCTTGTCCTTGGCCGACACGTGCAGGATGCCGTTGGCGTCGATGTCGAAGGACACTTCCACCTGCGGCAGGCCACGCGGAGCCGGCTCGATGCCGGACAGGTCGAACTTGGCCAGCGACTTGTTGAAGCGGGCCTGCTCGCGCTCACCCTGCAGCACGTGCACGGTCACGGCCGACTGGTTGTCCTCGGCGGTGGAGAACACCTGCGAGGCCTTGGTCGGGATGGTGGTGTTCTTCTCGATGATCTTGGTGAACACGCCGCCCATGGTCTCGATGCCCAGCGACAGCGGGGTCACGTCCAGCAGCAGCACGTCCTTGACGTCGCCGCCCAGCACGCCGCCCTGGATCGCAGCACCCAGTGCCACGGCTTCGTCCGGGTTGACGTCCTTGCGCGGTTCCTTGCCGAAGAACTCGGTCACCGCCTGCTGCACCTTCGGCATGCGGGTCTGGCCACCGACCAGGATCACTTCGCTGATGTCGCTCGAACGCAGGCCGGCATCGTTCAGGGCGACGCGGCACGGCTCGATCGACTTCTTGATCAGGTCTTCCACCAGCGCTTCCAGCTTGGCGCGGGTCAGCTTGATGTTCAGGTGCTTCGGACCCGAGGCGTCAGCGGTGACGTACGGCAGGTTCACTTCGGTCTGCTGGGCGCTGGACAGCTCGATCTTGGCGCGCTCGGCAGCGTCCTTCAGGCGCTGCAGGGCCAGCGGATCCTTGCGCAGGTCGATGCCCTGGTCCTTGTTGAATTCTTCAACCAGGTACTCGATGACGCGGTTGTCGAAGTCTTCGCCGCCCAGGAAGGTGTCGCCGTTGGTGGCCAGCACTTCGAACTGCTTCTCGCCGTCGACGTTGGCGATCTCGATCACCGAGACGTCGAAGGTGCCGCCGCCCAGGTCGTACACCACGATCTTGCGATCCTTGTTGTCGCCCTTGTCCAGGCCATAGGCCAGCGCGGCCGCGGTCGGCTCGTTGATGATGCGCTTGACGTCCAGGCCGGCGATGCGGCCGGCGTCCTTGGTCGCCTGGCGCTGGCTGTCGTTGAAGTAGGCCGGCACGGTGATGACCGCTTCGGTGACCTTCTCACCGAGGAAGTCCTCGGCGGTCTTCTTCATCTTTTCCAGCACCTTGGCCGAGATTTCCTGCGGCGCCATCTTCTTGCCGTCGCTGGTGGCCACCCAGGCATCGCCGTTGTCATGGGCCAGGATGCTGTACGGGACGTGGGCGATGTCCTTCTGCACTTCGGCGTCGGTGAACTTGCGGCCGATCAGGCGCTTCACCGCGTAGAAGGTGTTCTTCGGGTTGGTGACGGCCTGGCGCTTGGCCGAGGCGCCCACCAGGACTTCGCCGTCCTTGGTGTAGGCGACGATCGACGGGGTGGTGCGATCGCCTTCCGAATTCTCGATGACGCGGGCCTTGCCGCCGTCCATGATCGCCACGCACGAGTTGGTGGTGCCGAGGTCGATACCAATGATCTTGCCCATGGGGGAGACTCCTGAGGATGCTTGTTGGGGTCAGTCCAGCCGTTCGGCCGGTGGATGAATACGATGTGGGGGAGGCTCGTGGAACATTCAAGCCATCTCCCGAACGCTGTGTTTCCGGTCGCCCGGCGCGTTCAGCGTCGGGCCGGGTGACGGGACATTCCCGCCTTCCGGCCCTGGAGGGGTCAGTCGGCGGCCACCACCACCAGCGCCGGCCGCAGCAGGCGCTCGTTGAGCAGGTAACCCTTCTGGAACACGGTCACCACGCTGCCCGGGGCGGCGTCTGGGGCCGGCACCTGGCTGATGGCCTGGTGGTGTTCCGGGTTGAACGGCTGGCCGATCGGGTCCAGCAGGACCAGCCCGTTGTCGGCGGCAACCTTCAGCAGCTGCTTGTAGGTCAGCTCCAGGCCCTCGCGCAGCGGATGCGGGTCATCGCCGGCCGCCTTCAAGCCGGCATCCAGGCTGTCGAACACCGGCAGCAGCTCGCCCAGCAGCTTCTCGTTGGCGAACTTGCGGGCCTGCTCGATGTCACGGGCAACGCGCTTGCGCTGGTTCTCGAGGTCGGCGCGCTCACGCAGCGCATCGGCCTTGATCTGCTCGACCTCGGCGCGCAGGCGCTCCACTTCGTCGTTGACGCCGGCGGCGGCGGCCGCATCGGCGGCAGTCTGCTGGGATTCGATATCTGGATGTTCGTGGTTCATGTCTGGGTCCCTGGCGGTCAGTCTCCGCCTCCACCCACCCTAGTGTGGGCGGGATGCTGCGTTTCAAGCGTCGGATGTTCCAGGAGTGCGCCCGGCTGGCGAAAACGCCGCGCCGAGTACATCGGCAGTGGCCTGGACCAGCGGGATCATCCGGTCGTAGGCCATCCGCTTGGGGCCGATCACGCCCAGCACGCCCAGCACCTGGCCATTGGCGGTATAGGGGGCGGTGACCAGCGACACCCCCTGCAACGGCATCATCCCGGTCTCTTCGCCAATGAAGATGCGCACCCCCGGGGCCTGGATGGTGCGCTCCAGCAGCTGCAGGATCTCGCGCTTGCTGGAGAACAGCTCGAACAGCTCGCGCAGCCGCTCCAGGTCGGACAGGTCCTGCACCCCCATCAGACGGGTCTGCCCGGCCACCAGCATGTCATCGGCCGCCGGCTGCAGGGCCTGCTCGGCCAGCTCGATGCTGTGCGCCAGCAGCTGCTCCAGCTCCGAACGGGCATCACGCAGTTCCAGCAGCAGGCGGGTGCGGATCTCGGCCATCGGCAGGCCGGCGAAATGCGCGTTGAGGTAGTTGGCGACCTGTTCCAGCTGGCCCGGCGCGAACTCCTGGCGGGTCTCGATGACCCGGTTCTGCACCTCGTTGTCGGCGAACACCAGGATCGCCAGCACCCGGCGCCCGTCCAGCGCCACGAAATCGATCTGGCGGAACGCGAACTGCTCGCGCCGCGGGGCGCTGACCACGCCGACGAAGTGGCTCATCGCCGACAGCAGCTCCGAGGCGCTGCCAAGCAGGGCCTGGGTGCTGCCGCCGCCGGCCAGTTCCTGGCGCAGCCGGGCCAGCTCGCCTTCGCCCGGCGGCTGCATCTGCAGCAGGCTGTCGACGAACACCCGGTAGCCATGTGCGGTCGGGACGCGCCCGGCCGAGGTGTGCGGCGAAGCCAGCAGCCCCAGGTCTTCCAGGTCACCCAGGATGTTGCGGATGGTGGCCGGACTGACCTCCAGCCCGGCCACGCGCGCCAGCGTCTGCGAGCCGACCGGCTCACCGTCCTGGATGTAACGCGCGATCAGCGTGCGCAGCAGATGGCGCGCACGCGGGGCAAGCTGGTCGGGAGAACCGTGCATGGAATCAACCTGTGAGACACGGACACTAGATAATGGCGGCGGATCACCTTGGCAAGTCATTGGACCTCCCGCGCGCGCGTGCTAGCGTTGCGCGGCTGCTGACACCCCCTTACCCATGCTCAGACATCTTTCGATCAAGGATTTCGCCGTCGTCCGCGCCACCGAACTGGAGTTCGGGCCAGGCATGACCGTGGTTTCAGGCGAGACCGGCGCCGGCAAGTCACTGATGGTCGACGCGCTGGGCTTCCTGTCCGGCCTGCGCGCCGACAGCGGCGTGGTCCGCCACGGCGCCGCGCGCGCCGAGCTGTCGGCCGAGTTCGCGCTGGACCAGCTGCAGGCCGCGCGCCAGTGGCTGGCCGACAACGAGCTGGACGACGAGGAGCAGTGCCAGCTGCGCCGCGTGATCCGTGCCGATGGCGGCTCGCGGGCCTGGATCAACGGCCGCCCGGTGACCCTGGCGCAGCTGGCCGACCTGGCCTCGCTGCTGGTGGAGATCCACGGCCAGCACGAGCAGCAGGCCCTGCTGGCACGCCCATCACAGCTGGCCCTGCTGGATGCCTATGCCGGCAACGAGGACGAGCGCCGCCAGGTGCGCCGCGCCGCTGCGGCCTGGCAGGCCCTGGTCGATGAATCACTGGCGCTGTCGCAGCAGGGCGAAGTCAGTGACCGGATCGGCTTCCTGGAGCACCAGCTGCGCGAACTGGACCGCGAGGATCTGGAACCGGAGTCGATTGCCGCGCTGGGCGCCAGCCACCGCCGCCAGGCCCATGCCAGTGCCCTGCTGAGTGCCTGCCAGGCGGCCAGCAACCAGCTCAATGGCGACGACGGCAGTTCCGCGCTGGACCTGCTGCAGCAGGTGCGCCACGAGCTGTCGCGCCTGATCGAACACGACCCGCGCCTGGGCGAGGTCGACGGCCTGATCGAAAACGCCTCGATCCAGCTGCACGAAGCCCTGTCGCTGCTGGACCGCGTGCATGACGACCTCGACGCCGACCCGGAACAGTTCGAGGAGAACGAGCGTCGCCTCGGCCGCCTGCACGACCTGGCCCGCAAGCACCGTGTGCCGATGGACGAGCTGGGCGCGCAGCGCGAGCGCATGCACGCCGAAGTGGAACAGCTGCGTGGTGCTGACGAACGCCTGCAGCGCCTCGCCGGCGAGATCGACAAGGCCGCTGCGGCGTGGCGCGTGCAGGCCGGGCTGCTGACCGCCAGCCGCCGCGCCGCCGCTGCCGAGCTGTCGGCCACCACCACCGGCATCATCGCCGAGCTGGGCATGGGCGGCGGCCAGTTCCTGATCGAGCTGGAACCGCAGGACGCCGGCAAGCCCGACCCGCAGGGTGCCGAGCGCGTGGAATTCCTGGTGGCGGCCAATGCCGGACAGCCACCGCGTGCCCTGCGCAAGGTGGCCTCGGGTGGCGAACTGTCGCGCATCTCGCTGGCCATCGAAGTGGCCGCGCTGGACCTGGATGCAGTGCCGACCATGGTGTTCGACGAAGTCGACTCCGGCATCGGTGGCGCGGTGGCGGACATCGTCGGCCAGAAGCTGCGCGCCCTTGGCGAGAAGCGCCAGGTGCTGTGCGTGACCCACCTGCCGCAGGTCGCCTCGAAGGGCCATGCCCATTACCGGGTCAGCAAGGCCCCGGTGGAAGGCATGACCCAGAGCGCAGTGGAAAAGCTGGACAGCAAGGCGCGCGAGGAAGAACTGGCGCGCATGCTCGGCGGCGTGGAAGTGAGCAAGGAAGCGCGCGCCGCCGCACGCAAGCTGCTGCAGGTGTAACGCCGGCCGAGCCGAGCATTGGCTCGGCTTCCGCACGGTAGTGCCGGCCGCTGGCCGGCACCCCGATGCGGGTGGATGAAGATCATGAGGTTGCCGGCCAGCGGCCGGCACTACCCCTGTGGCTGCGTCAGATCGACGTTCTCCACCAGGAAATCAAGAAACGCGCGCACCCGCAGCGGCAGGTAGCCGCCCTGCCCCAGGAACACCGCGTGCACCTCTTCCAGGTCACCGGGATTGGCGTCCTCCAGCACCGGCAGCAAGCGCCCGGCGGCAATGTCCTGCTGCACCTGGAATGCTGCCAGCCGCGCCATGCCCAGCCCACCCAGCACCAGCTGGCGCAGCGCATCGCCGTTGCTGGCGCGCGCGTTGCCACTGGGCAGCAGCATGCGTTCGCGCCCGTCCTGCAGCAACGGCCAGCCCTGCATCGCGCGCGCATGGCCGATATCCAGCCGGTTGTGCGACTGCAGCTCCTCGGCAGTGCGTGGCAGCCCGTGCCGCTGCGCGTAGGCCGGTGCAGCCACGATCATCATCCGCGTCGCACCCAGCCGCCGCGCCACCAGGCTGGAACTCTTCAGTGGACCGGCCCGCACCGCCACGTCGGTGCGCTGCTCAAGCAGGTCGATCACCTCGTCATTGAGGGTCAGGTCCACGCCTACCTGCGGGTTGCGTTCGAGGAACGCCGGCAGCAGCGGCAACAGGAAATGCTGGCCGAACGGCACGTTGGAGTTGACCCGCAACCGTCCACGCGGCTCGGCATGGGCACTGGCACAGCGCTCGGCCTCTTCCAGGTCGGCCAGCACGCGCAGGCCGCGCTCGTAGAACGCGCAGCCTTCCGGGGTCAGCTGCAGCTGGCGGGTGGAGCGTTGCAGCAGGCGCGTACCCAGCCGCTGCTCCAGCCTGGCCACCAGCTTGCTCACTGCTGATGGCGTCATGTCCAGGGTGCGGGCGGCGGCGGAGAAGCCACCGGTCTCGATCACCCGCACGAACACTTCCAGTTCGCCGGATCGGTTGATGTCGGGTCGCGCCATGACGATGAATCCAGTTCACAGATGATTGTCCATGCGCAGTCTAGTTCACAGATGACCCCGGAATCACCATGGCGTTCCCTCCACCCGGGACCGCCCGATGAACCGCTTGAGCCAGCTCACCGCCACCGCCCTGCTCGCCCTGTCCGGCGTCGCCAGTGCCGCATCCGGCCCGCACTGGGTCACCAGCTGGCAGGCCAGCCCGCAACCGGTCTGGGACGCCGATTTCCTGTTCCCGACTCTGGTTCCGGCCACGCTGCAGGACCAGACCTTCCGCCAGACCGCGCGCATCAGCCTGGGCGGGCCCCGGCTGCGGGTGCGGCTGAGCAATGCCTACGGCACCCAGCCGCTGCGGATCGGGGCGGCCAGCGTGGCCGCGGGCGCGGGCGCCACCCCGCAACCGCTCAGCTTCGACGGCCAGCCCGGGGTGTTGATCGGTGCCGGCCAGGAACGGCTGAGCGATCCGCTGGCGGTGGCCACGGAAGACCACCAGGCGCTGCAGGTCAGCGTCTTCGTGCCGGGGCCGACGCCGGTGCAGGCGTTCCATTGGGACGGCCGCCAGACCAGCTGGATCGCCGGCGGCAATCAGGCCCGGGCGCGCGACCTGCAGGGTGCCAGTTCCACTACCGCACGCCTGTTCCTCACCGGGATCGAGGTCGAGGCCGCCGCCAGTGCGCGTAGCGTGGTGGTGATTGGCGACTCGATCACCGACGGCGCCACCGCCAGCCTCGACCAGGACCAGCGCTGGACCGACCATCTGGCCGCGCGTCTGGCACCGCGCGGCGTCGCGGTGGTCAACGCGGGCATTTCCGGCAATCGGCTGCTGAGCGACGGCATGGGCGAGTCGGTTCTGGCCCGCCTGCGGCGTGACGCACTGGATCAGCCCGGCGTCGCCAGCGTCATCGTGCTGATCGGCATCAACGACATCAGCTGGCCCGGTACTGCCTTCGCCCGCGCGCAGCCCCGGCCCAGCCTGCCCGAGCTGCAGGCCGGCTATCGTGCCCTGGCCGAACAGGCCCACCGGCGGGGTCTACGCATATTCGGCGCCACCCTGATGCCGTTCGCGGGCGCCCTGCCCGGCACGCCGCTGGACGACTACTACCACCCGGACAAGGAGGCCCTGCGCCAACAGCTCAATGCATGGCTGCGCAGCAACAGCCCGTTCGACGCTGTGATCGACCTGGACGCGGCGCTGCGCGACCCGGCCGATCCGTCACGGATGGCCGCCGCCTACGACTCCGGCGACCACCTCCACCCGGGGGATGCCGGCAACCGGGCGATGGCCGAGGCGGTGGACCTGGAGATCCTGCTCGGTTGCAAGGGGTCAGAGCCCTTTGCTGGCGCAAAGGGATCCGACCCCGCAGAGCGCCCGGGGCCGGCCCCCTTTCCTGGAGGGAAAGGGCCCTGACCCCGGCAACGAAAAACCCCGGGCAAGCCCGGGGTTTCGTCGCTAGCGGCTGGCCGGAACGGCCTACTTGCGCTTCTTGCGCACGTAGAGCACCAGCGAGTGTTCTTCCAGCTCATAGCCGTGATCGGCCGCGATCTTGCGCTGCAGCTCCTCGATCTCATGGCTTTCGAATTCGATGATCTTGCCGCTGTCCACGTCGACCATATGGTCGTGGTGGCCACCACGGTCCAGCTCGTAAACGGCCTGGCCACCCTCGAAATTGTGCTTGAGCACGAGGCCGGCGGCCTCGAACTGGGTCAGCACCCGGTAGACCGTCGCCAGGCCGATCTCGTCGCCATGCTCGAGCAGCTGGCGGTAGATGTCCTCGGCGGTCATGTGGTGCTGGTGGTGCTGGGCATTGCGCTGTTCGAGCAGCGCCAGGATCCGCATCCGCGGATGGGTCACCTTCAGGCCGACTTTACGCAGGTCGTGGGTTTCCATAGGTCTCCGTTCATTGGCGATTTAGCGCCAGCTGCCTCGGATTGGGTCGCGGTGGCACGCCGGGAGTGTATCATCGGTTTGATTTCCCCAACCGCCAGTCCCGATGCGCAATCTCCTGTTGGTCGCCGCCGTCGCCCTGTCCACCACCGGGTGCGGCATCATCTACAAGCAACCCATCTATCAGGGCAACCTGATCCGGGAAGATGCCGTGGCCAAGCTGCAGGTCGGGCAGAGCAAGCAGCAGGTCACCGCGCTGCTGGGCACCCCGTCCATCCCCGACCCGTTCCACGCCCAGCGCTGGGACTACACCTCCAGCCAGCGCGTGAACCGCCTCGGCCGCACCGAAGTGAAGAACTTCGTGGTGTTCTTCGAGAATGACGCCGTTACCCGCTGGGAAGGCGACTACTTCCCGGGCAACGACAAGGCCCTGGCCCAGCAGACGGTGCGCCAGTTCGGCCGCAACCTGCCGAAGGACAAGAAGAAGAAGGGCCGCTGAGGCCTGCCCGTCCGCAGGGACGGGTTGCCGGGATCAACCGCCGAGCGCGCGACGCCGGCGGTTGTCCTTGGGGTCGGCCAGCAGCGGGCGCAGCAGCTCGATGCGGTCCCCGTCCAGCAGCGCCTGCTGTGGACGGGCCACCACGCCATGCACCGCGGCGGCCGGACAGTCGGCACTACCTTCCAGCGCAGCGGCGGCGATGGCGTCGGCCACGGTCGCTCCCTCTTCCAGCTGCAGGTGGCGCGACAGCACGCGCTCCGGCCAGGCCAGCACCACCTCGACCTCGATCATCGCTCAGCCCTCGTCGGCGACGCGGACGAAATCATTGACCATGCGATCGGCCAGTCCCTGGAAGCCGATCGCCAGGGCCGGACCGAGCAGGCGCGAGCTGGGTTCGAACTCCAGGGTCAGGGTGACCTTGCACGCATCCTCGGCCAGCGCATGGAATTCCCAGCGGCCGTGCAGCTGCTTGAACGGGCCATCGCGCAGCTGCATGTCGATGCTGTGCGGGCGCTGCAGGGTGTTTTCAGTCTGGAACCAGGTACTGAACGAGCCCAGGCCCAGGTCCAAGCGCGCCACCAGGCGGTCCTCGCCCTGCTCCAGGATCTGGGCAGCCGAGCACCAGCGGAAACGGCGCGGATAGGCCTGGACGTCGTTGACCAGGTCGAACATGCGCGCGGCCGAATGTTCGACCAGGGCGCTGCGGCGGATAGTAGGCATGAATACAGGACGTTTCGGCAATCGACCGGGCGGGCCCGAATCGGAGACAATACGGAAATGAGCAAGAACAGCGGCAAGGATAAAGCAAAGAGCGCGACGGCCAACAAAACCATCGCGTTGAACAAGCGTGCCCGCCACGAGTACCACATCGAAGAGCGCTTCGAGGCCGGCCTGGCCCTGCAGGGCTGGGAGGTGAAGTCGATCCGCGCTGGCCGCGGCAACATCATCGACGCCTACGCCTATGTGAAGCACGGCGAGATCTTCCTGATCGGCGCGCAGATCACCCCGTTGATCCAGGCCTCCACCCACGTGGTGGCCAATGACCGGCGCGAGCGCAAGCTGCTGCTGCACCGGAGCGAGATCGACAAGCTGGTCGGCAAGGTCGAGCGCGATGGCTACACGATCGTGCCCACTGCGATGTACTGGAGCAAGAACAAGATCAAGCTCGAAGTCGCGCTGGCCAAGGGCAAGCAGACCCACGACAAGCGCGATGCCGCCAAGGACCGCGACTGGGCGATCGAGAAGCAGCGTGTGATGCGTCGCGGCAACCGCGACGCATGACCGCCCCCATCGGCGCCATGGTGACTGCCAGCGCCGATGAAACGCGCACGTTGTGCGCGCGCCTGCTGGCCTTCAACCAGGCCCACGGCGGCGATTCACTCGATGAGACTCCAGTCCGCCTGGCCTGGCATGACGAGCACGGCGCGCTGCGCGGTGGTGTGCTGGCCGACGTCTGTGCCGGCTGGCTGCAGGTACATGTGCTGTGGGTGGACCCGGAACTGCGCGGGCAAGGCATCGGCCAGCGCCTGCTGGCGGAAGCAGAAGCCGCCGCGCGCCAGCTTGGCGCCCGCAACGTGATGCTGGATACCTTCGACTGGCAGGCCGAAGCTTTCTACCTGCGGCAGGGCTACACCGTCTATGGGCGGCTGCCCGATTGCCCGCCCGGGCACGAGCGGATCTACCTGCGCAAGGCGTTGCCAGGCTCCTGACCACGGCGGCTGTAGAAGCCGCCGACCGATCACCCTGCCAGCACGCCCTGCCCGCGCATGCGCGGTGCCAGCGCCGCGTGCATCACGGCCAGGTGCATCACCACTGCCAGTTCCGGCGCATGCCGGTCATCGCCGGCGCGCCACCGCTGCGCCAGCTGGGCCGCGTCGGCCGGCAGCAGGGCCAGCAGCTGGGCGTCATCCAGCGAATCGGCCGCGCCCTGGAGCTGCCGCGCCATCTGTCGCGCCTGCCATACATGCACGCCGATGCTGAGGCTGGCCAGCGACATCAGGACCACGGCCAGCCCGTGCTCGAACCATTGCGACAGCACTTCCGGCCCCCACAGCAGGGCCGCCAACACGGCCAGGCCCGGCAGGCGCCAGCCCAGCCAATGGATGCGACCGCGCTGCGACCAGTGCACAACCACCGCACTGGCCACCAATGCCGCGGCCGCAGTCGCCGGCAGCTCGGTCAGTGCGGTGGCCGCAAGCAACACCGCCAGCACCGCCCAGACCCAGCCGGGCGGCAGGGCGCGCCGCTGGTAGTCGGCACCGACCGGCCCGATCAGCTGCCGCAGGCTGCGTTGTTGGCTTGCATCGGTCACCCACAGTCTCCGTGTCTGTCCTGGCCCGGATGGTCGCCGCCAGTGTGTCGCAAATTCGTGCCAATGACGTTACCAATCCGCTATGCCGCTGGCTCTACAACATGTTGTGGATTGCCACGGTGACTGTTCAGCTGTTTTGGCGTAGCATTGGCAGCGTTGGGCAGGCACTGGCCGTGGCGACACGAAACAGGCCTTGTACCTTGCAGAACTTGAAGAAACCGGGGGTGCATTGGTTTCGACGGGGGTTGTGAAGTCGCCTGGCGCATGCCGAGGGGGTAGCTTTCCTCGTAAATCCAGCTGCAAAACTCTAGTTGCCAACGACGACAACTACGCTCTGGCCGCTTAAGGCCTAAGCCTCGAAACCGCTTGTGTCCATGCTCGCGGTGTAGAGTCACTATCATGGAATCGCGCTGGATGGCTGCCTGTCAGTCCGGCACTAGAACGCAACAGGCTGGTTCCCGGATGCGCTTTGCGCACCGTGCTGTTCGGGGACGAGATCCAACGGTGAGCTAAGCATGTAGTGCTGGGGATGGAGTGCCTTCGGACGGCGGTTCAATTCCGCCCACCTCCACCATCTGTATGGCCTGTCGAGGCCGCAAGAAGCCGGATCTCCCGTCGAGGGGGTTCCGGCTTTTTTGTGCCTGCTCGTCGTGCGGGAAGCGTGGGGCATAATCGGGATGGAGCTTTCGCTCCATCGCTGCATTGCCCCGGCCTGCTGCCGCCAGAAGGATCTGCAATGAAAACCGCCACAACCACGCTCGTCCTGCTCCTCACCACCCTCGCCGCAGCCTCAGCCACGCACGCTGCGGCGCCGGCCATCGCGCCCCCCGGCACCGCCACGCTGGAAGCGCTGCTGGCCTGCAAGGCCGGCTCGAACTTCAGTGCGGCCGACGCCATCGATGCGCTGCAGGCCGCCGGCCTGGCCAAGAAACCGGGCGGCACCTTCGAGCCGGAGGACAAGCCGGTCGCGCTGTTTGGCGGCACGGTCACCAGTGCCGATGTAAACGTGGCCGAAGGCGAGAAGAGCCTCTTCGTGTACTTGAACGGCGTCGATTCCAAGCGCCTGGCCAAGGCCTGGTCGGTGACCGAGGTCAACGAGCATGCCAACACCGAAGAGCCGTCGTACGTGAAGCGCATCGACAAGCGCCACACCCTGCACGTGATCGCGGGCGACGACTACGAGGGCTATTCGGCTGCGGTGAAGTGCCAGATCAGCCGCTGATGGCGTAGGCGACGCTACAGCCAGCGCGGCACGCGATGACGGTATTGCGCGTACGCCTCGGGAAAGCGGGCCATCAGTGCCCGCTCCTCCGGCAGGATCTGCAGCCGGGTGATGTACACCAGGAACAGCGGCACCACCAGCAGCGCGATCAGGTTCTGCAGGTACACCATGGCGCCAAGCAGGACCAACGCCTGGCCCAGATACATCGGATTGCGCGTGCGGCGGTAGATTCCGCTGGTAACCAGCGCGCTCGACGCCGAAGGTCGCAGAGGATTGACGGTGGTACCGGCGCGCTGGAAAGACAGCTTGGGCAGCAGATTGAGCACGACACCCAGCGTCACCGTCACGCCTGCGAGCAGAACCGGCACCGGCACCCGAAGGTGGAAACCCGGCCACAGCCAGCGTGCTGCAAAGCCCGCAGCGGCGAACAGCAGCATCACCACGGGCGGGGGAATGCGGGTTTCCAGCCAGGCCATCGCGATCACCGTGTCCCTTCCATTCGCCGCAGTGTCACACGGGAATGGCTGAATCGCCTACGGCGGCCAGGCCCAAACCGACCGTTCGGTCTATTTCGCTTTGACAGGCCGGCCGCTAGAGTGGCGCCACCGCGCAGGAGCATCGTATGGCTACCACGGGCATGGGCTTCATCGGCCGCACGACCCTCATCATCACCGTGCTGCTCACCCTGGGGGGCTGCGCGACGCTGCGCCAGTTCGGGCCGTCGGTGCAGGTCGCCTCGGTCACGCCCGGCCAGTACATCGCGCTCAAGCGCGGTGACATCCTCACCTCCGGCAAGCTCAGCGCGGCGACCACCGAGACCCTGCGCGTGGCCGGGCTCGATGAGGGCGTCTGTGCCAAGCCCGGCCTGCCCTGCATCGAGGCCATGGAAAGCAGCATCGTGGTGCGCGAGGAAGACAAGCGCTCCAGCCTGGCCGAGTTGTGGCTGCAGCATGCGATGACCCTGCCGGCGCCGAAGCGTGAGTACTCGGCATCCGGCCGCGCCAAGACCGCAATCACCGAACTGGATGCCGACTTCCAGCCGCGCCTCGATGCGTGGATGCAGGTCGCGCGCCAGGCCTATGCCTATCTGTTCTTCACCGAGCGCACCGCCAACCAGCGTGGTTTCGAGGACCGCCAGACCCAGGTGCGCGACTACTACAACCTGGCTGTGCAGGAAGCCTCGGTGCAGCTGTACAACGCGTACGCCACCGGGCGCGTGCACAGCCAGGCCAGCCATTTCCAGCTCGGCCGCTGGACCTTCGTGCTGGCCCCTTCGGGCGAAGCATCGCCGCTGGATACACGTACCCCCACCGAGCTGGTACCGGCGGCCTCGCTGTCGTTCACCGGCACGCTGCGCAGCGTGCATCGCCGCGATGGCTTCGGTGCCGAGCTGGTGGCGGTGATGGACGATCCGGCTGGCAGCACGGCCACCCCGCCTTCGGCAGCGACGCCCGCCGCGCAGGCAAGCACCCCGGCCGCGCAGAGCTGGAGCGAGATGCCCTCGCCTTCGATGACGGTGCTGCTGCGCTTCTCGGGAAAGAACCTGTGGGAAGTGCTGCACGACGACGAGCCGGAACTGGAGATCCACGATCCCTACCAGGTCTCGGAAGTAACCCTGCACGGCCAGCAGGTGCCGTTGGCGGCCAACTTCACTGCGGGCTACGCACTGTGGCTGGCGCGCTCCAACTTCAGCCAGCAGTCGCTGCGCTCGCTGTTTGGTGGCAAGGGCGGCATCGACGCGCCGCATCTGTACATGATGCAGCCCTACGACCCGAACCGCCGCGTGCTGTTGATGATCCATGGCCTGGCCAGCAGTCCCGAGGCCTGGGTGAACGTGGCCAACGAACTGATGCGCGACGACGAGATCCGCCAGGATTTCCAGGTCTGGCAGTTCTACTACCCGACCAACATGCCCATCGCGATGAGCCACGATGCGATGCGCCACACGCTGGCCGAAGTGCTCAAGCACTTCGACCCCAGCGGCAAGGCGCAGGCCTCGCATGACATGGTGCTGGTCGGGCACAGCATGGGCGGGGTGATCGCGCGGTTGATGGTCTCTTCCTCCGGCGACCACCTGGTCGACACCCTGCTGGCCACCGCGCAGATGACGCCCGCCCAGCGCGAGCTGCTGCGCACCAAGGGCGCGCCGGTACTGACCTTCCTGCCGGAACCGGAAGTATCGCGGGTGGTTTTCATCGCCACACCGCATCGCGGCACCGACGTGGCCGGTACCCGCCTCGGCCGCTGGATCGGCCGCCTGGTACGGCTGCCGCTGACCGTGCTGGAGGACGTGGCGACGCTGGCCAACGACGGCCAGATTGATCGCAACGATGGCAAGCACGGCTACCAGATGAACAGCATCCAGAACCTGGACAAGGACGACCCGTTCGTCCGCGCCGTGGCCGACCTGCCGATGTCACCGAAGGTGCACTACCACTCGATCATCGCCCGCGCCAAGGCCGATGGCCCACTGGAAAAAACCGATGACGGGCTGGTGCCCTACTGGAGCTCGCACCTGCCACACGCCGTTTCGGAGAAGGTGATCGTGTCCGGTCACAGCGTGCAGGAAGCCACGCCGGCCATCGTCGAGCTGCGGCGGATCCTGCATGAGGACATGCAGGAACACGGGCGTACGGCAAAGTAAGCCGCCCGCCCCTGCAGATCAGGCACCGGCCTTATGGCGCGAGAACGTGCCGTGCAGCGCCGCGGGAATCGCGAAGCCTTCCATGCGCACCTCGGGCCGGTAGTCGGCGCTGGGGGTGAAACGGAATTCGCGCGCCAGCAGCGCACACAGCAGTACCAGTTGCGCGTTGCCCACCGCCGATCCCACGCACGAGCGCGTGGGGAAGCCATAAGGCACATAGATGCCGGCCGTGCGCTTGCGCCGCTCGGGCAGCCAGCGATCGGGATCGAACTGCAGCGGGTCATCCCAGTATTTCGCCGAGCGATGCTGGATGAACGAGCTCAGCTCGAACACCGTGCCCTCGGCGATGGCCTGCCCTTCCACCTGCAGATCGCAGGCGGCCACCCGACGGTTGTTGAAGGGCGTGGAATACAGCCGCATCACTTCCTTCAGGAAGCGCATCGTGCAGGGAATCCTGGCCATCGGCAGCGCATGGATCTCCGCATCCGAGAGCGGCGCGAATTCCTCCTCGATGCGCTGGCGCCAGTGTGGATGCATCTGCATCGCCAGCAGCAGGCAGGCGGCCATCATGCCGGGCACCCCGGAAATGGCGATCAGCTGCACGGTGACCAGGTAGGTGACCTTGTCCAGGCCGATGCGCTCGCGAAGGGTCAACAATGACTGTGCATAGTCCAGCGGCGAACGTCCGCTGCGGACCCGGCGCCTGAGTTCGGCGGCGATCGCCCGCGATTCGCCACGACCGATGAGGAAGTTGCGCAGCAGATGACGCCGATGGATGACCTGCTCGACCTGGGTTGTGTAGCGCAGATGCAGGGCGCGTTCGATGGCCTCGGTACCGCGCGCGTCGAGCCCGTCGATCACCAGTGGCACCAGCGGATGCGCCATCACCTTCCACACGGCTGGCGTGGCATCCAGCTCGCGCCCGCACAGTGCGTCCAACGCCTGCCGCATGCGCGACTGCAGCGCCTCCAGGGTCTGCGCTCCGGTAAGCTCAGCACTGCGCGTGGCGATCAGGCTGCGCACTTCGGTCCAGCGCACGCGTTCGTGCCGGCGGAACAGGTCGGCCAGCGACTCGACCACGAACAGGTGCTCGGAATTCTCCTTGTCGACCTTGCCGGCCAGTTCTGGGCAGAACACCCCGATACCGCCGGTTTCCAGTTTCAGCACCGGTCCTTCGCGCTCCACCCGCGCAGCCAGGCGCTCGGCAGCAATGGCGCTGCCTTCATTCGACATCCCTTGCATGCAGTGCGTCTCCGGCAGGAAGGGACTCGAAAGACGAGTCCCTTCGTCTTGCTACCGCTCAATCACGGGGTTGCCCCGCGGGATCAGAACTCGACCCAGAGCGGCCAGGTATTCCACACACTGCTCTTCTCGTTCGGATGGATATTCAGAGTGACGCGCAATGCTCGGGCGAATCTTTTCATTTTCATTCCTTTGCTTGCTGTGTGGTTATGCCGGAATTATCCCGGCACCGGCTAGATAACACGACATAATCCCGCTGTCCAACCGGGCCGGTGGCGCGATGCAGCATCCGGGTGGTGGTCCATTGAGGGGAATCCCTCATCGCGCCTGCGCACGCGGCCTCCTATGCTGGGCTCACTTTCCCCCAACGGAGGTCCGCATGAACACGCAAGAGCCCAGCCGCCAGCCCAGCCCCGATCCGGCCGAGCGCGATGCCTTCTTCCCGTCGCCGTACTCGCTGTCGCAGTTCACCTCGCCCCAGAGCGACCTGTCCGGGGCCGACTATCCGGATGCGCGCCGCGACGGCCGCTGGAAGGTGCTGATGATCGCCGCCGACGAGCGTTATCTACCGACCGCCAATGGCCACCTGTTCTCCACCGGCAACCATCCGGTGGAAACCCTGCTGCCGATGTACCACCTGGACAAGGCCGGCTTCGACATCGACGTGGCGACGCTGTCCGGCAACGCCGTCAAGTTCGAATGGTGGGCCTTCCCGCGCGAGGACCGCGAGATCGGCGCCCTGTACGAACGCTATGAGGCGCGCTTCCGCCAGCCGTTGCAGCTGGATGAGGTGGTGGCCGGCCTGGGAGCCGATTCGGACTATGCCGCCATCTTCATTCCCGGTGGCCACGGCGCACTGATCGGCCTGCCGGAGAGCGCGGCGGTGAAGGCCACGCTGCAGTGGGCCATGGCCGGGCAGCGCCACATCATCACGCTCTGCCATGGCCCGGCGGCGCTGCTGGCGGCGGGCGTCGACGAAGCCGACGGTGGCTCGCTGTTCCGTGGTTACCGCATCTGCGCCTTCCCCGACGCAATGGACCGGCAGACACCGGAGATCGGCTACATGCCGGGGCAGCTGCGTTGGTTCTTCGGTGAACGCCTGGCGCAGCAGGGCGTGCAGATCGTCAACGAGGGGGTTGATGGCAGCGTGCTGCAGGATCGCCTGCTGCTGACCGGCGACAGCCCGCTGGCCGGCAACGCGTTGGGCAAGCTGGCCGCACGTACGCTGCTCGATGCACTGGCGGGGCGCTGAGCACATGCCTGCGCTGGTGCCCGCGCTGCTGGAACTGGAACAGGCGCGGTCACTGCCCGCGGTGGGCGGCGTACTGCGCGCCGCCGCCTCACCCCTGGGCTACGATCGACTGCTGGTGTTTGCCACCGGGACCGGGCTGGAACGCGACGCGCAGCGCGTGTACTGGATCGAGGGTGACTGGTTCGGCGACGGCAGCGATACCGGACTTGCCCGCTACCTGCATGCCTGCCCGGTCAACCGCCATGTACTGGACAGCAATGCGCCGTTCTTCTGGAGCAAGCGCCAGGGCGTGCGCGGCGAACGCTATCAGGTGGTGAAGCAGCCGCGCGGCGATGGCCTGCATGGATTACAGGTTCCGGTGTTCGGCCCGACCGGCCTGGAGGGTGCGGTCAGTTTCGCCGGCACCTCGATTGATGCATCCGCCAGCGCGCGCCTGCTGCTGGAAATGGTCGGAAGGTCAGCCTTCCGTGCGGCGCGCCAGCTCGCCGAGGCGCCCGCGGATGTTCGCGCAGGCGCGTTGAGCGCACGCGAACGCGAGGTGCTGCGCTGGGTCGCCGCTGGACGGCGCCAGGCGGAGATCGCGGCCACGCTGGGGCTGTCTGCACGCACGGTGGAGAACCACCTGCGGCGAGCGCGACAACGGCTCGGCGTGGCCACCACCGCGCAGGCGGTGCGCGCGGCAGGCCGCCGTGGCGAGATTGAAGACTGAGCCAGGCAGTACAGATGCTGTCAGGCGTGCCGCGGCGTCAGCGTACCGATGAAATCGACCGGAATGGCAAAGCCTTCCAGCTGCATCCACGGTGTGGGCTCATCCTGTACCGTCAACTCGAAATCGCGGGTCACCAATGCGCAGAACAGCAGCAGCTGCGCGTGGCCGACCGCACTGCCGATGCAGGCCCGCGAGGAAAATCCGAAGGGCACGTAGGCCCCCTTGTTGGCCTGGCGTCGCTCCGGCAACCAGCGATCAGGATCGAAGCTGTCCGGGTTCTGCCAGTACTCCGGCGAATGATGCTGGAAGTAGGACGACAACTCGTATGCCCCGCCCTTGCGGATGCACACGCCCTCGATATCGATATCGTGCGAGGCCGGACGATGCAGGGCGAACAGTCCCGGCCACAGCCGCAGGGTTTCCTTGACGAAACGCGACGTGCACGGCAGCGACTTGATCGGCAGCGCATACAACTGCTCCAGGCTGAGCGCCGAGGTTTCCTCGCGGATGCGCGCCTGCCAGTGCGGAAATCGATGCATCGCGTACAGCAGGCTGGCCGCCGTGATGCCCGGCAGGCCCGACATGCCGGCCAGCACCATCGACACCAGATAGGCCACGCGGTCCACCCCGACCCGCTGCACCAGCGGCAGCAGGGATTGCAGGAAGTCCTCGCGCGGCACGGTCTGGCGCGCACGACGCCGGATGTGCCGCGACACCGTGCGGGCCGCGCGGCGGGAAAGATGGAAGTCGATGATCCGCCGCCAGAACGAGAAGTTCTGCAGCACGATGGCGTTGTATCGGGTCTTCTGCTCACCGATGAGCGCATCGACGTCGGATCGACTGAGGCCGTCGATCAGCATCGGCAACAGCGACTGCGAGATCGTCCACCAGCTCAGTTCGCTGAGGTCATGCGGCCTGTCCGCGCGCTGGGCAAGGAAGCCGTGCATGCGCGTGTAGAGGTCGCGCATGTGGCCGGGACTGGCCAGCCGCCCGGCCTGCTCGCTCAGCAACGCCCGCACCTCGCGCCACGCAACAGGGTCCCTGCCACTGCGCAGCCCGAGAAAATCAATCAGTGAATCCGGTACGGTGTGCTGGTCGGTGTTGGCCTTGTCGATCCTGACCGCCAGGGCCGGATCAAAGATGCCGACGACATCATTGTTGAAGCGCAGTACCGGCCCTTCGCGACGCACGCGTTCGAGCAGGTCGTCGATGGAAACCACTTCCGCATCCGCTGCACGCTCATCCATGCCCTGCCTCCAATGCCAGGGAAGATCATCGACCCTCCCTGGCGATGTCATCGAATACGTGGAGTCCTTCCGGTCAGAAGATATTCCAGTAGCGATACTTGGAACGGATGCACTGCGTGGAATTGTCCGAACGCAGGTTCAGCGACACCTGCAGGGCGCGAATCAATCGTGTCATGGCACAGCTCCTTGTGGTTCCGTTGATGGTTGCTGCGGTGCCGGGTTCAGTGGCCGGCAGCGCCGTTCTAGCACGCAGGCCCGCGCGGGCGGGTCAATGCGCTGTCAAAGGCCCTGCTGAATACGCCGCGGCGACCGGCGGATACCGCCAGCGCGCGCACAGCCATGAACAGGCAATCCGTGCGATGCTCCATGAAACCGTTTTCATGGAATGGAGGGATTCCACGATGTTGTCGCGTTTCCGTCGCCCTGTACTGTCTGCGCTGCTGGCGCTTGCCCTGCCTGCGACCAGCGCCTGGGCCGCAGCCCCCGCGCCGTTGAAGGTGATGTCGTTCAATGTGCGCACCCCGGCCGATACCGAGCCGGGCAAGCGCTGGCCCGACCGTCGCGACGCGATGGTGAAGGTCATCCTCGATGCGCACCCGGCGGTGATCGGCACCCAGGAACTGGTGCAGGAGCAGGCCGAGTACCTGGCAGGACACCTCCCCGGCTACCGTTGGTTCGGCGAGGGCCGCCGCGGCGGCAGCGGCGACGAGCACATGGGCGTGTTCTACGACAGCAAGGTGCTGGCGATCGAGGAATCAGGCAACTTCTGGTTGTCCGATACGCCCGATGTGCCCGGCAGCATCACTTGGGGCAACCTGTATCCACGCATGGTCACCTGGGCGCTGTTCCGCCGCATCGACGACGGCCGCCGCTTCTACTTCATGAACACCCACCTGCCCTACCGCGACGAAGACGAGCCGCGGCGGGTCAAGGGTGCCGAACTGATCGGCAAGCGCGTGGCCAACCTGCCGGCCGATCTGCCCGTCGTGCTGACCGGCGACTTCAACAGCGAACCCGGCGGCGACACCTACAAGGCATTCACCCGCGTGCTGCAGGACACCCGTACCCAGGTGAAGGCTCCGCAGGGCCCGCGGCTGACCTTCCACGATTTCACCGGCAAGGCCACCGTGCAGCTGGACTGGGTCCTGGTGCGCGGCTTCCATGCGCGCAGCTTCCTGACCGATGACCGCCGCATCGGTGGCGTGCTGCCATCGGATCATTTCCCGCTGGTGGTCGAACTGGACTGGCCCAGGCACTGAGCAGCCACGGCAGCCGCCGCTACGGCGGTGGCTGCCGCGACAGCAGGCGATACAGCGCCTGATGCTGGTCGCGCGCCTGGCAGATGCGGGCCCCGATCGCCAGGAACACGGCCACGCCAATCAGGCCCAGCCCCAACATCGAATCCTGCAGGCGCAGGAAACCGACCGCCGCCGCCATCGTCGCCAGCACCAGCAGCACCACGACCGCCACTGACAGACCCGCACCGGGTGGACCCGGATCGCCGAACAACATCCGTTGGGTATCCCGCCTTCCATCCGCCATCGCCTGTCCTCCCGAGTGCCTGACCCACTTGTTACACGTCGGGCCGGCATTCCGGCAGAGTCAGAAACGTCACGAAGGTGAAGATGTACGCGGAACGCATCGCGTTACCCTGCCTCCTCCCCCGAACTGCGGAGCAGGACATGGCCCACCAGAGCCGGCTGGCTGGATTCATCATCGACTGCCAGGACCTTCCCGCCGACGCAGGTGCCGGCTTCTGGGCCGCCGCGCTCGGCCTGCAGGCACAGGCGGCGCGTGTCGAAGGGGGCGCCGAGTATGCCGACCTGCTGGGTGCACCGGCGGGCTTGAACGTGGAAGTCCAGCGGGTCGATCACCCGTCACGGGTGCACCTGGACATCGAGAGCGACGACATCGATGCCGAGGCCGACCGCCTGGAGAAGCTCGGCGCGCGCCGGATAGGCTTCGTCAAACGCTGGTGGGTGATGGAAGCACCGACCGGCCATCGCTTCTGCATCGTGCGCATGCGCGAGCGCGAGGTGCCGGCCAATCAGTGGCCCTGAAAGCAGGAGGGGACGGAAGCCACTGCCTCCGTCCCCTGCGGTTACTGCACCTGCGCCACGCTCGGTTGCTGCGGTGATTGCCCCCAGCCGCCCAGCGCCTTGTACACGCCCACCACGCTGACATTGACTTCGGACTCGGCCGCCGCCAGGGCGTCATCGGCCGCCAGCTGCGTGCGCTGCGCATCCAGCAGGGTCAGGAAGTCTTCCGAGCCTTCGCGATAGCGGATCTGTGCCAGTGATTCGGCACGCCGTGCGGCCTGTGCCTGCTCGACCACGATCGCCAGCCGTGCCTGCTGCTTGGAATAGCGGGTCAGCGCGTTCTCGGTATCTTCCAGCGCCAGCAGCACGGCCTGCTCGTACTGCGCGGCCACGCCTTCGGCTTCAGCCTTGCTGGCACGCAGGCGTGCACGCACGGTACCGAAGTCGAATGCTGCCCAGCTCAGCGACGGGGTCAGCGACCAGGCCTTGTTGTTGCCATTGACCAGGCCACTGGCATCGCCGCCGAGGAACCCGACGAAGCCGGACAGCGACAACCGCGGGAACAGGTCCGCGGTGGCCACGCCCACGCGTGCGGTCGCAGCCGCCAGGCGACGCTCGGCCGCGCGCACGTCGGCGCGCTGGCGCAGCAGTTCGCGGGTATCGCCCAGCGGCAGCGCCTTGGCGAAGGCCGGCACGTCGTGCGGCGCGAGCATGTCGGTCAGCACTTCCGGGCGCTGGCCGAGCAGCACGGCCAGCCGGTTGCGCGACTGCGCCTCGGCCACTTCCAGCAACGGGATGTCGGCCTCGATCGCCTTCAGGCGGGCGCGGCTGCTCTGCACATCCAGCTCGCTTCCCGCGCCCAGTTCCCAGCGCGCCTCGGTCAGCTTCTGCGTATCGCGCAGGTTTTCCAGCGTGTGCTGGGCCACCGCGATGCGCTTCTGCGTTCCGCGCAGCTCGAAGTAATTGCGTGCCACTTCGGCGGCGACCAGTACCTGCGCATCGGCCAGGTTGGCCTGCTCGGCACCGAGGTCGGCGCGTGCGGCCTCAGCGGCACGGCGCTTGCGGCCGAACAGATCCAGCTCCCAGCCGGCGTCGAAGCCGAGCTGGTAGCTTTCACTGAACACCCGCTGCCCACCCAGCTGCGGATCGGGTTGCTTGCGGCGGTCGTAGCTGCCGCCAGCGGTGATGTGCGGCGCCTGGTCGAAACGGCTTTCGACGAACACCGCGCGGGCCTGGCTGACGCGGGCCACGGCCACGCGCAGGTCCAGGTTGTCCGACAGGGCGCCATGCACCAGCTGTTCCAGCACCGGATCATCGAACTGCGCCCACCAGCTGGCCACCGGCGAAACGGTGCTGAAGACCGGCTGCTGTGCGCTCTGCAGGACCACCGGTTCCTGCACCGGGGCCTTGTAGTTCGGGCCGACGCTGACACAGCCTGCCAGCACCAGGCTGGAGACGGTCATCGCTAACGTGCGGATCACCATGGCAGCACCTCGCCCAGGTAGGTGAAGCTGCCGCTGGCACCGGATTCGCCGATCAGCGCCATCTGCACGCTGGAGCGCGCGCCTTCGGCGATTTCGATTTCGCCGTTGCCGCCGTTCATGTCGGTCTTCACGTAACCCGGATGCACGGTATTGACCTTGATCGGGGTGTTGCGCAGCTCGTAGGCCAGGCTCAGGGTCCAACTGTTCACCGCGGCCTTGGACGCGTTGTAGGCGGGAATCTTGAAGTCGTAGATGCCCGATGAGGGATCCGCGTGCAGGGTCTGCGAGCCGAGCATGCTCGACACGTTGACGATGCGCCCGGACTTGGCCTGCTTGACAAGCGGCAGGAATGCCTGGGTTACTGCGACCAGCGCATACACGTTGGTGTCGAAGGTACGCTTCCAGGTGTCGAGCGACTGCTCCGACGGCGCCTGCGCCGGGTTCTCGATCATGATGCCGGCATTGTTGACCAGGATGTCGAGGCGGCCGTGACGCTGGCGCACCTGCTCCACCGCTTCGGCGATGCTGGCCGCGTCGGTCACGTCCAGTTGCAGGGCTTCGACCGGCAGGCCTTCAGCCTGCAGCTTCAGTGCCAGCTCCACCGCCGTATCGCGCTTGCGACCGGCCAGCAGCGTATGCACACCTGCCTGGGCCAGCTGGCGCACGGTTTCCAGGCCGATGCCACGGGTGGCGCCGGTGACCAGCGCGATCTTGTTCTGATGGGTATTCATGGATGCATGCCTTGTGAGGGGAAAGCCGCCGCCGGCCAGTGACCGGCGGCGACGGGGTTCCAAGTCAGTGGTGGATGGTCGGCTCGCCGTGCTGCACCAGCTGGCCACCGCCGTTGCGGGTGACGAACTTGCGCAGGGCCACGTAGAACACCGGGGTGAGGAACAGGCCGAACAGGGTCACGCCCAGCATGCCGGCGAACACGGTGATACCGGTCACCGAGCGCACCTCGGCACCCGCGCCGTGCGACAGCACCAGCGGCACGGTACCGGCGATGAAGGCGATGGAGGTCATCACGATCGGGCGCAGACGCAGGCGGCAGGCTTCCAGCGCGGCTTCAACGATGCCCTTGCCGCCCATCTCCAGCTCTCTGGCGAATTCGACGATCAGGATCGCGTTCTTGCACGCCAGGCCCATCAGCACCACCAGGCCAACCTGCACGAACACGTTGTTGTCGCCACCGGTCAGCCACACGCCGAACAGCGCGGACAGCAGGGTCATCGGCACGATCAGGATCACCGCCAGCGGCAGCGACCAGCTCTCGTACAGCGCGGCCAGCACCAGGAAGGCCAGCATGATCGCCACCGGGAACACGATGAAGGCCGCCTTGCCCTGGGTCGCCTGCTGGTAGCTCAGGTCGGTCCATTCGGTGGTCATGCCCACCGGCAGCACCTTGCCGGCGATCTCGGTCAGCTTGTTCATCGCCTCGGCCGAGGACAGCAGGCGCGGGTCGGCCTCACCGGCCAGGTCTGCTGCCGGATAGCCATTGAAGCGCAGCACCGGGTCCGGGCCGAAGGTCTGCTTGATGGTGACCATCGAACCGATCGGCACCATCTCGCCGCGGTCGTTGCGGGTACGCAGCTTGCCGATGTCCTCGACCGTCTCGCGGAACGGACCGTCGGCCTGGGCGATCACCTGCCAGGTACGGCCGAACTGGTTGAAGTCGTTGACGTAGGCCGAACCGAGGTAGGTCTGCAGGGTGTCGAACAGCTCGGTGAGCTGCACGCCCTGCGCCTTGGCCTTGACGCGGTCCACTTCGGCATCCAGCTGCGGCACGTTGGCCTGGTAGCTGCTGATCGGGAAGGCCATGCCCGGCGTCTGCGCAACGGTGCCCTGCATTGCCTGCACCGCGTTCTGCAGCGCGCCGTAACCCAGGTTGCCACGGTCCTCGATGAACATCTGGTAGCCGTTGCCGTTGCCCAGGCCGAGGATCGGCGGCGGCATCATCGCGAACGCGAAGCCTTCCTGCAGGCCGGCGATCTTCTGGTTGATCTCGGCATTGATCTGTGCGGCGGTGCGGCCATGGCGCTCGGCAAACGGCTTGAGCGGGATGAACGCCACACCGGTGTTCGGCGTGTTGGTGAACTGCAGCGCGTTCAGACCCGGGAACGAGATGGTGTGGGCCACGCCATCGGTTTCCTGGGCGATCTTGGCGACCTTGCGCAGCATTTCATCGGTGCGCGCGATCGACGAACCTTCCGGCAGCTTCACACCGGCGATCAGGTACAGCTTGTCCTGGGTCGGGATGAAGCCCGGCGGCACCAGCTTGAAGATCACGCCGGTACCGACCAGCAGGATCGCGTAGACCACGAACACCGCGCCACGACGGCCGAGGATGCGGGCTACGCCACGCTCGTACTTCTCCGAGCTGGACTTGAAGAAGCGGTTGAACGGACGGAACACCCAGCCGAACAGGCGGTCGATCAGGCGGCTCGGCGCATCCTTCGGAGCACCATGGGCCTTCAGAAGGCGCGCGGCCAGGGCCGGCGACAGGGTCAGCGAGTTGATCGCCGAGATCACCGTGGAGATGGCGATGGTGACTGCGAACTGCTTGTAGAACTGGCCGGTGACGCCGGACAGGAAGGCCATCGGCACGAACACGGCACACAGCACCAGCGCGATCGCCACGATCGGGCCGGACACTTCACGCATGGCCTGGTGGGCCGCAGCGGTGGGTGACAAGCCTTCCTCGATGTTGCGCTCGACGTTCTCCACCACCACGATCGCGTCGTCGACCACGATGCCGATCGCCAGCACCAGGCCGAACAGGCTCAACGTGTTGATCGAGAAGCCCAGCAGGTACAACGCGGCGAAGGTACCCACCACCGACACCGGCACCGCGATCAACGGGATGATCGACGCACGCCAGGTCTGCAGGAACAGGATCACCACCAGCACCACCAGGGCGATGGCTTCCAGCAGCGTGGAGACCACGGCCTTGATCGAGTCGCGCACGAAGATGGTGGTGTCATACACCGCTTCGTACTTCACGTCGGCCGGCATGGTCTTCTGCATCTCGTCCATCGTCGAGATGACCTGGTCACGAATCTCCAGCGCATTCGCACCGGGCGACTGGAAGATACCGATACCGACCGCGTTCTTGCCATCCAGCTGCGAGCGCAGGGTGTAGTCACCGGCACCCAGTTCAAGGCGGGCCACGTCGGCCAGGCGCACGATCTCGCCATCGGTGCCGCTCTTGAGCACGATGTCGCCGAATTCCTTTTCGCTCTTCAGGCGGCCCTGGGCGTTGATCAGGGTCAGGAACTGGCTGTTCGGCAACGGTTCGGCGCCGAGCTGGCCCGCCGAAACCTGCACGTTCTGCTCGCGCATGGCACGCACCACGTCGCTGGCGGTCAGGCCACGCGAAGCCACCTTGTCCGGGTCCAGCCAGGCACGCATGGCGTAGTCGCCGCCACCGAAGATCTGCGCGTCACCCACGCCCGGAATACGCGCCAGCGCATCCTTGACGTGCAGGCGGGCGTAGTTGCGCAGGTACAGGGTGTCGTACTTGCCTTGCGGCGAGGTCAGGTGCACCACCATCAGGAAGGTTGGCGACTGCTTCTGCGTAGTCACGCCCTGCCGGCGCACGTCCTCGGGCAGGCGCGCCTGCGCCTGCGCCACGCGGTTCTGCACCTTCACCGCCGCCGCGTCCGGATCGGTACCGGGGCGGAAGGTGACGGTCATCTGCAGCACGCCGTCCGAGCCGGCAACCGACTTCAGGTACATCATGCCTTCGACGCCGTTGATCGCTTCTTCAAGCGGCGTGGCGACGGTCTCGGCAATGACCTTGGGGTTGGCGCCCGGATACACCGTGCGCACGACCACCGACGGCGGCACCACTTCGGGGTACTCGCTGATCGGCAGGATTGGAATCGTGATCAGGCCTGCGGCGAAGATCACGATCGACAGCACCGCCGCGAAGATCGGCCTGTCGATGAAGAAACGGGAAAAGTCCATGGAGAAATTCCTGGGAAAGGCGTCCGGCGGGCAACAGCCACCCTGCCCCTCGCCGGGATGACGAAGGCAGGGAAGGCTGCCGCTGGCGCCGGCAGCTAAGCGGGGACGCGGATCAGGAGCCGGCGGATCAGTGGTTCAGGGCGGCGGTGGCATCGCGGCCCGGTGCCGGCGCAGCCTGCGGCTGCATCGCCACGGCCTTGGCCTGCACCGGCATGCCCGGCATGAAGACCTTCTGCACGCCGTCGATGATCACCTTGTCGCCGGCGGCAAGGCCGTGCTCGACAATGCGCAGGCCGTCGGCGGTGCGGCCGAGCTGGATGTCGCGGCGCTGGGCCTTGCCATCCTTGTCTACCACGTAGACGTACTTGCGGTCCTGGTCGGTCAGCACGGCCTTGTCATCGATCAGCATGGCCTGGAACTGGCCGCTGCCAAGCAGCTGCACGCGGGCGAACAGGCCCGGCGTGAACTGGCGGTCGGCGTTGTCCAGCAGCGCACGGACGCGGATGGTGCCGGTGCTGCGGGCCACCTGGTTGTCGAGGAAGTCGACCTTGCCCGCATGCGGGTAGCCCTCTTCGCCGGACAGGCCGACCTTCACCGGCAGCGCGCTGTCACGCTCGCTGGGGCGCTCGCCCTTGCGTGCCATCTGTGCGTAGCGCAGGAAGGTGCTTTCGTCGGCATCGAAGTAGACGAACACGGTATCCAGCGAGACCAGCGTGGTCAGCACGCTGGCGCTGTCGCCGGCGGTGACCAGGTTGCCGGCGGTGACCATCGCGCGGCCGGCACGGCCATCGATCGGTGCACGCACCTTGGTGAACTCCAGGTTGAGGCGGGCTGCGTCCAGAGCCGCCTGCGCGGCCTGCACGGCGGCGCCGGACTGGTCGGCAGCCGCGCGGCGCTGCTCGGCGGTCTCGGTGGAGATCGCCTGCTGCTCGGACAGCCGCTTGGCACGCTCGGACTCGCTGCGGGCCAGCGTGGCCTGGGTGCGGGCGCGGGCCAGCTCGGCGGCCGCGCGATCGTACTCGGCCTGGTAGCTGCGCGCGTCGATGGTGAAGAGCACTTCGCCCTTCTTCACTTCCTGGCCTTCGACGTAGTTGACCTTGTCGATGTAGCCGGACACGCGCGGGCGCAGTTCAACGCTCTGCACCGCTTCGACGCGGCCGCTGAACTCGTCCCACTGGCTGACCTGCTTGACCAGCACCGGCGCGGCGCTGACCTGCGGCGGCGGCGGAGCACCGGCCTCTTCGGCATGGCCGCCGCTGCAGGCCGCAAGCACGGCCGCGGCGAGGATCGACACGCCGACCATCGCGATGCGATGGCCGAAACGATGTGGGGTGGTATTGGGGGAAGTCATGGCATGCATCCGTACGGAGGGGTGGTACAGCTATATGAGAACGTGTTGCAAAAATCGGCGGCGCATACTGCGACCTCAACCATGGTCGAGGTCAAGCGATGCCCGCGGTATCGCGCCACAGTGGAGGGACATCCAGGTGCAGCAGGCCGCGCGGCAGTTCGGCATCGCTGCTGTCGCAGCGGACGATGGCGCGGTTGTCGCGGCAGCCGTCCAGCAGGGAGACCACACGACGACCGACCAGCAACGAGCTTGGCCACTCGATGCACGCATTGGCCGCGTTGGCCGGGGTGCACACCGGACTGCAGACTTCCAGCATCTGCGCGCGCACACCCAGTGCCTGCGCTTCCTGGTGCACCACCTGCGCGTACATGCGCAGCGCGGCGGTGGTGATCGAGGTCTCGCCGTAGCCCGCCCAGGGCTTGGCGTTGGCGGGGCTGCCGATCATCACGTAGCGGCGTGCATGCACGTTGTCCTGCAGCAGTGGCAGCAGGTGACGCACCGCGTGCACGTGCGGCATCAGGTCGGCCTGCATCGCCCCCAACAGCTCATCGCCATTGCGGTCGGTCACCCGGCCGCGACGGTAGGGGCCACCCATTGCGGCGATGACCGCCGCCAGCGGACGCGGGCGCTGCGCGATGCGTTCGGCCAAGGCACGTGCCGAGCCGTCATCGCTGAGCGAGCCCAGCAGCGTCTCCAGGCCAGGCTCGTCGGCGAACTGCTCATGCAGCGCCGCCAGCCGACCCGGGTCGCGGCCAACCACCAGCACCGGGCTGCCGGCTTCCAGCAATGCGCCGACCACGCCCTGGCCGACGGCACCGGTGCCGCCGAGGACCAGGACTTCGGGCGTCAGTATCCCATTCACGGGACATTTCCTCCCAAATCCGGGATAGTCCCGATCCGGCGCAGCCGGTCACCCTTGTGCGGGGCCAGGCGGATGGCACCGCCACGCTGCTGACGCATGGGCGCGGTAAACTCACGAAAGTCCTTGTGTACCAAGGAACTCGGACGGGCTTCGACGGTCATCGCCAGGTCCAGGGCGTTCTGGCCGACATGCCGGAAGCGGGCAAGAATGTTGCGCAGGCTCATGGCGAGGGGGCTCCATTTCACGAATGGCGCCACGATAGACCTCAAACCTTTACTTGATTAGTCCTGATTAAGGGGAATAATCATCCCGCTCCCGGTCCAATCGTTCTGTCACGATTGTCCCATCCCCGACGTCCAGGATCCCCGACCATGTCCCACGATCTCAACGAGACGCTGATCTTCGTCAAGGTGGTCGAGCAAGGCAGTTTCATTGCCGCTGCCAAATCGCTCGGCCTGCCCAAGACCACGGTCAGCCGCAAAGTGCAGGAGCTGGAAACGCGCCTGGGCGCGCGGCTGCTGCACCGGACCACCCGCCGCCTCGGCCTGACCGAAGCCGGCTCGATCTACCACGAGCATTGCCAGCGCATCGCGCGCGAGCTGGAAGAAGCCGAAAGCGCGGTGAGCCAGTTGCAGTCCGGCCCGCGCGGCTGGCTGCGCTTCACCGTGCCCTATTCGATCGGCATCACCTGGATCGCCCCGCTGCTGGGCCAGTTCCATGCGCAGTATCCGGAAATCCGCCTGGACATGCACATGGGCAACGAGAAGCTGGACCTGATTGCCGGCGAAGCGGATCTGGCGCTGCGTGTGGGCGCCCTGCCCGATTCCAACCTGGTCGCGCGCAAGCTGGGCAGCCTGCGCACGCAGGTGTTCGCCAGCCCGGCCTACATCGAGCGCTATGGTGAGCCGCTGCATCCGGAAGAACTGCAGTTCCATCGCATCCTGGCGATGCGCAAGCCGTATCACACTGGCAATTCACCGCGCTTCACCTGGCAGCTGGGCGAGAACGGCGGCGAGCTGCGTGACTTCCCGGTCACCCCGCTGATGACCGCCAACGACATGTCTGCGCTTAATGGTGCACTGGTGTGTGGCGAAGGCCTGCTGCTGACCGGTGATGTGATGGCCAAGCCGTTCGTCGAGTCCGGCATGGTACGGCGCGTGCTGGCCGGCTGGACCGGCCCGGAAGTGGACTTCAACGCCGTGTTCGCCGGTGGCCGCCTGGTCTCGCCGAAGGTGCGGGCGTTCGTCGATTTCCTGGTGGAAAAGCTCAACTTCGACGCCAACTACATGCTGGCGCAGTGCCCGGGTGCGAAGCTGGCACAGCAGCAGAAGGCCCAGGAAGACGCGGCGTTGGAGAGCAGCGGCAAGCGCATCCTGGAGAAGGTCGCCGCCTCGGCGGTGTAACCGGCTTCTGTAGAGTCGAGCCATGCTCGACTGCGGTTGGAACGGCGCCGAGCAAGCTCGGCACCCACAAAAATGCCGCCTGCAAGGGCGGCATTTTCGTTCCGGCCGATGGCTTTCGGTAGATGCCGACCTTGGTCGGCGCCGTTCGGAGAAGCCGCAACCGGAAGCGCTATCGGCGTGCCGAGCAAGCTCGGCACCTACAGAAAATGCCGCCTGCAAGGGCGGCATTTTCGTTCCGGCTGCGTGGCTTTCGGTAGATGCCGACCTTGGTCGGCGCCGTTCGGAGAAGCCGCGAACGGGAACGCTGTCGGCGTGCCGAGCAAGCTCGGCACCCACAAAAATGC
>NZ_JCAFTJ010000006.1:0-321789 GCF_059370155.1 Stenotrophomonas sp. YJH_SMC_73 | reverse complement strand
GAGTGCGACTCTCCAAAAGCCTCCCTGGTGAAATTAGCGCTGTGGAACCACCCGATCCCATCCCGAACTCGGAAGTGAAACGCAGCTGCGCCGATGGTAGTGTGGCTCAAGCCATGCGAGAGTAGGTCATCGCCAGGGTTTTATACCCAAAACCCCGCTGCTCACGCAGCGGGGTTTTTCTTATTAAGTGAAGGCACTGCATTTTCCGGGTCCCTTCCGCCCCAAGGGCAAGATCGCGAAGCTGGCGCTGCAAGCGCTGCTGCAACCGTCTCCCTGGTGAAATTAGCGCTGTGGAACCACCCGATCCCATCCCGAACTCGGAAGTGAAACGCAGCTGCGCCGATGGTAGTGTGGCTCAAGCCATGCGAGAGTAGGTCATCGCCAGGGTTTACACCCAAAACCCCGCTGCTCATGCAGCGGGGTTTTTCTTTGTGCGCAGGAAACCCCGGTAGTGCCGGCCGCTGGCCGGCAATCCGATGGCGTTGCATTGCCCGGTAGATCCACGCCATGCGTAAGTGCTCCGCGAGGAGCATGGCGCCAACCAGAGTTGGCCGCTACCAATCGATTGCCGGCCAGCGGCCGGCACTACCGGCAGATCCACACCAACCGTGGATGAGCCGCCGACGGTACGCAAAAGAAAAGCGGCGCCCCGTGGGGCGCCGCTCTGCTCTCAACAGTGCTCAGTCGAGCATGGCCCGACTTTACTTGGCCGAGACCTTGTCCTTCATCATCGCGTCGCGGGCTGCCTTGAACGGATTGCCTGCATACCAGTTCGGCCAACGATCGCCACCGGCCAGTTCCTTGCCCACGCCGTACATCAGCTGCAGGTCTTCGACGGTGCCGTCCAGCTTCCAGGTGGCGGCGTCGAACTCGTCCTTCGGGCCGTGGTAACGGTTGGCGCCGTAGTCCGCCGCCGCCTTGCGGCCCGCTTCCACGCCACCCTCGCGCAGGTCTTCGCCGCCATCGGCGTACAGGGCCGGCACACCCGCTTTTGCGAAGTTGAAGTGATCGGAGCGGAAGTAGAAGCCGCTCTGTACCGAGGTCTCACCGTGCAGGGTGCGGTCCTGGGCGGCGGCCAGCGGCTTGAGGATGTCCTCCAGCTCCGAGCTGCCGAAGCCGGTGACGGTCACGTCCTTGGCACGGCCGGCCACCGACATCGCATCGATGTTGATCACACCGGCGATCTTGTCCAGCGGGAAGGTCGGGTGGGCGACGTAGTACTTGGAACCCAGCAGGCCGGACTCTTCCAGGGTCACCGCCAGGAACACCACCGAACGCTCCGGCTTCGGCTCCTGGTGGGCCATGGCTTCGGCCACTTCGAGAATGCCAGCCACGCCGGTGGCGTTGTCGACCGCGCCGTTGTAGATGTTGTCGCCGGTCTCACCCTCATGCTTGCCCAGGTGGTCCCAGTGCGCCATGTACAGGACGGCCTCGTCAGCGCGCTTGCTGCCCGGCAGCACGCCGACCACGTTGCGCGACTGCTTCTGTGCGATCTGGCTCTTCAGGTCGACCGCAGCGGTGGCCTTCAGCGGCACTGGCTTGAAACCGCGCTTGCTGGCGTCCTTGTAGGCCTGGGCAAGGTCCAGGCCGGCACCGGCGAACAGTGCCTTGGCCGCGTCGGCGCTCAGCCAGCCCTGTACCGGGATGCGCGCTTCCGGGTCATCCTTGGCGGGCAGGTCGTACTGCGGGCCAGCCCAGGAATTCTTCACCACGTCCCAGCCGTAGGACGCGCCGGCGGTGTCGTGCACGATCAGCGCGGCGGCGGCGCCCTTGCGGGCGGCCTCTTCGAACTTGTAGGTCCAGCGGCCGTAGTAGGTCATGCGCTTGCCGTCGAACAGCTTCGCGTCGTCGACGTGGAAGCCCGGGTCGTTGACGAACATCACGACCGTCTTGCCCTTCCAGTCCTGACCGGCGTAGTCATTCCACTTCTGCTCCGGCGCATCGACGCCATAGCCGACGAACACCAGGTCGCTGGCATCGACCTTCACCTCGGCCTGGCCGGTACGGGTGCCGACCACCATGTCGGTGCCGAACTTCAGTTCGGTGGTCTTGCCGCCCTGGGTGATCTTCAGCACGGTCGATTCGTCGGCCGTGGTCTCGGTCATCGGCACATCCTGGAACCAGCTGTCGCCGTTGCCGGGCTGCAGGCCGATGCGCTGCATCTGGTCGCGGATGTAGTTGACCGTCAGTTCTTCGCCCTTGCTGCCCGGGGCGCGGCCTTCGAACTCATCCGAAGCCAGGGTCTTGACCATCTCGGCGAAGTCGCCGGCGTTGATCTCCGGTGAGAACTGATGGGCGGCCGGCTTCGCGGCAGCGGTATCGGTGGGCGGCGTGGCAGCCGGCGTGGATTCGCCTTTGCAGGCACTGAGCGCGGCCGCGGCGGCCAAGCACAGGAGGAGTTTGCGGGGCATCGTCGATTCCTGGAGAACAAAGGGCGGTCGCATCTCATGCGCGACCGGTAAACGCGAGTATCACTGAAGCGCCGGGTGCGACGGGTTCAGTCGGCCGGCGCGGTTTCGGTATCGAACGGGATCGGCTCGGCCCCGGTGACCGGGCCGATGCGTGCGGTGCGATGCACGTACAGCACCACCTCGCGCTCGAACTGCAGCGGCCCACTGACGACCGCGTTGGGGCCGATGATCACGCGCGGCTTGCGGCTGGCGGTGAGCGAGACACTGAAGTTCGGCTTGCGCACATGCACGCCGCCGTTGACCTGCGAACCGATGCCGACGGTGATGTCACCGTTGACGGTCTCGACGTCTTTGCCGACGCGGCTCTCGACCAGGCCGATGCCGCCGTTCACGGTCTCGACGCCGCCTTCGATCTGGCTGCCGCGATCAGTGAAGATGCTGCCGTTGACGGTGCTGACGCCACCGCTGGCGATCACTTCGCGACCCAGGCGGACACCGCCGTTGACGGTTTCGATCTTGCCGGTGCGTGCGCGGTCGGCAACCTTCACCCCGCCGTTGACGGTGTCGATGCTTCCGGTCTCGACGCCTTCGCCGACGCGGATGCCGCCGTTGACGGTGTCCAGCTTGCCGTAGCGTTGGCCGGGTTCGGCGCTGATGCTGCCGTTGACCTTGCTGATGTTCTCCTGGGCGCAGACCGGCCCGGTGACCAGCAGTACGCCCAACAGCAGCGGAATGGATAGAGTTTTCATGGGGACCTCGATGGATGTGCGGCTGGCAGGCCGCGTGCGGAGATGTCACCATTCCCCGGTACCCCCCGCAACTGCCTGAAGTCACTGGAAAGCCCTTGCGCGACAACGCCTTCCCATCACGCCGACATCACATCGCCGCCCTACGCGGCGGGCGCTGGCTGCTGCTGGGGCTGGCTGTGGCGCTGGCCCTGCCCCTGCCGGGTGCTGCGCAGACCACCCGCGAGACCGAGCGCAAGCTGCAGAAGCTGCGTACCGAGCTGAAGGGCGTGGCGCAGGAGCGACGGCAGATCGAAGGGCAGCGTGGCCAAGCATCGCAACAGCTGCGCGAGGCCGACGAGAAGGTGGCACGCACCGGCCGCGCGCTTGCGCAGACCGAAGCGGCGCTGCGCGAGCAGGCCCAGGCCCTGGCCCAGGCCGAGCAGCGCCGCAGCAGCCTGCAAACCAACCTGGCCCAGCAGCACCGCGAACTGGCCGGCCTGCTGCGCGCGGCGTATCAGCTTGGCAATCACGCACCGCTGAAGCTGCTGCTGTCGCAGGACACGGTGGCCGATGCCAATCGCGCCCTGGCCTACCATCGTTACCTGCAGCGCGAACGAGCGCAGCGCATCACCACGCTCACCGCCGACCTGAAGGAACTGGAAGCGCTGCAGGCGCAGATCGCCGAGCGCAAGCAGAAGCTGCAGGGGGCGCAGCAGGACCAGAAGCAGCAGGCAGCGGCGCTGGCGGCCGACCGCCGTGACCGCGCGCAGACCGTGGCCTCGCTCGACGAACGCTTCAAGGACCGGCGCGAGAAGGAACAGGCACTGGGCCAGGATGCCAAGGCGCTGGAAACGCTGCTGGCCAATCTGCGTGCCGCTGCCGCCCGGGCCGAAGCCGAGCGTCGCGCGGCGGCACGTCGAGCTGCTGCCGAAAAGGCCGCTGCCGAGCGGGCCGCACGCCAGGCGGCCGCACAGGGCCGGCCACCGCCGCCGGCAACCAAGGTTCCACCTGCGGTGGCGTCGGCACCGGCACCGAAGGTCGGCGGCCTGGGTTGGCCGTTGTCCGGCAACCTGCTGGCCCGCTATGGCGGCAAGCTGCCCGATGGCCGTACCAGCAGCGGCGTGCTGATCGGCGCGCCGGCCGGCAGCACCGTCACGGCCGTGGCCGACGGCACCGTGGTGTTCTCCGACTGGATGACCGGCTACGGCATGATCCTGATCGTCGACCACGGCAATGGCTACATGAGCCTGTATGCCCACAACGACACCCTGCTGAAGGATGCCGGCGCACGGGTCAGCCGCGGTGATGCGGTGGCCAAGGTCGGCAATTCCGGTGGCCAGGGCGTCACCGCGCTGTACTTTGAGCTGCGCCGTGGCGGGCAGCCGGTCAACCCGGACAGCTGGCTGCCGCGGCGCTGAATCCAGGCCTGCCGGATGCGGGTTGGATTCAACGGGAATTTAGCTGTGCTTCGCGCATAATCGGTGCATGTGCCTTGGGCACGATGCCAACGTCGACAGGAGTGATCCATGCGCGCAGCCCGTACCGCCACCCTCTTGCTGGCCCTGTTGCCAGCGCTGTCCTGGGCGCAGCAGACCGCGCCCGCCCCGAGCCAGGAAACCAGCGGGCAGGCAGCGAACAGCGAGGAGGCGGTGACCTCGAAGGTGCCGCTGGAGGACATCCGCCGTTTCGTGGCCGTGTACAACGCGGTGCGCGCCGCCTATGTCGATCCGGTCGATGACAAGAAGCTGATGCAGTCGGCCGTGCGTGGCCTGCTGCTCGACCTCGATCCGCACAGCACCTACTTCAACAAGGAAGACGCGCAGGCCTTCGACGAGCAGGCCAATGGTGCCTACGAGGGCATCGGCGTGGAGCTGCAGCAGCAGCCGGACAACGCCAGCATGAAGGTGATCGCGCCGATCGACGACACCCCGGCGGCCAAGGCCGGCATCCTCGCTGGTGACCTGATTATCGCCATCGACGGCAAGCCGATCAGTGCGATCGATGCCAGCGAGCCGCTGCGCGGCCCGGCCGGCAGCAAGGTGGTGCTGACCATCGTGCGCGAAGGCAAGCCCAAGCCGTTCGACGTGAGCCTCACCCGCCAGACCATCCGCGTGACCAGCGTGCGCAGCCGCCTGCTGGAACCCGGCTATGGCTACATCCGCCTGAGCACCTTCCAGGCCGATACCGGTTCGGACTTCCAGAAGCACGTGCAGCAGCTGCAGAAGCAGTCCGGTGGCCAGCTCAAGGGCCTGGTGCTGGACCTGCGCAGCAACCCGGGTGGCCTGCTGACCGCTGCCGTGCAGGTGGCCGATGATCTGCTCGACAAGGGCAACATCGTCAGCACCCGTGGCCGCATCAGCATCAGCGATGCACGATTCGACGCGACCCCGGGCGACCTGCTGAAGGGCGCACCGGTGGTCGTGCTGGCCGATGCCGGTTCGGCCAGTGCATCGGAAGTCCTGGCCGGCGCGCTGCGCGACAACAAGCGGGCGCGCGTGGTCGGCAGCCGTACCTTCGGCAAGGGCTCGGTGCAGACCGTGCTGCCGCTGGACAACGGTGATTCGGTGAAGCTGACCACCGCGCGCTATTACACGCCCAGCGGCAAGTCGATCCAGGCCACCGGCATCGTGCCGGACGTCGAACTGAAGCCCGCCGCCACGCCGGCCGAGGATGCACTGCCGGCCAGCCTGAGCGACTACAGTGAAGCCACCCTGCCGGGCCATCTGCGCGGCGATGACGAAGGCACTGAGGGCTACCACGCCGGAGCGGTGCTGCCGGGCGATGGCCCGATCAACGACGCGCTGGCCGAGCTGAAGAACCCTGGCTCGGTGGCCGCACGGTTGAAGGCCGAGGCCGCCAAGGCGGATGCGGCCAAGGCCGCGAAGGCCGCTGCGGCAAAGCCGGAAGCAAAGCCGGAAGCAAAGCCCGAACCCGTCCCGGCCAAGCCTTGATTTTGTAGAGTCGAGCCATGCTCGACTGATCTACGAACGAGCGGGTGAGCGTGGAGCCGGCCAGCGGCCGGCACTACCAGGGGTCAGAATCCGTGCCGCTTGCGCAGGCGGCGCGCGATCGCGGCGCGCACGTACACGCCATACACCACGCCGAACACGAAGCCGCCGATGTGCGCCCACCAGGCCACCATGCCGAAGCTGGGGCCGATATGGGCGAACACCACCTGCAGCGCGGCCCAGACGCCGATCAGCAGGTAGGCCGGGGCGCGCACGAACTCCAGGAACAGGCCCAGCGGGATCACCACGCCCAGCCGGGCACCGGGGAACAGGGCCAGATAGGCGCCGATCAGCGCCGACACCGCGCCGCTGGCGCCGATGATGATCTGGTCCGGGCTGCCCATGGTGTAGATCGCCACCAGGTTGGACACCGCGCCGCCCACGAGGAACAGCAGCAGCAACCGCCAGGGTCCCAGCACCCGCTCGGCGGGGAGGCCGAAGATCAGCAGGAATACCAGGTTGCCCAGCAGGTGCGACCAGTCGGCGTGCAGGAACAGCGCAGTGAACAGGCGCAGCACGCTGCCGTCCTGCAGGGTCGCCCACCAGTCCAGCGGACGGGTCAGGCCGGTGGACAGGGCGCCCCAGTCCAGCCAGAGACTGCCGCGGGCATCGTCCGGGCGCGAGATCGACCACAGGAATGCCAGCCACAATGACGCGAACAGCACGGGCGTGGCCCAGCGCAGGGCCGCCTTCTTGCGCGACGGGAGGGAGACGAACATGCCAATAGCCTAGCGTGCGGCCACGTTCGGTGGGGACGGTCCTGTTCAGCTTTTGAGACGAAAAAACCGCCTGCGCTGTTATTGTTTCATTAACAGCTCTGGGTAATACTCGCATACGGCGTCGTATGTCGGGAGGGGAATCCGGCGCGCTCCGATGGGTCCCAGGACCCGGCGGGCGCAGGCGCACTCAGAGCACCATCACCGCTTACCGGAGAGAGAACTACGATGCAAACCGCTTCCACCATTGCCCGACTGACCCTGCTGGCCGTCGGCGTTGCCGGTGCGCTGGCCGCCGCCGATGCCAATGCTGCCGCCTTCCAGCTGAAGGAAAACAGCGCCAAGGGCCTGGGCCGCGCGTTCGCCGGCTCCACCTCGACCGAAGGTGACGCCTCGGTCATCGCTACCAACCCGGCGTCCATGCGCCTGCTCGACGGCACCCTGGTCCAGGGCGACGTCAGCGCCATCAGCTTCGGCGCCAAGTTCCGCGGCCAGGGCAAGTACGCCAACGGCGCGCCGATTTCCGGTGGCAACGGCGGCGACGCCGGCATGATCGCCCCGGTTCCGGCCGCGTACTTCCACGTGCCGTTCGGCGAGAACGACAACATGCACTTCGGTGCTTCGCTGACCGTGCCGTTCGGCTTCAAGACCGAATACGACCGCGACTGGGTCGGCCGCTACAACGGCGTCAAGACCGAGCTGCAGGCCATCGACCTGGGCGTGGCGTTCTCCTATGACGTCAACCCGTACCTGTCGTTCGGTGCGTCGGTGTTCGCCGAGCGCCTGAACGTCGACCTGACCAGTGCTGTCGACACCGGCACCGCGATCAACGCCACTGCCCAGCGCACCGCTGCGGCGCGTGTGCTGGCTGCCGGCGGCACCGCGGCCCAGGCTGCGGCGGCGTCGCAGGCGGCTGCACGCCAGGCCGCCCAGCTCGGCTTCTCGCCGGGCACCGCCGATGGCTACCTGCGCATCAAGGGCGATGAAGTGTCGGTCGGTTACACCCTGGGCATGACCGTCACCCCGGTGGAAGGCACCAACATCGCGTTCAGCTACCGCTCGAAGGTCGAGCACAAGATCACCGACGGCAAGGCCGATTTCACCATCCCGCAGAATGCGGCGGCCTTCCTGGCCACTGCTGCCCCGGGTACCTTCATCGACAGCAACGGTCGCGCGACCATCACCCTGCCGGCCAGCGCCACCGTGGGCTTCACCCACCGTGTGAACGACCAGTGGCAGATCATGGCTGAAGTCACGCGCACCGCGTGGAGCAAGTTCGACCAGGTCGTCGTCGATTACGACTCCAACCAGCCGGACAGCGTGCTGCCGTTCCACTACCGTGACACCACCTTCGCGTCGATCGGTACCGATTTCCGCGTGAACGACAAGCTGACCCTGCGCGGCGGCCTGGCCTATGACCAGACCCCGACCACCGATGCCCACCGCGACGTGCGCGTGCCGGACACCACCCGCAAGTGGCTGTCGCTGGGCATGACCTACGCCGCTTCGGACAAGATGGAATACAGCGTGGGCTACACCCACCTGTTCACCAAGGATCCGAACATCACCTCGACCTCGGCCACCGGCAACACCGTGACCGGCAAGTACAAGGTCAGCGGCGACGTGCTGGCGGCGTCGATGCAGTACAAGTTCTGATTCGGGCGATTGCCTGGAGCAGTACGAAGGAGGCCCCGCGCAAGCGGGGCCTTTCTTTTTGTAGGGACGGGCCGGGGCGTCCACGCAGCGCACGGATCCACGACAATAGCGACATGAACCTGTCCGATCCGAACTTCCAGCTGGAGCTGGCTGCCAACATCGCCGTCGCCGGCTCGATCCTGCTGGCCGGCCGCAACAACGTGCACACCTGGTGGCTGGGCATCGTCGGCTGCGCCTTGTTTGCTGCCGTGTTCGAACGATCGCATCTGTATGCGGACATGGTGCTGCAGTTCTTCTTCATCGCCATCAGCGTGCTGGGCTGGTGGCAGTGGCTGCGTGGTGACCATGGCGCGCCGTTGCCGATCACTTCATTGCGGCCGCGCGCCTGGGCCTGGCTGGCGCCGCTGGCGGTAGTGGCCACGTTCGGCTACGGCTGGATGCTGACCCGCCTGACCAATGCCTATGCGCCGTACATCGATTCGGCGGTGCTGGTGTTGAGTGTGATCGCGCAGATCCTGATGATGCGACGCAAGCTGGAATCGTGGTGGGTATGGCTGCTGGTGAACACCGTTGCGGTGCCGCTCTACTACAGCCGTGGCCTGCACCTGACCTCGATCCTGTATGTGGGCTTCTGGATCAACGCGCTGGTCGCCTTGCGCCATTGGCGGCACCTGATGCGGGACGAGGCCAGGGCGGCCGATGCCGCTGCCTGAGCGCGTTGCACGCGGCCTGGTGGTGGGCAAGTTCTGCCCGCTGCATCGCGGCCATGAACGACTGATCGACTTCGCCGCCACGCGCTGCCAGCAGCTGCTGGTGATCGGCTGGTCGCAGCCGGGCTTTGCCGGCTACAGCGCTGCGCGCCGCGAGCGCTGGCTGCGTGCGCGTTTCCCGCAGGCTACGGTAGCGGTGCTTGACGACGCGCGACTGGCCGCATTGTGCACGCAGCATGGCTTGCCGGTGCGAGCGCTGCCGCAGGACAGTGATGACGAACAGGTGCAACGTGACTTTACCGCCTGGCTGTGCCTGAACCTGTTCGGTGGGCCGGTGCAGGCGGTGTACACCGGTGAGGACTACGGTGACGGCTTCGCGCAGGCGCTGGCCACGCACTTCGGTGCGCCGGTACGCCATGAGCGGCTCGAACGCGCATTGGACGTCGGGCAGGCCTGCGGCACCGAGCTGCGCAGCGATCCGCATGCGCATCGCCATGGGCTCGCACCGCAGGTGTATGCCGACCATGTACAGCGCGTGGCCTTCATCGGTGGCGAGTCCAGCGGCAAGACCACGCTGGCCCGCGTGCTGGCCGAGCGTCTGCAGACTGTCTGGGTGCCGGAGTATGGCCGCACGCTGTGGGAGCAGCGAGGCGGAGAGCTGACGCCGGGCGATCTGCTGCGCATCGCAATGACACAGCCACAGCACGAAGACGAAGCTGTGCGGCGTGCGCATCGCTGGCTGTTCTGCGATACCACGCCGCTGGTGACGCTGGGCTACAGCGGCTGGATGTTTGGCACGGCGCCGCAGCCGCTGCGGCAAGCGGCACGACGACGCTACGACCTGCTGTTCCTGTGCGCGCCGGATATTCCGTTTGACCAGGATGGCACGCGCGTGGGCGAAGCCTTCCGGACGCAGCAGCATGCGTGGTACCTGGAGCAGCTGCAGGCAGAGGGTGTCGAGCATGTGCTGCTGGAAGGCGATCTGGAGACGCGCATCGCACGCGTGCAGGGCGAGCTGGCGAAGCGGGCGGACAATCGGTTCAGTGTCGCCTTGCCTCTGTAGAGCCGAGCCCACGCTCGGCTGCGCCAGAAAAGCCGAGCATGGGCTCGGCTCTACAGCCAGGAAAGCCGAGCGTGGGCCCGCCTCTACAGGAAGCAAAGCACAAAAAACCCCGCGTTCGCGGGGTTTTTTGTTTACTGCATCAAGCAGGCGATCAGTCGCCCAGGGTCAGCAGCGAGGCGTTGCCGCCTGCGGCTGTGGTGTTCACCGTCACCGTCTTTTCGGTAGCGAAGCGCAGCAGGTAGTGCGGGCCGCCGGCCTTCGGGCCGGTGCCGGACAGGCCCTGGCCGCCGAACGGCTGCACGCCGACCACCGCGCCGATCTGGTTGCGGTTGACGTAGACGTTGCCGACGTGGACGCCGTTGCTGATGCGATCAACGGTCTCGTCGATGCGCGAATGCACGCCCAGGGTCAGGCCGTAGCCGGTGGCATTGATCTGGTCGATCACCGCGTCGAGCTGGTCGCCCTTCCAGCGGATCACGTGCAGGACCGGCCCGAAGATTTCCTTGTGCAGCTGGCCCAGATCCTTCAGTTCATACGCGCGCGGTGCGAAGAAGGTGCCATTGGCCGCTTCGGCGGACAGCTCGGCGGCCGCGATCAGGCGCGCTTCGCGGTCCATGCGCTCGGCGTGGTCCTGCAGGATCTTCAGCGCGTCGGCGTCGATCACCGGGCCGACGTCGGTGGACAGCAGGCCCGGGTTGCCGACCTTCAGTTCCTTCATCGCGCCGGCCAGCATGGTCATCACCTTGTCGGCGATGTCGTCCTGCACGAACAGCACGCGCGCGGCCGAGCAACGCTGGCCGGCGGAGGTGAAGGCCGAACCGATCGCGTCCTTGACCAGCTGTTCCGGCAGCGCCGAGGAGTCGGCGATGAAGGCATTCTGGCCGCCGGTCTCGGCGATCAGCACACCGATGGCGGCGTCACGCGCGGCCATGGCGCGGTTGATCGCACGTGCGGTGTCGGTGGAGCCGGTGAAGGCCACGCCGGCCACGCGCGGGTCGGCGGTCAGTGCGGCACCGACGGTGGCGCCGTCGCCCGGCAGGTACTGCACCACCTCGGCCGGCACGCCAGCTTCGTGCAGCAGCTTCACCGCGTAGTAGCCGATCAGGTTGGTCTGTTCGGCCGGCTTGGCGATGACGCTGTTGCCGGCGGCCAGTGCAGCAGCGACCTGGCCCAGGAAGATCGCCAGCGGGAAGTTCCACGGGCTGATGCAGACGAACACGCCGCGGCCGTGCAGCTGCAGCTCGTTGGACTCACCGGTCGGGCTGGGCAGCTTCTCGGCGTGGCTGAACTGCTCGCGCGCCTGCTTGGCGTAGTAGCGCAGGAAGTCCACGGCTTCGCGCACTTCGGCGATGCTGTCGGGCAGGCTCTTGCCGGCTTCCTTCACGCACAGCGCCATGAACTCCGGCATGCGCGCTTCCAGCTGGTCGGCGGCGTGCTCGAGGATGGCGGCGCGGCTGGCGGCCGGGGTGCGGTTCCAGGCCGGCTGCGCGGCTACGGCATTCGCCAGCGCCTTCTGCACGGTGGCGGCATCGGCGGCCAGCCACTGGCCGACCACTTCGCGGGTGTCGGCCGGGTTGGTCACCGGCAGCGAGGCGCCGGCCGGGTTCGCACCCGGCACCAGCGGGGCGGCCTGCCACGGCTTCACGGCCGCGTTGAGCTGCTCGGCGAGGGCGCGCAGTTCGTTGTCGTTGGCGAGGTTGGCGCCCATGGAGTTCTTCCTGTCGTGGTTCTGGCTGCGCAGCAGGTCTACCGGCAGCGGGATCTTGGGATGCGGAATCGAAGCGAACGAGGCGACCATCTCGACCGGATCGCGGATCAGGTCGGCGATCGGCACGCGCTCATCGGTGATGCGGTTGACGAAGCTGGAGTTGGCGCCGTTTTCCAGCAGGCGGCGCACCAGGTACGGCAGCAGGTCTTCATGCGAACCGACCGGGGCGTACACGCGGCAGGGCAGGCCCAGGCGATCGGCCGGCACCACTTCGGCGTACAGGTCATCGCCCATGCCGTGCAGCTTCTGGTGCTCGTACACGCCACCGTTGGCGATGCTGCGCACCGCAGCGATGGTGTGCGCGTTGTGCGTGGCGAACATCGGGTAGATCGCGTCGGCATGGGTGAACAGGCGCTTGGCGCATGCCAGGTAGGACACGTCGGTGTTCTGCTTGCGGGTGAACACCGGGTAGCCCGGATAGCCTTCGATCTGCGCGCGCTTGATCTCGGCATCCCAATAGGCGCCCTTGACCAGGCGCACCTGCAGGCGGCGACCGGCGCGGCGCGCCATGTCGGCCAGGTGGTCGATCGTGTACGGTGTGCGCTTCTGGTAGGCCTGCACGACCACGCCGAAGCCGTCCCAGCCGGCCAGCGAGGCGTCGGAGAACACCTGCTCGATGATGTCCAGCGACAGTTCCAGGCGGTCGGACTCTTCGGCGTCGACGGTGCAGCCGATGCCGTAGCTCTTGGCCAGCTGCGCCAGCTCCAGCACGCCCGGCACCAGGTCCTTCAGCACGCGCTCGCGCTTGGCGTGCTCGTAGCGCGGGTACAGCGCCGACAGCTTGATCGAGATGCCCGGTGCGTTGTTGACGTCGCCATCCGGGCGGCCGCCGCGGGCCTTGTGATCACCGCCAATGGCGTGGATCGCGCGACGGTAGTCTTCCAGGTAGCGCAGCGCGTCCTTCATGGTCAGCGCGCCTTCGCCCAGCATGTCGAAGGAGTAGCGGTAGTTCGCGTTGTCGCCCTTGTGCGAGCGCGACAGCGCCTCGCTGATGGTGCGGCCCATGACGAACTGGTGGCCCATGATCTTCATCGCCTGGCGCACGGCCAGGCGCACCACCGGCTCACCGACGCGGCCGACCAGGCGCTTGAACGCGCTGGGCGCATCGGCGCGGGTGGCGTCGTTCATCTGTACCAGCTTGCCGGTCAGCATCAGGCCCCAGGTGGAGGCGTTGACCAGCACCGAGTCGCTGCCGCCCAGGTGCTTTTCCCAGTCGGCATCGGCCAGCTTGTCGCGGATCAGCTTGTCGGCGGTGTCCTGGTCCGGAATGCGCAGCAGCGCTTCGGCCACGCACATCAGCAGCACGCCTTCTTCGCTGCCCAGGTCGTACTGGCGCATGAAGGCTTCGATCGCGCCCTGGTCCTTGGCACGCACGCGCACGCGGCCGACCAGGTCGGCGGCCAGCGCCTGCACCCTGGCCTGCTCGTCGGCCGGCAGCCGGGCCTGCGCCAGCAGCTCGCGGACGTGGCTGGCCTCGTCCTTCAACCAGGCATCGGTGATGGCCTGGCGGAACGGGTTGGGGGGCGCCGGCAGTTCCGGCGACAGCAGCGCGCCGGGACGCTGGGCGTCGCTGGCGGCAGGGGAGGAGGAAGGTGCGTTCATGCCGGTCCGGCCAATGGAAAACTTGGCGATTTTAATCATTTTTGCGGGTTGCGGAAGTGCCCCGCAGCCACCTTCGTGAAGGGCTGATAGCCCCTAATGGTGGTGGATTCAGCGTGTTCAGCAAGCCCGGCAATATTTGTGCTGAATTCGGCATTCGCGCCGCCGACCCCATGCTGTGTTGCAGCATGGGAAAAAGTGTGAATGCACCCTTGCTACCGGCGAGAGGGCGGGGCTACCATCGAGACGTTTCCCGCGGCAGGAACGCGGTTGCGACATGATCGAGGTGCTTCCAGCTCCGGATGGGTCAGGTACGCAGCTGCGGCTGCGTCCCCCACGGGCGCTCGATGCCCGGCAGTTCGTCCTGTTGTTCACCGTGTTGTCGGGTGCGATGTGGCTGGTGTCCGCCCTCGGGTGGTTGGCCGGCAATGCATTCGCCCCCCTGTTCGCGCTGCTGTACAGCCTGGTGCTGGCGGCGGCACTGCGTGCCTTGTGGCGCAGCGGTGAACGGCAGGAGGAGATCCGGGTAGTGCCGGCGTACGTGGAGGTCATCCCCGTACCCGGTGGATCGCCGGTGTTCCGGGCCCACCCCCACTGGGTGCGCCTGCTCACCGGCGATGAGAGGGTCCGGCTGGCATCCAGCGGCCGGCAGGTGGAGGTGGGGAGTTTCCTCGCGCCGGCCGAACGTCAGACGCTCGCAGAGACACTTGAAAGCTTGCTCGCCGCCAGCGATGGCGGCAACCGACGACGCTAAGGGTCTAGGCAATGAAGCAAAGCAGCAGGTGGGGCACGAAGTGCGTTGCAGCGGTCACCGCCATGGTGGCCGGGGGACTGATGCCGGCGTTGGCCTGGGCCCAGGCGGCCGATCCCAAGCCGTGGCAGCTGAACATGGGCAAGGGGGTGACCCAGACCTCGCGCCTGGCCTGGGAATCGAACAATCTCTCGTTGATCATCTGCACGGTGATCGGCGTCATCGTGTTCGGCGCGATGGCCTACGCCATCTTCAAGTTCCGCAAATCCAAGGGGGCAGTCGCCGCCACCTTCAGCCACAACACCAAGGCCGAGATCATCTGGACGGTGATCCCGGTGATCATCCTGATCGTGATGGCGTGGCCGGCCACGGCCAACCTGATCAAGATGTACGACACCCGCGATGCCGAGATGACGGTCAAGGTCACCGGCTACCAGTGGATGTGGAAGTACGAATACCTCGGCGAGAACGTCACCTTCACCAGCCGCCTGGACCGCGAGTCCGACCGCGTGCGGCAAAGTGGCATCGTGCCGACCCGTGAAAGCCATCCGCACTACCTGCTGGATGTCGACAACCGGCTGGTGCTGCCGGTCGACACCAAGGTGCGCTTCGTCATCACCTCCGACGACGTGATCCACGCCTGGTGGGTGCCGGCGCTGGGCTGGAAGCAGGATGCCATTCCCGGCTTCATCAACGAAGCCTGGACCAGCATCGAGCAGCCTGGCGTGTACCGCGGCCAGTGCGCCGAGCTGTGCGGAAAGGACCACGGCTTCATGCCGATCGTGGTCGAGGCGGTGTCCAAGGAGGAATTCAAACAGTGGCTGGCGCAGCGCAAGCCGGCGCCGGCTGCCGCGCCGGCCACGCCTGCGGCACCTGCCGAACCGGCTGCACCGGCGGGCGAGGCGCCGGCTGCGCCTGCTGCTGCAGAAGCGGCCAGCGCACCTGCCACTGCAGCCAGCGGCGCGTGATGTAAAGCCCGCGGCCGCCCGCGGCCGTGGTGACAACCGATTCTGAGAGGTGTTTTGCAATGGCGCACTCGGCAGTTGGGCACGACGATCACCATCACCAGCAGAGTTTCTTCGAGCGTTGGTTCTTCTCGACCAACCACAAGGACATCGGCACGCTGTACCTGGGTTTCAGCTTCATCATGTTCATCATCGGCGCGGCGATGAGCGTGGTGATCCGCGCCGAGCTGGCACAGCCCGGCCTGCAGTTCGTCAAGCCCGAGTTCTTCAACCAGATGACCACCGTGCATGCGCTGGTGATGATCTTCGGTGGCGTGATGCCGGCCTTCGTCGGCCTCGCCAACTGGATGATCCCGCTGCAGATCGGCGCGCCGGACATGGCGCTGCCGCGCATGAACAACTGGTCGTTCTGGTTGCTGCCGGTGGCCTTCAGCCTGCTGCTGCTGACCCTGTTCCTGCCCGGTGGTGCGCCGGCTGGTGGCTGGACGCTGTATCCGCCGCTGTCGCTGCAGGGCGGCTACAACGTGGCCTTCAGCGTGTTCGCTATCCACGTGGCCGGCATCAGTTCGATCATGGGTGCGATCAACATCATCGCCACCGTGCTGAACATGCGTGCGCCGGGCATCGACCTGCTGAAAATGCCGATCTTCTGCTGGGCCTGGCTGATCACCGCGTTCCTGCTGATCGCGGTGATGCCGGTGCTGGCCGGTGCGGTGACCATGCTGCTGACCGACAAGTTCTTCGGCACCAGCTTCTTCAACGCCGCCGGTGGCGGTGACCCGGTGATGTACCAGCACATCTTCTGGTTCTTCGGGCACCCCGAGGTCTACATCATGATCCTGCCCGCCTTCGGCGTGGTCAGCGAGATCATCCCGACCTTCAGCCGCAAGCCGCTGTTCGGCTACCAGGCGATGGTGTACGCCACCGCGGCGATCGCGTTCCTGTCGTTCATCGTCTGGGCCCACCACATGTTCACCGTGGGCATGCCGCTGGGCGGCGAGATCTATTTCATGTTCGCCACCATGCTGATCTCGATCCCGACCGGCGTGAAGGTGTTCAACTGGGTCAGCACCATGTGGCGTGGCTCGCTGACGTTCGAGGCACCGATGCTGTGGTCGGTGGCCTTCGTCATCCTGTTCACCATCGGTGGCTTCTCCGGCCTGATGCTGGCCATCGTGGCCGCCGACTTCCAGTACCACGACACCTACTTCGTGGTCGCGCACTTCCACTACGTGCTGGTGACCGGTGCGGTGTTCGCGCTGATCGCCGCGGTGTACTACTGGTGGCCGAAGTGGACCGGGCGCATGTACAGCGAGAAGTGGGCCAAGGTGCACTTCTGGTGGTCGATCGTGTTCGTCAACCTGCTGTTCTTCCCGCAGCACTTCCTCGGCCTAGCCGGCATGCCGCGCCGCATTCCCGATTACAGCGTGGCGTTTGCCGACTGGAACCTGATCAGCTCGATCGGTGCGTTCGGCATGTTCGTCACCCCGTTCATGATGGCCGCGATCCTGCTGTCCTCGCTGCGCAACGGCGAGAAGGCCGAAGCGCGAAGCTGGGAAGGCGCGCGTGGCCTGGAGTGGACGCTGCCGTCGCCGGCACCGGCGCACACCTTCACCACCCCGCCGACCATCCGCCCGGGGGATCTGGCGCATGACGACATCACGCATTGAGGTGGGGCATGCATAACGAGAGCCCGCTGCAGACCTGTAGAGCCGAGCCACGCTCGGCGGATGAGAAGCAGCCGACCAGCGGTCGGCTCTACCAGGACGGAAGCATCGAGCAGCAGCGCCAGCGTGCGAAGCGCACGGCGGTGTGGGTCGGCGCCATCGCTGTGCTGGTCTACGTCGGCTTCATCCTCAGCGGGGTGATCGGCCGATGAGCGAGGCACCGGCCAGCACACCGTCACGCAGTGCCGGGCTGCCGCGCCTGATCGGCGTGGCGGTGGCGGTGTTCCTGCTGACGTTCTCGCTGGTGCCGCTGTACCGCATCGCCTGCGAGAAGGTGTTCGGCGTGCGCCTGGAACGCGGTCCCGGTGGCGAAGCCAGCGCAGGTGCCGCGGCCGGCAAGCGCACCGTGCGGGTGGAGTTCGATGGCGGCGTCAATTCGCGACTGCCGTGGTCGTTCCATCCTGAGCAGCTGACCATGGACGTGGTGCCCGGCGAGCTCAACGAGGCGCTGTACTTTGCCCGCAACGACAGCGCAGCTGCCGTGGTCGGCAGCGCGGTGCCTTCGGTGGCACCGGCGCGTGCGTCGGGCTTCTTCAGCAAGACCGAGTGCTTCTGTTTCACCGCGCAGACGCTGCAGGCCGGCGAGAAGCGCGACATGCCGGTGCGCTTCATCGTCGATCCGGACCTGCCGCCGGAGATCAGGACGATCACCTTGTCCTACACCTTCTACCGCAACGACGCGCTGTCCGATCGGCTGGCTCCGGCCGCCACCTCGGACGGCGCGCACGCCGCACCCTGACCCGGATACCGACATGGCCCAGACACCGACCGACGCCAACGTGTACTTCGTCCCGGCCCAGAGCAAATGGCCGTTCGTGGGTTCCATCGCCATGATGGTGACCATGGTGGGCGTGGCCAGCTGGCTCAACGATGCCAGCTGGGGACGCTGGACGTTCTACATCGGCATCGCGATGCTGGTGCTGACCCTGTTCTGGTGGTTCAGCGACGTGGTGCGCGAATCGCAGGCCGGCAACTACAACCACCAGGTCGACGGATCATTCCGGATGGGGATGATCTGGTTCATCTTCTCCGAGGTGATGTTCTTCGGCGCGTTCTTCGGCGCGCTGTTCTACACCCGCAACCTGGGCCTGTCGTGGCTCAGTGGCGAAGGCCGTGGGGTCATGACCAACGAGCTGCTCTGGCAGGGCTATTCCGCCGGATGGCCGACCAATGGCCCGGCGGCGATCGGTGGCGCGTTCCAGACCATCCCGGCCTGGGGCCTGCCACTGATCAATACGCTGATCCTGTTGACCTCCGGCGTGACCCTGACCATCGCCCACCACGCACTGAAGGCCGGCAACCGCCGCCAGCTGCTGATCTGGCTGGGCCTGACCGTGGTGCTCGGCCTGGGCTTCCTGACCCTGCAGGCAGAGGAGTACATCCATGCCTACAAGGAACTGAACCTGACGCTCGGCTCCGGCATCTACGGGTCGACGTTCTTCATGCTGACCGGCTTCCACGGCGCGCACGTGCTGCTGGGCACGATCATGCTGATCGTGATGTGGCTGCGTTCGGCCAAGGGACACTTCACCCGCGACAACCATTTCGGTTTCGAAGCCGCCGCGTGGTACTGGCACTTCGTCGACGTGGTGTGGCTGATGCTGTTCCTGTTCGTCTACGTGCTTTGATCAGGCGCGCATCGGTGGTCTCAGCCGCCGATGCCGTGTGGTTTGATCCAGCCCATGTAGATGCTCACGATCACCAGCAGGATCAACGCTACCGACACCGCGATGCGGCGCGTCAGTGCATTGACCGTGCGCTTGGTCTGGCCGCGGTCGACCAGCAGGTAGTACAGGCCGGCGCCCAGATTCCAGACGATGACGATCAGAAACGCGATTACCAGCAGGGTCTTCAGCGAATCACTCATGCGCGGCTCGAGGGCAGGGTGGATGTGCCTATCTGACCGCGTTTGCGCGGACTTGTCATGATGCGCCAGCACACGCGCGTGTTCGGATGGTTGCTGGCCGTGCTGGCGATGGCCGGATTCACCGCATTGGGGCTGTGGCAGCTGCAGCGCATGCATGCCAAACAGGCAATGTTGGATGCACAGGGTCCAGCCGTGGCACAGGCGTTGCCGCTGTCGCAGGCCCTGGCGGCGCCCGGCGCGTTGCACGGCGTGGCCGACCACGGTCGCTTCCTGCCCGGCGTGGTACTGCTGGACAACCAGATCCGGCATGGCCGCGCCGGCGTGAAGATCTATCGCCCCTTCCGCAGTGACGACGGCAGCGTGCTGCTGGTCGACCTCGGTTGGCGTGCGCTGCCGCCGGATCGCACGCTTCCGCAGGTGCCTTCGCCGCCTTCGCCGGTGGCCGTGCGCGGGCTGCTCGCGCCGCCACCGTCGGCGGGACTGCTACTGGGCCCGGCGTTCTCTGCTACCGGTGAGGCCGGGCGCTGGCTGGCCAGCCGGTTGCCGGACGACGGGCTGGCGCGCGCGCTGGGGCTGCAGGCGCTACCCGACCGCGTGCTGAGGCTGGACCCGGCGCTGCCCTTTGGCGACGAGCGCGATCTGGACCTGCTGCCGAACACGCTGCCGCCTCAGCGCCACCTGGGCTACGCCGTGCAGTGGTTCGGGCTGGCCCTGACCGTGCTGGTGGTGGCCGTGGTGCTGGAGCGGCGGCGGAGGCGCGTGATTACCCGGTAGTGCCGGCCGCTGGCCGGCAACCCCCGCAATCCTGGATGCCGGCCAGCGGCCGGCACTACCGGCATCCCCTACCCAACCATGAGAAAATGCCCCGCATGAACACTGCTACGTCCCCGCAGGCGCGCGGTTCCGGCCGCCGGACCCTGGTGCTGCTGTTTGCCGTGTTCTTCGGGGCGATGGCACTGGCCGCCGTGCTGCGCTTCTCCGGCTGGCAGCCGACCGGGCACCGCAATGCCGGCCAGCTGCTGAAGCCGCCGGTGGACCTGCGCCAGCAGGCGCCGACCCTGGCCAGCGGCCAGTCCTACCCCTGGAACCCCGAGGCCCGTACCTGGCGCCTGCTGGTGGCCCCGGCCGGTGCCTGCGACGCGCAGTGCGTCACTTTGTCGCAGGGACTGGGCAAGGTGTGGCAGCTGTTCGGCCATAACGCCGATAATGTCGAGATCCTGTGGCTGGGTACGCCACCGGCGTCGATCGCCTCGCTGCCCGCGCTGCGGCCGCTGGCTCCGTCGCCAGCCCTGCGCGCGGCGTTGCCGGGCGTCGATGATCCGGCGGGACTGCCGGTCTACGTGATCGATCCGAACGGCTTCGTGATCATGCGCCATGCCCCGGGTTCCGACCTCGGTGGCCTGCGCAAGGACATGGCCACGTTGCTGAAACTGAAGTGAGTCCCGTTTGATGAGCCTTTCCGCGCGTCCGGCGCTGCACCGCAATTTCCACCGCCTGGCGTGGTTCGCCATGATCATGACCGCGAGCACGATCATGTTCGGCGCCTTCGTGCGCCTGTCCGATGCCGGCCTGAGCTGCCCGGACTGGCCGACCTGCTATGGCCAGGCCACCTGGCCGCAGCACGTGGAAGAGACCATCGGCCACCCGGCGGCGGAGATCCGCCCGCTGGAGACCCACAAGGCCTGGCGAGAACAGGTGCATCGCTTCCTGGCCGGCGCGCTGGGCATCGAGATCCTGACCCTGGCGCTGCTGGCCACGCGCAAGCGGCGATTCGGAAGCACGGCGGTGGTGACCGCCTGCGTGCTGGTGGCCGCCGGCATACCGCTGTACATGATGGGCTGGCATGGAACGGCCAGCGCGCTGGCCCTGATCGGCGAGGCGATCCTGCTGATCGCCGCGCTGCGCTGGAGCAACATCGATCTCGCACGTGCGGCGCTGCTGACCTTGGCGGTGGTGATCTTCCAGGCCCTGCTGGGCATGTGGACGGTGACCCTGCTGCTCAAACCCATCGTGGTGATGGGCCATCTGCTGGGTGGCATGCTGATGTTCGGCCTGCTGGTGTGGATGGCCTGGCGCGCGACGCACATGCCGATCACCCTGGCCGAAGCGCCGAAGCTGAAGTGGCTGATGCGCATCGGCGTGGCAGTGCTGGTTACCCAGATCGCGCTGGGTGGTTGGGTCAGCGCCAACTACGCCGCACTCGCCTGCGGCGGTGGCAGCGCCTCGCTGGACAACTTCCCGCGCTGCGCCAACCAGTGGTGGCCGCAGCACAACTTCGTCGAAGGCTTCACCCTGTGGCGCGGCATCGGCGTGGATTACGAAGGCGGTGTGCTGGATGGCGCTTCGCGCATCGCCATCCAGATGGCGCACCGCCTGTTCGCGGTGGTGGTGGCCGTCTACCTGCTGTGGCTGGGCGTGCGCCTGTTCCGGTTGCCGAGCATGCGTGGCTGGGCCAGCGCGCTGATCGCGCTGCTGGTGCTGCAGGTCACCCTCGGCATCCTCAACGTGAAGCTGGCGCTGCCGCTGGAAGTGGCGGTGGCCCACAACGGCGTGGCCGTTGCCCTGTTGTTCGTACTGGTCAGCCTGCTGGCCCGCCTGCGTGCCCCGGACTGATTCCATGTTTTCCAATTACCGCCAGTACTGGGACCTGACCAAGCCCAAGGTCGTCGCCCTGATCGTCTTCACCGCCCTGGTCGGCATGGTCCTGGCCATCCCCGGCGTGCCGAGCTGGGAGCAGGTGCGCGCCGGCCTGCTCGGCTTCCTCGGCATCTGGCTGGCGGCCTCGGCCGCGGCCGCCATCAACCAGCTGCTGGACGCGCACATCGATGCGCAGATGGCGCGCACCTCGTGGCGCCCGCTGGTGGTGGGCAAGGTCAAGCCGTGGCAGGTGCTGGTGTTCGCCGGCGTGCTGATCGTGCTGTCGATGACCCTCCTGGTGCTGTGGGTGAACCTGATCACCGCAGTGCTGACCTTCGCCTCGCTGATCGGCTACGCGGTGATCTACACCGTGTACCTCAAGCGTGCGACCTCGCAGAACATCGTCATCGGTGGCCTGGCCGGCGCGATGCCGCCGATGCTGGGCTGGGCCGCAGTGACCGGCATGCAGGGTTCGTCGGACTGGGCGTACTCGTCGCTGCTGGTGCTGATCATCTTCATCTGGACCCCGCCGCACTTCTGGGCGCTGGCGATCTTCCGCCGCGAGGATTACGCCAAGGCGGAGATCCCGATGCTGCCGGTGACCCACGGCGTGGCGCACACCCGCAAGCAGATCATGGTGTATTCGGTGGTGCTGGCGCTGGTCTGCCTGTTGCCATACCTGGTGGGCATGAGTGGTGCGTTCTACCTGGGCGGCGCGATCGTGCTCAACGCCGTGTTCCTCTGGTACGCCTGGCGCATGCTCGACCCGCCGGATGAGCTGTTCTCGATGAAGATGTTCTATTACTCCATCGTCTACCTGATGGCGCTGTTTGCCTTCCTGCTGGTGGACCACTGGATCCTGCCCTGGCTGTGACCTCGGGGTCGGATCCCCGAAGGGGCTCTGACCCCACCTGATCGCGCGGACATCCTCGCATGACGTGGATCACCTTGAACCGCCGTCTCGGCGTCGCCATTGCTGTTCCTGACCCCAGGGAAAGGAAGCAGCAGGGATGCATTCGTTCTTCCGTTGGACCACCGCGCTGATGCTGGCGCTGGGCATGGCCGTGACCGCGCATGCCGACGACACTACCGCGCAGATCCGCCAATACGCCGCTGGCCATCGCATGCTGGTGCTGGGCGAATTCCACGGCACACGCGAGACGCCACTGCTGGTGCGGCAGCTGGTGGACGACTACAGCCGCAATGGCGCGCCGGTCCTGCTGGCGCTGGAACTGCCACGCGCCGAGAACCCTGTGCTGCGCGACTATCTGGAATCCGATGGCGGGGCCGCGGCGCGCCGGCACCTGCGCGGCCGCGCGTTCTGGACCGTGCGCGATGACCAGCATGATGGTCGCCGCAGCCGCGACATGCTGGCGATGATCGAAGGCCTGCGTGTGCTGAAGGCGCAGGGGCGCGTGATCGAAGTGGTTGGCTATGACGTCAATGCCAGCAGTGGCGGCAACCAGGCGCGCGATGACTTCATGGCAGCCGAATTGCGACGGCTCTATCGAGGGTTGCCAGACAATGCACGCATGCTGGTGCTGACTGGCAATGTCCACGCCATGCTGCGGCGGCCGGAAGGTATGCCGCCGGAAATGCAGAGGCGGCCGATGGCCTCCCAGCTGCGGGACCTGGATATCTACAGCGTGCGGTTGGGTGCGCTGCGTGGCCAGGCGTGGGCGTGCGCGGACCGTTGCATGGCGCGGCCACTTCCAGAGCAGGTGGCCCCGCGGCTGCGGGGCGATACCCATGCGGAACGGGCGTACGACCTGTGGGTGTGGATGCCGGAGCTGAGCGTCGGCACGCTCGTGGATCCGTAGCGTCAGGCAACCCATCCACGCATGGCGTGGATCTACTGTGGTTCACGCCATCCGTGGTATGGAGTAGATCCACGCCATGCGTGGATGGTCTACCCGGAACAACCCGCGCGCCCTGTCAGGGCTTGCGCCGCGCATACCGCTGCGCGATCACGCCGCAGACGATCAGCTGGATCTGGTGGTAGATCATCACCGGCAGCACGATGGCGCCCAGGCTGCCGCCGGCGAACAGCACCTTGGCGATCGGCACGCCGGTGGCCAGGCTCTTCTTCGAGCCGCAGAACACGATGGCGATCTCGTCCTCGCGGTTGAAGCGCAGGCGACGGGCGATGAAGGTGATCAGCGGCATGGCGATGCCCAGCAGCACAGCGGCCACGATGGCCACAGCCAGCAGCGACAGCAGCGGGGTCTTGCTCCACAGGCCTTCGGTCACCGCTTCGCCGAACGCCGAGTACACCACCAGCAGGATGGTGGCCTGGTCGGTGTAGCGCAGCAGCGCGCGCTGGCGTTCCACCCAGCCGGCAATCCACGGCCGCAGCAGGTGGCCGGCCACGAACGGCACCAGCAGCTGCAGCATGATGCCGCCGATCGCATGCAGCGGATCATGGATGCCGCCCGAGGTGCCGGCCAGCGCGGTCAGCAGCAGCGGGGTCAGGAACACGCCGAGGATGCTCGACAGCGAAGCGCTGCACACCGCTGCGGGCACGTTGCCATGCGCCATCGAAGTGAACGCGATGGACGACTGCACGGTGGAGGGCAGGGTGCACAGGAACAGCACGCCCAGGTACAGCTCCGGGGTCAGCAGCCAGCCCGACAGTGGCTTGAACATCAGCCCCAGCAGCGGGAACAGGATGAAGGTGCATGCCAGGATGGTCAGGTGCAGCCGCCAGTGCAGCATGCCGCCGATGATCGACTCGCGCGGCAGGCGCGCGCCATGCAGGAAGAACAGCGCGGCGATGGCGACGGTGGTGACATCGTCGAGGACGATGGCGGCGGCGCCCTTCATCGGCAGCAGCGAGGCCAGGCCGACGGTGCACAGCAGGGCGAGGGTGAAGTTGTCCGGTCGCAGGCGCGACCACCAGCGGGTCATGGTGGGCAGGGTCCTTGGTGCGGAGGGTTCAGGGCGAGGTGACCGGCGTTGCCAGGCGTTGGCGGGTGGCGGCTTCCAGCGACTTCAGGCCAGCACGCTGGCCCAGCTGAAGGGCCTGTTCGGGGCTGGCATGTTCGTACCGTGCATTGACCAGGCCGAGCACGGCGCCGGCGCGGTTGCCGGACGCACAGTGCAGCAGCACCGGCCCCTGGCTCTGCTGCAGGGCCAGGTGCACGGCGCGCACGTTGGCCGTATCCAGGCCATCGGCGCCGGCCACCGGAATGCGCACGTAGCGCAGGCCCAATGATTCGGCGAGGCGGGTTTCATCGAAGCCCCGGTCCTCGCCGGGCTGGCGCAGGTCGATCACAGTGCGCACGCCCTGTGCAGCCAAGGCCTGCAGCTGTGCGGCGCTGGGCTGGCCGCCGGCATACAGGCCGGGGCGGACTTCGTTGAGGGGCGCGTCTTCGGCCAGGGCCGTCAGTGACAGGCAGAGCGACAACAACAGCAGGCAGGTCAGGCGCAGCAGCATGGTCTTCTCCGTGAAAACGTTCTGCCGCTACAGGCGCAGTCCGGCGCGCGCCTTCAGCAGCTCGCGCAGTTCGTACTTGTCAGTATCGTCCAGGCCCTGCTGGCGCTGCTTTGCCAACAACTCCTCCAGACGTTGCACCAGCAGCTGTTTCTCCAGCTGTGCCACTGCGTCGTGCAGTTCCTGGGTCCAGCTGGCCTCGGTGCCGGGCAGCGTCTGTGCGGCCAGGGTATGCAGCGAGGCCTGTTCCTCGCGCCCGTCGAAGTGTTCCAGCAGGGCGCCGGTACTGATGTCCGGGCGCTGTTCGACCAGCCCCAGCAGCTCCAGCAGCAGTTCCACGCCGGGCAGGCGCAGGCCTTGGAAGTGGTGCTTGCCGCCCAGCGTCAGCGCCAGCGACGGCTGCTGCAGCAATACGGCGATCGCGCCGCGCACCAGGCTGCGCTTGGCCACGGGCTGGATCGTCCGCTGCGGCTGGCGTTGCGGCATCGGCGCGCGCGTGGCCTGGGCAGTACCGCCCAGGCCGGTCAGCTGCGCCAGCTGCTGCTTCATCAGGTCGCCAAAGGCGCCGTCGGGAATCTGCGCCAGCATCGGCTTGGCGCGTTCTGCCAGGCGCGCCTTGCCGTCCAGCGTGCCCAGGTTGATCTCGCGGGTCAGTTCATCGAAGAAGAACTGCGACAGCGGCGTGGCCTGCTTCAGGCGTTCGTTGAAGGCCTCGGCGCCTTCCTTGCGCACGATGGTGTCCGGGTCCTCGCCATCGGGCAGGAACAGGAAGAACGCCTGGCGGCCATCCTTCATGCGCGGCAGCACCGATTCCAGCGCCTTCCAGCCGGCGCGGCGGCCGGCGGCGTCGCCGTCGAAGCAGAAGAACACGTCCGGTGCGTTGCGGAACAGCAGCTCGGCATGGTCCGGCGTGGTCGCGGTACCCAGGGTTGCCACCGCCTGGGTGACGCCGAACTGGAACAGCGAGACCACGTCCATGTAGCCCTCGACCACGATCAGCCGCTCGATCTTCTGGTTGGCCTGGCGCACCTGCCACAGGCCGTACAGTTCGCGGCCCTTGTGGAACAGCGCGGTCTCGGGCGAGTTGAGGTACTTGGGGCCGTCGTCCTTCTCGAACACGCGGCCGCCGAAGGCGATCACCCGGCCACGGCGGTCGAAGATCGGGAACATCACCCGGTCGCGGAACTTGTCGTAGACGTGGCCGCGGTCGTTCTTGGAGAACAGGCCGGCGCGGTCGAGCAGCTTCATGCGCCGCTCGTCCTTGCCCAGCGCGTCGCGCAGGCCGCTGTAGCCATCCGGCGCGTAGCCGATCTGGAAGCGCGCGCGGTTCTCTTCGTCCACGCCACGCCCATCCAGGTAGCTGCGGGCCTTCTCGCTGCCCTCCAGGTTCTTCTGGAAGAACTTGGTCGCCGCGTCCAGCGCCGAGTACAGCTCGCGGCTGTCGTCCTGCTGCTGCGGGCTGCGCGGATTCTCGTTGCGCGGCACTTCCATGCCGGCGCGCTTGGCCAGTTCATCCACCGCGTCGAGGAACTCGAGGCGGTCGTAGTTCATCAGGAAGCTGATCGCGGTGCCGTGCGCGCCACAGCCGAAGCAGTGATAGAACTGCTTGGTGGGCGAGACCGTGAACGACGCCGAGCGCTCGTCATGGAACGGGCAGCGCGCGGCGTACTCCTTGCCCTGGCGCTTCAACGGCACGCGGCTGCCCACCACCTCGACGATGTCGGTGCGGGCGAGCAGGTCGTCGATGAAAGCGTCGGGGATACGGGCCATGGGCAACAGGGCAGGGCGCGGTGCAGGACCACGCGACGGAACCGGGGGCGGTCGGCCTAGTTTACCCCCTGTCGGGCACCTGGCTGGCGGTTGCCGGATCAATGCCGGCTGCGGCCAGGTGATGACGCGCGCGCAGGCGCTCATCGATCACCGCCGTCATCAATGCGCCAACGAAGAACACGACGGTGGCGTAGTAGATCCAGACCAGCGAGATCACCAGCGCACCCATCGAGCCGTAGGCACTGCCGGGGGCCACGGTGGCGATGTAGACGCCGATGCCGTAGCGGCCCAGTGCGAACAGTGCCGAGGTGATGACGCCGCCGATGAAGGCCTGCCGCCAGGCCACGCGGCGGTCGGGCAGGTAGTGGTACATGAAGGCGAAGCCGACTGCGTAAAGCAGCAGGCTCGTGACGTACCCCAGCGCGGGCAGGATCGAGGGCAGCTGGGCGAAGGCCACCTGCAGCACCGTGGTGGCCGTCATCGACAGGATCAGCAGGAAGCCCAGGGCCAGCACCACGCCGAACGAGAACACGCGCTTGCGCAGCCAGGCCTTGAGGCCTTCCAGACGCTCGCCGCTGGTGCGGAAGATCAGGTTCAGTGCGTTCTGCAGTTGGGCGAACACGGCGGTGGCGCCGACGAACAGCAGCAGCGTGCTCCACACACCCGCCAGCGAGCCGACATCCGGCTGGTTGTCGGCGTTCTTCAGAACGGTTTCGGCCACGGTAGCCGCGCTGCTGCCGGCCACCGAGCTGATCTGGTCGATCAGCGCCTGCTGGGCCGGTGGGTACAGCGAGGCGGTCAGCCACAGCAGCAGCACCAGCAACGGTGCCATCGACAGCAGGGCGTAGAAGGAGACGGAAGCTGCCTGGGTCAGCACGTCGACGTCGATGAAGCGCTTGGCCACCGCCATCGGAAAGCTGTCCTGCAGGCGCTTGAGGTACTTGTGCAGGGACACGGGAACGTTGGGCTCGGGTTCAACCATGTGTGCGGTTGTAGCAGGCGACCGACGAAGGTGCGGTGAAGCGGGTGCATCAATGGGGTCAGAGCCCTTCCGCGCTGCGGAAGGGATCCGACCCCAGGTGCTGGATTACGCCAGCAGCTGCTTGACCAGCTTGGAGACCAGGCCCATGTCGGCCTGGCCGGCGAGCTTGGGCTTCAGCGCGCCCATCAGCTTGCCCATGTCGGCCGGGCCGGCGGCACCGGTCTCGGCGATGGCGGCCTGGATGGCGGCCACGATCTCGGCCTCGCCCATCTTGGCCGGCAGGTAGGCTTCGATGACCACGATCTCGGCGCGCTCGATCTCGGCCAGGTCTTCGCGGTTGGCGGCTTCGTACTGGCTGACCGAGTCCTTGCGCTGCTTGACCATCTTGTCGAGCACGGCGATCACGGCGGTGTCGTCCAGCTCGATGCGCTCGTCGACTTCGCGCTGCTTGATGGCAGCGTTGATCAGGCGGATCACGCCCAGCTTGTGCTTCTCGCCCGCCTTCATGGCGGCCTTCATGTCTTCGGTGAGCTGCTGCTTCATGCTCATGAGGAACCTCGTGGTGGTAGGTGGGGCGGGGCGGCTGCCCGAACCCGGAAACGCAAAAAGCCGGCGACGCTCGCGCGTGCCGGCTTCGGCTCCATCGCGACAGGCAGGCCCGCCGCAATGAAGATGCGTCCGATCAGTACAGGCGCTGACGCTTGGTGACGTCGCGCGACGAGCGGCGCAGCTGACGCTTCACAGCAGCGGCGGCCTTGCGCTTGCGCTCCTGGGTCGGCTTTTCGTAGAACTCGCGCTTGCGGGTTTCGGCCAGCACACCGGCCTTTTCGCAAGTGCGCTTGAAGCGGCGAAGAGCAAACTCGAAGGGCTCGTTCTCGCGGACTTTGACGCTGGGCATGGAATCTCCGGGACACAGTAGAACCGGGTCACGCCCGGCGAGCCGCACATTATAGCGGCGAAACGACAAACTGCAAGCGGCCAACCCTGAATACGGGCCGGGGGTTCGAAAGCAGTGAGATCTGCACGTCCCCCGAGGGGGCGGCAGGGGCGTCATAATAGCAGGCATGCGAGTCCTTGGCATCGAATCTTCCTGTGATGAGACCGGCGTGGCGGTGTATGACACCGACCTGGCCGGCAGCGCGGCCCTGCGCGCCCATGCGGTCTACAGCCAGATCGCCCTGCACGCCGAATACGGTGGTGTGGTGCCCGAGCTGGCCAGCCGCGACCATGTCCGCAAGCTGCTGCCACTGGTACGCCAGACCCTGGCCGACGCCGGCCTGGGCGTGGGCGATATCGATGGCGTGGCCTACACCGCCGGTCCCGGCCTGGTCGGCGCGCTGCTGGTGGGCGCTGGCGTGGCGCGTTCGCTGGCCTGGGCGCTGGAGGTGCCGGCCGTGGGCGTACACCATATGGAAGGCCACCTGCTGGCCCCGCTGATGGAAGACGACCCGCCGGAAGCGCCGTTCGTGGCGCTGCTGGTGTCCGGTGGCCACACCCAGCTGGTGGCGGTGGATGCGATCGGCCAGTACCGCCTGCTGGGCGAGACCCTGGACGACGCGGCCGGCGAGGCCTTCGACAAGACCGCCAAGCTGATGGGCCTGCCGTACCCGGGCGGCCCGCAGCTGGCCAGGCTGGCCGAGCAGGGCACGCCGGGCGCGTACCGCTTCGCGCGGCCGATGACCGACCGCCCTGGGCTGGATTTCAGCTTCTCCGGCCTGAAGACCCAGGTCCTGATGGCCTGGCGCGACAGTGACCAGAGCGAGCAGACCCGCGCCGATATCGCCCGCGGCTTTGAGGATGCGGTGGTCGAGACCCTGTCGATCAAGTGCGAGCGCGCACTGGAAGCGGCCGGGACCAACGTGATCGTGGTGGCCGGCGGCGTCGGCGCCAACACGCGCCTGCGCGCCCGCCTGCAGCAGATGGCCGAGCGCCTCGGCGGCCGTGCCTGCTTCCCGCGGCCGGCACTGTGCACCGACAACGGGGGGATGATCGCCTTCGCCGGCGCGCTGCGCCTGCAGGCCGGCCAGCACAGCCCGCCGAAGGTGGATGTGACACCGCGCTGGGACATGGCGACCCTGCCGGCGGTCTGAGCCGGTGGCGCCGGGCCATGCCCGGCGGACGCATTACCGATGCACTGCCAACGGCGACGCCGCCAGCACGGTTGTCGCCCGCTCATGGCGCTGCAGCCAGCCCAGCGTATGTGGGCAGCGGGCATGGATCAGCCGCCCGATCGCGGCCAGGTCGGCGCCGATGTCACGTTCCAGGACCGGCTCGTGGTGGGCGATGCGGTTGCGCAGGTGGCGGATGCGTCCGATATCCGCATGGATGGCTTTCCTGACGGCACTGGGATGAGCAGAGGGAGCATGCTGCAGAACCCTGCTGAGTGCGGGTATCCAAAGTGTGGAGTCGAAGCGACAGGTAAAGAGCTGCTGCCAGAACACCATCGGCAGGTTGGCGACGATCCCAGGTGTATCGGTTACGCGGCTGGCAAGTTGTTCCAGTACCGTGCGCGGAGAAGTACTGGATGAGGTTGGCAGCCTCCGTCGGAAGGCACCATTCCAGGGCCAACGCGGGCCATGCTGCCTGGCGAGCGCAGCTGCAGCAGCGTTGCGGGTGACCACTTCGCACAGATGGACCGGCATCATCAGTGCACTGCACATCCGCATGTTCCACAGGTACAGGCATTCGGCTGTGACGTCGGGGCTGCAGGTCGATGCGATTCTCTCGTAAGTAGACAGACGCTCCGCTGACAACGCGCGCCGCAGTACATCGTATGGAGCCATCGTCATGTGCGGTGGTGAAGGAGGAATCGATGTTCGCGAGAGTGGGCGGCGGCGACCATCAGGGAACGTCCTTGTCCGCGCGGCTGATTTTCTGCGTTTTGCCTCGGACGAATACCTGACCTGTCCTGTCGGATTTGGCCTTGACCGGCGATCTGGTCCTTGCCTAATCTGCGTGCCTGCGCCACCGGGACTCGCGGCTGGATTTCAGCTCCCCCCGGGGACAAACGGTAGTACCAAAGGGCCCTGCTAGTGGGGCCCTTTGTTTTTTCCGGGCCACCCCACGCCGGTGGCCCACCGCCCGTTCCGGGCAGGCTCACCGCCGTGCCGTTACCATGGCCGCCTGTATTCGTGCCGGTAAGCGCAATGGACAAGGTTTTCATCGAGGGGCTGACGATCGACGCCCTGATCGGTATCTACGATTGGGAACGACGGATCCGCCAGGACCTGGTGTTCGACCTGGAAATGGGTTTCGACAACCGTCGCCCCGCTGCCACCGATGACATCGCCCACACCTTGAACTACAAGGCGGTGAGCAAGCGCCTGGAACAGTTCGTGCGCGAGTCGGAGTTCGGCTTGGTCGAGACCCTGGCCGAGCGCTGCGCGCAGATCGTGCTGGACGAATTCGACGTGAAGTGGCTGCGCCTGAAGCTGAGCAAGCCGGGCGCAGTGCGCGGCGCGCGCGCGGTGGGCGTGATCATCGAACGCACGCGGGACTGACCCGGTCGTGCCGGCCGCTGGCCGACAACCCCGGTAGTGCCGGCCGCTGGCTGGCAACCTTGGCAACAACGAAACAGACAGGAGACAACTGATGGTGGACGCGGTGGTGGCGGTACAGTGGCTGGAACGGCTGCAGAACACACTGGAACCCTATCCCGGCGCCTACCTGGCGTTGATGATCTCGGCGCTGCTGATCGCCGCTGGCCTGGCCAACTGGGTGACCAAGCGCATCCTGCTGCGCGGGCTGCGGCGGCTGCTGAGCCGCCTTCCGGGCGCTGACACTGGCCGCGGCAGCCACCTGATGCGGGTGATCTCGCGCCTGTCGAACGTGGTGCCCAGCCAGGTGATCGCCTCGGGCATCCGCATCGTGCCGGACCTGCCGCCGGGCCTGGTCAGCTTCATCATCGGCGCCTGCCAGGCGTGGGCGATCCTGACCGTGGTGCTGGCCATCTCGCATGCGCTGGATGCGGCCAACGATCTGTACGAGCGCCGCCCCGAGGCACGCAACAAGCCGATCAAGGGCTACCTGCAGGTCGCCAAGATCGTCCTCTTCGTGATCGCCGGCCTGTCGATCGTCGCTACCCTGGCGGGCGTCGACCTGCGCTATCTGGTCACCGGCCTGGGCGCGGCCACGGCGGTGCTGATGCTGATCTTCCAGGACACCATCCTGTCGCTGGTGGCCAGCGTGCAGATCAGTGGCGATGGCCGCGTGCGCATCGGCGACTGGATCGAGATGCCCAGCCAGAACGCCGACGGCGACGTCATCGACATCGCGCTGCACACCATCACCGTGCAGAACTTCGACAAGACCATCACCACCATCCCCACCAAGAAGCTGGTGACCGAGTCGTTCAAGAACTGGCGCGGCATGCAGGAGGCCGGCGGGCGCCGGATCAAGCGCGCGCTGTACCTGGACCAGCACAGCGTCGGCTTCCTGGACGAGGGCGACCTGGCCTTCCTCGGCGAGTTCGCGCTGCTGCGCGACTACCTGCGCGACAAGGAACAGGAACTGGGGCAGTGGAACGGGCGCCTGCGCGAGCAGGGCGTGGCCGAGGTCAACAGCCGCCGCGTGACCAACCTGGGTACGTTCCGGGCCTATGTGGAGCGCTACCTGCGCAGCCACCCGGGCATCCATACCGACATGACCCTGCTGGTACGGCAGCTGCAGCCGACCACCGAGGGCCTGCCGCTGGAGCTCTACTGCTTCACCCGCAGTACTGCCTGGGCCGAGTATGAGGCGGTGCAGTCGGACATCTTCGACCACCTGCTGGCGATCCTGCCGGCCTTCGGCCTGCGGGTATTCCAGGCCTCCAGTGACGCCATGTTGATGGCCGGGCAGCGCCAGTTGGCCGGCTCGGAGTAAGCTGCGGTGCCCCCGGCGGGGCCATACGGACCCCGCTGGTGGCTGAAACTGAATGAAGAAACCTCTCGCCAAACGGCTCGGGATCGCTAGAATGCCGGGCTTGTAAACGTTTTCATCAAGGACTGCCGGTGGCCTCCGATCGCATCGAATCCCTCATTGCCCAGATGACCGCCGAGGAAAAGGTCGGCCAGCTGGGTGTCTTCGCGGACATGGTCCGCCCGTTCGCCCCGGACGTGAACCCGGAAGCCAACGTGCGCAATGCCGACCAGGTGCTGCAGCAGGTGCGCGAGGGCAAGGTCGGCTCGCTGTTCAATGGTGTGGGCGCCGAACTGGGCCGCCGCATCCAGCAGGTCGCCACCGAGGAGAGCCGCCTGGGTATCCCGGTGATCCTGGCGGCCGACGTCATCCACGGCATGCGCACCGTGTTCCCGATTCCGCTGGGCGAGGCCGCCAGCTTCGAGCCGGACCTGGCCGAGCGCACCGCGCGCGCCACTGCGATCGAAGCCACCGCCGCGGGCCTGCACTGGACCTATGCGCCGGCCGTGGACATCGCCCGCGACCAGCGCTGGGGCCGTGGCGCCGAAGGTGCCGGCGAGGATGTGGTGCTGGGCTGTGCGTTCGCCGCCGCCCGCGTGCGTGGCTTCCAGGGCAGCGACCTGCGTGCGGCCGATTCGCTGCTGGCCACGCCCAAGCACTTCGCCGCCTACGGCGCGGTGATGGCCGGCATGGAATACAACATGGTGGACATCTCGCCGCAGACCCTGCGCGACGTGCACCTGCCGCCGTTCAAGGCCGCCTTCGAGGCCGGCGCGATCACCGTGATGTCCTCGTTCAATGACATCAATGGCGTGCCGGCCAGCGCCAATGCCGAACTGCTGACCGACATCCTGCGCGGCGAATGGAAGTTCCCGGGCGTGGTGATCTCCGACTACACCGCCGACATGGAGCTGGTCGCGCACGGCTACGCCGCCGATGACCGCGATGCCACGGCCAAGGCGTTCACCGCCGGCCTGGACCTGAGCATGCAGAGCGGCTTCTATGCCGAGCACCTGCCCGGCCTGGTCGAGAGCGGCGAGGTGCCGATGGCGGTGCTGGATGAGGGCGTGCGCCGCATCCTGTGGCTGAAGGAGACCATCGGCCTGTTCGACGACCCGTACCGTTCGCTGGACCCGGCGCGCGAAGCGGATACCTCGCACATTGCCGCGCATGACGAACTGTCGCGCGATGCCGCGCGGCGTTCGATCGTGCTGCTGAACAACCGTGACAACGTGCTGCCGCTGCAGAAGACCGGGCAGAAGATCGCGCTGATCGGCCCGTTCGTGCAGGACCGCGAGAACATCGAAGGCTGCTGGACGCTGTTCGGCGACAAGCAGCGTTACGTGGACCTGGAAACCGGCGTGCGTGCCGCCATCGGCGACGAAGCGCTGCTGGAAATCGTGCCGGGTTGCGAACTGGAAGCCGCGATTCCGGGCGGCACGGAAGCCGCTGTGGCTGCCGCACTGCGTGCCGACGTGGTGGTGCTGGCGCTGGGCGAACCGCAGCGCTACAGCGGCGAAGCACAGTCGCGCGTGGAGATCACCCTGCCGCCGGCACAGCAGGCGCTGGCCGAGGCCGTGGCGATGACCGGCAAACCGCTGGTGGTGCTGCTGCGCAATGGCCGCGCGCTGGCATTGCAGGGCGCAGTGCGCAATGCGCAGGCCGTGGCGGTGACCTGGTACCTGGGCACGCAGACCGGCCATGCCGTGGCCGATGTACTGTTCGGCGACTACAGCCCGTCCGGCCGCCTGCCGGTCAGCTTCCCGCAGGTGTCCGGCCAGCAGCCGTACTTCTACAACCACCCGCGCACCGGCCGTCCGGAACTGCCGACCATGTCGGAGTTCAAGGCGCGCTGGCGCGAGATTCCCAATGAACCGCTGTACCCGTTCGGCCATGGCATCGGCTACACCACCTTCGCCTACGGCGTGCCGCAGCTGAGCACGGCACAGCTCGGCTGGGACGACACCCTGACCATCACCACCGTGCTGACCAACACCGGCCGCGTGGCGGGCGAGGAAGTGGTGCAGCTGTACATCCATGATCGCGTGGCCAGCCGCGTGCGTCCGGTGCGTGAACTGAAGGACTTCCGCAAGGTGGCGCTGCAGCCGGGCGAGTCAGCCGAAGTGGTGTTCACCTTGACCCGCGAGCAACTGGCCTTCACCGGCCGCGACGGCGTGCTGCGTGCCGAGCCGGGCCAGTTCGACCTGTGGGTCTGTGCCTCGTCGGCCGCCGGCGAAGCGGTGCAGTTCGAGCTGCTGAAGGCCTGATCGAAAAAAGGGGACGGAGGGGATTAAGTCGTTTGTGCCAAAACGACTTAATCCCCTCCGTCCCCTTTTTTGTGGTCCTCACTGTGGCGGCGCTACCATCGGGCCTCCTGTTCGATGGAGTGCGCGCATGCGCCGGATGGCCTACCTGATTCCCGCCCTGCTGCTGGCGGCCTGTTCGCAGCCGGCGCCGCCGGCCGAGCCTGCAGCGGATGCGCCGCCGCCGATGGAGGCCAGTGCTGCTTCGACGCCTGCGGCTGAACCGGCGGCGCCGGCTGCCGAAGCCGCCGCTGCACCTGCCGCACCGGCAGCCGAGGCGGCCGCCGAGGATGCGCGTGCGCGCATCGAGTCGCTGCTCGGCGATGCCGCGCAGTTCGAAAAGGTCTTCAATGCGTTCAAGGCCGCCGTGGTCGGCGGTGATCGCGCTGCGGTGGTCGAGGAAGTGCGATTCCCCTTGAACATCAGCGGCGGAAAGAAGATCTCCGGCCCCGGAGAGTTCCAGCGCAACTACGAGAAGATCATCACGCCGGAGGTGGTCAAGGCGGTGTCCGCGCAGGACTTCGGCAAGGTGTTCGTCAACCAGCAGGGCGTGATGATCGGCAGCGGCCAGGTGTGGTTGAGCGGCCAGTGCCTGGACCAGGCCTGCACGAAGACCGAGGTGAAGGTCATCACCATCCAATGAATGCAGACGCCCCGCGTGCGGGGCCGTTTGGCAAGGGTAGTGCCGGCCGCTGGCCGGCAACCGCAGGATGCCGGAAGGATCCAGGGTGCCGGCCGGCGGCCGGCACTACCTCAGGTCTTCGGCGTGAGCTTCAGCAGGCGCGCCTTGCTGCCGTCTTCCAGCAGCCACAGCGCGCCGTCCGGGCCCTGTTCCACTTCGCGGATGCGCTCGCCCATGTTGAAGCGCTCGGCTTCGCGCGCGCTGTCGCCATCGAAGGCCACGCGCACCAGCGAGGTGGACGACAGGCCACCGATGAAGCCGCTGCCCTTCCACTGCGGGAACAGGCTGCCGCTGTAGATCACGAAGCCGGCCGGCGAGATCACCGGCGTCCAGGTCACCTTCGGCGCGGCGAATTCCGGGCGCGTATCGTGGTCGGGAATCGGCCGGCCGTCGTAATGGTCACCGTTGGAAACGATCGGGTAGCCGTAGTTGGCGCCACGCACGATCAGGTTCAGTTCGTCGCCGCCGGCCGGGCCCATCTCGTGCGCCCACAGCTTGCCGTTGGCATCGAAGGCCATGCCGAGGATGTTGCGGTGGCCCAGCGACCAGACCTGTGCGGCCACCCCGCCCTGCGACGCGAACGGATTGTCGGCGGGCAGGCTGCCATCGTCGTTGAGGCGGATGATCTTGCCGAGGTTGCTGCCCATGTCCTGGGCCGGATCGAACTTCTGGCGCTCGCTGGAGCTGATCCACAGCTTGCCGTCCGGGCCGAAGGCGAGGCGATGCCCGTAGTGACCCTCACCGCTGACCTTGGGGCTCTGCCGCCAGATCACCTTCAGGTCCTTCAGCTGGCCACCGCCGTTGGCATCCAGTGCCAGCGTGGCCCGGGCTACGGCGGCACCGCGGGTATCCAGCGTGCCTTCCTCGGCATAGCTGACGTAAACGACATGATTCCGGGCGAAATCCGGGTGCAGGATGATGTCGCCGAAACCACCCTGGCCAGCATAGGCGACCTTCGGAACGCCGGTGATCTCGTGCTTCTGGCCGCTGGCCGGGTCCAGGTGCTGGAGCTTGCCGCGCTTTTCGGTGACCAGCAGGCTGCCGTCGGGCAGGAAGGTCATCGCCCAGGGCTGGTCGAAGCGGCTGACTTCGGTGGCGTTGAACGGGCGCTGGTCGGTGGCGGCAGAGGCCGCCGTGGCGGTCTGCGCACTGTTGGCGGCCGGATCGGCAGCATTGCAGGCGGAGGTGGCAAGGATCGGCACAAGGCCGAGGGCGAGCAGCAGGGGCGTGCGGGTCATGGGTATCTCCAGTGCGGGGATGCGGATGGCCGGGCTGTCCCTTGTATACCACCGGCACCGTGAGCGTCGTGGCCCGAAGGTCCTGCGCCCCCTGTGCGAGCGCTGCGGGATCGTCTAGGGTGGGCACGCCCGGGCAAAGCGTGCCCGCCTGCCTGCCAAGGACCTGCAATGAACACTGCCATGCCCCACAAGCCGTCCACCGCCTTCATCGCCGCCTCCTGGGTGGCCCTGCTGCTGGGGGCGGCGGCGTACCTGATCGGCCTGTTCAACGCCACGATGGCGCTCAACGAGAAGGGCTACTACCTGACCCTGCTGCTGTTCGGCCTGTTCGCGGCGGTGTCGCTGCAGAAGAGCGTGCGCGACCGCGTCGAAGGCATTCCGGTCAGTGGCCTGTACTACGCGCTGTGCTGGTTCGCGCTGCTGTCGGCGCTGATGCTGCTGCTGGTCGGCCTGTGGAATGCCACGCTGGCGCCGAGCGAGAAGGGCTTCTATGGCATGGCGTACGCGCTGTCGCTGTTCGGTGCGGTGGCGGTGCAGAAGAACACCCGCGATCTGATCGCCGCCGGTGGCGGCGAGAGCAAGCGCAGTGCGATCGTACCGCCGCTGCCGGAGCAGGAGTGATCGATCCGATGTAGAGCCGGGCCATGCTCGGCTCAGTCGAGCGTGGCTCGACGTTACAGACGAGGTGCGAGAGCCGAGCGTAGGCTCGGCTCTACAGAAGCCTGGCGCTATCGTGCCAGCCGCGGATCCGCCAGCTGTGCCTCCTCCCAGCCACGACGCACCGCATTGCGTGCCTGCGCCCAGTCCAGGCGGCTGCGGCCGCGTTCGTTGGCCCAGCGTGATTCGAGCTCGGCCTCGACCTGTTCATAGGCGCGGATCATGTCCTGTGCACGCGCGGCGTGGCCGATGCGATAGGCCGGCTCGTAGTCCTCGAAGAACAGCTGGTCGTCGTAGTACGGCTCGGCCGTGTAGCGTTCGCGCCAGTAGTTGCTGATCGCGTCGCGCGGCGTGCTGTCGTCCGGTACGCGGCCGGGGATCTGGTACTCGGTCATGGAAGGCTCCGTTGTGGACGTAGCCCGATCGTGCCTGTGTGGCGGTTAACGGCCCGGTCCGGCAGCGTGATCACCAGATCAATCCGCCGGGCATGGCCCGGCGCTATCGGTCATCCGGCGTCGGTATCTTTTCGCGGCAGCGTGTAGATCACCGCGCCGATGGCGAACGCCACCAGCGCAGCAGCGATGTTCTGCCAGCTGGCACTGGCGAACAGCGCCAGGCACAGCAGCAGCGCCAGCACCGGAATCAACGGCCCGCCGGGCAGCTTCAAGGCGCCCGGGCGGTCGGCGTAGCGCTTGGCCAGTACCAGGACTGCTGCGGCAGTGCCGATGTAGGCGAACAGGCGCGTCGTCATCGACAGCAGGGCCAGCTGCACGAACGAACCGGACAGGGCCAGGCCGAGCGCGATCAGGCCCTGGCAGAGGATCGACGCGGCCGGGGTGTGGAAGCGTGGATGCACCTGGGCCAGGATCTTCGGGCCGTAGCCATCGCGGGCCAGTGCGAACAGGAAGCGTGGGCCCATCATCATCGTGTTGCTGTTGGTGCCGAGGATGGAGATGGTGGCACCGACGGTCAGGATCAGCGCCAGTGCTTCGCCACCGAAACCGGCGGCGGCATCGGCCAGCGGGGTGGCCGAACTGGACAGGCCGGCCAGCGTTCCCTGCGCCACCACCTGCACCGCGCCGTAGATGACGGTGACGGTGATGATCATGGTGATCAGGGCGAACGGAATATCGCGGCGCGGATTGCGGTACTCGCCGGCGGCGGCCGGGATGTTCTCGAAGCCCGCGTAGGCGTAAAGCAGCAGCAAGGCGGCTTCGCCCATGCGCTGCAGGTCATGCGGGTCCGGGCGTTGGCCGGAGAAGGCCAGCTGTGGGTCGATGTGGAACGCACCGATGGCCACGAACAGCAGCAGCGGCAGCATCTTGCCGATCACCAGCACCACGCCGGTACGCGCGGCCGAGCGCACGCCGATGATGTTGATGCCGGTGAGGAAGCCCAGCGATACCACGATCACCGCGATGCGGCCCAGGCCGGCATCGGCCCACGGCCAGAAACGCGCAACCGCGTCGGCCAGCGCGTTGCTGAGCGCAGCGGCCGAGCTGATGCGGGTCAGCCAGATCATCCAGCCGATCTCGAAACCGGCGAAGCGCCCGAACGCCTCGCGTGCATACAGGTAGCTGCCGCCGGGTTCATCGAAGTAGCTGGCGGCCTGCGCGTAGCACAGCACCAGCAGCGCGACGACGATGCCAGCGGCGACCACGCCCCACAGGCTGAAGGGGCCGAGCAGGGCGACGGTGGCGGCCGGCAGCAGGTAGATGCCGCTGCCGATCACATCGTTGATCGACAGGCCGACGATCTGCCAGCGGCTGACCGCGCGTTGCAGCTGCGGTTCGTCCTGCGTGCTCAACGGACGTCTCCGGCCAGCGCGGGCAATTGCCACTGCGCCTGCAGGCGCTTGTACTCCGCGCGCGGCAGGAGCACGAAACGCGGCGCGTCCTGCGGCCGCAGCCAGTCCAGCAGTGCCTGCATGCGTTCCTGCGGCATGGCCGTGCAGCCGGCGGTGGCCTCGCCGGGCTGGCGCCACAGATGGGCGAAGATGCAGCTGCCCTTGCCGGGCTGGTTGTCCGGGTTGTGGGCGATGACGAAGCCTTCCCGGTAGCGCACGTCGCCCTTGTTGTGCAGGTCCAGCCGCATCGGCTCGGTGGAGCCCTTGACCGCTGCATTGCCGACCTTCTTTTCATCGACGATGCGGTTGTAGAACGGCGAACCGGGTACGTCCATGCAGTAGCTGCTGTCCAGCATCGGCTGGTAGGGCATGGCAGTGCCGCGGCGGGTGACGGCATAGCCGAACGCACTGCCGAGCGCGAATATGCCGGCCGGGCTGCGGCCATCGCCTTCCTGCTTCTGCGGGCCATCGGCCTGTGCCGGATGCAGGCCCAGGCCCCAGGCGCTGCCGGTGCGGCCAAGCGCCACCGGGAACGCCTGGCCATGCGGGTGCCAGCCCTGGCCGTCGCGCACATAGGCCTGCAGTTGCCCCTGGGTGCTGTCCCAGCCTTCGCTGGTGACCACGATCAGCTGGCGCGCGCCATCCAGCGGCGCCGCGTGAACGGACACCGCCGTAGCAAGCAGCAGTGCAGCGGTAGCGAGGCGGACCAGCGATTTCATCAACAGGTGCTCCGATCAGGAATCCAGCAGGTGGTCGATCCGCTCCAGGTTCACCGCAAGCTGCTGCTGGCGATCCGGATTGGTGTGGCAGAGCAGCACGAACAGGAAATCGAGCAGGGCGTGCATGGCGCTACGGTACAGCAGCTGCGCGACCTGTGGCGTGCGGTCGTGCGCGCAGACCGCCAGTGCCGCATCCGCATGCGCGCGCAGCGGGTTGGCGGTGTGGCGGGTGATGGAAATCACCTTGCCACCCATGTCCTGGAACTGCCGCGACAACTGTGAAAGCTGGGGCAGGTTGCCGAACTCGGAGAACATCAGCAGCGCATCGCCGGGGCGTGCGGCCGAGAGGTTGGCCAGCATCAGGATCGGATCGGTATGCGGCACCACCAGCAGTCCGAGCAGCGACAGCCGCATGGCGAACTCGCGGGCGAACAGGCCGTCGTCACCCAGGCCGTAGACGAACAGTTTGGGCGCACCGTCGAGCAGCTGCACGATGCGCTCGATCTCCCCGCGTGGATTGGCCTGGCGTGTTTCCTCCTCGGCCTGCGCCTTGCTGCGGCGCAGGGCCTCGCCCAGGCGCAGGTAGTCATCGCCGCTGTCGGGTTCGTCGGGCGCCTGCTGCGGATCGGCACCGGCGCGGGCCACGTCCTGGCCGATGGAGTACTTCAGATCCGGGTAGCCCTTGAAGCCAAGCTTCTGGCTGAACTTCACCACGCTGGACTGGCTGATGCCGAGCGCGCTGGCCAGCTGCTGGGAGGAGTAGTCGCGCAGCAGGTGGGCGTTGTCGAGGATGAAGTCGGCGATGCGGCGCTCGATGGCCGACATCTGCCCACGCTCGGTGCGGATCTTCAGCAGGGGCGGCATGCGGGGTGTCCGGGGGTCTGCAAAGGCGTTGCGGTTGGCCGCATAAAGCGAATTATGGGGTGGGTCGGGCGGGTGGGGATTGCGGGGGACGCCGCAAGTACGTCCGTGTAGGCTTGGCCGCCGCATCCATGCGGCGGACACCCCCGCAAGCCCCACCCGCCCGACCCTGGACACATCGCGCGCGTGCCAGCCGCGAAGGGATTACGGGGTAGGGCAAAAACAAGCGCTTCCACGCGTGACGTGGATCTACTGGGTGCAGCTGTTGCATTGGACGTTGAGTCCGCCTTGTAGCGAGCCGAGCACCGCAGGTCCGGCGAGGGCGAAGAGGCGCGGGTGTCTGAGCGCAGCGAGTTCCCGCGCCGTCCCTCGACGGGCCGAGGAGCGCAGGGAACCGGTGCGTAGCACCGGCTCGCGGCCGGCGGAGCGATTCTTTTGGTTACTTTTCTTTTCGCGAAAAGAAAAGTAACGCGCGACCCAACGTCAGTGGCAAGCAACGTCAGCCGCAAGGCAGAAATCAACCCAGCATCTCCAGCCCGCGCACTTCGGTGATGCCCAGCCCCGGCACGTCGCCGATGCTGATCTCCGATTCGTTGAAATGCACGCCGCCGCTGACCGGGTCGAACTGGCCCAGCGAGGGGCCGTCCAGATCGACCTTGGTGATCACATCGCTCTTGGCCACGGCCAGGTGCACGGCGGCGGCCACGCTGATGCTCGATTCGATCATGCAGCCGATCATGCACGGCACGCCGTAGATGCCGGCAATGTCGGCGATGCGGATCGCGTTGGACAGGCCGCCGGTCTTCATCAGCTTGATGTTGATGATGTCGGCTGCACGCTGCTGGATCAGGTCCATCACCTGGCTCGGGCTGAACACGCTTTCGTCGGCCATCACCGGCGTGTTGACGCGGTCGGTGACGTACTTCAGGCCGCTGATGTCGGCCGCTTTCACCGGCTGCTCCAGCAGTTCAAGCACCACGCCGGCGTCTTCCAAGGTACGCATCGCATGCACCGCCTGCTTGGCGGTCCAGCCCTGGTTGGCGTCCAGGCGCAGCAGGGCGCGGCCTTCCACGGCGGCATGGATCGCCTTGACCCGTTCGATGTCCAGGCCGATGTCCTTGCCGACCTTGATCTTCAGCGACTCGAAGCCGCGTTCGATTGCCGACAGCGAGTCGGCCACCATCTTGTCGATGTAGTCCACGCTGATGGTGATGTCGGTGGTGATCACCGGGTCGCCACCACCGAGCATCTGGTACAGCGGGGCGCCGTGCAGCTGCGCCCACAGGTCGTACAGCGCGATCTCCACCGCCGCCTTGGCGCTGGTGTTGCGCTCCATCGCGGTCTGCACCAGCGTGCACAGGTGGTTGAGGTTGACCACGTCCTGGCCGATCAGGCGCGGGGCGATGAAGTGGCGGATCGCTTCGATGATCGAGCCGTGCGTATCGCCGGTGATCACGGCGGTGGCCGGGGCTTCACCATAGCCGGTGTTGCCGGTGTCGGTGCGGATCAGCACGACCACGTCTTCCACGGTTTCCACCGTGCGCAGGGCGGTCTTGAACGGTGTCTTCAACGGCACGCGCAGCATGCCCAGTTCGATGGCGGTGATCTTCATTCAGGAGTCTTGGCCCGCAGGCGCTGGATGTTGGTGATGCGGTCGATGTAGCGGACGGTATCGCTGGCCATCATCGGCTCCAGCGGCGTGACCGAAACACCATTGAGATGGGCCTGCACGCGCGTGCCGTCGGCACCGAACCAGCTGCCGCCCGCCGTATCGTGGATCACCCACGTACGGCCGTCGACGTGGCCGATGGCCATCATCACGTGGCCGGGGATGTAGACCAGATCGCCGACCTTCAGGTCGGTGACGGCACGGTCGCGCAGTGCCTTGCCGTCCTTGCCGGTGAACGGCAGGCGATCCAGCGCCGGGCTGACCGCCTGTGCACTGGTATTGCGTGGCAGCAGCACGCCGAAGCTGCGGTAGATCTCGGAGACGAAACCGCTGCAGTCGCGGGTGTCGTAGTCGTGGCCCCAACCGTAGCGCTCGCCGAGGAACTTGAAGGCCTGCTGCAGCAACAGGCGCGGGGTCAGGGCCAGGTAGTCGGCGGCGGTGTCCTGCGAGCGCGGCAGCAGGGCCGGTACCAGTTTCAGGCGACCATCTGTCTCGCGTACCGGCAGCTGCACCACCCACGATGCGTGCGCCTGCTGGCCGTTCACCGGTTCTGACGCGGGCCAGTCGGCCAGCACCGGCAGGCGCACGCCCATGTCCAGCTGCAGGCGCGAGACACGCGGTTCTTCCGGGGTGTAGGCGGTCTGCGCGGTGGCACCGGTGATGATCCGGTAGGGCCCCTTCGCGCCGTAGCCGAGCACCGTGGCCTTGTCGCCGCTGGCGATGGCGTCGGCTTCGATCCACGCGCTGTAGCGCTCGCTGTGCACGAACAGCCAGCGTCCGTCGGCACTGCGGTGGACCGCGGCGACCTTGTCGCCGGGGAACAGTGCCGATTCCTGGAAGCGGTCGATGTCGGTGTCACCGACGGTGCTGAAGACGCGCTCGCGGGTGGGGAAGGTGCGCAGTGCGGCACGCTTCACCACCAGCCCGTAGGCCGGTGCCACCTGGGCGGGAATCGCATCAAGGCCGAGGTTGGCTTCGATCGCGCTGCGCAGGGCCGGCGCGATGGGCGTGCCCTTGTCGCTGTAGAGGGTGCGCGTGGGCCAGCTCGACAGCGCGGTGATGCTGGCACGCACCGTCGCCGCATCAAGCTGGGCTGGCAGCGCCGCGATGTCGCGGATATGGCTGTCCTGCGCCCGCATCCGTGCGTTCTGCGCCTCGATCTGCGCGCGATCCAGGATCGGCGCATCGGCGTTGTCCAGACGCGCCGCCCAGTACTGCGGCGTCAGGTAGGCCTCGTGCAGGCCGATCACATAGGGCAGCGGTGCGCCGGGATCGGGCGCCGGGGCGGCCTGTGCAAAGGCCGGTGCGGCCAGCAGGCACAGGGCCAGGGTCAAGCGGCGCGGCCAATGCCGGTGCCGTTCGCGGGAAGCCAGGCTCATGCGGTGCACACCCTCCTCGAATGCCTTGTGGAATATTTATTCCTTTCGGCATCGAAAGCAAGAATAAATTATTGACCGGCATCCCGGCCCGTGTTACACAGCCGTTACCACCCGCGCTGGGGAAGTGTCGCTGTGGATCCTGCCATTCGCAAACCGCGTCTGCCTGCTGCTGCCGGCCTGTGTGCCGCGCTGCTGCTGTGGGTGTCGGTCACGCAGGCGGCAGACGGGCGCAGCAGCCAGCAGCGTGCGCGCCAGGCGCAGGTGATCGACCTGATCGACGGCGGCCGCTTCAGCGACGCCGATGCGTTGCTGGCGACAGGGAGCGATGCTGCCGAAGGCGCGTTCCAGCGTGAGCGCATGCGCCGCATCCGCCTGGATCTTTCCCTCGACGAAACCGCCGCCAAGTCTGCCGTGCGCCGCTGGATTCCCGACCTGACCGACGAGGAATTCGCGCGCTGGGACCAGCTTGGCCTGATCGAGCATCTCGATATCGATGGCGAGCGTTGGTACTTCAAGCGCGCACCGTCGAACCTGTTCCTGCTCAGCGACGAAGCACGCGCACGCCGCCGTGCGGATGCACCGATGCCGCCTCCAGGGCCCAACGAAGTGCTCAACGCGCACCACACGCGCGTGGTCGCCGCGGCCGAACAGAGTGGCCGGGCGTCGGTGCTGCCGCAGCGTATCGAATTCACCCAATCGCTCACGGTGAAGGCCGATGCCGTGCCGGCCGGCGAAACCGTGCGTGCCTGGATTCCGTACCCACGCGAGATCCCCGGCCAGCAGGAGCAGGTGCAGTGGCTGGGCAGCAGCCCAGGCAAGGCGCGGGTGGCACCGGCCAGCACCTTGCAACGCACGGCCTATCTGGAGGCCAAAGCGGTGGCCGGGCAGCCGACCCGCTTCGAGATCCGCTACGCGGTCACGATCTTCGCCCGGCACACCGCGATCGACCCGGCCGTGGTGCAACCGACCCCGGCCGATACGGCGTTGAAGCCGTATCTGGCCGAGCAGCTGCCGCATGTGCGCTTCACCCCTGCGTTGAAGCTGTTCTCCGACCAGGTGCTGCAGGGCGAGACGCGCCCATATGAAGTGGTGCGCAAGCTGTTTGCTGCGGTCGACCGTATTCCCTGGGCCGGTGCGCGCGAATATTCCACGCTCAGCAACATCAGCGATTACGCGCTGCGTTCCGGCCATTCCGATTGCGGGCAGCAGACCCTGCTGCTGATCGCGCTGCTGCGCCTGAATGGCATTCCCGCGCGCTGGCAGTCGGGCATGGTGTTCTCCGACGATGGCAGTGGCTACAACAACCTGCATGACTGGGGACAGGTCTACCTGGCGCCGTATGGCTGGCTGCCGATGGACGTGACCACCGGCGCACTGGCCAGCGATGTGCCGGCCCTGCGCAACTTCTACCTGGGTGGCCTCGATGGCTACCGCATCGCCTTCAACGATGATTTCGGCCAGCCCCTCGTGCCGGCCAAGCAGCACTTCCGCTCGGAAACGGTCGACTCGCAGCGCGGCGAGGCCGAGTGGGCAGGCGGCAACCTGTACTTCGACCAATGGAGCTACGACTTCCAGTGGCGGGTACTGCCAGCCAGGCAACGCTAGCGCGACACATCGCATTCCACACCATTCAATTCTTGCAGGAGAGAGCAGGGGATGAAGGCTTACAGCATCAAGCGGGCGGCGTTGTGCGTCGCTCTCGGGGCGTGTCTGGGCGTGATCGCGCCCAGCGCATTCGCACAGGATGGTTCAGTGGTCGGCCGGCTGGTCAGCGATGCCGGCCAGGTACCGGCCGGTGCCACGGTGACCGTACGCAACCCGGCAACGGGCTTCGTGCGCTCCGTGCAGGCCGAAGCCAACGGCAGCTACCGCATTCCGCTGCTGCCCGTCGGCACCTATGACATGGAGGTGAGCCTGCCGGGTGGAGGCGCCAGCCGTGTCGGCCAGGTGACGGTCAGTCTCGGCAGCGCGACCACGGTGAACGTGCCGCTGGGTGCGGTCAGTACCCTGGGCACGGTCGAAGTGCGGGCGCCGCAGGTGGTGTCGATGGTGGATGTGAAGTCCACCGAGTCGGCCACCAACATCACCCGCGAGGAGCTGTCGCGCCTGCCAGTGGACCGTGACATCACCGCGGTGGCGCTGCTCGCGCCGGGCGCGGTGAAGGGCAAGGGGTCGCTGGGCGGGCAGGGCATTTCCTTCGGCGGTTCGTCGGTGGCCGAGAACACCGTCTACATCAATGGCCTGAACGTCACCGACTTCTACAACCGGGTCGGCTTCTCGTCGGTGCCGTTCTCGTTCTACCAGGAATTCCAGGTCAAGACGGGCGGCTACTCGGTGGAGTTCGGGCGCAGCACCGGCGGCGTCATCAATGCGGTGACCCGCTCGGGCAGCAACGATTTCAAGGCCGGTGCCGAACTGGTGTTCGAGCCGCGCGCGTGGCAGTCGCAGGCACGCGACCGCTACGACGGCAGCGGCAGCCGCTACATCACCGCCAGCCGCGACGACTACAGCCGCAGCGCGCTGAATGTGTTCGCTTCCGGTGCGCTGGTGGAGGACCGCCTGTTCTTCTTCGGCATGTACGAGGCGCGCGACTACCGTCCCACCTCGACCAATGATGCCGGCACGCGCCTGAGCCAGGGCAAGGCCGATGATCCGTTCTGGGGCGGCAAGATCGATTGGCAGATCACCGACAACCAGATGCTGTCGCTGTTCGGCTTCTCGGACAAGAGCAAGACCCTCACCGACGTCTACGCTTACGACTACGCCACGGGGCAGACCGTGGGCGAGCGCAGCAACCAGATCTACAACACGGTGGGTGGCAAGAACTGGTCGGGTACCTACAGCTGGCAGGTCAACAACGACCTGACCATGAAGCTGATGTACGGCGAGAACAAGCGCAACCGTGTGCAGAGCTCGTTGATGGACCAGAACTGCAACCGCGTGTTCGACAACCGCACGGCCGGCCAGGGCGTGCCGCCGTCGCTGCAGGGCGACCGCAGCTGCACCAGCAGCTCGCAGCTGGAGTCGGCGCTGGACACGCGCAAGGCCGCGCGCGCGGACTTCGAATGGACGTTGGGCAACCACCTGCTGCGGTTCGGCCTGGATCGGGAAGAGAACACCTCCGATTACAGCCGCGCCTATCCGGGCCCGGGCGGCTTCCGCTACGACATCTACTACCGCACTCCCGGCAGCTCGCTGAACGGTGGCGTGGTGCCGGCCAGCGGCGTGGTCGTGCGCACCCGTCGCTATGAAGTGGACGGGGCCTTCGAGACGATCAACTCGGCCTACTACCTGGAAGACAACTGGCAGGTGACGCCGAATCTGCTGCTGAACATGGGCCTGCGCCTGGAAGCCTTCGACAACAAGGGCGGCGACGGCAGCAGCTACATCAAGATCGACGACATGCTGGCCCCGCGCCTGGGCTTCTCCTGGGACGTGCGCGGCGATGGCACGACCAAGGTGTTCGGCAACCTGGGCCGATACTTCCTGCCGGTGGCCAACGTCATCAACATCAAGCAGGCCGGTGGTTTCCTCGACGAGCGCACCTGGTACGAGTTCCTCGGCTACACCGGCGCAGCCAACAACATCCCCAACCTGGGCGCGCAGATCGGCCCGGTGGACAACTCGCAGGGCGACGGCAGCGTGCCGGACCTGCGCGCGGAAGTGAACCGGGACATGGACCCGGTCTACCAGGATGAAGCGATCCTGGGCTTCCAGCAGATGATCAACGAGGCCTGGTCGGTGGGCGCCAGCGTGACCTACCGGCGCCTGCACAATGCCATCGATGACATGAACATCACCGCGACCGGGCAGTGTGGTGCCATCGACGGCGTGTGGATCATGGGCAACCCGGGGCGCACCAACACCGTGTGGGGTGACACCGACTGCGACGGCCGCAACGATGGCTGGATCAGCATCGACACCTCGAAGGAAGGTTGGGCGCTGTATGACGACAACGGCAATTATGTCGGCCAGCGCGGTTGGGTGAAGCCCAAGCGTGACTACAAGGCGCTGGAACTGCAGGTCGACCGCGCGTGGGACGGCAAGTGGGGCTTCAATGCGTCCTACACGCTGGCCTATGGCCGCGGCAATGCCGAGGGTCCGGTCAACTCCGATACCGACTTCGCCGATGCCGGTCGCACCGAGAACTTCGACAATCCGTGGGTGAACTACGGGGGCTATGGCTACCTGGCCAATGATCGCCGCCACCAGTTCAAGTTCCGTGGCAGCTACGCGCTGACCGAGAACCTGAGCGTGGCCGCCACCCTGGGCGTGCAGTCGGGCAGCCCGATTACCCGCTTCGGCGCCGGCAATCCGTTCGACGACACCGACTTCCACAGCTACTACGTGTGCGTGTCCAACTGCCAGGCGACGGTTCCATCCCAGCGCGTGTTCGTGCATTCGCCACGCGGTGGCGATGGCCGCACGCCCTGGACCTATGACCTGGACGTGAGCGTCTCGTACAAGGTGCCGATTCCCACCGATCTGCGCCTGAAGCTGGCGGTGTACAACGTGCTCAACCAGCAGCGCGTGGTGACCGTGGACCAGGACTACGAGCCGCAGGACAGCATCGGTACGCCGAACCCGCTGTACCGCTACGGCACCGGCTTCCAGTCACCGCGCTATGCGCAGTTGACCGTGACGTGGGCCTACTGAGGCGCGGTGCCGGGACCATGCGCATGCAGGCACTGTGGATGCTGGCCGCGCTGGTGGCTTTTCCGGCGGCGGCGGTCGATACCGCCTCCCTCGATGCCGATGTCGCTGCCGTCGTCCAGCTCGAGCACCTGCCCGGGCTGGCGATGGCGGTGGTCGACAACGGGCAGGTGGTCTATCGCCACGCCGAGGGCGCGCGTGGCGATGGCGGCCGCATCGACGAGGACACGTTGTTCAAGATCGCCTCCAACAGCAAGGCGATGACTGCTGCACTGCTGGCGCGGCTGGTGCAGCAGGGCAGGCTGCGCTGGGATGATCCGGTGCAGCGGCATCTGCCGGGCTTCCGCATGCACGATGCGTGGGTGGGCCAGCAGATGCAGGTGCGCGACCTGCTGATCCACAACAGCGGCCTGGGCTTGGGCGCCGGGGACCTGATGCTGTGGCCGGAGCCGAACGCGTTCACCCGAGCCGACATCATCGCCGGATTGGCGCACCTGAAGCCGGTCAGCAGCTTCCGCAGCCACTATGCCTACGACAATCTGATGTACGTGGTGGCCGGTGAAGTGGCCGCTGCGGCGGGCGGCAAGCCGTATGACCAGCTGATGCGCGAGCAGGTGTTCGAACCACTGGGCATGACGCGCTGCCAGGTGGGGGCGTGGTCGGTGAAACGCGTGGGCAACGTAGCGCAGCCGCATGCCTGGCGTGGCGAACGCAATGAAGTGGTGAACGCCGATGGTGGAACCAGCCCGGACCTGCCGTCGATGGCGGCCGGCGGCATCCGTTGTTCGTTGCGCGACATGACGCGCTGGATGCAGGTGCTGCTCGATCCCACCCTGGCGCCCGGCTGGCTGGACACGGAGCAGCGCCGCACGCTGTGGACCCTGCACATGCCGATGCCGCTGGGCGAGCGCCAGCGGCGCTGGGACAATGCGCATTTCTACGGCTACGGCTATGGCTGGCGCGTGTCTGACATGGACGGCCAGTGGAAGGTGGCGCACACCGGCACGTTGTCGGGCATGTACTCGTCGCTGGCGCTGCTGCCTGATCGCCGGGTGGGCGTGGTGATGCTGATCAACGGCGAAGGCGAGGACGCACGCATGGCCCTGATGCAGGCCGCGCTGAAGCGCTTCACCGCAGCGGACGATGCGCGCCCGGCGATGGACTACCTGGCCGAACTGAAGGCTGACCAGGCAACGCGGGCCGCGACCGGCCATTCGCGGCCATCCACCGCGGCGGCGCAGGAGACGAGCCGTACGGACCTGTCCCGCTGGCAGGGCCGCTACCGCGATCCGTGGCTGGGCGCGGCCTCGCTCTGCCCGGGCAAGGACGGCCTGCGTTTCAGCGTGGACAAGTCGCCCCGGCTGCAGGCCACGGTGCTGCAGCTGCAAGGGCGCTGGCTGCTGCGCTGGGATACGCTGGGCGACGAGGCGCAGGCGTGGCTGCAGCCAGGCGAAGGCCCGGCACCGACGCTGGACCTGCGCGCCATCGACCCGGACATCGACTTCAGCTATGACTTCCAGGACCTGCATTTCACTCGTACTGGCGACTGCGCTGGCGGCGACCACCAGCGCCGCTGAGCCACCGCGCGTTTCACCGGCAGCCGACGCGGCCAGCGCCGGACTGGTGGAGATCCGCACGTTGTCGCCACGCATCGACCTGGATATCCGCTATGCCGGTGCCAACAACTTCACCGGTGCGCGCGTGCCCGGCTACGAGGCGCCATCGTGTTATCTGCTGGCGCCGGTGGCGAAGGCGCTGGCACAGGTGGAACAGGACTTGCGCGGCGATGGCTTCGGCCTGCGGCTCTACGACTGCTACCGGCCGGTGCGTTCGGTGCAGGCGTTCATGGCCTGGGTGAACGATCCGCGCGAGCGCTCGCGCAAGGCACAGCAGTACCCGGACCTGGACAAACCACGGTTGCTGGCCGACGGCTACATCGCCGAGCGCTCCGGCCATAGCCGCGGTGCCACGGTTGATCTGGGCCTGCTGGATTGCCGCAGCGGTGCATGCACGCCGCTGGACATGGCCACCGACTTCGATTTCTTCGGTCCACGCGCGCATACGCAGGCAAGCGGATTGAGCGATGCGCAACAGGCCAATCGCCAGCAGCTGGTGCGCGCGATGGCGCGGCGGGGCTTCGTCAACTATCCGCAGGAGTGGTGGCACTACACCCTGCAGCCCGAACCGGATCCCGGCACCGCGTACGACGTCCCGGTACGGTAGGGGCATCGGCAGGGCTGCGCCCCGCCTCTGACAGTTTCCCGCGTGGTCCGTTGTAGAGCCGAGCCCATGCTCGGCTGCTCCTTGTTCAATCGTCGAGATATTCGATTTGGATGGAGATTCATCCACGCATGGCGTGGATCTACTGTGGCTGCCGATTGGGTCCGGCGCAGATCCCTTACACTGGCCGCCCTCTCATCCCAGCCCACCCGATGAACCTTCCCCTGCACTTCGGCCTGCTCGGCACCCTGGAAGCCGGCGCCATCGCCCTGCTGGTCGGGCTGCTGGTGTACTTCGTGTGGTCGCGGCTGTGCCGGCTGCTGCACTGGTCGGTGGGACATGCGATCGGCTGGTCCTGCGTCATCTCGGTGGTGGCCTCCGCTGGCATCGATGCGTGGAAGCTGTTCTACATGGGTATCGTGCGACTGGAGTCGCCGCTGTACGCGCGCCTGTTCCTGGCCACCATCCACGATCCGAACGAGCTCGGCAGCCGTGTCGTGCTGGAAATCGCCGGCGCGCTCGCCGGTGTCGCCTTGGGATGGGTGTTGTTCAGTTCGCGGTCATTGGAAAAAACCGTCGACTGACGCAGGTTTTTCGTTGCCTGCCGGTTAAATGCAGAGGCGCTGAATGCGCATCTTATGAGCTGCTCACTCCTCGCTAACCAGCGCGCTAAAGCATGCGTGGATGCGAGTGGTTAATCGTGCGTGTGGAGGCCGGTCGCGGCCCAAAATCGATTCAGAAACGCGGTGGCAGGGTAGGTGCCGTGCGGAAACAACAGGCCGCGCAACACCACCCAATATGCAGGAGACACCCCTGATGACTATTCGCAACCGCAAGCCCCTGATCGCCCTGATCGTCGCCGCCGGCAGCGTGCTGGCCATTCCGGCGATGGCCCAGTCGGCCAAGCAGCAGGCCGCACATGCGCAGAATGAAGCGGCGCAGGCCCAGCAGGCGGCAGCACAGGCCGGGCAGGCGGCTGACCAGGCGACCGATGCGGCCGCAGCGGCCTCGGCGCAGGCCAACGGTGGTGGCCAGACCTGGGCCAGCATCGATACCGATGGCAACGGCACCATCAGCAAGACCGAGGCGCAGGTGAACGCCGGCCTGGCCCAGGTGTTCGACCAGGCCGATACCAACAAGGACGGCGAGCTGAGCGCCGACGAGTACAAGGCCTACGTGGCCGCGCAGCAGGCCGGTGCGGGTGCCGGCGCGGCGCAGGGCCGCTGATCCAGACCTGATTCGGGAAGACCGGTGCATGGGGGCCCGGGCGGCTGCGGCCGCCCGGGTTTTTCTCGTCATCGCCACCCCTGTATCCTTGGCCGATGAACACGTCCACGCCTGCGCCGTCGCGCGCCATCGGCCTGGTCGGTTTTGACGGTGACGACACGCTATGGAAGAGCGAGGACTACTACCGCAAGGCCGAGCAGGATTACCTTGACCTGCTGTCGCGCTATGTCGACGTGCACGACACCCAGACCGCGCGCCACCTGCTGGAAGTTCAGCAGCGCCACCTGGGCACCTTCGGCTACGGCGTGAAGAGCATGACCCTGTCGATGATCGAAGCGGCCATCGACATCACCGGTCAGCGCATCGAGGCCAAGGACATCCAGCGCATCCTGGATATCGGCCACGATACCCTGCGCCACCCGGTGGAACTGATCGACGGTGTGCGCGAAGCCGTGGCGGCCATCGCCGAGCACTACCCGGTGGTGCTGATCACCAAGGGCGACCTGTTCCACCAGGAAGCGAAGATCAAGGTCGCCAACCTGGCCGAGCTGTTCCCGCGCATCGAGATCGTTTCCGAGAAGGACCCGGAAACCTACGCCCGTGTGCTGGCCGAATTCGAACTGCCGATGCAGCGCTTCGTGATGGTCGGCAACTCGCTGCGCTCGGACATCGAGCCGGTGGTGACCCTGGGTGGCTGGGGCGTGCATACCCCGTACGCGGTGACCTGGGCCCATGAGACCCAGCACGGCGTGGCCGACGACGAACCGCGGATGGTCACCGCCGATACCGCCCACGACTGGCCGGCCGCACTGGCGGCGATCGAGGCCAAGGCCGCTGCGGCGGCCTGACAGGGCCCGGCAGCTGCGGCAGAATCGTGGCATGAACGTTCGACTGCGCGCGCTGTTGTTGTCCCTGCTGCTGGCGCCGGCCACCGTGCCGGCCCAGCAGACCGCCGAGCGTTCGGCGGCGTATACCGTGGAAACCGGTGACCGCTGGATCGATGCCCAGTTGCAGGACATCAACCATTACGCCGAACGCTACCCCGATGCCTTCCTCGATGAAGTGTCGCGCTACGCCGATGTCCCCCGCGGCTACATCAATGCGCTGTTCACCACCCATGGCTGGCAGGCCGGGGATATCTATTTCGCCTGCTTCTGGGCCAAGGCCAGCGGCCAGACCTGCCGCGACAGCGTGCGCGCCTTCAGCCAGGACCCGGAGGGCGGCTGGGAAGCGGTGGTGAAGCGCATGCCGGCCAAGCCGGACAACCTGCATTACCGCGCTGTGCGGCATGCCATCGTGGCCAGCTACCAGCACTGGGACCGGCCGATCACCCTGGATGCCACCCTGAAGCGCCAGTTGAAGCGGTAGTGCCGGCCGTTGGCCGGCAACTGCACCCTTCCAGGCATCAGGAGGTTGCCGGCCAGCGGCCGGCACTACCCGGCCATGTTGCTCTGCGTATCGCCGCCGCCGCGCGCTCCGGCGACAATACGGGTCCGAGCTGTTCCCCGTTCCCGTAATCGAGTGACTGATGAGCGCCTCTTTCGTTTCGCCTGATGTGATCCGCCGCCTGTTCGCGCAGGCCATGTCCCGCATGTACCGCACCGAAGTGCCGCTGTACGGCACGCTGGTGGAGCTGGTGGAGCGGATCAACGCGCAGGTGCTTGCCCAGGACCCGGCACTGGCCGCGCAGCTGCAGCGCAACGACGAGCGTGCGCGCCTGGACGAAGAGCGCCATGGCGCGATCCGCGTCGGCACCGCGCAGGAGCTGGCGACGCTGCGCCGCCTGTTCGCGGTGATGGGCATGTACCCGGTCGGCTACTACGACCTGTCGGTAGCCGGCGTGCCCGTGCACTCCACCGCGTTCCGCCCGCTGACCGGCGCCGCGCTGGCGCAGAATCCGTTCCGCGTGTTCACCTCGCTGCTGCGCCTGGAGCTGATCGAAGACGAAACCCTGCGTGCCGAGTCGGCGAAGATCCTGGCACGCCGCCGCATCTTCACCGACGGCGCACTGGCGCTGATCGACCAGGCCGAGCGTGACGGTGGCCTGTCGCAGGCCGACGCCGAGCGCTTCGTCGACGAAGCATTGGAAACCTTCCGCTGGCACGGCGATGCCACGGTCGATCTGCCGACCTACCACGCGCTGCACAATGCGCACCGCCTGGTGGCCGACGTGGTCAGTTTCCGTGGCCCGCACATCAACCACCTGACCCCGCGCACGCTGGACATCGACGCAGCGCAGGCGGCAATGATCGAGCACGGCATGGCGGCCAAGGCGGTGATCGAAGGGCCACCGCGCCGCGCCTGCCCGATCCTGCTGCGCCAGACCAGCTTCAAGGCGCTGGAAGAGGCCGTGCATTTCCCGGATGCGGACGGTGGCGATGCCGGCACCCATACCGCGCGCTTCGGCGAGATCGAACAACGCGGCCTTGCGCTCACCCCGAAGGGCCGCGCGCTGTACGACCAGCTGCTGTCGCAGGCACGCGATGCCGGTGGCGAAGGCAGTACCGGTGGCGACTACGGGCAGCGCCTACAGGCGGTGTTCGCCAGCTTCCCGGATGACCATGACACGCTGCGCCAGGAAGGATTGGGCTACTACCGCTACCAGCTGACCGACGCCGGCCGCGCCGCGCCGGAACGCGTGGCCGATCTGCCTGCCGAAGTGCTGGTGGCCGCCGGCCTGGCCACGGCCGATCCGATCGTCTACGAGGATTTCCTGCCGGTCAGTGCCGCGGGCATCTTCCAGTCGAACCTGGGCGGCGAAGAACAGCGCGCGTATGCCGCGCACGCCAACCGCGAGGCTTTCGAGCAGGCGCTGGGCGTGGCGGTGAATGACGAGTTCGAGATCTACGAGCGGCTGCAGGCTGAGTCGCTGGCGGCGCTGCGCACCGCGTGAAGGTAGAGCCGGGCGCTGGCCGGCTGTAGGGGAAGCCGGCCAGCGGCCGGCTCTACCCGATGTCCGGACCTGGGGTCAGCCCTTCATCGTGCCCGTATCCAGCCAGCGCTGGTGCCACGACAGTGCTTCGGGCAACAGGTGCGGGGTGTGCTTGCCGTAGCTTTCGCGGCTGGCACGGTCGAAGTAATCCTGCAGCTGCGGGCGGAAATCCGGGTGCGCGCAGTTGTCGATCAGCACCTGCGCGCGCTTGCGCGGGGTCAGGCCACGCAGGTCGGCCAGGCCCTGTTCGGTGACGATCACCGACACGTCGTGCTCGGTGTGGTCGACATGGCTGGCCATCGGCACGATCGCCGAGATGGTGCCGTTCTTGGCAGTGGACGGGCTCAGGAACGCCGACAGGAAACCGTTGCGGGCGAAGTCACCCGAACCGCCAATGCCGTTCATGATCCGCGTGCCCATCACGTGCGTCGAGTTGACGTTGCCGTAGATGTCCACCTCGATCATGCCGTTCATGCCGATGCAGCCCAGGCGGCGCACCAGTTCCGGATGGTTGGAGATCTCCTGCGTGCGCATGATGATGCGCTCGCGGTAGAAATCGATGTTCTCCTTGAACGTCTCGTTGGCCTGCGGGCTCAGCGCGAAGCCGGTACACGAGGCGTAGCTCAGCACGCCATCGCGCAGCAGGTCGAGCATGCCGTCCTGGATCACTTCGGTGAACGCGGCCAGGTCGCGGAAACCACTCCTGGCCAGGCCGGCCAGCACGGCGTTGGGGATGTTGCCCACGCCCGACTGCAGCGGCAGCAGGTTCGGCGGCAGGCGGCCCTTCTTCACCTCATGCTTGAGGAACTCGATCAGGTGCGAGGCGATCTGTTCGCTGGTCGCATCGATCGGGCTGAACGGGCTGTTGCGGTCCGGGCCGTTGGTGCGCACCACGGCCACGATCTTGTCCGGGTCGCAGCGCAGCGCGGTGTCGCCGATGCGGTCGTTGGCGTTTACCAGCGGAATCGGCTTGCGGTGCGGTGGCAGCGCGGTGCCGTAGTAGATGTCGTGCATGCCGTCGACGCCGGCCGGTTGCCATTCGTTGACCTCGACGATCACCTTCTTGGCCAGGTCCAGCCAGGTCTTGTTGTTGCCGACCGAGGTGGAGGGCACCAGCGAGCCATCTTCGCGGATGGCCGAGACTTCGATCACGGCGGTATCGATCTCGCCGTAGAAGCCGAACCACACGTGCTGGGCGACGTGGCTGAGGTGGATGTCGATGTAATCCAGCTTGCCCTCGTTGATGCGGTTGCGCGCATCCGGATCGCTCTGGAACGGCATGCGCATGGCGATGCCATCGGCCTTGGCCAGCGCGCCATCGAGTTCCGGCGCGGTGGAGGCACCGGTCATCAGCTTGATCTGGAAGGGCTGGCCCTGGGCGTGCACCGCTTCGATGCGGCGGGCCAGTTCGACGGGAACGGCCTTGGGATACCCGGAGCCGGTGAAGCCGCTCATGGCCACGGTTTCACCGGGCTGGATCAGCGCGGCTGCGGCCTCGGCGGAGACCACGCGGTCACGAAGACGCGCGTTGGCGATGCGATCAACAGACATGACGACAGTGTTTCTGGGGGGAAACCCGATTATCGGCCATCCTCATCCGTACGGGGGGTTCTACCTTCGTGGAATGGCTTTTCCCCACCGGGGTCACCCATACCCACCGGTTTTGTTTTGCAGTGCAGCGTGCAAAGTGCTTTCGCAGCCCGCACGATGGCCCTGCATCCCGACGTGGGGGAGGGAGCAGAGCCCGCTGGCAGTTCGCTGCAAGCGGGCTTTTTTATTGCCTGCCGCCCAGAATGAATGCGCGGCACCCCTTTGGGGTCGGATCCTTTTGCCAAGGGCAAAAGGCTCTGACCCCACCCGCGGCATCAACCGGCGGCACCTCAGGGTCAGAGCCCTTCGCCGTTGGCAAAGGGATCCGACCCCGCGAGAATCAGCGCATGACCCTCGCCACCGCTGACCTGCCCGCCACCCTGCAGCCCCTTGTCGACCGCGCCCTGGCGCGCCTGGCCCAGGTCCTGCCCGAGCCCGTTCCGGCCGAGCTGCTGCCGCTGCTGACCCGGCTGGCGGTGGCCAGCGACTTCGCGCTGGACACCCTGGTGCGGCAACCGGCGCTGCTGGCGCAGCTGGCCGCGCCCGGCTGCCCGCCGATCCCGGCGCCGGTGCTCGATCCGCTGCAACCCAGCGACTGGCCGGCACAGCTGCGGCGCTGGCGCACCGCGATGTCCACGCGGCTGATCTGGCGTGACCTGGCCGGGCTGGACGACGTGGCGCAGACCCTGGCTGGCGCCACCACCCTGGCCGAGGATTGCCTGCGGCTGGCGCTGGACGCCCTGCAGCAGGAATTCGCACAGCGGCACGGCGTGGTCCGTGATGGCGCAGGCGTCCCCCAACAGCTGGTGGTATTCGGCCTGGGCAAGCTCGGCGGTGGCGAGCTCAACTTCAGTTCCGATATCGACCTGGTCTATGCGTACCCGCAGGGCGGCGAATCCGACGGTCCGCGCGCGCTGGCCGCCGAGGAGTATTTCGCCCGCCTCGGCCAGCGCCTGGCCAAGCTGCTGGACGAAACCACGGTCGATGGCTTCAGCCACCGCGTCGACCTGCGCCTGCGCCCGTTCGGCAGCGCCGGTCGCGTTGCGCTGTCGTTCGCGGCGATGGATCAGTACTTCCAGCGCGAAGGCCGCGACTGGGAGCGCTATGCGTGGCTGAAGGCGCGCGCGGTGGCCGGCGATATCGACGCCGGCGAAGCGTGGTTGCAGACCCTGCGACCGTTCGTATACCGCCGCTACCTGGATTTCACCGCGCTCGACGGCCTGCGTGAGATGAAGGCGGCGATCACCGCCGAAGTCGCGCGCCGCGAGCTGCACGAAGACATCAAGCGCGGCGCCGGTGGCATCCGCGAAATCGAGTTCCTGTGCCAGGCACTGCAGCTGATCCGCGGTGGCCGTGAGCCGGCGCTGCGCGAGCGCCGCCTGCTGGTGGCACTGGACGCGCTGGTGGCCGCCGGACAGATTGCGCCCGACGATGGCGCTGCGCTGCGCGAGGCCTACCTGTTCCTGCGCCGGTTGGAGAACCGCCTGCAGATGCTGCGCGACGCGCAGACCCACGTGCTGCCCAGCGACGCGCTGGACCGCGCGCGCATCGCCATCGGCCTCGGCTACCCGGATTGGGAGGTACTGCGCGCGGCACTGGCCGAACAGCAGCAGCGGGTCAGCACCGAATTCGCCGCGCTGCTGGCCCCGCGCAAGGGCCAGGCCGCGCCCGACGCGCTGGCCAACTACTGGCGCAGCCTGCCCGAGGGCAGCAACGCGCCGTTGCTGGCCGAAGCCGGTTTCCTCGATGCCAATGGCGCAGACCAGTCGCTGCGCGATTTCGCCCAGGGCACCGGCGTGAAGTCATTGTCCGATGCGGCGCGTGCGCGGCTGGATCGCGTACTGCCGGCGCTGCTGCATGCGGCCACGCGTTCGCCGCAGCCCGATGCCGCGCTCAAGCGCGTGCTCGGCCTGCTGCAGGCGGTCCTGCGCCGGACCAGCTATCTCGCGCTGCTGGACGAACAACCCAGCGCGTTGGCGCGTCTGGTCGATGTGCTGGCGCGCAGCGCGCTGCTGGCTGAGCGGCTGGTCGCGTATCCGCTGCTGCTGGATGAACTGCTGGATGTGCGCGTGTCCGGGCCGATGCCCGATGCGGCCGGCATGCTGGCCGAGTGCCAGCAGGTGCTGGCGGTGGAAGATCCCGAATCGGCACTGCGCTGGCTCAACGAGACGCGGCTGGCGCTCAGTTTCCGCATGGCGATGGCCACGCTGGACGGCCGCCAGGGCGCGGTGGACAGCACGCGGCAACTGGCCGAACTGGCGCAGGCGGTGGTGGTCACCGTGCTGGCGATGGCCGAGGCGGACATGCGCGCCGCGCACGGAGGGATTCCCGGTGGACGTTTCGCGATCATCGGCTACGGCAGCCTCGGCGGGCTTGAACTGGGCTTCGGTTCCGACCTGGACCTGGTATTCCTGCACGACAACCCGGCCGGCGTGGAAGCCAGCGACGGCGCGCGTCCGCTGGAGCCGGGGCGCTGGTATGCGCGGCTGGCGCAGAAGGTGATGGCGCTGCTCGGTGCGGTCACCGCCGCCGGCCGCCTGTACGACATCGACGTGCGCCTGCGCCCGGATGGCGGCAAGGGGTCGCTGGTGTCTTCGCTGGCCAGCTACACCGAGTACCAGCGCGAACGTGCGTGGACCTGGGAACACCAGGCGCTGGTGCGCGCGCGTGGCGTGGCCGGCGATGCCAGCCTGCTGGCCGATTTCGAGCAGGTGCGTGCACAGACGCTGGGGCGTGAGCGCGACATGGGTGTGCTGTATGCCGACGTGCTGAAGATGCGCGGCCGCATGCGCACCGAACTGGACCGCAGCGACGCCGCACGGCTGGACCTGAAGCAGGGTGCGGGCGGCGTGGTGGACCTGGAATTCCTGCTGCAGACCGGTGTGCTTGCGCGCAGTGCGCGGCACGTGGCGTTGCTGCAGCCGCGCGATACGCCGTCGTTGATCAATGCGTTGGCTGGTGTTGGTTTCCTGCCGGATGCCACTGCGCAGGCGCTGCATGGCGCGCACGCCACGCTGTTGGACGTGGGCCTGGCCTGCACGCTGGACCGCCGCCCGCGGCTGGCCCCGACCACGCCGGCGATTGAAGAGGCGTGTGCAGCGATTACGGCGGCGTGCAGAGCGGCAGAGTTGCCGTTCGCCTGAGTGCCGGATGGCGGAGGACTGCAGTTGGTAGATGCCAACCTTGGTTGGCATGAATGCCAAGCGCCAACCAAGGTTGGCGACTACCGGATCAATGGCCCTGCGATGCCCGCTCCTGGTGGGTGCCGACCGTTGGTCGGCACAATCTGTCGGCACCCACCGGATCAATGGCCCTGCGATGGCACGCCGTTGGTAGATGCCAACCTTGGTTGGCATGAATGCCAAGCGCCAACCAAGGTTGGCGACTACCGGATCAATGGCCCTGCGATGGCCCGCTCCTGGTAGGTGCCGACCGTTGGTCGGCACAATCTGTCGGCAGCGATGAGTTCTGCAGGGCGTGCCGACCAACGGTTGGCACCCACCGGCTCAATGGCGGTCAGCTGGTGGCGCGCAGCGGCGCCATCTTCCACAGCAGCGCGCGGAACGGGGCCAGCAGGCAGACACCGATCGCCAGCTTCACTGCCAGGTCGCCGGCGGCCCAGCTCACCCACGGCAAGGTGGAACCGGCAAACGCGATCGACCAGAAAAGGGTGGTGTCCACCGTCGCGCTGCAGGTGGTGGCCACCATCGGTGCGCGCCACCAGCTGCCGCGGCGCAGGCGGTCGAACACGGTGATGTCCAGCAGCTGGGCCACGATGAACGCCGAGCACGAGGCAATGGCGATGCGCGGGGTGGCCACCCAGATCGACAGCAGCACCGCCACCGCGAAGCCGATCCACGCCACGCGGCGCGCCGGGCCCGGGCCGAAGCGGCGGTTGATCAGGTTGCTGACCAGGAACGCGACCGGATAGCTGAAGGCGCCCCAGGTCAGCCAGTCGTTGATCGGGTACTGCACCAGCACGTTGGACAGCAGCACCACTGCACCCATGGCCAGTACCGCCAGCACCAGGGCGCGCGGGGTCAGCGGGGCAAACAGAGGGGCAGGACGCACGGACATGGCGAGCCAGAGGGACAAAGGGGATCGCCCATTATCCGCCCGGCCTGCGGCAAAGCCAAAACCGGTCGTTCAGCTTTACAGCGCTTCACTCATCACATCACCGGCGGCATAGGCCGTCGGCACATAGGCCAGGGTCTGGCCCTGCGCGCTCTTCACGTTCCAGCCGGCACCCGGCCTCGGTGGGGTCGAAATGCACCCGTTGCCCGACCACGAAGGCTGCAGTCGGGTTCTCGCCCGGCGGCTGCACCGGCCAGCGCAGGGTGGCGGTGTGGTCGGCCTTGTCCGGTACCTGCAACTGCACCTGGCGTTCGCCCGTGGGCGTGGTCTCCACCTTCTTCACTTCCATTGGCGGCAGCGGCACCGCCTTGGTGCGGGTCGCCCTGGCATTGCGTTCGCTGGCCTTGAACGGCGCCTTGGACAGTTCGGACAGGCCCATCGAGGCCGCCATCGGCAGCGACAGCACCACGAACGAGGTCACGATCACGCTGGCCTCGCTGCTGTTCAACTGCGGCGCGGCGCCGGCATGGACGGTGGGCACCAGCAGCGCTGAGAGCAGCAATGCAGTGGTGGGAACGCGCAGGCAACGGAACATGGAGACCTCCTGGTCAGCGTGGGGCGGCGGCTCAGCGCCGGGTATCGAAGATGTCGCGCGGGCCGGTGGCCTCGGGCAGGTATTCCAGCGCACGGCCCTGGTTGTCCTTCAACTGCCAGCCCTGGTCATTGCCCGTCGGCTCGAAGTTCACGGTCTGGCCCACGGTGAACTGCACGGCCGGGTCGCCAACGCCGCGCGGGTACTGCATCGACGCGGTGTTCTGCGGATCGTTGGCATCGCGCAGCAGCACTTCGCGGCGGCCGTCGACGGTAGTGGCAATCGCGCTCACCTCCATCTGCGGCAGCTTGATCTGCTGCGGGCGGGCCAGCGGCTGGCCGGCATCGGCGGCATCCTGGGCTTCCTTCGCCGCGGCGGCGCGGGCCGAGGCCACCATCTGCGTGGACATTTCCAGGCTCGGTCCCTGCGGGCCCGGGTCATGGATGATCACGATGCGGCGTTCGGCATGGGCGGCCGATGACCAGGCCAGCGCGGTGACGATCAGCATCGATACCAGGGAGTTGTGCAGCAGACGCATGTCGTTCTCCTTGCGGGATTCAGGGCGAGGCGGCGGTGGCACCGGCCACCGGCACATGGGGGATCACCAGTTCCTGCTGCAGCTGGCTGCGCTGGTGCAGGAAGTCGAACACCGATTCCACCGTCACCACCGAATAGTTGCCGGAGATGCGTTCGCCGGCCGGATGGTCGGTGGTGGTGGCGTTGGCCACGAACAGGCGCGCACCCACGCGCTTGCCCAGGCCGATATGCAGCACGCTGGGCTGGTACTTCTGCTGGCGCAGCCACTGCTGTGCCTGTTCGCGCTTGACGATGGCCGGCGCGCCTTCGGCCTGCGCCATCGCCGCCGCCAGCACTTCCAGCACCCACTGGTTGGAGTTCTGGTAGTCGGTGGCGAACGGGTAGGCGACCACGTTGTACTTGGTTTCGTGCAGCGCCTTGGGCTGGATCGAGGGCGGCACCAGCATCGCGCGCAGTGCGGCACGCAAGGGGGCCGACGGCACGCCGATGCGCAGGTCGGTATGGCCGCCGCTCTCGCCGACGAAGTTGCCGAGGCCCTCGTGGTACAGCTGTGAGCTGTCGGTCTTGCAGCGGTTGAGCAGGTGCATCGCGCGCCAGCGGCCGTCGTCCTCGCGCAGCAGGAAGGCCAGGTGGCTGTGGCGCAGGCCGTAGCGGCTCAGGTCCTGGCCACCGCGCGCGGCCACCACCACGTCCACATCGGGCAGCGCGTCCAGGCGTTCGGCGGTGGTCCAGGCCACGTCCAGCATCGCCGCCTGCGACGCCACGCTGGGGGAGCGCTCGCGGCATTCGGTGCTGTTGGCCCAGGACGGTGCTGTCGCCAGCAGGCTGGCGATCAGCAGCGCGGCGCGGGGCAGGCGGGAAAAACGATCCATGTCGGTACCTTCAACGGCGGGCAGGCCCGCGCGCCGATCATACGCTGCTCAGCGCAGCGGGCGATCCACGCCCTTGCGCTTGAGCTCCTTGTCGCAGGCGTCACTGATGGGAGCCACCGGCAGTGGCGGGCGCTGGCCCTTCGGATCGCGCAGCGCCGGTTGTTCGCGGTACGCGTCCAGCTGCTGCTGGCATTGATACGAGATCGGATCCAGCTCGGTGGGCGCGGTGGAACACGCGGCGAGCAGGGCCAGGGGCAGCAGGAGCAGGGTACGCATGAAGAAGTTCAGTCCAACGGGGGGCCTTGGACTGTAACCGTGGTGCCGGATCGAAATGTTCAGAAAACGCTGCGCACCCGGCATTACCGCGATGCCAGGCGCCCAGGATTGCCGGCCAGCGGCCGGCACTACCCCAGTGCCAGGCGCTGTTTCACTTCCGCCGCCACCCGCGCGGTTTCGCGCAGCGGCTCGATGCGGTCGTACTGCCAGTCCAGCCAGTGCGCCTGCAACCGCCCACGTTCGCGCAGCTGCTGCTGGAAGCGCGCCAGGCGGCCCTGCGCTGTGTCGGCCAGCGCCACCATCACCGGCATGCGCGTGGCGCACGCCTCCGAGAGCAGGTTCACCGAATCGGGCGAGACCACCACGCGGTTGGCCCAGCCGAGCAGTCCGCCATAGGGATTGGTACCGTCGCCGCCATCGCCCCAGATCACGTGCGGCAGGTCGGCGAATTTCGCGCGCAGGATCTCCGCCAACGCCGGTGGGGTGCGTCGCGAGGTGGTGGCCAGCAGGCTGCCGCCTTCGCTGCGGATCTGGTCGGCCAGCGCCTGGAATACACCGACCATCGCCGTCTCATCCCACGGCGCCAGTGGCGTCGGCCCGCCCACCAGCAGCGCAGTGCGCGGGCCGGGCAGGGTGCTGAAGCCGGCGAACGCGGCGCGGCCCCAGGCCAGCCAGTCATCGTCCACCGGGTTGAGGCTGCCGAGCAGGGTCAACACATTGCTGCCGCGCAGGGCATCGTGTTCGGGCACCACCACCACGTCCCAGTGGCGCGCGCCGATGCGCGGGTCGAGGATCTGCACCACCTGGCTGCCGCGTGCGCGCAGCACGCGCAGGGCGCCAGCGGCCTGGCGGCCACAGCCGATCGCCAGCGCCGGGGCGTCGGCAGCCAGCGTCGCGAAGGCCTCGCCGTAGCTGTTCACATCGCCGGGCAAGCGCCGCGGCGACAGCCAGCGCCAGGGCGCGCGCGGTTGCAGCAGCAGCGGTCGGTGGGTGCCCTGGCGCAGTGCCGAGGCCAGCGCGACCGCCTGGCGGACATTGCCCGCACGGCCGTCAGTGACCGTCCAGGGCGCGCTCGATCGTTTCACCATTGGCATTAATTCGTTTCAGTCCTGCTGGGTGTTGCAACAGTCGCGACACTCTACACTGCGGCTCGTCGATTCGCCCCGCGCCGCCCGCGGGCACTGACTCCCTTTCGCCGCCCTGGAGATCCACCGATGTCCCACGCGCTCGACGCTGCTGCCCTCGATCAGCTGTTCCGCACGGCCCGCACCCAGAACGCCTTCCTCGACAAGCCGGTCCCCGAGAGCCTGCTGAAGGAACTGTACGACCTGGTGAAGTGGGGCCCGACCGCGGCCAACACCACGCCGGCCCGCTTTGTCTTCGTCACCTCGAAGGAGGCCAAGGACAAGCTGGCCCCGGCGCTGTCCGAAGGCAACCTGGCCAAGACCATGGCCGCGCCGGTCACCGTCATCATCGGTTTCGACCTGGACTTCCACGAGAAGCTGCCGTACCTGTTCCCGCACACCGATGCCAAGGCCTGGTTCGACGGCCCACAGGAAGGCCGCCACGAAGCCGCCATCCGCAACGGCAGCCTGCAGGGCGCCTACCTGATCCTGGCCGCGCGCGCGCTGGGCCTGGATGCCGGCCCGATGTCCGGCTTCGACCCGGCCAAGGTCGACGAAGCCTTCTTCGCCGGCACCTCCATCAAGTCGAATTTCCTGGTCAACCTGGGTTACGGTGATTCGGCGGGCCTGTTCCCGCGCCTGCCGCGCCTGTCGTTCGACGAAGCGGCGCGCATCGCGTAAGTCGCTGTATCGGTTTCGGGCCCGCCGTCGTGCGGCGGGCTCTTGCTGCACCGTGTACCCACCCTACGATCCGGAGAGTTCCTCAGATGAGCGCCACCCGTAAACTGCTGCTGCCGCTGGCCCTGACCCTGGCCATCGCCGCCTGCTCCAAGCCGGCCGACACCGCTGCCCCGGCGGCCGATGCCGCCGCCCCGGCCACCACCGAGCAGGCCGCCACCCCGGCCGCCGATGCCGCCGCTGCTGCGCCGGCTGCCGAAGCGATCAAGATCGCCTCGGGCACCTACAAGCTGGACCCGAGCCACACCGACGTGCTGGCGCAGTGGAGCCACTTCGGCTTCTCCAACCCGAGCGCGCACTTCGGCAACGTCGAAGGCACCCTGGTGTACAACGCCGAAGACGTGACCAAGTCCACCGTGGAAGTGAAGCTGCCGCTGAGCGGCCTGAACAGCTTCACCGCCAAGTTCGACGAGCACCTGAAGAGCGCCGACTTCTTCGACGCCGCCAAGTTCGCCGATGCCACCTTCAAGAGCACCAAGGTGGAAGCGGCCGGCACCAACAAGCTGACCGTTACCGGTGACCTGACCATCAAGGGCATCACCAAGCCGGTCACCCTGGACGTCACCGTCAACGGCGGCGGCGAGCACCCGATGGCCAAGGTTCCGGCCGCCGGCTTCGATGCCACCACCACCCTGAAGCGCAGCGATTTCGGCGTCGGCGCGTATGCTCCGAATGTCAGCGATGAAGTGAAGATCCGCATCACCACCGAAGCCACCGGCGAAAAGCCGGCCGCTTGATGCACCCCGCTCACTCGTCGTGAGAAGGCAGAAGGCCCGCTGAAAAGCGGGCCTTCTTTTGGGGTGCCGGGGAACACGCGCTGGTTGACACACTGGCACTCCGCAGGCCAACCAAGGTTGGCCACTACCGGTTCATGCGGGCCGGAGAGTGTTTTGGTAGATGCCAACCTTGGTTGGCACATGGGCACTCCGCAGGCCAACCAAGGTTGGCCACTACCGGGTACGCGCCCTCAGCGCAACGCGCCCAACCATGCCACGCATGCTTCGCTCGGGCTCTGCTTGGCCTTCACCGCAAGCCCGCTCACCCGCACGAACGTCTGCGCGGCCTGCGCCACCACCTGGCGTGCGATCAGCGCCGCCTGCTTGGTCGCGGCCTGTTGCTTGCGCAGCTGCACGATGTGCACCGACGGCCGGCCCACCGGCGCGTACTTCTGGTCGCGGCGCAGCACGTCGGCCACCTGGGCCACTTCGAATTCGGCCTGCAGGTAGCGGTGCTGTGCCGCCACCAGCTCGCGCAGCGGCGCGCGCAGTACGGCGGTGTCGGCGAACGCGGCCAGCGCCGCATCGCAGGCGGCGTCATCGGCAAAGCGGGTACGCAGCGCGTCCACGCTGGCCAGGGTCAGTTTGGCCATGTGGGCCTCGTTGCTGCAGGAAAGGAGCGCGATTGTCGCATTGCTTGGCGGCTGATGCGTTGAACCGGGTGTCGGAATCCCTGTAGAGCTGAGCCCACGCTCGGCTCATCGCGCGCAGTGCGAGGGTTTTCCGATGGCGGAGCGGAGAGCAGCCGAGCGTGGGCTCGGCTCTACAATGGCTGTTGTATCACCCACGGAAGGAAGACCCATGCAGGACGCGCAGTACTGGTTGAACGAATTCTGGTCGGGCCTGAGCGTGCTCGATCTGCTGGGCGGCAGTGTGCTCGGTACGCTGCTTGGCCTGGTGCTGGGCATCCTCGGCTGGCGCTGGCTGCACCGCCGGGGTTGGTTGCAGCGGCGCAAGCGCTGGCATCACTGGCTGCTGGCCAGCTACGTGGTGCTGCTGCCGCTGGCCACGGCCTTCTTCGGCCTGCAGCTGGGCTTCACCGCCGGTGCGCACCGCGCGCTGTTCAAGCAGCTCGATCATTTCCAGCCGCACCTGCAGACTCTGGTGGAAGGCTGGAGCGAAGGCTTCACCGACTCGCTGGACGACCCGCGCATGCGCGAGGCGTTGCGCAGCCAGGGCACGGTGGGCGATGTGGCCGACACCATCGCCTCGGCCTACCTCAGCGAACATCCGCTGCCCGGCCTGGACCGTCTTGGCAACGGCCCGTTGGCGCGCGGTACCGGCTGGGTGATCGGCAAGGTGCGCGAAGGCCTGCTGCGCGGCATGGTGGAAGACACGCTGGTGGACAAGGCCGGCACCCTCGGCCTGGAACCCAAGGTGGTGCGGGAGGCACTGACCATGCATGTGGATGAGCTGCTGCACACCCGTGGCGTGCTGCGGCTGGTGAAGGCGCAGATCAACGGCATGATGCCCGGCGTGTACTTCGGGCTGCTGTTGCCGCTGCTGGTCGTCGCACTGCTGGTGGCGCTGGAGATCTGGGCCGCGCAGCGGTGCGGGTGGGTGCGGCAGGGGGGCGTGCCGCCGGTCGCGGTCCCTCCTGTAGAGCCGAGCCCATGCTCGGCTCATCGCGCGTAGCGCGATGGGTCCATCGGTGGCCGAGCGGAGAGCAGCCGAGCGTGGGCTCGGCTCTACACAGTCAAAGGCGTGCGGACCAACGGTCCGCACCCACCAGGCAGGTTCTGGTGCATGGGGTCAGATCCCTTCTCCACAGGAAAAGGGATCTGACTCCGAGCCGGTCAATCGCCGTCGGTTTCGTCCGGGTGGGCCTTCCAGTAGCCGGTCGAGCGGATCCAGTCGCGCGGCACGCCCAGGTGGCCTTCGATGAACTTGCGCATCATCCGCGCGCGGCGCGATTCGGTGGCGATCCAATAGAAGACATCGCCGTCCGGTGCCTCGAAGTCGGTCAGCATGTCTTCCAGCAGCGTGCTGCCGGCCGCCGGGAAGCCGTTGCGCTCCAGCCAGTGGATGCGCACGTTCTCGTACTGCGGCAGGTCCTGGCGTTCGGCCTCGTCGCGCACTTCGATGAAGGCCTGCACCTCGGCAGCGTCCGGCAGCACGTCCAGCCAGCGGGCGATGGCCGGCAGCGCGGTTTCATCGCCGATCAGCACGTAGGCGTCGTAGGTGTCGGCCACCACGAACGAGCCACGTGGGCCGCCGATCACCAGCGTGTCGCCCGGCTGCGCGCGCTCGGCCCACGGCCCGGCAATGCCCTGGTCGTGCAGCACGAAGTCGATGGCCAGCTCGCCGGTTTCGTGGTCCCACCAGCGCGGGGTGTAGTCGCGCGACGGCGAGGGCGCCTTGCCGTCCGGGTAGCTGCGGCCTTCGGCGGTCAGCACCGGCAGCACCATCTCGCCGCTGGCGTTGGGGAAGAACAGCTTGATGTGGTCGTCGGCACCGGGCGAATCGAAGCCGGCCAGATCGTCGCCACCCAGCACCACGCGGCGCATGTGCGGGGTGACCTCTTCGGTGCGCAGCACGGTCAGTTCACGGAAGCGCACATCCAGGCGCAGGCGCGTGTTGTTGTGTTCGGTCATGGGGATACCTGTAAAGGTGTCGCGCGGGGGCGCGCGGCATGGGGGAGGACCTGGCTGGATTCAGTCTGGCTGGGTCGTTGAAAACGGTGGGCTCTCGCTACCGGCGGTACCGTTGAGCAGGGCCGAGGCCCGCGTCAGCAGCGCCGCCACTTCTTCCGCTTCGCCCTCGGCCCAACGGCCGTGGTGATGCACCAGCGCCCGCTTGAACTCGCGCAGGGCAGTGGCCAGCGGCGGCGGCAGCGAGGCCTTGGTGATCTCGCGGGCACGGTCGAAGGCACGTCGCTGCGCCAGCCGCACCTGGGTGCGCTGCACCTTCAGCTCGAACTCGCCGGCAGCGGTGATGCGGAAGATCCGCTTGCCATCCACTTCCTCGGCCTCGATCCAGCCGGCCTGCTCGAAGCTGGCCAGCAGCGGGTACATGGTGCCGGCGCTGGGCGTATAGGCCTGCATGAACTGGTTGCTGATCAGCTGCATCAGCTCGTAGCCATGGCGCGGCTGCTCGCCGATCAGGGCCAGCACCAGCAGGCGCAGGTCACCGCGGCTCAGCACGCGTGGCTGGCCGTTGCGGCGGGGCACCGCCGGATCGGTGGAACGGGCTCTGGGGGAAGGGGGGTGGCTCATTTCGATATATCGGTAAACGAGTGTGCAAACGATATATCGATATATCGAAGCCGGCAATCACCGATCCGGCCACAAGCAGGTCCGTTTTGGGCCACGGGCGGCCGCGTGCACAGCAAAAGGGGCGCCCCTTGCAGGGCGCCCCGGCGATGCTGTGGAAGGGAGCAGGGCCGCGAGGCCCCTCACTCGCGGCCCACGCTGGACCCGCAGCCGGTACCGATCCAGAGGCAGGTGCGACATGTTGTCGCCGGTTCAGTACCGTTGCCCGAACCGCCCCTACAGCGGTGCCGGAGTTGCCCTACAACCGTCATCGGCAGCAGTAACACTGCGTCCTGCACATGGGCGCAGCGGCCCGCAAGCGACAGCCCGCGCAGCCGCCAAGGCCCGCCGCAGGGCCGTCAGCGGGCGCGGCAAGCCCCTTGCGGACACTGGCCGGTTGCATCCATACGCCTGCGTAGCCAAGTGACGAAAGCCCTTGGTGCGCTACACTTTGCGGTCTAGAAATCTATACAACAGTCGCGCGCGTGCGTGCGGTTATGGGAGCGCTAATGAACTGGTTGAACGAGGTGCTGAACAACGACCCGAATCCTGTGGAAACCCAGGAGTGGATCGAGTCGTTGAAGGCCGTTATTGATGTCGAGGGCTCCGAGCGCGCGCATCAGCTGCTGGAAGGCATGGTGGAACTGACCCGTCGTTCGGGCGCCTACCTGCCGTTCTCTCCCACCACCGAATACGTCAATACCATCGAACCGCAGTTCGAGGCCAAGAGCCCGGGCAACGCCGAGCTGGAATGGCGCATCCGTTCGATCATCCGCTGGAACGCGATGGCCACCGTGGTCCGCGCCAACCGCAAGCCGGGTGACCTGGGCGGCCACATCGCCTCGTTCGCCTCCGGCGCCACCCTGTACGACGTGGGCTTCAACCACTTCTGGCGCGCCCCGAGCGAGAACCACCCGGGCGACCTGCTGTTCATCCAGGGCCACAGCGCCCCGGGCATCTACGCGCGTTCCTTCCTGGAAGGCCGCATCAGCGAAGAGCAGCTGGACAAGTTCCGCATGGAAGTGGACGGCGGTGGCCTGTCCTCGTACCCGCACCCGTGGCTGATGCCGGACTACTGGCAGACCCCGACCGTGTCGATGGGCCTTGGCCCGCTGGCCGCCATCTACCAGGCGCAGTTCATGCGCTACCTGGAAAACCGTGGCCTGATCGAGAAGTCCGACCGCAAGGTGTGGTGCTTCATCGGCGACGGCGAGAGCGACGAGCCGGAAACCCTGGGTGCCATCGCCCTGGCCGGCCGTGAAGGCCTGGACAACCTGATCTTCGTGGTGAACTGCAACCTGCAGCGCCTGGACGGCCCGGTGCGCGGCAACGGCAAGATCATCCAGGAACTGGAAGGCGTGTTCCGTGGCGGCGGCTGGAACGTGATCAAGCTGCTGTGGGGCGGCTACTGGGATGCCCTGCTGGCCAAGGACACCAACGGCGTCCTGAAGAAGCTGATGATGGAAACCGTCGACGGCGAATACCAGAACTGCAAGGCCTTCGGCGGCGCGTATACCCGCGAGCATTTCTTCGGCAAGTACCCGGAAACCGCTGCGATGGTCGCCGGCCTGAGCGACGACGACATCTGGCGCCTGAACCGTGGTGGCCACGACCCGCACAAGGTGTACGCCGCCTACCACCAGGCCGTGAACACCAAGGGCATGCCGACCGTCATCCTGGCCAAGACCGTGAAGGGTTACGGCATGGGCAGCGCCGGTGAGGCACTGAACCCGACCCACCAGACCAAGAAGCTGGACGACGAAGCGGTGCGCCACTTCCGCGACCGCTTCAACATTCCGGTGACCGACGCGCAGCTGGCCGACGGCCAGGTGCCGTTCTACCACCCGGGCCCGGATTCGCCGGAAGTGCAGTACCTGCAGGAACGCCGTGCCGCGCTGGGCGGTTACCTGCCGCAGCGCCGCCGCAAGGCCGACAAGACCTTCGTGGCACCGAAGCTGGAAGCCTACGAGCGCCTGCTGAAGAGCAGCGGCGAGCGCAGCTACTCCACCACCATGGCCTTCGTGCAGAGCCTGAACATCACCCTGCGCGACAAGGAACTGGGCCCGCACATCGTGCCGATCGTGGCCGACGAAGCCCGTACCTTCGGTATGGAAGGCCTGTTCCGCCAGATCGGCATCTACGCGCCGTTCGGCCAGAAGTACAAGCCGGTCGATGCCGACCAGCTGATGTTCTACCGCGAAGACCAGAGCGGCCAGGTGCTGCAGCAGGGCATCAGCGAGCCGGGTGCGATCAGCTCGTGGATGGCCGCCGGTACCAGCTACTCGGTCAGCAACGTGCCGATGCTGCCGTTCTACATCTACTACAGCATGTTCGGCTTCCAGCGCGTGGGCGACATCGCCTGGCAGGCAGCGGACATGCGTACCCGCGGCTTCCTGCTGGGTGGCACCGCCGGCCGCACCACGCTGAACGGTGAAGGCCTGCAGCACGAAGATGGCTTCAGCCATCTGGTGGCCGGTGGCATCCCGAACGTGCGCAGCTACGACCCGACCTTCGGCTTCGAAGTGACGGTGATCCTGCAGCACGGCACCAAGCGCATGATGGAAGACCAGGTGGACGAGTATTACTACGTCACCCTGATGAACGAGAACTACACCCACCCGGAAATGCCGGAAGGCGCGGCCGAAGGCATCGTCAAGGGCATGTACCTGCTGACCGACGCCGGCAAGCCGAAGAAGGGCGAGCTGCGCGTGCAGCTGCTGGGTTCGGGCACCATCCTGCGCGAAGCCATTGCCGCCGCCGAGCTGCTGGACAAGGACTTCGGCGTGACCGCCGACATCTGGTCCTGCCCGAGCTTCAACGAACTGCGTCGCGATGGTTTCGACGTGGAACGTGCCAACCGCCTGCATCCGGAAGGTGAGCAGCGCAAGGCGTACGTGACCGAGCTGCTGGAAGGCCGCCAGGGCCCGGCGATTGCCGCCACCGACTACGTGCGTGCGTATGCGGACCAGATCCGTGCGTTCGTGCCGATGTCTTATACGGTGCTGGGTACCGATGGGTTTGGTCGCTCGGATACGCGTGCGAACCTGCGCCGGTTCTTTGAGGTGGATCGGTACTACATCGCGCATGCCGCGATTGCGGCGCTGGCGAAGGAAGGGAAGATGACCGCGAAGGATGTGGCCAGGGCGATCAAGCAGTACAAGATTGATCCGGAGAAGGCTAATCCTGTTGGGGTTTGATTTCGTCAATTTATTGACGCGAAAAGGGCGGCCATTGGCCGCCCTTTTTTTCTACACAGTTTTCCCACAGAATCGGCCTACCTCTTATGGAAGGGACGGCAATGAAGGCTCTAAAGGATGTTGTGCCTACTCCGGAACAGTTAGCTCTATTTTCAAGAGTTAGACCGGGTGTGGAACTGATTCGTGGTGCTGCTGGAAGTGGCAAAACGACCACGGCATTGCTTAAATTGAAGGCAGCTGTCGGATTCTATGTAAATAGAGTAAAGCGAAGTCCTGCTAAGCGACAAGTTAAAGTGCTTGTGCTTACATTTAATAGAACTCTGCGCGGCTACATCGCGGAGCTTGCTCGTTCTCAATTTGTGGAAGGGAATGAAATAAGTCTTGAAATTTCAACATTCTCTTCATGGGCTAAGGCCATGATTGGAGCAGGCGATGTGCTTGGTGCAGCTCAGTCTCAGGGTATTCTTCAGGCGTTCGCGGCCGGTGGAACTATTGATCCAGAATTCGCTGCGGAAGAGGCAATGTATGTTCTGGGTCGATTTATGCCGGATCAGGTCGACGAATATCTTTCGACTAAAAGGGTTGGTAGAGGGCTGGTTCCAAGGATGGAGCGAACTCAGAGGAGCGTGTTGCTCAAAAGTGTTGTAGAACCATATGTCCAACATAAGAAGAATCATGGTCTTCTTGATTGGAATGATCTGGCCGTACTGGCGGCTGAACAATCTGAAGAAATCTATGATGTTGTTGTAATTGATGAGGCGCAGGATTTTTCAGCCAATGAAATGAGAGCGGTTGTCGCCAAACTTAGAGGCGACCACACCATATGCATTGTCTTGGACGCTGCCCAGAGGATCTACGCAAGAAGCGGGTTTGGCTGGTCTGAGGTGGGACTGCACGTTAAGTCAGAGAATAGTTTTAGGCTCGATGTTAATTACAGAAATACGAAGCAAATCGCTGCTTTCGCCACGGGAATCTTGGATGGCATAGATCCCGGCGATGATGGGGCACTTCCTGACTTTACCAAGGCCAAGGTTGACGGCGATCTTCCCATTATCCTGAAAGGAACGTTTGGGCGTCAGATGGATTGGGTGATGCAGTTTATATCCGAAAAAGTAGACTTAAGCGAGGAGTCTGTAGCATTCCTCCATCCTGCTGGTGGTGGATGGTTTAGGCATATCCGGGAGACTCTCGATAATGCGGGCATAGGCTATGCAGAGATCAGTAGGAAGGCGGACTGGCCAGATGGAGCAGAAAGCATAGCCTTAAGTACAATGCATTCCGCTAAAGGGCTGGAGTTTGATTACGTGATCATGCTGGGCATAAGTAGTGAAAATATGCCGCTGGATGATGAAAGTACGGATGATGAGGCCCACCACCGTGCTCGCCGACTGTTGGCAATGGCTGTAGGAAGGGCGCGTCGGCAGGTTGTGATTGGCTACAAACCAGAGCAGGCCTCAGAGATATCTGCTTTCTTCAAGGACGAGCTCTGTCGAGTGATTAATCTATGACCATCGAGGATTTCTGCGAGAATCGAGGAGTGTCTAGGATTCTCCATTTCACGACGAATAAGGGCTGCATTGGAGTTCTTCATTCCAGGGCTCTGCGCTCGCGACAAAGGCTGACTGAAGACGAGCAGCTGAAGTTCGTCTTTCAGCCAAACGCGGCTTCAAGAACAAAGGATGCTGCTTGGCTGGACTATGTAAACCTCTCGATTGAAAGAATAAATAATACGTTCTTCGGGATCTGCTCTGAGCGATGGCACGATGGTCGCGATAATTGGTGGTGCGTACTTCAGTTTTCGCCAAAAATTCTTACTCATCCAGGTGTTTTCTTCTCAACCACCAATAATATTTACACTTCGGTCGTTCGCGGGGAGGGGGTTGCAGGAATTGCCGCGCTCTATGGCGACAAGGTGCAGCGCTGGTATGGTAACGTGGTGGCCCGGCCTGGAGATCTTCCGGATGCATATACAACCTGTGTCCAAGCGGAAGTTCTGTATCCTGGCGAGGTGACTACGAGCTGGCTTGAGGCAATTCATGTCAGGACGTCAGAGGAGTCTGACGAGGTTGCGGCGCAAATTAGGGCAACAGGTCATCGGGACGTGCCGGTCTACGTGAACGGAGAGATTTTCGGAGAGAATATCGATGAGTGCTAAGCAGCCCGTTAGTCTAAAACAGATAAGAAATTCAATGCTCTGGGCTGCTTGGGGCGATGCAGTGGGTTTTCCCGCGGAGCTTGTTTCAGACCGGGAATATTCGAAGAGAGTTGGCGCAAAGGGATGGGGAGGGACTCCGGCCTGGAAGAAAGTGGTCGGGGGCAGGTTTGGAGTACAGGTTCAGCTGCCAGCCGGTGCGTATTCTGATGATACGCAGCTCCGCTTAGCCACCTGTCGTGCAATATTTACAGGTGGGCGCTTCGATGTTGAGCTTTTCTCGAAGATCGAGCTGCCAATATGGTTGTCTTACGCGCTCGGTGCCGGGCGCGGAAGTAAGGCGGCTGCAAGTTCGCTTACTTCAAACAATGTCGCATGGTTTAGCAATTTCTATAGTGCGAAAGGAATTGATTATATGTACGGCGGCGGAAATGGCGCCGCTATGAGAATTCAGCCCCATGTGTGGTCATGTGCTGATTTGTCGTCACCTATTGCGTACATGGTCGACGTAGTTAGGAATTCGGTATGCACTCATGGGCATGTTAGGGGAATCATTGGGGCAGCGATACATGCTCGGTTTCTTGCCTATGCTCTAATGGCGCGCAAAATTCCACCGCTCAATCTATGGAGTGAGCTTGCACATGATGCCGCGGAATCTGCAGTTGGAGCTATCGATCAAGACGAGCAATTGAGCCAAATTTGGCTGCCCACTTGGGAGGCAAAGTCAGGAGTAGCTTTCTGCGAGGCAGTTGAAGAGGTTCTACGCGAATGGGAACAGCTAGTGTTACTTGCGGGTGATATTCGTGCCGAGACAGAAGACTATAGAGCTGCATATAGACGTCTTGTCGATAGCTGCGGAGGGTTGGATTCTTCGTCTAGAGGTTCAGGCATTCTATCGGCTCTATTGTCTGCGGCGGGTTCGCTTTGGCTCGATCAAGCCGGAGAGCGTGGTGCTCTAGTTGAAATGGGCACCTTGCTAGGAAGTGATACTGATACCATTGCATCGATGGCAGGGGCTTTGATAGGGGCCTGTAGTTCGGTCGAGCCCTCAGAGGTTATTCAAGACAGGGATTATTTGATTCAATGCGCTGATCGGCTTTGGCGATTGTCACAAAGTATGGCTGTTGATGATTTTATTTATCCTGATTTACTCTATTGGCAGCCCCCAAAGAATGCTCTGGATGTGATGAGCATCAAGACAAAAATGATAGTTGTTCCGGGCCTGGGACGGGTCTCGCCTAAGGATGGGAAATGGGTTCTGCGGAAGGGTGGTGTCGCTTTTCAGTGGTTTGAGATTTGGTTCGGACAGACGATTTTATGTAAGTACCGGATTGGAGCGGAAGTTCCTGTCCGGCGCTCACACGAGAGTGTTTTGATTGAAAATACCTTGCCTGATCTTTTTGTTGACAAGGTTGACGTGGGTTCAGCCGAGGCGCGGATCGATAATAATATAGATGCACTGGTTTCGAGTGTGCTAGATTCTAATTTAAATCCCGGCATTTTGGGTGGGATTTTGTCAGAAATGATCAGGAGTGGGCGGCCCGTCGAGGATATTGTCTGTTTTTCCGCGCTGGTGACTCGATCCTTCCGATCGCGTTGACATCTCTCGTTCACGGGAGCCCCTATTCCTGTTACAGGAGGGGCTTGAGGGAATTAATCACTGCAGCTTTCGTTACCAGGAGCAACGGGAACGATGCCAAGTCAATGATTCCGGGCTGGCAAGTACATCATTTGAGCTGGCGGGCGTTAGTTCTCTGCCCTCCAGCTCGACGTATGCGGAGTTCTGCAAAGCAGGCGCCACGGCGATCCGCAGAGAGTCTGGGTTGATGGTTATCAGATATAGATCGAATAGAGTGTGCACATCCGCACGGAGTAAAAGACCGTTCCTGACATCGTTACTCTTCAGTCCTGAGTAGGGGTAAATATGGGCGGCCTCAAGCGCATCCGGTACATTGCAACCCGTCATAGCACAGCGGCCGCCGTATGCGTCCAGCAGTGCCTTACGGAAGGCTGGCTGCCCCCGGCGCCGAACGATAGCTGCCAGCACACGTTGCCTCTCGTCCACCTCGTCTGCTGGAGAGAAACTGCCAGTTGCCTCCGCCGCTTTGGCCTCGTGCTCCAACAGTCCCCTTGTGGGGCCAGAGACCGACGTGGGCGTCTCACCAGAAAGCCCGAGGAGCTTGGCAAGTTTCGGCTCAACCTTTGCACCCACGTTCGATGCTGGAAGAAGCCCGGGTAGCCAAGGCTTGCCCGCCTGATCTAGAACATGGGAAATGTTCTGCATGCGGTATTCCCACGCCTTGGACGTGCGTCCGTGGCGGGCCGCTAGTTCCCGATAGACCCTTGTCTTCTCAAGGGCTGATCCATTGGCAAGACGGGCCTCCATTTGGCGATACGCCTCAACGGCAACAGCCAATTCGTCTTCAGTCCACCTACTCACAGCCTTCCCCTGTCCGCGACCGCACGTGGCGTCCTGGGGAAAGTATGCCGTAAACGACACAATGAGCCGCTAATGGCTTGAAACAGAAGAGCGTCGCATGTCAGCGCAAACCTAGGCTGTTCAGGCCCGTCGGTACGCCTCGTATGTGAAGTCCAGCTGCAAAGCCCTAGTCGGCCGGAAGTAGTCGGCTGCTCCAGCGCTGGAGTAGAGGTTGAACGCAGGGCGCCTCAGTGGCTCGGCTTATGAAGCCTAGGATGAGCAACTGTGATGAAGAGTTGTCCACCAGTAGAGCGGGCTTACCTCGGCAAGTGAGCTCGAAGTCCCTGACTTCAAAGCGTCCGGCACCGAGAGCTACATCTTCAGCCACTAGGCTTAGGACTTCGTCACGCATGACAGAAAACTCTGCAGTCGAGACCTTGGAATAGGTCTTCAGCTCCAGATCGCCATTTGGCAGCTGGAAGTAGGCGAGCGCTAAACCAATTGGCGCTGCCAAACACAGTACTGCGTACGTCAGAGACTTCATTGGAAGTCCTGCAATTCAGAGGCGAACGGACAATGGGGCCGCGGCGACAGCCCGCAGCCAATTGCGTAAGGTTCAAGCCTTGGGCTCTACTCCTGCACGTGGAGCCGCTCAGCCACCTGCGCAGTCAACGCCACACACGCCATCTTCAATCCTTCCATCACCCGATCCCCCAGGTACTCCTCGGGCGCGCCGTTCTGCCGAGTCCGCTCCGCCGCCAACATCAGTTCAGCCACCACACGCAGCCCCGCCAACGCGCAATCCGCATCCGCCAGCTGAAGACACCGTCCAGGCAGTTGATGCCGCTCCGGCCAAGGCTGGCCATCCGCAGCGGCACCGGTCCCGATGCGGCGCAGCGTGGCGACGAAGGCGTTGGGATCGACGGATCGTTCGCGCGCGGGTTCGGCGTTGTCCGGATCGTATTGCGCGTGCAGGGAACGGAAGTCCGATGTGTTCATGGCAATGCTCCGTACAGGACAGACAGCAGCGCCACCAATAAAGGTGGCGGACGGTGCGGGCTCGAAAACCGGTATGTACCAGACCGGCGGATCCGAAGATCCCCACGCACCGCCCGCCATGGAACGCGAACGGATTGCCAGCCGGCGCCACACAAAAGGTGACGCCGGCCGGCAAGCGCATACATCTGGTACAGAGACGGGTTTTCGAGTCCCGCGCCACCCTTCTCCGGTGGCACGCCAAGGTGTACTCGCATGGTTGCGAGATGCCAAGAAACCTTAGGCCGCAGAGGCCGCAAATGCTGACGCTTACGGCATTGTTGCATGGCCCGCGCGTGGCAGAACCCTTGCGGCGCAGTGGTTTCGGCCGGTGTTAAGTTACCGCCCGAATGCGCATTGAAAAGCACGGTTTGCAGAGGATCGGGGTCTCAAAAGCGACAATCCGCCCGCTGGGCTGCGATCCGAAGTGTGCCGATTGCGACGCAGCTTAACTTCGCAGCGCCACCCCCGGCCGAGGCCACAGCGTATCGTCGCGCTCCAGGTCGTAGTCGCTGCCGAACGCCAGCGCCGCCTCGCGTGTCGGAAGGTCTGCGTAGCAGCCCAGCAGGTACTCATCCATGCCTGCGTCGCCATGATCGATGGCGAACAGGTAGAGAAGCTCCTTGTCCAACGCTGCCAGCCACGTGGGGTCGATTCTGGTCATGGGCATCCTCCGGTGGGGAAGGGGACGATGGTCGGGAGCTGTCTCACAGCGTGAGTTCCGCATGCGCTCTGGCGGACAGCTCCCTCCGCTGGATATGCTCCACCCGTCGATACCAGGAGTCATCGTTATGGAAGACCTGCTCAATCGATCCGCACTGCTTCGCCAAGCGATCCTCTCCAAGGTGGATTACCCCTTGGCGGATGACTCGCCCAGATTGTTGGCGTCAATGGACGCAGCAATGCTGAGCCTTGAACACGCAGGCGCCCTTCGCGCGCTGCTGCAGGCCGGTATGGCGCCCTCTGCAATGGCATTGATGCGCTGCCAGTACGAGGCCTTCACGCGGTCCGTCTGGATCTTGCACTGCGCAGCAGACGAGCAGGTCGAACTGCTGTCCCTGCCACCGGAAGCTGGAATGAGCGAAAAGGGGCTGCCGATGCTGTCGAAGATGCTGGATGCATTTGCGGGAGTATCGGAGCTTGGCAATCTGCTCCCGCACCTTGTTGAGCTGAAGGTGCATGCATGGTTTCCGTTGAACTCATTCGTACACGCAGGGGTACACGCAATGAGCCGGAGCCGCGATGGCTTCCCTACGCCATTGGCGGTCAACGTCATCCGAATGAGCAACAACCTTTCGATGATGGCGGGGCAGCACCTCGCCGTTCTTACCGGCGTCCCGCATCTACAAAAAGAAGTGCTACGGCTCGATGAGATCTTTGCCGAGTGCCTTCTCTTCGATGAAGAAAAGCGCCGGGCCATCGAGGCGAGGGCGTCGGTAGAACAGTCGAGCTAGCTGAAGCCAGTAGCCTACATCGACGGCGCCGAAACCCGCTGCTGTTGCTCCTGCGTGCGCTGCATGTCTGCCTGCTCGCGCGCCTGGCGGTGGCCGATTGCTTCCACTTGGTTCAGGCTCTCTTGCACTGGCCGCTGGGCGGCCTCCGCAGTCGCAATGTGAGTGCGAAGGGAAGCAGGGTCGGACATCGCACCCTGCACCACAAAGATGTTATGTGCGGCGGGGGAGGCATCTGTCTGTCTGCTCAGCACAACATGGTCCGCGCGGGTGATTCCGGCATCCTTGGCTGCGGCCAGCAGACTGGTAGACATACGCTCGCTGGTGTCATCGAAGGTTCGGCCGTTGGCCTTGTCCAGTGCTTCCACCTTGCTCCGAATCTGGTCCAGCAGCGCCTGATCTGCTGGACTGAGCGAGTGGGTGGGCGAGGACTGCATATCTGCAACGCTCTGCGTCGGTGGCGAAATGGTGTGTGCGCTGCCGGTGTTCTTCAGCTCCACCCAGCCCAACCCGCCCTTTCCGAAGTCGCCAACAGGCAGGATCTTTGCGCTGCCAAAGTCGAGGCCATTGCGCTCAAGCTGCTTCGGGTCCAGACCAAGCTCATGCAGATCGATGCGGATGGCCGGGGGTTGGCGACCTTCAGCCAGGAAGGCATGGCTCGCCCCGATCACTGATAGCGGATAGGTGCCGTAGTAGTCGCGGTAGTCGGAATCGCCGTGCCGGCCCAGCGTGCCAGTGCCGTCATAGAAGCACTGCTCGACGGCCTTGGTGAGCTGGACGCTCTCATTGTTGGGGCGCTTGGCAAGCGCATCATATGAAATACCATCCGCCAAGCTCCTGGTTGCACCCTCCGCTCGAATGCAACGGGAGAGCGAGCGGGACGCAAGCATTGCCTCCAGTCCGTTGTCATCCAAGTTTGGATTCAACGCTCTGAATCGGCTATCCAGTGCCCGCAGGCCCGAGACCTCCGCCAGTGCCTCGTCCTGTCGTCCCTTGTCCAGAAGCGTGCGCACCGGCTCGGTCAGGTTCACCGAGCCTGACCGGGAATCGTGTGAAGCGATCAGTTCCTCGCTGTAGGTCTGCTTGAAGTCCCTGAGTGCTGCGGCGCGTTCCTTAGCCAGGATGCCGTGCATGGTCTCGTGGCCTAGCACTTCGGTAAGTCGTTCTTCAAGCCGGGGGCCGGTTACGCTCTGGAAATTGGAGGCGCTGATGAAAATCGTTGGTGGGTTTCCATCTGCTCCCTCCTGAAAGTGGCCGCCATTGTGATGTCCGTAGGAGACGGCAATCCGGCCGATCTGACCGCTGTCGGCTGCGTTTGCCAGAAGGTGATTGAGGTAGGGGGAGCCTGCAATGCTGCGGCGGATCGCATCTTCTGCCCCACTGGGAAGTTGCTTATCTGCCTGTAGATCGGCCAATAGTGGCTCGACGCTGGATTCGATTCCCTTCATTTGTCTCCTCCTCCAAACTGGACCGCGTAGACGCAGGTTTTCGCGGTATCGCCTTCGTTGGAACGATAGGTCAACAGGCTGGTATCCATACCCTGGTTACCACCGGTGATGGGGCGCCGGTACTGCCTGATGCCCCCTCTCTGAAATGGCACTTCTGCTCCGGTCCTGTATCCGAGGGCTTCGAGCGCTCGTCCGGCACTTTCGGCTTCCCAGTAGCACAGGCCATTCGGAGCATCTGTCACTGGCTGCTCACCCAGCTGATAGAAGATCACCTCTTGGTTGGGGAACTCACGTGCCGACTCAACCGATAGATAAGTAACCCCATAGTTATAGCCGTCCGTTGTTGTCAGGTCCTTCGCGATGTGCCTGATGCTGACCTTTTCGTCTGGCACGAGTGACACACCGATCGCCGTGCCGAACTTGTCCGGACTGATGTCCGCCCTTGACCTGAGCGAATCCGCGTAGGCGAGAATCCGTTTATGCAGCTCGGCCATGGAGATGCGGGCGGGCTGCGTATCTGCGGCAGCGGCACGTTCATTGACGGCAGACGTATCCGTCGATTGCGCACATGCAGATGTTAGCGTGAGCATGGCTGACAGTCCGAAAAGAGCACCAATGTGAGCCGCGCGCAGCATAGCTCGAGGTAGCTGCGGCCGAAGCAATCTGGTCATGATGACGGAGAGCAAAACCGAAGCCTCCTTCGTTGTGATGCCCATCGGTGAGCCCCTGACGGTGTTGAAGGTACTGTACGACCCGGATGAAGAACGCCGGGATCTCCATTCATTGCGATTGAACGCGATAGCGGCTCAGAAGATCACGCACTCTGGTTTCTAGGCGTTGCCAGTCGCTCAGCATGACGCGTGCATAGTTCATCTCGATGGCGATGCTATCGCCCACAACCACGATGGAATGGCGGCACATTGCGATCCGGCCTTCGCCGGCGCGTTCAAGTGTCTTTCCCTGAACGACAAGTCCGTCAGGAATGCGATCTGCCGGGTCGCAGCTGATGAACGTTGTCAGTTGGCCCTCCACCGAGCGGGCCACATACCAGTCTGGCTCCATACCCGGGTTGTGCACGTAAGGCCTGCCCAGCGCAGCCTCCGAGTCCTTTGCATAGGCTTCCATCAACGATGGGTCGATCGAATGGGGCGTCAGGCCCCAGCGTTCGGGTTGGGCAACGCGCAGCGCGAGGTTCTCTGCCGGGTCCCTTCGCTCCAGCGATCCCGGCGCGCTGGTGGCTTCACTACTGGACCGGCGCGCCAGATAGTTCTGGATGGGAACGCGATCGATGTACCTAAGCTCGACCAGCACCTGCCGCCGGCTGTCCTGCGTGCTGCGTACCGGGCGATCACCGGGAGGCGCTGCATCGAAATCAGGCCAGAACACAGTGAGCATGACGCTGCCATCGGCCAGGGGGCCCGTCTGGTTGTAGTAGAGGTTGGCCGGGAACATGAAGCGGTGCGGGCCAAGCCGAGCCTCTACCGGCTGCGTCGTGTAGGTCTGTCCGCCCACCGTACGTGGGCTGGTTGCGGTTTCGGACATGGGGGTTCCGTTCGGGTCCTTTTCCTTGGATGGGGCCTTCGCGCAGGCGGTGGTGCTGAGCACGGCCACGAGGGCGAAGTAGGCAAGCCGGCAAGCCGGTGCTCTGCTCATGGGCGATTCCCTTGCATGATCGAAACGACTATAGAACGGTGGAATGGCAAGCTCCAGTCGCAGCCGGGACCGCAGCCATCGCGGGGTCATTACTGCACGCTGGCTCACATATTCAGCAAATCGCGATCGGCGTCCTCTCTCCCTCCACCTGACCCCCATCCCACCTATGCCATCATCCGCCCAGGACCGCAGCACCCCTCAAGGCTGAACAGGCATGGAGCAGGCAACACGCTACACCGCAACCCTTTATCTGGCCGCCCCCGGCACCCCGCTGAAAAGTGGGGGCATCTCGCCGCGCGGCCACATGTACCTGCAGGTCGCTGCGGGCGACGAGGCTCACAGCTACGGTTTCGCGCCGCCGCGCCAGGCGCCGGGCGAAACCCGCACTGGCGTGCAGTACGCGCAGGTTCGCCACGATGATGCCGACGAGCATCTGGACCCGTACTACAGCCGTACCTTGGAAATCACCGAGGAGCACTACGGCTGCCTGCGTGATTTCGCCGAGGAACCGGCCGAGTTCGAATTCGATGTGGATCGCCCGGCCACCGTCAACCGTTGCAGCGATTTCGTCTGGGCGGCGCTGCATTATGCCGGCCTGCATCCGCTGCCGGCGCCGCTGGACGGCGGCAGCAACCTGGGCGAGTTCGCGGTACTGTTCAACCTGCCGGAGATCCAGTGCATCGCCGCGCCGTTCCCGGGCAGCGATCTGAATGCCGAGACCCATCATGCGATGCCCGAGCGCGAGGCCGAGCATCATCGCCAGGGCGACCGTGCCAGCGATGAGCCGCCGCCGACGCCGATGGAAGTGGCCGGCACGCTGCTGGACCCCTCGCATCCGGACCATCGCCTGTTCTCGCAGCTGATCCAGAAAGTGGCCGAGCTGGACGCTGCGCATGGCCGCCCGTTCGATGCGGCCAGCCAGCGCATCAGCGCCAGCCTGCTGGTGCTGGCCAAGCAGAACAATCTCTCGCGCGTGGACCACGTGCTGCTCAGCCAGTCGACCCAAAGCAGCCATACCGCCGAGAGCATCTTCATCGTGCAGGGCGATCGCAACGACCCGGGGCACCGCCGGGCCAGCATTGCCACTGAAGTGGCGGCCAAGACGGATGTGGCCGATTCGCTGCGGTTGAAGAAGCAATAGGGGCGAAAGACAATTCCCGCGACTGTTTTGTGCAGGGCCTCTCCGGCCTCGCTATGGTGGGGCTGGGCGGTCATAATTGTCAGAGTTGAATAGGGGGTCTCATGGACAGTAGAGAAAGCGGGACGCCGTGGATCTTGCTTATTGCGGATCGGCAGACCCTTGAAAAGAAAATGCTGAAGGCCGAGATGCATCCATTCTGGGCAGGCTTGACCGGGAACAGCGAGAGAGAGGGCTGGATGGCCGCAGCCGGAAACGCGACCCGATCCGGACTTGGTTTGAACGCGACTGGATGGATGAGCTACTTGGGAAATCCCCTGGCCAGTTATTTGGCTGGCCCTGCGATTGAGGCTGGTGAGAATTCCTACATCGAGCGTTGCTCGAAGGAGCTGGCAAGTGTTTCTGACGTCGTACTGCTTGAGCGCATGAATTCGGCGCTCGGTATGTCAGTGCCAGCGGTGCGCGTTGAAGCAGCAGACGCGTTAAGGCTATTCAAGTTCGAGAAATCGCATATCCCTACGAATGGCGAGTTCTACATTCAGCACCCTGTTCGAAAAGACCAGTACATTCTTGCCGTCGAGTTCTCCACAAAGTTCATAGCAGAGAAGCACGCTGCCTTCCAGAAGCTGGCGGCCGCGCTTGGGGCAAAGAGCGTCACCTTGAGGCATGTCAGGACCAAACAAGCGAAGTCGATCTTCGCTGGGAGAGTCCCGATTGAGGAGATCGGTGCTACTGTGGGTATTAACTTTAAGTTTGATAAGAGCGGGAACGTTTCAGAATCTCGCAGCACCACCTACGGACGGCCTTCCAAGTCCCCATTTGTCCCAGAGGAGCTGAGAGATTGGGTTCAATCTGATACTGAGTTGGAAAATATGGCATTCAGTCGGTTGGAGGCGAATGCACTCTCATCTAGAATTAATATTTCGACCTCGAGCAAGCAAGGTCTCGTCGCAGACCTTGTCGCGAAAATGAGCGAAAGGGAGGTGTCGGCCTCTTACAGAAACTCGGATTTGTCGACGACAGTATGGGAATTTGAAGTCGAGTACCATGATCTGAGTTGATCTCAAGGAACGCAGGCCTGTCACCGGTAGTGCCCCCCACCTGCTACCATTCCCCCGCAACCCCAGCCAGCCCACCCGCGCAGACAGATGCAGGTCGGGCCGTCGCAGTACGGCCCAGCGAGCCAGGACACCTTCCCGTGCCCATTCAAGGACGCTCGCATGTTCCGTACTCCTCTCTTCCGTTCGGCCGCGCTGGCCCTCGCTGTGTCGCTCAGCCTCGGCGTGCCTTCGGCGTTCGCCGACAACGCGCCTGCCGCCAGCGCCACCACCGCCGTGCAGCGCCAGGCCGTGGCCAAGGGCCTGTATGAGCTGGCCTACAGCCCGAAACAGAACGCCGTGTTCGTGGCCTCCTCCGGCGGTTTCGGCGATGACGCCGGCCCGGCCCAGGTGCTGCGCCTGAACCCGGCCACGCTGGCCGTGGAAACCCGCATCCCGCTGGAGCGCAAAGCCTTCGGCGTGGTGCTGGATGACGCCCACAACCGCCTGTACGTGGGCAATACCGTGGACCTGTCGGTGACCGTGGTCGACACCGCGCAGAGCAAGGCCGTCGGTACCATCCAGTTGATGGAAAAGAAGACCGGCAAGGACGGCAAGGCCGCCTACACCCACGACCTGCGCGAGCTGGTGGTCGACAGCGCGGCCAACCGCCTGTACGTGACCGGCCACAGCAGCCAGCCGGACGTGAGCAGCGTGCTGTTCGTGATCGATACCACCACACTGAAGGTGATCAACACCATCGACGGCCTGGGCAATGCCAAGGCGCCGGGCCTGGCGCTGGATGCGGCCAACAAGCGCGTCTACACCAGCAACCTGCTGGCCGACCTGGTGGTGGTGGGCACCGATTCGAACAAGGTGGTGGCGCAGCACAAGATCGCTGCCGAGCAGCCGATGAACATCGCGCTGGACCCGGCCGGCAAGCGCCTGTTCGTGACCGACCAGGGCTCGGAATTCCTGCGTGGCTACCAGGCCAAGAGCAGCGGCCTGGTCAGCAAGCACCCGGGCCAGCGCGTGCTGGTGCTCGACCGCAGCACCGGCAGGGAACTGGCCAGCATCCCGACCGACGCCGGTCCGCTGGGCATCCTGCTGGATGCACCGCGCAAGCGCCTGTACGTGACCAACCGCGAAGCCGGTACGGTGACCGCATACAACAGCGACAGTTACCAGAAGGTGGCCACCTACAAGGTGCCGACCCACCCGAACAGCCTGGCGCTGGATGCGAAGAACAACGTGCTGTTCGTGAGCATCAAGAACGGCGAGAAGGACGACAAGGGCGCTGACGAGAGCGTGGCGCGGATTCAGCTGTAATGTGCTGACGCAAGGCCCCGCTCCGTCGCGCGTCGCATGAAGAAGGCAGGGCGCAGGCCTTGCCTTTTTCTTTGCTCGGTTGCAGTACCCAGCGCCAACCCGCTAGGGTTGAACCCCATGGCAGGGAGCCAAAGGATCTGAATCATGCTGGGTATCCACCGCTGGCTGCGCGTCGGCCTGTTGATCATGTTGAGCACAGGGCTGGGCGCCTGTTCCGGGCGTGATCCTGTCCCACCCGAGCCGCTGGATCTGGCGCAGCCGATCGCTGTGGATCAGCCGGGCCAAGGGGTGAAGTTCGAGTTCGAGATGAACGCGCGAAATTACATTCCACATCGCACCTACGCCGTGGAGTTGGAGTTACGGCGCCAGGGGGCGCGAAGGCCCGATGAGCCAGACGTGGGCGCATTGAGGGTCCCGTTCGAGGTGACCCTGCAGCAACGGGTCGCCGATGCCTGGAAGGATGTTCCCACCTACGACAGCTACCAGGCCGGGGCACTTAATGCAGGTGAGCCGCTTCCAGAATGGCATGCATCCAGCGAATGGCGGTATACGTCACCGCACATGGGCAGTGACGGCCAGTACACGCTGAGCCTGGTTGCTCTGCCAGTGGAGCCTGACACCCGCTATCGCGTTCAGGTTCGCACGGTAAAGGCCACGCCGGAACTGCAGCATTACTCGGCTCAGTTGCGGGTACATGCCGCCCGACTGCCAGGCAAGTAAACGACCTCACCACCGGAAGGAACGAAGGAATCAACTTATGGACAAGCCACGCTATACCGTAGAGATCGTTATCGCTGCTCCTGGCACGCCGCTGATCGACCCCAGGACGCGCAAGCAGGCCGTCGACGCGGAGGGCATTCCGCAGACGTCCGCCCCCGGCCACATGTTCTACGTCCTGCATGCACCCGGCGCGCCTGCGAAGAGCTATGGATTTGCTCCCAAGGAGCACGGAAGCGTGAATGGTCCTGGCACCATCATGGAGGACGACGCAACGGTCTATAAGGACCCGCGCTATACCCGCACGCTCGAGATCAGCGAAGACCAGTACAGGAAGCTCCAGCAGTTCGGATCGGACCCGGAGAAGTTCGGCTTCAGCAAGCACTATCAGGACGTGCGCAACAACTGCGTGGACTTCACCTGGGAAGCCTTGAACCACGCAGGCATCGAGCGGAAAAGAAGTATCGACGTGAACGCGCTGGGAGGTCCTGCTGGGCAGCTTCTTCCGGATGTCCGCATTCCCTTGGACATCAAGGGGGCAGGCAAGGATGGATTCCGACCGCTGCGCAACATCCATGGCGTGGACAGCATTGATCCGCCGTTTCCGGACAGCGAGCTCAATCAGAGGAAAACCAATCCCATGCCGGAGCGTAGTTTCAAGCAACACATGCTGAGTGACGCTGAGGGCATGGGCGAACGAAGCGGTGATCGTCTGGCCCGGCACGGTAACGATCCGCTGCTCTCGCAGATCCACCGGGGCGTGGCGCTGCTGGATGCAGAGCGGGGCCGCGACTTCGACGCCACCAGCGAGAACATCAGCGCCAGCCTGTACGTCCTGGCCAAGGCGAACGGCCTGACCCAAGTCGACCATGTGTTGCTGAGCGATCGCACCGCGCAGGCCGACGCTGCGCAGAACATCTTCATCGTGCAGGGCGAGCGCAACGATCCGGCACAGCTGCGCGCCAGCATGCCAACAGCGGTGGCTGCGCAGACACCGGCAGAAACTTCGTTCGAGCGTGCCGAGCAGCTGTCGCAGTCTGCACAGGTGCGCACGCAGGATGAGCTGCAGCAGCGCCAGGTGCAGGAGCAGTCCGGTCCGCGCATGGCCTAGCGCAGCAAGCGCCACGGCGAGCCGCCGTACTCGCGCGGCCCCGCCAGCAACGCTGGAGGCGGCTCAGCCCAGACGGTGTGCCGGGTTCTGCTGCTGCTCCTGCTCACGGGTCTGCTGTTCGGGCACTAACCCCACGGCCGGCTGCTGCGGGGCCAACCCCAATTTCTGCATCGACTGCTCCACCGGCGTCTGTACCGCCACGGCCGTCGGCATCATCGCGCGCAGGTGCGCCGGATTGGCCGGGTCGCCTTGCACCACGAAGACGTTGTGCCCGGCCGGGTGCTGGGCCGTGGCGTTGCTGACCAGCACGTGGTCGACCTGCTGCAGGCCCTGCTCGCGGGCGAGTACGGTCAGGCTGGCGGTCAGGCGCTCGCTGGTCTGGTCGAACGCACGGCCATGCTGGGCATCCAGAGCGGACACGCCCTGGCGGACCTGCTGATGGAGGCCATAGTCGGGGTGGTTGGGGGTGAGTTCTGCCATGGCGATCGAACGGTAGCGGTGGGTCGGGGTGAACCCCGCCAGTATAGATCCGGCCGGTGAAGGGCGCCGGAGAGGTCAGTCCGCCGGCCGGTGGTCATAGCTGATCACCCGTTCGGCCAACCAGTGCCCGTCCACGCGGCGCCAGACCTGGATGAAACGGGCCTGGCCGACCCAGTGCTCCACGCCGTCCTTGCCGCGCTCGTGGAAGCGGTGGTCGCCGATTTCCAGCGCCCGCTCGTCGTGCAGCGGGAATACCTGCAGCGAGGAGTCCACCAGCTCGCGCCGCAGGCGCCAGCCGCCCTTGCGCGTGCTGTCACACAGGCTGGCCACGCTGCGGCGGAAGTCCTCGCGGTTGCTGGCCGATTTGCCATCCTTGTCATGGAAGAACTCCATGTCTTCGGTGGTCATCGCGGCGGCCTTGTCGGCGTCGCAGGCCTCGAAGGCCATGGCGAATAGTTGGGTATCGGCCTGGCGGATCTGCTCGCGCAGGTCATCGGGCGGCGCTGGCGCGGCAACCAGGCCGGCGGCCAGCAGGGGCAGGGTGAGCAGCAGCATGGCAAGACTCCCGGGGATGGTCTGCGCAGGCTGGCATGCCGGTGACCACGGCGGTACGGCGCTGCGACGAAACCGGGAAGGCGGGGTGCGAAGGCCGCGAATGCCGGTGCGGCTTCGCGTTGCGGCATGTGCAGGCGATGTCACGGGCGGGCGTGATTCCCTCACGGCTGCCACAGGACGCGGCCGCTAGCCTGCACTCCTCCCCTTCCACAGGAGCGCCCATGCCTGCTTCCCGCATCCGCCTGCATGTTGAAGATACCGGTGGCGACGGCCGCCCGGTGATCCTGATCCACGGCTGGCCGTTGTCCGCCGATGCCTGGAAGACCCAGGTGGCGATCCTGCGCGATGCCCAGTATCGGGTCATCAGTTACGACCGGCGCGGCTTTGGCCGCTCCGACAAACCGGCCGAGGGCTATGACTACGACACCCTCGCGGCGGATCTGGCGGGGTTGATCGAGGAACGTGACCTGCACGATGTCACCCTGGTCGGTTTCTCGATGGGCGGTGGCGAGGTGGCGCGCTACGTGGCCAACCACGGCCAGGATCGCCTGCACAGTGTGGTGTTCGCTGCGGCGGTGCCGCCGTTCCTGCTGCGCAGTGACGACAACCCGGAGGGGCCGCTGACCCAGGACAAGGCCGATGAAATGCGCAGCGGATTGGAGAAGGACCGCGAGGCGTTCTTCGACGGCTTCACCCGCGACTTCTTCAGCGCCAACGGCCAGTTGATGGTGACCGAAGAAACGCGCCAGGCGGCGATCGCGCTGTGCCATCAATCCGACCAGACGGCGGCACTGGGCTGCATGCACGCGTTTGCCACCACTGATTTCCGGGATGACCTGAAGAAGATCACGGTGCCGACGCTGATCCTGCACGGTGACAGCGATGCCATCGTGCCGTTCGAGGGCTCCGGCCAGCGTACCCACAAGGCCATCAAAGGCAGCGAGGTGGTGATCCTGGAAGGCGCGCCACATGGCTGCAACACCAGCCACGCCGACCGCTTCAATCTGGCCCTGCTGAACTTCCTGAAGCGCTAAGCTGCGGCCATGCGCCAGACCAGAACACCCCCGTGGAAGAAGCCCAACCCCAAGGGGCAGACGTCGCAACCGCTGTCGGATGCGCAGAAGGCGGCGGCACGGCAACGTGCCGAGGAGAACGGGCGGCGCTATCCCAACCTGGTCGACAACATGTGGGCGGCGAAGCTGCCGCGTGGGTCGTGATTCAAAGGCTGGCTGTGGGCCTGGTGTAGCGCCGAGCCGATGCTCGGCTGGCGCGCGGGGCGCGTGCCAGCCGGAGAAGGGGCAAAGGGCAGCGGAGCATGGGCTCGGCGCTAAGGGCCGGGCAGTGGCTGCCAGTCCGCCTCCCTCCACGGCGCAACCTCGCGTTGCTGTACGTCAATGGCCTCGATTGGCAACCCGGCCAGCCGTGCCAGTTCCGCACGCAGCATTTCGGTGTCCAACGGCAGCGCGATGGCCACCTGCAGGCGGTCGCCCTGCTGCCGGACCTGCACGGGCACGACCGCATGGGCTTCATGCTCACCGCCGGTGCGACCGATCGGGTAGCGCATCGCCGTGGGCCGCCCCAGCTGTGCGAGCGCGGGTTGCCATGCCAGCAGCACGACGGGCTGTGCGGCCACGGGAACCTGCGCCTCGACGACGGTTCCCGCATAACCGGTGAGATTGTCCACCATCACCTGGAAGCGTGCGCCATCGGGGATGACCAGCACGGTGGCGATCAGCGCCATCAGCGAGAGGATGGCCGCGGCGACGTGCCAGCTGCGGGGTGCGGTGGCGGCGCGGGTTGCCGTGCGCAGGCCCGGCTTGCGCCGTAGCTTGCGCGCGTAGATGCGTCGATCCTTCCTGCGGGGGCTGCTGCTGTGCTCCGGCAGGTTCAACGGGACGCGTGGCATCCGGGCGACGCGCGCATTGATCAGGCGCGAGAGCAGCCACCATGCGAGCACGAACGCCAGCAGTGGCAGCAGCGTTCGTACCACCAGATACAGCATCACCATCGGGAACATCCTGCTTGGCACACACGGATTCAATCAACCTCGTCATCGTAACGGCGCTGCGTGGTGCGTGTCGCATCCGCCAGCCGACACGTGCGAAGCGCTTGGTTAGGATGGCTCTTTGCTGTCATGGATGAACCGATGAGCGCCGCCACTTCCCGAATCCGCCGCATCTGTGGGCAGGGGCCGATCCTGTTGATGCTCCAGTGGGTCGCGCTGCTGTCTGTGGTGCTGGCTGCCGGCTTCTTCCATTACCGCGTGGAGCTGTTGCTGGAGCCGGTGACGGTGGCCTGTGGGGGGCCGGACGCGCAGGCGCGATTGCAGGTTGCCGAACAGGTGATGGCGCGTGCGGGCGCACTGGATGACTGGCAACCCCTGGGCTGGATTCCATGGGTAGGCCTGGTGCTGGCCTTGCTGGGGGCCATGGCGGTATGCGCAAGCCGTGCGCTGTGGCTGCGCGATCGGCTGCGCACGGCGAACGTGGCGCTTATGGTGCTGCACGGTGGCGCACTGGCTTTGGCCGGATGGGTACTGCACCTGTACGAGGATGCGTGGAGTAATGTGGCGCGGCTGTCACCCACGGCGTGCCTGGTGGAGCTGGTGTCGGAGGGCGATGTACCGCTGGAGCAGGCGCAGCGCGTGGTGTTCCACATCCTGACGCGCGTGAACGCGCCACTGCTGCGCAATCCGGATGATCTGGCGCTGGTGTTGACGGTGCTGTTGTTGGCCGCGATGGCCGGCGGCGTTGCCCTGTGGCATGCGATCGCGCGGGCCCGGGCGGGCTGAGCACGCTCGGCGGCGCGCGGCAATCGCGCTACAGTCGACGCCTCGCCACTCCAGGGAAGACCCGATGCGCTTGTTGCTGCGTGCGTTGCCGTTGTTGCTGTGTTCGCTGGCGGTGCATGCCGCCGAGGTGGACCGCCGTATCGCGGTGACCATCGATGACCTGCCATGGGCACGGCTTGACCAGATCGTGCCGCCGGATCTGCAGGAACGGCATGAGGCGTTGATGGCCCAGCTGCGCGAGGCTGGCGTGCCGGTGGTGGGCTTCGTCAACGAGAACAAGCTTGAGGTTGATGGACAGGTGCAGCCGACGCGGGTACAGATGCTGCGCGACTGGCGCGATGCCGGCTATGTGCTGGGCAATCACACGTACTCGCACATGGATCTGAATGCGAAGGGCCTGGCGGCGTTCCAGCAGGATTTCCTGCGCGGCGAGACGGTGCTGCGGCCGCTGCTGGCCGAGAAGGGGCAGGCGCCGCAGTGGATGCGCCACCCTTACCTGCGTGCCGGGCGCACCGCGGATGAGCGGGTGCAGATGGATGCGTTCTTCAAGCAGCATGGCTACCGCGTGGCACCGGTGACGGTGGACAACGGTGAGTGGGTGTGGGCGTTCGCCTATGCCAACGTGATGAACGAGCAGGCGGACTCGCCCGCGCGCGCGGCGACGCTGGCGCAGCTGCGCAAGGGCTACGTGCCGTACATGCTGAACAAGCTGGACTATTACGAGAAACAGTCGCAGGCGCTGCTGGGGTACGCGCTGCCGCAGGTGTGGCTGATGCACGCCAATGAGCTCAACGCGGCCATCTTCGCCGAACTGGTGGCGGCCACGAAGCGCCGCGGCTATCGCTTCATTTCGCTGGACGAGGCGATGCGTGACCCGGCCTATGCGCGGGGTGCCGAGGGCTACAACGGCCGCTATGGCCCTAGCTGGCTGCACCGCTGGGCGATGGCGGAGAGCAAGCCGAAGGATTTCTACGCCGGCGAGCCCGAGGTGCCGGCGTGGGTGATGAAGCTGGCCAAGGTCGATTCGGAGTAAGGCTCAGCGCTTGACGGCCAGCACGCCGTCCAGCGCCAGTTCGGCCTTGAAACCGGCCTTTTCCAGGCGCTTGGCCACTTCGCGCGGCACGTCGCGGCCGCTGGTCAGCTTGTTCGGCGCACCGGTGTAGTGGAACAGGCGGCCGCCCTTGCGGATCACGCGGGCGAGGTGGTCGTAGAACACCTGTGAGTACAGCTCGCCGGCGATGCCGAAGCGCGGCGGGTCGTGCAGGATCGCGTCGACACTGTTGCTGGCCACCTGTTCGATCTGCTGCGAGACGTCACCGTGGCTGAACTGCAGGCGGCCACCGGCGGCAGCCGAGTCCGGATCCGGCGACCACGGGTTGAGCGTGCGCAGCCACATCACATTGGCGTTCTTCTCGAACGAGCGGATCTGGCCGACACCGGCTTCCAGCGCACAGGCAGCGAAGTAGCCGAGGCCACCGCAGGTATCGAGGATGACCTTGCCGGCCGGGGCGACCAGCTCCACCTTGCGGCGTGCATCCTCGAACGGCGACAGCTTCGAGGTCGGCAGCATCTTGATGCCGTCGATCTCGAAGGTCGGTGCGCCCCATTCGGTCGGCACCAGCTTGATCAGCGAGCCGCTGTAGCGCGAGATCGGCGCGAAGTCCTCGCCATCCCAGTAGTACAGGGTGCGGTCCTTCAGCTTGCCCGGCCAGGGATAGGGCTGGCCCCGGAAGTGGAAGCCGTCCGCATCGAGCGCCACGCTGTCCTGGCTGCGCCCGAGGTCGAGCGAGCCCTGCCAGTCGGCGGCGCCCTTTTCATGGGCACGGCGCAGGGTATCGGCGCTGTCGCGGGTCAGCAGGGGGCCGGTGTAATGGGGCACGGCGGGTACCGGGGCGGTTCGGGGGAGGGCATGGTACCGCAGCTGTTGTAGAGCCGAGCCCGCCCTAGGCTCCACCATGCCTGCATCCACGCATGGCGTGGATCTACTGCAAACGTAGCCGAGCGTGGGCTCGGCTCTACAGTTCAATCGCACTTCACCGCATACACCGGCCCAGCCCCGATCAGCATCAGCGCCATGTAGTCGCTGTCGCTGGCCTTGCCCTTCAGCGTCGCGCCCTTGTTGAAGTGGAAGATGCCGAAGCCGCCGGACATGCGGATCAGGGCATTGTCGATCTGGTCGGCGTCGTCGCGGAAGTAGCGGCTGATCTCGCTGGACGTGGCCTTGTGCAGGGCGTTCGGTTCGCGCTGCCACTGCTCGCCACGGCTGAAGGAAACGAAGTACTGGCCGCCTTCCTTCTCGATGCGGAAGTCGGCGGGCTTGCGCGCGCCGGTGGCGAAGCAGCCCTGCAATGGGTCGGCGGAGAAGGGAAGCCGCGCATCGTCGCCGCAGGCAGTGAGCAGCAGGAGGGCACCGGGCAGCAGCAGGCGGAGCGTGCGCATGGGATGTCCCTACAGGGCAGGTGCGGCTAGTGTAGGCAGCACGCGGGCGTGGCCCGTACAGAAATTCGGCAAGGACACAGGGGTTTTCGGATGGCGCAGGGCAAGGCACCGTGGTGCGGCGTGGCCAGTTGGCTGGGGATTGCTGTGGGGTGGGGGGCAGGCACCGTGGCGGCGCAGGCGGCAGTCGCTGCCGGTGGCAATGGCATGGCCGCTGGGCTGGGCGTGGGCGTGCTGGGCGCGGCCTTGGTGGGCGGCGGCCTGGCAGTGGCCGCGCGCGTGCGTGGCGAGCGCTGGCCATGGATCGGCATCAGCGGTGCGGTGCTGAGCGCGCTGCCGCTGCTGATGTACCTGCTGCGGATGATGCTGAAGCTCTGACTGTAGAGCCGAGCCATGCTCGGCTGATGGCCTGCGGCAGCCGAGCATGGCTCGGCTCTACAAGTGCGACGGCAGTCGGACAAAATCAGCTGCGGTGGATCTCCACCGTTACATGCACCAGTTCTTCGTGGATCGCCAGCGCGTTGCGCACGGTATCGGCATCCAGCGTGGCGTCACTGGTGACCACGCTGGCGCTGACCGCGTACTTGCCGCGACCCACCTGCCAGACGTGCAGGTCGGCCAGGCGTGCCGGCCACGGGCCCTGTTCGATCACCTCGCGTACTTCGGCCACCACCGGCGCGTCCATCTGCGCGTCGAGCAGGATGCGGCCGCTGTCGCGCAGCAGGCCGACCGCCCACACCGTGACCAGTACGGCGCCGACCAGGCCCATCACCGGGTCCAGCCAGGTGAGGCCGAGCAGCTTGCCGCCGAGCAGGGCGACGATGGCCAGCACCGAGGTGGCGGCGTCGGCCAGCACGTGCACGTAGGCCGAGCGCAGGTTGAGGTCGTGACCGTGCGCATGGCCGTGGTCGTGGTGTTCGTGGCCATGCCCGTGGTCATGGCCATGGTGATGATGCGCGTGGCCCGGGCTGTCGTGCAGCCACCAGGCACACAGCAGGTTCACGCCCAGCCCGACCGCCGCGATGGCGATGGCTTCGTTGTAGTGGATCGGTGCTGGTACCCACAGCCGCTCCAGCGACTGCACGGCCATCAGCGCGGCCACGCCGAGCAGGGCGATGGCGCTGGTATAGCCGGCCAGGATCTCGATCTTCCAGGTGCCGAAGGCGAAGCGCGGGTCGTGCGCGTAGCGGCGTGCGCAGCGGTACGCAAACACCGAGAGGCCCAGCGCCAGCGCATGCGAACTCATGTGCCAGCCGTCGGCGAGCACGGCCATGGAGTTGAACCACCAGCCGCCGACGATCTCCACGACCATCATGCTGACGGTGAGCCACAGGGCGCGGCGGGTATTGCGTTCGGCCAGCGGGTTGCCGTCGTCGAAGCGGTGTTCGTGGCGACGGGCGGCGGCAAGGGCGTCCAGGTGCATGGGGGCCAGCGGTGGAGTGGATACCCCCATAGGGTATATGATTCCGGCATGGCTCATGTACACAAGCATCGAAAGCAGTTGCTGACCCGGGTGCGCCGCATCGGCGGCCAGGTGGCGGCGTTGGAGCAGGCGCTGGACAGGCCGGAGGGTGAGGCCGGCGACTGTGCGGACGTGCTGGTGCAGGTTGCCGCCGTGCGCGGTGCCGCCCATAGCCTGCTGATGGAGCTGCTGCACGAGCACCTGCAGGAACACGTGGTGGGCGCCGAAGACCCGCAGCAGCGGGCGGCCGAGGCCGAGGTGCTGGTCGAGCTGCTGCGCCGCTACGGCAAATGACCGGGTAGTGCCGGCCGCTGGCCGGCGACTGCAGGTTGTCTTCCCCGTTCATGAGGTTGCCGGCCAGCGGCCGGCACTACCCGTGGCGGTGTCGCGCGTTCCAGATATGCGTGGCGGCCAGCAGCAGGCTGCCGGTGACCGTCATCGGTGTTTCCCAGTCGTGCGAGGGCAGCGCCAACGCGCCGGCCAGCAGCAGGCCGAGCCCAGCGCCGGCGGTGGCCCAGGCCAGCACGGGCAACGGATGGCGGCGCTCGGCCCGCCACAGCGCGTAGCCGGTCAGCGGCAAGGCGATGGCCACGAACAGCAGATGCACCCATTCCGCTTCGGCCCACGTGCCGAACAGCGGCAGCGCGGCGGCAAGCAGGGGCAGCGCCAGGCAGTGCAGCAGGCACAGGCTGGACAGGGCGACCGCGCTGGCATCAAGCAGGGCGGCAGAAGGCGACTTCATGGGGGGAGGTTCCTTGCGTAGCAATTGTTATACAGTAACATTTCCGTTCCGCAGCCAACCCGCTCCGACATGAACACTGTTTCCCGCGCCGACCGTCGCCTTCCGGTCACCGTGCTGTCCGGCTTCCTCGGGGCCGGCAAGACCACCCTGCTCAACCAGATCCTGCGCAACCGCGAGGGCTTGCGTGTGGCGGTCATCGTCAACGACATGAGCGAGGTCAACATCGATGCGCAGCTGGTACGCGAGGGCGGCGCCGAACTGCGCCGCACCGAAGAGACGCTGGTGGAGTTCAGCAATGGCTGCATCTGCTGCACGCTGCGCGATGACCTGCTGCAGGAAGTGCGGCGCCTGGCCGATGCGGGGCGCTATGACTATCTGCTGATCGAGTCGACGGGCATCGGTGAGCCGATGCCGGTGGCGGCCACCTTCGCGGTACGCGACGAGCAGGGCTTCAGCCTGAGTGACATCGCGCGCCTGGACACGATGGTGACGGTGGTGGATGGCAGCGCGTTCCTCGCCGACTTCGGCTCGACGCTGCGCCTGGCCGAGCGTGGCCAGCAGGCTGGGCCGGATGACGATCGCGGCGTGGTCGACCTGCTGTGCGAACAGGTCGAGTTCGCCGACGTGATCGTGGTCAGCAAGGTCGATCAGACCGTTGACGAAGTGCTGCAGGACACGCTGGCCGTGCTGCGTGGCCTGAACCGCGACGCGAAACTGCTGCTGTCCAGCTTCGGTGACGTGCCGCTGGCCGAGCTGCTGGACACCGGTCGCTTCGACTTCGAGCGTGCGCAACGTGCGCCGGGCTGGGTAAAGGAGCTGCGTGGCGAGCACACGCCGGAAACCGAGGAGTACGGCATCGCCAGTTTCGTCTACCGCTCGCGGCGACCGTTCCATCCCGCGCGTTTCGCCCGCGCGTTGCAGTCGGGCATGCCGGGCGTGATCCGCAGCAAGGGCTGGTTCTGGCTGGCCAACCGCATGGACTGGGTGGGCGAGCTGAACACCGTAGGTGCCGCGACGCGGACGCAGGCGGCGGGATTCTGGTACGCCGCACGCGATCGCGTGCGTGCCGGGCTGGAGGACACGCCGCCGTTGCTGCCGCCCACGCCGCTGCCGTACAGCGACCTGGGCTGGGCGCGGCAGCAGGCCGATTGCTGGAGCGCACCGTTGCCGGGGCCGGAAGACTTCCCGGATGCGGCCGCGCACTCGGCGATGCAACGCCTGTGGCACCCGTTGTGGGGGGATCGCCGCCAGGAGCTGGTGGTGATCGGCGTGCACATGGATGAGCGTGCGGTACGTGCGGAACTGGATGCCTGCCTGCTCAACGACCAGGAGCTGCGTGCGGGCCCGCTGCTGTGGCATCAGTTGCCGCAGGCGTTCCCGGTGTGGAAGCGGTGACGGTGCACTGAGGATCGATGGGTTGCCGGCCAGCGGCCGGCACTACCCCTGGTCGATATGCCATGCGTGGATGGATGCATGGCGGAGTCGAGCATGGCTCGACTCTACAATGTGATCCGTCGCGGCCAATCCTGTAGAGCCGAGCCCATGCTCGGCTGCTGCAGTAGATCCAGGCATGGCGTGGATCTACAAGGCGTCACGCCACTGCCAACCCTCGGCGCTCACCTGCAACACCTGCGTCGGCTGCAACGCCTGCAGCAGGTGCCGGTCGTGGCTGACCATCACCAGCGCTCCCGGCCATGCCACCAGCAGCTCTTCAAGTGCCTGCAACGCGCTCAGGTCCAGTGCGTTGCCGGGCTCGTCCAGCAGCAACAGCTGCGGTGCGGGGTCGGCATACAGCACGCTGGCCAGCGCGCCTTTCACCCGTTCGCCATCGCTGAGGTGATGGGCTGCACGCTGGATGCGCTGCGCGTCCAGCCCGAGCAGGGCCAGCCGTGTGCGCAGTTCACCGGTATCGGCCGCCGGGTTGGCAGCCTGCACGGTGTCGAGAATGCTGCGTTCGCCGGAGAGCCCCAGCAGCTGCTGGTCGAGCGGCGCCAGTGGTGCATGCCGTTGTACGTTGCCACTGCGTGCAGGCAACTGGCCGGCCAACACGCGCAACAGCGTGGACTTGCCACTGCCGTTGTCGCCAACCACGGCGATGCGCTGGCCGCGGCGGATGTCCAGCTGCAACGGCGCGCGGCAGCCATGCGGCAGCACCAGCGACTCGGCCTGCAGCAGGCGTGCGCTGCCGCGTTCCCCCTCACCGGCAAACAGTGCGAGCTCCGGTGTGGCGTGAACCGCCGAGGCCGCAGCGCGCAGCTGGTCTGCGCTGGCCTGCAGGCGCTCGGCCTGTACCTGCTGTGCGCGGCCGTGGCTGCCCTCTGCACGTTGTTTCTGTCGGCCGAGCAGGATCGGCGCCTGGTTGGCCTGCTTTGCATCGCGATTGCCACGTGCCTGGCGTTGCTGCTGGCGTTCGTGCTGTTCGCGCGCACTGCGCTGCTGCTGCCGGTGCTGGGCGCGGGCGTGGTCGAGCTGTGCCGCGGCCGCTTCGCGTTCGGCGGCACGCGCGTCGGCGTAGTGCTGCCACGGCCCGCCATAGCGATGCAGCCCGCGCGCGTCGAGCTCGACGATCTGCTGCATGTGCGCCAGCAGTTCGCGATCATGGCTGATCACCAGCAGGCCGCCGCGCCACTGCTGCAACCGTTCGTACAACTGCTGGCGATGGCGGGCATCGAGGTGGTTGCTGGGTTCGTCCAGGATCAGCCAATCAGCGCCGCTGGCCCAGGCGCCGGACAGCGCCACCTGCATGGCCTGGCCACCGCTGAGGCGCGCGGCGGGTTGGGCGGGATCGAGGTCGTCGGGCAGCCGTAGCGCCTGCCATTGCTGCTGCAGGCGCTCGCGCAGGTCCCAACGGTCGCCGACGCAGGCGAAGTCGGCCTCGTCCACGCTGCCGGCTTCGATGCGTTGCAGTGCGGCCAGTTCAGCGCCAACGCCGGCCAGTTCACCGACCGTGCCAGCGGGTGGATAGCCGGGCGTCGGCAACAGGAACACGCGGCCGCTGCCGCGTACCTGCCCGTTCTCTGGCTGCGCCCGGCCGGCGAGCAGGCGTGCGAGCACGCTCTTGCCAGCGCCATTGGCACCGACCAGGCCGGTGGCGACCGGATCGAAGGAAAACGTCAGATCGGAAAACAGCGGGCGGCCGTCGGCCAGTCGATACGACACGCGATCGAGCGTGAGGGAATGCGGGGTCATGCGACCTCCATGGATGCCGGGTTCTCCCCTGCGCGCAGGGGCGGGAAGAGTCAGGCCGTCTTATGGGAAGACGGCGGCATCAATGGCGCATTGGTCGCGAGCCTCTTGGAGGAATGAGGGGCCAGTATAGCGGGACTGGCTGAATGGCTGCGTGCAGCGGTAGAGCCGAGCCATGCTCGGCTGACCTTAAGCACCACGCATGGCGTGGATCTACGGCACGGTACCCAGGCGGGCGCCGACGAAGTCGATGAACACCCGCAGCTTCGGCAGCACGTGGCGGCCCGAGGGCCACAACAAGTGGAAGGTGCCGCAGGAGTGCACATGATCCTCCAGCACGGTGACCAGGCGGCCGTCGGCCAGCGCATCGCGCACCGAGTGCACCGGCACGAAGGCCAGGCCGACATCACGCAGTGCCAGCGCCACCCGCGCTTCGATGGTGTTGGCCACCATGTGCACCGGAAGTTCCTGCGGTGCTTCGTCATCGGGCCAGTGGATCGGCCACGGCTCCAGCTTGCCGGTGCTGGGGAAGCGATAGTGCAGCAGCGTGTGCTGCATCAGTTCCGCCGGCGTGCGCGGAACCCCGCGACGCTGCAGGTAGCCCGGCGAGGCGATTACACGGCGCGGGAACACCCCCAGCCGGCGTGCGTTCATCCGCGAGTCGCTGGGTTCACCGACGCGCAGCACCGCATCGAAGCCTTCCTCGATGACATCGACCAGGCGGTCGCTGAAATCCAGGTCGAGGCGGATGTCCGGATACGCCGCCATGAACTCGGCCATCAACGGCAGGGTGAGATCGCCGACCAGCGGCAGGCTGATGCGCAGCGTGCCGCTGGGCGTGGCGTGCGGTTGTGCCAGCTCGGTGCGTGCGGCATCGCGCTCGTCGAGGATGCGCCGGCAGCGCGCCAGGAACAGCTGGCCCTCGGCGGTGAGCGTGATGCTGCGCGTGCTGCGGTGGAACAGGCGCACGCCCAGTGCATGCTCCAGCCGGGCAACGCACTTGCCGGCGGCAGATGCGGAGATGCCCTGCAGGCGCCCGGTCTCGACGAAGCTGCGCGTGTCGGCGGCGTGCACGAAGGTCTGCAGGTTGGCGAGATTGTCCAGGACTGACATCGGCGTAGGGGCAATGAAAGCGGCAGGGTAGGGGCGGCGTGATCACGGCGGGCGGCGCCGCCACCGCAACACTGTGGTGCAGGGTGGGGGCGCCTGCTGTTGCGGCCTTGCAGTTCCGGCCATCATGCCGATTGCGGACTCCACGGTCCATGATGCCCGGAGCGGCAACCGGCTTTTTGCGCTGCGCCGTGCTGCCTAACGTGGCGGGCCTCTCCCCACGGATCACCGCGATGAATGCCGCTCTTTCCCTCGAACCTGCACCGATGCTGCCTTCGGTGCAGCGGCTGCTGCAGCAGGTCCACCCGACGCGCCTGGTCGGTGCGGTGGTGCTGGTGTGCGAGCACGGCGTGCTGCGCCATGCCAGCGCGACCGGGCAGGCCGATCGCGAGTCGGCCCTGCCGATGCAGCACGATCAGCTGTTCCGGCTGGCATCGGTCAGCAAGCCGCTGTTGAGCACGGTGATCCTGCGCCTGGTGGCCGAGGGCGTGCTCGACCTCGATGCGCCGGTGCAGCGCTGGCTGCCGGACTTCCGGCCGGCGCTGGCCGATGGCCGCAGGCCGCCGATCAGCCTGCGCCAGCTGCTCAGCCACAGCAGCGGGCTGGGCTACCGTTTCCTGGAAGCCGATGCGCACGGACCGTACGCCCGGGCCGGCGTCAGCGATGGCATGGACGCCAACCCGGTGTCCCTGGCCGAGAACGTGCGCCGTATCGCACAGGCGCCGCTGCTGTTCGAACCGGGCAGCCAATGGCTGTACTCGTTGGGCGTGGACGTGGCCGGTGCAGTGGCCGAAGCGGCGACCGGTGAAACGCTGCAGGTGCTGTTCAAGCGTTTGCTGGCTGCCCCCCTGGGCCTGCGCGATACCGCGTTCGCCACGCGCGCTGCCGCACGGCTGGCCACGCCGTATGTGAGCGACACGCCCCAGCCGCATCGCCTGCAGGAAGGGGAGGTGGTCGTGCCGTTCGAGGGAACGGTGGGCATCGAGTACAGCCTTGCGCGTGCCCTCGATGCCAGCCGTTTCGCTTCGGCCGGCGCCGGCCTGGTGGGTACTGCCGATGACGTGATGTCGGTGCTGGAGGCGCTGCGTGACGTGCAGCGCTCCGGCCTGCTGCCGCCCGCGCTGGCGGCAGAGATGGCCAGCCCGCAAGTGGGCGAATTTGGGCCGCCGGAACCGGCCGGCTGGGGCTTCGGGCTGGGCTTTGCAGTACTGCGCGAGGCCGCTGCCAGCGGCACGCCGCAGCGCGAAGGCACCTGGCGCTGGGGCGGCGCTTATGGGCACAGCTGGTTCGTTGATCCGGCGCGTGGGCTGAGCGTGGTGGCGCTGACCAACACCCTGTACGAAGGCATGGATGGCGCCTTTGTCGATGACCTGCGCGATGCGGTCTATGCAGACCTGGAGGCTGCGCGATGAGCGGCCACGCCATCGATGCGGCCAGCCCGGCCGGTGAGGCCACGCGCTTGCCGTGGGCGGGCCTGCTGGCGCTGGCAGGCGGCGGCTTCATCACCCTGTTGACCGAGACCCTGCCGGCCGGCGTGCTGCGACCGATGGGCGACAGCCTGGGCGTGAGTGATGCGGCGGTGGGCCAGCTGGTGAGCGTGTATGCGCTGGGCTCGGTGATGGCGGCACTGCCGATGACAGCGTTGACCCAGCGCCTGCCGCGGCGTCCGCTGTTGCTGGCGGCCATCGCCGGCTTCGTGGTGGTCAACACGTTGACGGCGCTGAGCAGCAGCTATGCGCTGATCCTTGCTGCGCGTTTCCTGGCCGGGGTGAGCGGTGGCCTGCTGTGGTCACTGGTGGCTGGCTATGCCGCACGCATGGTGGTGCCGTCGCTGCAGGGACGCGCGATCGCGGTGGCGATGGTGGGATCGCCGTTGGCGCTGTCACTGGGCGTGCCGGCCGGTACGTTGCTGGGCCAGCAGGTCGGCTGGCGCTGGGCGTTCGCGTTGATGAGCGTGCTGGGCGTGGGCCTGCTGGCGTACGCGCGCTGGGCACTGCCGGCGCTGCCAGCGGCCGGTGCCGGTCAACGTGCGTCGCTGGCCAAGGTCTGGCGCATGCCGGGCGTGCGCAGCGCGCTGCTGGTGATGGTGCTGTACGTGCTGGCGCACAACGTGCTCTACACCTACATCGAACCGTTGGCGGTGAAGGCGGGTGCCGGCCCGTGGCTGGACCGGCTGCTGCTCGCCTTCGGCGTGGCGGCGATTGCCGGCATCGGGATTGCTGGTTGGGGCGTGGATCGCCACCTGCGTGCGCTGGTGTGGGCGGCGGTGATCGGCTTCATCGTACCGGTGCTGGCCTTGCTGGCATGGCCCGGCGTGGCCAGCGCGCTGCTGCTGGCGACGATCCTGTGGGGCGTGGCGTTCGGTGCGGTGCCGACCCTGTTCCAGACCGCCTTGGCACGACGCGCCGGGGCCGCCGCGGACCTGGCGCAGTCGATGCTGGTGACCGGCTGGAACCTGGCCATTGCGGCCGGCGGCGTGGCGGGCGGCGTGCTGCTGCAGGCCAGCGGCCCGAGCCAGCTGGGATGGTTGCCGCTGCTGTTGCTGGCGGTGACCGTCGCGTGGTTGCTGGCACGGCCGAAGGCGTGGGCGTAGGCGGCGCTCAACAATGATGCGGTGCCGGCCAGCGGCCGGCACTACCGTGGGCCGCGCCATCCACGCATGGCGTGGATCTACCGAGTGCAGCGACCCGCGTTTGCTTTCTTCTGTTGATTCCGTGGTAGGGCCGCCGCCGGAACCTGTCAGAGACCGTCCCGGCCAACGCCGGGATAGCTGTACGCGACCCACCACCAGGGGCTCTGCCGTTGGCCGTCCTACTCGATCCCTTCACGCTCGATCGGCACGCTGCGCGGGTTCTGCATGTGCTCGCGTGCAGCGCCGTACTGCTGCTGCCGCTTGTGGTGGAAGGCGACGAACTCATCACGCGGCAGCGGCCGCGAGAACAGCCAGCCCTGGCCGAATTCCACATGCCGGCTGTGCAGGTAGGCCAGCTGCGCTTCGGTTTCCACGCCCTCGGCCACCACCCACAGGCCCAGCTCCTTGGCCATGTCGATGATGTGCGGCGTGACCGGGCTGGTGGCGCTTTCGGTGCCGATCGCATCGATGAACGACTTGTCGATCTTCAGCGCATCCAGTGGCAGCTGCTGCAGGTACTGCAGGCTGGAGAAGCCGACGCCGAAATCGTCGATCGCCACGCTGTGGCCGGCGCGGCGGGCGGCGGCGAGCATGGTGCGCGCGCGGTCCAGGTCGAGGAAGCCACGTTCGGTGGCCTCCATCCAGATCTGCTGCGGCAGGATGCCGCTGCCGGCCATGTGCCGGGAAATCATCTTCAGGGCGCGGCCGCTGCTGATGTCTTCGGCGGCGAGGTTGATCGCGATGTGCGCGCTGCGGTCGGCCACCAGCAGCTCGCGCATGTCGCGCACCACGTTCTCGATCACCAGGTCGGTGACGTCGGCGATCATGCCGGCCTCTTCGGCCAGCGGAATGAACAGGTCCGGCCGCACCTGGGTGCCATCCGGGCGTTGCCAGCGCACCAGCGCCTCGGCGCCGACGCAGATGCCGGTGTCCAGTTCGATGATCGGCTGGTAATGCAGGTACAGCTCGCGGCGGCGGATGGCGGTGGCCAGCTCACCGCGCAGCGACAGGCGGCGCCGCGACAGCCAGATCACCAGGCCGGCCCCGGCGGCGGCCAGCAGCAGGCCGACCGGCACGTACAGCCATGCCTGCTGGCGGAAGGCGGCGGCCAGCGCGGTGCGCGGCGTGGTGGCGATGGCCAGCCATTCCTCGTTGCGCGCGGTGGCGAACAGCGTGGCGTGATCCAGGCCTTCGCCGGGGTCGCGCAGCAGTGCCTGCAGCAGGTCCGGATCCAGGCCGGGCTGTTTGGCCAGCAGGCGTCCATCGGGGCTGGCCAGCGCCAGCCGCACGTTCGGGTCGGCAATGACATCGACGAAGCGGCGGGGGTCCACCAGTGCGTCGTAGGACCCATACAGGACCGCCAGCACCTGGCGGCGGCCGCTGATTTCCGGGCGCACATCCACTGCAATGCCTGCGCCATCGCTGGTGACGTGGTCCGGCGTGGGTTGATCCACATCGGACAGGAACGGACCCCACGAGGTGCAGCGCAGCTTGCCACCTTCGAAGTAGCCCATCTGGTCGATCGATGGGGTGGTCATCACCAGGGTCTGCATGCGCCGGATGTGTTCGGGGCTGCAGGGTACGTAGGCGCCGGCCTCGGCCGATTTCAGTGCCGCCAGCGCTTCCTGGTAGGACAGGTCGGAGCGGCGCAGGGTGCGATCGGCGATGTCGCGCAGGCGCTGCTGTTCGACGCTGATCGCGCGGTCCCAGGTGGCGTAGGCCATGACCGCGATCGGCAGCGCAGCGGCCAGCAGGGCCAGGGCGGTGCCGCCGATGATGACGCGCAGCCGGCTCATGGCCGGGGCTCCAGCGGGGCGGGCGGGGCAGGGCGCATGGTGGGCCGGTCCTTGGGCAGGTGCGGCTATCTGAGCATGGCGCCGGGCCGGGCGGAATGGGATCAATACGGTATTCGGTCACATTGTGGTGAAAGCGGCCCGCTTTGACGCAATAGGTCCGTCTGGCGCTGGCGCTCGGCGCCGCGGAGGACTACCGTCGAATGCTTCGCCCGCCCCTTTTGCCCGCGCCCATGACCGAGCCCGCAACGCCCCCCGAGCACCTGCGCCGCAGCCTGTCCAACCGCCACCTGCAACTGATCGCCATCGGCGGTGCCATCGGCACCGGCCTGTTCATGGGATCGGGCAAGACCATCAGCCTGGCCGGCCCCTCCATCGTCTTCGTCTACCTGATCATCGGCGCGATGCTGTTCTTCGTGATGCGCGCGATGGGCGAACTGCTGCTGTCCAACCTGCAGTACAAATCCTTCATCGATTTCTCCACCGACCTGCTCGGCCCGTGGGCCGGGTTCTTCTGTGGATGGACCTACTGGTTCTGCTGGATCGTCACCGCCATCGCCGATGTGATCGCCATTGCCGCCTACGCGCAGTTCTGGTTCCCCGGGCTTGAAGCCTGGAAACCGGCGCTGGCCTGCGTGATGCTGCTGCTGGCATTGAACCTGGTGACGGTGAAGCTGTTCGGCGAAATGGAATTCTGGTTCGCGCTGATCAAGATCGTGGCGATCTGCGCGCTGATCATCACGGGCGCCGGGCTGGTGGCGTGGGGCTTCACCTCACCCAGCGGCCACACCGCGTCGCTGTCGAACCTGTGGAATGACGGTGGCATGTTCCCGATGGGGCTGGTCGGCTTCTTCGCCGGCTTCCAGATTGCGGTGTTCGCCTTCGTCGGCATCGAGCTGGTCGGCACCACCGCCGCCGAAACCGCCGACCCCGAGCGCAACCTGCCCAAGGCGATCAACTCGATCCCGGTGCGCATCATCATCTTCTACGTGCTGGCGCTGATCGCGATCATGGCGGTCACCCCGTGGCGCCAGGTGGTGCCGGACAAGAGCCCGTTCGTGCAGCTGTTCGTGCTGGCCGGCATTCCCGCCGCCGCCAGCCTGATCAACTTCGTGGTGCTGACGTCGGCCACGTCCTCGGCCAACAGCGGCATCTTCTCCACCAGCCGCATGCTGTACGGCCTGGCCGAAGAGGGCCACGCCCCGCGCGGGCTGTCGAAACTGTCGCGCGCCGCAGTGCCGGCCCGTGGCCTGCTGTTCTCGTGCCTGTGCCTGCTGGGCGGCACGCTGCTGATCTACCTGATTCCCAACCTGGTGACCGCCTTCACCCTGGTGACGACACTGGCGACGGTGCTGTTCATCTTCGTCTGGTCGCTGATCCTGGTGGCCTACATGGCCTATCGGCGTCGCTATCCGGAGCGCCATGCTGCATCGATCTTCAAGATGCCCGGCGGCGTCGCGATGTGCTGGGCCTGCCTGGTGTTCTTCGCCGCCGTGCTGGTGCTGCTGAGCCTGCAGGGCGACACCCGCCAGGCGCTGATCGCCAGCCCGGCGTGGTTCGTGCTGCTGGGCGTGGGCTATTGGGTGCGTCGGAGGACCGCGAAGTGATCCGAAGTGGGGTCAGATCCCGTTGCTCAGCAACGGGATCTGACCCCGGCAGGTCGCGGGAGGTTGCCGGCCAGCGGCCGGCACTACCACGGGTGCAGGACGCCGCCCTGCCGGCCCCCATTCACCCAACATTAGCGGGCACGGCCGGATCATCCGGCCGCCATGTCCCCTCGCCCCGTCCTGCTCGCGCTGTTGCTGCTGCCCAGCCTGTGGCCCGGGCTGGCCGCCGCGCGCACCGTCTACCGCTGCGTGCAGGGCAACACCGTCAGCCTGGCCACCGCGCCTGAGCCGGGATCGCGGTGCACGCCGAAGGAGATCGACGACAACGCCGTCCAGACCCCGAACCTGTGGGGCAACATGGGCGTGTTCAGCGGCGTGCTGTACGAGCGCGAACAGGACGGAGCGCTGGTCTACTCCACGCGCAACCTGCCCGGCTCACGGGTGTTCCTGAAGTTCACCGTGGCCACGCCGCCAGGCGAGCCGGCGCACGAAGGCCTGGGCAAGGTCGGCACGCCGCAGCTGGCGCAGCACGCCAGGCAGTTCAAGGCCGCGTCCAAGGCCACCGGCGTCGATGATGCCTGGCTGCGTGCCATCGCCCACGCCGAAAGCAATTTCGACGCGCTGGCGGTATCCAGCAAGGGCGCACAGGGCGTGATGCAGCTGATGCCCGAAACCGCGCAGGAATACGGGGTGAGCGATCCGTTCTCGCCGCAGCAGTCGATCGAGGGTGGCGCGCGCTACATGCGCGCGCTGCTGCGCCGCTACAACGGCGACCGCCCGTTGGCGGCGGCTGCCTACAACGCGGGCATCGGTGCGGTCACCCGCTACAAGGGCGTGCCGCCCTACGCCGAAACCCTGGCCTACGTGGACAAGGTGATGGCGCTGTACGCACGCTACCGCGAAGCGATGGGCATCCGCACCGAAGTGCCGGCGCGCTAGCGGACGGTGCTGCCTGCACGTGGCGTTGTAGAGCCGAGCCGATGCTCGGCTGCGCCAATTGCAGCCGAGCATCGGCTCGGCTCTACACAAAAAGCCGCTCAGCGCGAGGTGGAGGTGCTGACCAGGTCGTAGCGCTCGATGCGGCCGACGCGTGCCACCTCGGCCTGCACGTCGGCACGCTGCTTGAGTGCACGCCACGCGGCATCGATGCGCACATCGCCCGGCAATGACGGATAGGTTCGCATGTCCTGCAGGCTGGCCAGGGTTTCCCCGCGTTCGATGGGCGAGCGCAGCTGTTCGATCAGCACGGCGGCGGCACCGTCCAGGTTGCCTTCCTCCAGCAGCATTTCGCGATGGAACAGGCGGGCATCCTCGCGCTGGGCCAGGATCACCGCGCGTGCCGCTTCGCGCGCCTTGGCATCACCGCGCTCGCGGGCGGCGGCGAACTGCAGCAGCGCCTGCGCGGCCTTGCCGTAGCCGGCGAGGCCCGGCATGTCATTCACTGCCTGCGCAGCGTCCTGCATGCGCCCCAGCGAACTGAAGACGAAGCCGACATTCATCTGGTGCTCGACACCATCCGGGCCGAGTGCGCCGATGCGTTGGGCCTGTTGCGCCGTGGCCAGTGCCTCATCGGTGCGGCCCAGCCGGCGCAGTGCGGTGAGCCGGCTGTTGAGCAGCCAGGCCACCCATTCCGCTTCGGCGGCGGCAGGTGATTCGCCGTTGCTCGCGGCACCGGCCATGCCCTCGGTCAACGACAGCACTTCCTCGTTGCGGTCCAGCATGAGCAGGGTGGTGCTGAACTCGGCCATGCGCGCGTCCAGTGCACGGTCGAGCAGGCCGGAGACGCGCAGTTCATCGAGGTGGCGCTGCGCCGCCTGCACCGGATCGAAACGCGCATCGCCGCGATCGACATAACGGTCGAAGCGCTTGTCGCTGCGCAGGCGGATGATCTCGGCCGGGCTGTCGATGCGGGCCAGCGTGGCTGGAATGCCGTCGCCACGGCCATTGTCGGCCTGCAGCGTGGCCAGCGTCAGCCACAGCCCGGTGGGTTCCAGGCCGGCACTTTTCCAGCCGTTGTCAAACAGCGCCTGCAGCAGGTCCATGCGCTTCATCGGCTGGTCACGCAGGCGGTACTGCAGGTAGTTGATGGCGTGGTGATCGACCGGCAGCGGCGCGTCGGCATGCTGCAGTGCCTTCACCAGGAAGGTGGTGGCTGCGGCCGGCTGGTTGTCCGACAGTTCCACCGACACCTGGGTAAGCAGGATCTGTGCATCCTCCGGCAGGGCCTCCTGCGCCCGCTGCAGGTAGCGGCGGGCCAGGGCCGGCTTCTTCTGCATCAGTGCGGTCCAGCCAGCGACCTGCGAGGCGCGGCCACGATGCTCGGCATCGAAGTCGTCCAGCAGGGGATCCTCCATCAGCCGTTCCATGCTGATCAGCGCGCCCAGCGTGTTGCCACTGCGTGACTGCTGGATGGCCTCATCCCAGCGCGTGGCATAGGCCTGATGCATCGCATCGGCGGTGATTGACGGCTTCTGCGGCGCCACCGTGATCGAAGCAGTGGCGGATGTGCTGGCCAATGCGGCCAGCAGCAGGGCGGTGAGCGGGAGAACGCGGGGCATGGAGAATCTCCATCCGTGGGAACCGCATTGAACCTGCTGCAGCCAGCGAGGACAAGCACGACGAAGCGAATTCTGGCGTTCAGCCGCACAATCGGCCGTGGCGGATCGCACGCGCAGCGTCTATTGTCGGTGCCTCTTCAGACAGCAGGCAGGCAGCGCAGCACGATGGCACGGTGGCAATGGATGGCGGCAGGCGTAGCGTTGGCGACGGTAGTGGCATTGGCTGCGACCTGGTGGGAGACACCGCTGCATACGCTGGCTGAACCGGCGGGTCCGGCTCCGACGCCGTTGGCGTGGACCGCGCAGATCGAACCGCTGGTCGGCGATGGCCACCCGGGTGACCGTGATGGCGCGTCCGCGCAGGCACGCTTCGCCGATCCGTACGCGTTGCTGCGCAGTGCCGATGGCAGCGTCTATTTCACCGATGCCGGCGACAACAACCGGATCCGTCGCCGCCTTCCCGATGGCCGCGTTGAAACGGTGGCCGGGCAGGGCGAGGGACGTGTCGATGGCCCTGCACTGCAGGCCAGTTTCAACACGCCTTCGGGCATTGCCGCCGACGCGCAGGGCAACCTGTATGTGGCCGACACCGGCAACCATGCGATCCGCCGCATCAGCACCGATGGCCAGGTGACCACGCTGGCCGGTGGCGAACAGGGCCACGCCGACGGCCCTGCCGCGCAGGCCCGCTTCGATGCGCCGATGGGCATCGCCGTGGATGCGCAGGGCCAGGTTTACGTGGCCGATACGTTCAACGATCGCATCCGGGTGATCGGTACCGATGGCAGCGTGCGCACCCTGGCCGGTGGTGATCGGCCGGGCCTTGCCGATGGCGTGGGCGCCGCTGCGCGCTTCGATACGCCGGTGGCGCTGGCCTTCGACGCGCAGGGCGCGTTGCTGGTGGCCGACCTGTTCAACAACGCCGTGCGCCGGGTGGGTGCCGATGGTACGGTCAGCACCGTGGTCGCCGCCGGTGGCGTGATCAATGGGCCGCTGTCGTTGGCCACCACCCATGACGGCGTGCTGTACGTGGGTGATCTCGATGGCCGCATCGTGCAGGTGACGCCGCAGGGCCATCAGATCGCGCTGGTCGGCAATGGCCGCCTGCCGCGCCTGGCCCGCCCCAGCGGATTGGCGCTGGATGCCGATGGCAGCGTGCTGGTGGCCGACGCCGCCAGCTACCGCCTGCATCGCCTGCGCCCGCTGCCGGTGGGCGACCTGCCGGCACCGGCACTGGTCGGCCCGGCTGCCGATGCCGCGCTGCCGAAGACCGGGGGCCGTTGGCCGCTGGCACCGCAGGACGGCTGGCACGAAGTGGTCGGCACCTTGGGCGAGGTGCGCGGCAACTTCACCGGTGAGAGCCGCCACCACCTGCATGGCGGCTTCGACGTGCGCGGTGATGTGGGCCAGACCGTGCTGGCGATCGCCGAAGGCAAGATCAGCAGCCCGGTGGCCGCCTGGAACCTGGGTGAGCAGGCCGAGGGCCTGGTCGTGGATCGCCTCAAGTACATCCACATGCGGGTCGGCCGCACCCCGCGCGACGAACCCTACGATGCGCGCTGGCAGGCGCTGTACGACGAGCAGGGCAGGCTGGAGCGGATGCGCGTGCGCCGCGGCATGCGCATCCACGTCGGTGACCGCCTGGGCAGCATCAACAACCAGGCGCACGTGCACCTGGCGGTGGGTACCGGCGGCTTCGAGACCAACGCGGTGGCGCTGGGCTTCCAGGGCTACGCCGACCACTTCGCGCCGCGCATCACCGATGTGGCCCTGCTGGACGACAACGACCAGCCGATGGCCGCCGGCAGCGATGGCGTGGTGATGATGGCGCGCCAGGGCCGCGGCGTGCAGATCGTGGTCGAGGCCTGGGACCAGGTCGACAACAACCTGCCGCGCCGCCGCCTGGGCATGTACCAGGTCGGTTACCAGATCCTCGATGCCGCTGGGCAGCCGCTGCAGGGTTACGAGCAGCCGCGCTGGAACATCGTGTTCAACCGCATGCCGCCGCAGAAGGAAGCGGTGCGCGTGGCCTACGCACCGGACAGCGGCATCACCGTGCATGGCAGCGCGGTCACCCGTTTCCGCTACCTGGCCACCAACACCGTGCGCGACGGCCTGATGGAAACCGGGCGCTGGCAGCCGGCGGCGCTGCCGCCGGGCGAGTACATCGTGCGCGCCAGCGTGCGCGACTACAGCGGCAACGAAGGCGTCGGCCCGCGCGAGATCAGGGTACGGCTGCTGCCATAGCCGCAGCCGGGGCGCCGCAACGTTCGCGCTCGGCGTCCATGTCTTCCAGCGGCCGCACTTCAATGCTGCCGAAGCGCGCCCACGGGAAGTCGCGGGCGATGCGCATGGCTTCGTCGCGGTCGCGGGCGACGATCAGGTTGAAGCCGGCCAGCAGTTCGCGGGTTTCGGCGAACGGGCCATCGAGAACACGGCTGTTGCCATCACGCACGCGCAGGGTCTGTGCAGTGTCGACCGGCTGCAGTTTCTGCGCGGCCAGCAGCGTGCCTTCGGCCTGCAGCTTGTCGGCGTGGGCCAGGCAGTCGCGCATCAGCGCGTTGAATTCTTCGATGGGCAGGGCCTGCAGCAGGGCAGGCTCGATATAGATCAGAAGCAGGTACTGCTGCATGGGACGGTCCTGGCGGGGGCGGGGTGTCCATGATGGCGCAGGTTTGCCCGCCGGCATGCTGCAGCGCGAAAAGCCGCCTGCGGCGGGCGATCGGCGAACGGCGGAGCCCCTCCGTGGTGGGGTGGGTGGGTCGCTGAAAGCGGGTTTCCTGAGGGTGGGCCGGGCGGGCGGGATTGGCGGGGACGCCGTGAATCCGTCCCTGGAGGCTTAGCCGCGCCATCCACGGCGCGGATACCCCGCCAACCCCACCCGCCCGGCCCCAGACAGATTCCGGCGGCCGATCCACCACGGGAAATCAACAAGCAAGAGCAAAAGCGGGTCGCTTCGCTCGCAAAGCCGAGCCCGCCAGCCAACCGCCTTTGCTTTTTCTGTTGCTGTTGCTGTTGCTGTTGCCTTTTCTCTTGATCTTCCCGTGGTGGGTACCGGAGGCAGGAAACTGTCCAGGGCCGGGTGGGTAGGCGGGGCGAGGGTGTCCGCGGCATGGATGCCGCGGCCAAGCCCCCATGGATGGGTTTACGGCGTCCCCCGACCCGCCTACCCACCCGGCCAAACCCATGAACCCGCGCTTTCAGCGACCACCCACCCCACCACGGAGGGGCTCCGCCGTTCGCCGACCTCCGCCGAAGGCGCGCTTTCCACGGAAGAAATAATTTTCAGAGGACGTGTCGATTCCCAGCCCCCTGGTTCGTTGTACCCAATGAAGGGCACGCACCACGCGTCCCCACGGGAGACCGCAATGAAAGTGATGGTGATCGTGAAGGCCAACGCCGACTCCGAAGCCGGCCGCATGCCCAGCGAACAGGAACTGTCCGAAATGGGCGCCTTCAACGAACAACTGGTGGCCGCCGGCATCATGCTGGCCGGTGAAGGCCTGCACGCCACCCAGCGCGGCCGTCGCATTCACTTCGGCGGCGGGGCACCCCAGGTCGAGGCCGGTCCGTTCGGTCCTGCCAGTGAACAGATCGCCGGCTTCTGGCTGTGGGAGGTGCGGTCGCTGGACGAAGCGGTTGAATGGGCCAGCCGCGCGCCGTTCGGCAGTGGCGGCACGCTCGAACTGCGTCCCTTGATCTCCGCTGAAGACTTCGGTGAAGCCTTCACCCCCGAATTACAGCAGCAGGAACAGCGTCTGCGTGCACAGCTGGAAGGTTGACCCGATTCATCTCCACGCCGGGCACGACCCGGCGCTACCGCCCTGAACCACATCACGGAGTATTGCCATGAGACTGATTCCCTTCCTCGGCTTCAGCGGCCAGGCCCACGAGGCGATGGCGTTCTACGCCAAGGCACTGGGTGGCCAGGTCACTTCGGAAATGAAATACCGTGACATGCCGCCGTCCGATGGCATGCCCGGCTGCAATGAAATGCCGGCGCAGACGCTGGACCACGTCGCGCACAGCCAGCTGGAGATCGGCAACGCCATCGTGATGGCGGCCGACGGCCCCGGCGGCGGCGAGGGTGGCTCGACCACCATCAATGTCGATGTCGACAGCATCGAAGAAGCCGAACGCGTGTTCGCTGCACTGGCCGAAGGTGGCCAGGTGCAGATGCCGATCGCCGAAACGTTCTGGGCACACCGCTGGGGCATGCTGATCGACCGCTACGGTAAGCCGTGGATGGTCAACTGCATGAAGCAGCCCTGATCCCACTTTCTTTCATCCACAAGGAGCTTCACCGATGAGTGCACCGCAACCGCAGATGATCTTCGTCAACCTGCCCGTGCAGGATCTGAACGCGTCCAAGACCTTTTTCGCCGCGCTGGGCTACAGCTTCAACCCGACCTTCACCAATGACGATGCCGCCTGCATGGTGATCAGCGAGAGCATCTTCGTGATGCTGCTGACCCAGCCGTTCTTCAAGCAGTTCACCACCAAGCCAATCGCCGACGCACGCAGCCAGACCGAGGTGATCACCTGCCTGTCGGCGGACAGCCGCAAGGCGGTGGACGTGATGGTGGACAAGGCTCTGGCGGCCGGCGCCAGTGAACCGCAGCCCGCGCGCGACTACGGTTTCATGTACCAGCGTGGCTTCCAGGACCTGGATGGCCATCTCTGGGAAATCGCACACATGGACGGCGAGCCGGGCTGACGGCCGCCGCAGGGAGAACCCGCATGGCTTACGTGGACGCTTACGTGCTGCCGTGCCCGCAGGACAAGGTGGCGGCCTACCGTCGCCTTGCCCGCAAGGCCGGTGCGGTGTGGAAGGACCATGGCGCGCTGCAGTACATGGAATGCGTGGCCGACGATGTGGAGCCGGGCAAGAGCACCTCCTTCCCGCGCGCGGTCAAGGCGAAACCGGGCGAGACGGTGATCGTCGCCTTCGTGGTGTTCCGCTCGCGCGCGGCACGCGACCGCATCAACGCAAAGGTGATGGCCGACCCGCGGCTGGCGTCGCTGGGTCCGAAGGACATGCCGTTCGATACCCGGCGCATGTTCTGGGGTGGCTTCAAGCCGATTGTTGAAGCGTGAGCTGCGGCGCTTGTGCGGGCCGGGCGTGCGTGCTGTGATCGGCGCATGCTCGAGCCCGCACTGACGCAGCGTCTGGAAACCCTCTGGCGGATGGAGTCGCCAGTGCTGATTGCGCGCCTGGCGCGGCTGCTCGGTGGCGATGTCGGCCGTGCCGAGGAGCTGGCCCAGGACACCTGGCTGGCCGCGCTGGAGCGTTGGCCGGAGCAGGGTATCCCGGACAACCCCGGAGCCTGGCTGATGACCACCGCGCGCAACCGTGCCATCGATGTGCTGCGCCAGCACCAGCGGGTGGCGCAGCAGCATGCGCAGTGGGGCGAGGAACTGCATCCGGCGGCACTGCCGGCGCCGGATGACAGCCAGGCACTGGAGGACGACCTGGGCGATGACCTGCTGCGGCTGATGTTCGTGGCCTGCCATCCCGTGCTGCCGGCCGATGCGCGGGTGGCACTGACCCTGCGCCTGCTCGGTGGCCTGAGCACCGTCGAGATTGCACGTGCGTTCCTGCAGCCGGAGCCGACCATCGCCCAGCGCATCGTGCGCGCCAAGCGCACGCTGGCGCAGAAGCAGGTGCCCTATGAAGTGCCACGCGCGGACGCGATGCCGGAGCGCCTGGCCTCGGTGCTGGAAGCGATCTATCTGGTGTTCAACGAAGGCTACGCCGCCAGCGCCGGTGATGACTGGATGCGCCCGGCGCTGTGCGAGGAAGCGCTGCGGCTGGCCCGCATCCTGGCGCATCGGTTGCCGGTGCCGCCGGTACTGGGCCTGCTGGCGCTGATGGAACTGCAGGCCTCGCGCGCAGCGGCACGGGTGGACGCGCAGGGCGCGCCGGTGCTGCTGGACCAGCAGAACCGCGCGCGCTGGGACTGGCTGCAGATCGACCGCGGGCAGCAGGTGCTGGCGCGCGCGTTGGCCATCGGTGGCGACCAGGATCCGTATGTGCTGCAGGCGCGCATCGCGGCCTGCCATGCGGCTGCGCGGCGCGCCGACGCGACCGACTGGCCGCGTATCGCCGCGCTCTATACACAGCTGCTGCAGGTGCAACCTTCGCCGGTGGTGGCATTGAACCGGGTGGTGGCGATCCTGCGCAGCGAAGGCCCGTTCGCCGCGTGGGCGCAGCTGCAGCCCCTGCTGGTCGACGCGCGCCTGCGCGACTATGCGCCGCTGCAGGTGGTGCGCGGCGAGCTGCTGCAGGCACTGGGGCGTGAGCAGGACGCACGTGACGCTTTTGGCCAGGCCGCTCGGCTCAGCCAGAACCAGGCCGAGCGCGGACTGCTGCGGCAACGGGCGGGCCTGCCCCCCACGGACTGAGCCGACAAAGGCAGCACTTGTCGCCGGCCGCCTGAGCGGCTATGTTTCGCGCCCAGCGGACGCATCAGCGTCCGCGATCCGTGCGTATTGACCGAGGAGCGGTTGGATGTATTCAAGGACGAAGAGCGCATCGCGCGCTTTTGCGCGCCTGCTTGCCTGTGCCCTGTGCCTGGCCGTATGGCCGATGGCCGTGCAGGCTGCGGACAAATCACAGCAGGCCTATTGGGCCGGTTTTGCCTATACCGCTGACGCCGCCGCCGTGCAGGCGACCACCCCGCATGCGCACGCGGTGCTGGAACGGCGTGGGCTGGTCCCGCTGAACCAGACGCTGGCACAGTCGCTCAAGCGCCGCGCACCGGCCCACCTGGAGCTGATCGACCAGCCGGTGGCGATGCTCGACGGCACCACCAGTGCCACCGTGCTGGCCGCTGCGCTGGATCGCGAGCTGGTCTCGGTCGAACCGATCGGCGACCAGTACAAGGTGCTGGTGGAAGTGGCGCTGCAGGCGTTGTTCTTCGACTTCCGCGAGCGCCAGGTGATCGCCTCCTATCCGCTCACCCTGCAGCGCATCGACGTGCAGGACTACCGTCCGGACAACGACGATATCGACGCGATCGTCGCCGATCTGCTGTACGGCGGTGCCGATACCAGCCTGTCGCAGGTACTGGCGGCCAGCCTGGCGCAGGCCCGGTTGCCCGATGCCGCCGTGCGTCGCCTGCAGGTGGGCGGGGTGACCCTGTCCGACGCGGCACGCGCCAAGCTGCCCGATCCGAAGTGGGAAGCACCGCTGCGTGCCACGCTTGCGCACGAACTGTCCAAGACGCTGTCGTCCAACACTGGCGTTGGCCTGCTGCCGCCGGCCTCGGGCCAGGCGATCGGCGGTGCGATGGCCGCCCGCTTTGCCGACGGCAAGGTCTACCAGCTGAAGATTCCCGAACCCGACTACGTCATCCAGCTGCAGGTCGATGCACTGAAGAACGGCGTGATCGAGGAAACCCCGGCGATGAAGACGATGCTGTTCGGCGCCTTCTTCACCGCCAAGGTGAGCGAGCCGTTCTCGGGCAAGGTCTATTTCGAACAGCCGCTGCGCAAGGGGGCCACCAAGGTGGTGCCGGTCACGCAGTGGCAGGTCGACCAGTGGTCGGCCAGCTACGAAACCCTGCTGGCCGGCTTCGACGCCTTCGCCGGCGCCGCCGCCAAGCGTGCCGATTCGCGCGCCTGGCTGGACGAACAGAAGCCGGGCGGCCGCCCGTTGCAGCAGCAGACCCAAGCCCTCCAGGAGTTGATCAAGTCATGTCGTTGATGCGTACCATCCTGCTCATCCTCATCGCGCTGGCGGTGGCCTCGCCGGTCGCTGCGCAGACCGCGAGTTCGCGCGGTACCGGCTCGGCCAGCTACGGCCTGCGCCTGAGCGCCGATACCCGTGCCCAGGCCCTGAACAAGGCCAAGGTCAATGCCCTGGAGGCGTACATCGCCGAAACCGGTGCGGCCAAGCTGCGCCTGTTCGAGGCGCGCCGCGCCGAGTTCATCGGCGAGATCGACCGCTACGTGCTCAGCGCCGTGCAGCTGTCGGACACCGAAGACAAGAAGGCCAAGACCTACAGCGTCACCGTCCGCGCCGAGATCAACACTACCCTGCTGCAGACCAAGCTGGATGCGGGTTCGGCCGTGGCCGGCGCCACCGCTGCGCAGCGCTCGCTGCTGACCTTCCTGTTCATGGCGCGCTCGCAGGACACCGTGCAGTCGTTCCAGGACAAGGAGTACCGCCGCGTCGACGCCAGCAGCAGCTACAGCGAGAACACCCGTGAAGGCGACAGCTTCCGCGGCAACTCGGTCAGCACCAACGGCAGCATCAACCAGAACGGTTCGGTGTCGGTCACCAGCGGCGGCAGCACCACCGCGCGCGCCGACAACATCACCTGGAAGGTGGCCAACGCCGCCGAAGTCAACACCGCGATGACTGGTGCCTTCAGCGCCGCCGGCTACGAGGTGGTTGAAGCCGAATACGTGGAAGGCGAGTCGCGCGGCCTGCTCAGCATCGAGCGCATCCGCAAGGACTTCAGCACCGGCAACGACCTGGCCCCGGCCACCCTGCGCGACACCGCCAATGGCATCCGTGCGGCCAACATCCCGTACATCGCCGTCGGCACCCTCGACGTCGGCATGCGTGACCGCGATCCGGCCAGCGGCAACACCCGCGTGTTCGTCACTGTCACCGGCAAGGTGCTGGACGTGACCGGTCGTTTCCCGCGCACCGTGTCGTCGGTCGGCCCGGTGCAGTTCTCCGGCACCGGCCCGAATGAAACCGTGGCCCGTACCAATGCCCTGCAGCTGGCTGCCGAAAAGGCCGCCCAGCAGATGATCAACGAACTGAACGTCAAGGCGGTCCGCTGATCCGCCGCCCCGGTGGGTGCCGAGCTCGCTCGGCATCGCCCCTGGGTTACCGATTCCCCACGTGCCGCACGCGGCCGTTTCTCCCAAAGGACTCTCACATGATCCGCAATACCGCTCTTGCCCTGGCCATCGCGGCCGCCACCCTGTCGATGCCGGCCCATGCCGGCCTGGGCAAGCTGAAGGACCTGGCTGGTGGCTCCACCGGCTCCTCCAGCAGCACCTCCAGCGCCGCTGCCCCGGACGAAGCCGCGCAGGAAGCGCTGGTGCGTCGTTTCGTCAGCTCGCAGTCGCACTCGCTGCAGGCCCAGACCTCGTTCGCCCGTGCCTTCGGCCTGGCCGAGCAGGTGCAGCTGCTGGAAGCCGAGCGCCAGGCGCTGTCGTCGGGTTCGGTCAGCGTCGATGCGATGAAGAAGTCGGTGTCGGTCAGCGAAGCCGCCCAGGCCGCGATCGACGAGCGCCAGGCCGCGCAGCCGGAGCTGAACGCTGAATCCAAGCAGCACTACGCCGAAGGCCTGGTCTCGCTGCTGGCGTCGGCCGCCGAAGCGCAGAAGCTGGGTGGCGAAGCCAGCAACTTCACCGCCGGCATGAAGAACCTGGGCGCCACCCAGATGGCTACCGTCGGCCGCAAGCTGGCCGCTGGTGCATGGGTGGCCAAGGAATCGCCGGGCTTCATCCAGGGCCTGTACGGTTCGACCAAGTCGGCTGTGACCTTCGCCAAGAAGAGCAAGGTCAAGGTGCCGTCCAACGCCGACTCGATGCTGGGCCAGCTGGACAAGATGAACTGATCCGAGGCGAATCCCCATGCGTACGACCTCCCGTTTGATCGGCCTGGGCCTGGCTGCCGCGCTGCTTGCAGCCTGTGGCAAGCAGGACACCCCGGCCGAAGCGCCCGCACCTGCCAAGGACAAGGCAACCAGTGCACTGGCCAGCAATGCGCCAGTGGAAGCAGCGCCCCTGCGTGGCACGCCGGATTTCGGCGGCACCACCCAGGTCGCGCGCGAGGCCGACGGCATCGGCAGCACCCCGGAACTGGCGGTGCTGGCGGCGTTGCAGTCGGCGGTGGCGCAGGTCAACGGCGTACGCGTGGCCAGCCAGATGCAGAGCCTGCGTGCAGGCCTGCATGTGGATGTGGATGACGAACACGTCGGCGATATCCGCGCCGACGCGTTCACCCAGCAGATGATCGCCGGCTCGCAGGGCGCGGTGCTGGGCTATGAAATCCTGTCGCAGGACGAAGTGCGGCAGCTGGATGAAGAAACCATCGCGCGCGTGCGCGCCAGCGACGAAGGCTGGAGCTTCAAGGGTTCGGCCTCTGCCAGCGCGTCCGGCGAGGCCACGGCCAAGGGCGGCGGAGCCTCGGCCAGCGTCAAGGAGAGCTACGACGAGAAGGTCAGCGTCGATGCCAAGCGTGGCGCAAGCTCGTTCGATTCGGATGTGACCCACCGCAGCATGCGCAGCTACTGGAAGGTGCGCGTGCGTGCACAGATTGCGCAGTACCGTGCACCGGACGAGCAGGGCAAGCCGAAGATCGTGGTCGCGCTGCCGCGCACCAAGGCCGGCAGCTATGCCGTGGGCGATGGCCGCGTGAGTGCCGATGAAGTGGCCGACGCGATCCGCGCGCGCCTGTCCGACACGCTGACCCAGACCCAGCGCTTCATCGTGCTGGATCGCGAGTTCGGCGACGAACTGCAGGCCGAGATCGACCATATCAACAGCGGCAACGTGCGCCTGCAGGACACCGCACGCGTTGGGCAGCAGCTGGCGACCGACCTGATCCTGATCCCGACCATCGAACGCTTCGAGTACCCGCGCAGCGTGCGCAACCTGCGCATGTCCGACCGCCAGGTGACCTCGTACTCCGGTGGCGGCCGCATCACCCTGCGCCTGATCAACGCCACCACCGGCCAGGTGGTGATGTCCGACAGCTTCGACCACCAGCTGGCCTCGACCGGCCCGAGCACCCTGCCCCGCGTGGTCAACGGCCGCAACATGGCCGCGGCGATGATGGAATCGCTGTCGGGCCAGATCGGTACCACCATCGTCACCACGCTGTTCCCGGTGTCGGTGGTTTCTGTGGACGGTGACCAGGTGGTGCTGAGCCAGGGTGGCGAAACCCTGCAGGCCGGCCAGCGCTGGCAGGCCGTGCGCCTGGGCGAGGAACTGAAGGACCCGCAGACCGGCCGCTCACTGGGCCGCAGTGAACACCCGTGCTGCACCATCCGCATCGACCGCGTGGCCGCACAGACCTCGTACGGCACCATCGAAGACGGCGTCGACGCGATGCGCGGCGGTTTCCGCCCGGGCCAGATCGAACTGCGCCAGAAGCTGGGCAGCAAGCCGGCCGCCGCCGCAGGTGCGACTGCCTCGGCCGCTCCCGCCGCCGCCGCACGCCCGGCGGCCAAGCCGAAGCCCAAGCCCGCTGCTGCCCCGGCCGAAGACCCGAACTGGTAACACGCCCAAGCAACACACCGATGGGGTCAGAGCCCTTTTCCGGCGGGAAAAGGATCTGACCCCTTCGTGTTTCCGTGCGTGTCGACCAAGGTCGACACCCACCAACAGCAGTGGGACCCCGCCTACCCTCAGGAAACCAGCTTTTGCTGTTGCTTCGGCTGTTGCCGTTGTTTCGGCAGGTGCAGGGCGCAGCCCTGGCGAATCCCATTACACTCCAGAAGGATTTCCCTGCTGGAGAGAGCAATGAAACGAGTGGTACTGGGCGTACTGGCCCTGTCGGTGTCGAGCGCACTGATGGCGGCCACCCCGAAATTCGATGGCGCGCGGATCTCCGCCGACGTCAAGGAACTGGCCTCCGACGCCTACGAAGGCCGCTCGCCGGCCACCGCCGGCGAAGAAAAGACCATCGCCTACCTCAGCAAGCAGTTTGCCGACGCCGGCCTGCAGCCGGGCGGCGACCTCAAGGACGGCAAGCGCCTGTGGACCCAGGCCGTGCCGCTGCGCAAGGGCGACATCGTCGGCGCACCGCAGCTGGCGCTGCACCAGGGCGGCAAGACCCTGCCGCTGGAGCAGGGCAAGCAGATCGCCGTGCGCGCCGCCATGAACGGCGCCAGCAGCGTCGACATCAGCAAGGCCCCGCTGGTGTTTCTCGGCTACGGCGTGAAGGCACCGGAGCGCAACTGGGACGACTTCAAGGGCGTGGACCTGAAGGGCAAGATCGCCGTGGTGCTGATCAACGACCCGGACTTCGAAACCGGCCAAGGTGATTTCGACGGCAAGGGCATGACCTATTACGGCCGTTGGACCTACAAGTACGAGGAAGGCGCCCGTCAGGGTGCGCAGGGCGTGCTGATCGTGCACGAGACCGCACCGGCGTCGTATGGCTGGGCCACCGTGGCCGGCTCCAACACCAACACCATGTTCGACGTGGTGCGTGACAACCCGGCAGAAAGCCACCCGCTGCTGGAAGGCTGGATCCAGCGCGACCTTGCCGTGGAGCTGTTCCGCTCGGCCGGGCAGGATTTCGAGGCACTGAAGAAGAAGGCGCAGCAGCGCGACTTCACCCCGGTGCCGCTGACCGGCGCCAGCCTGGACGCGAAGTACGCGGTGAAGACCGAAGTGATCACCTCTCACAACGTGGCCGCGCGCCTGGAAGGCAGCCGCCATCCGGACGAGACCATCATCTACAGCGCGCACTGGGACCACATCGGCGTGGGCGAGCCGGACGCGCGCGGTGACCGCATCTTCAACGGCGCGCTGGACAACGCCAGCGGCACCGCCTCGCTGGTCGAGCTGGCCCGTGGCTTCGCCAAGGAGAAGCGCCCGCAGCGCTCGCTGCTGTTCCTGGCGGTCACCGCCGAGGAAAAGGGCCTGCTGGGTTCTGAGTACTACGCCACCCATCCGCTGTATCCGCTGGAAAAGACCGTGGCCGTGATCAACATGGACGGCATGGCGCCGTTCGGCCCGTCGCGTGACTTCGGTATCTACGGTGCCGCGCGCTTCGAGCTGCTGGACCAGCTGAAGGACGTGGCCAAGGGCTGGGATATCCGCTACACGCCGGACCCGAAGCCGGAAGCGGGCCTGTTCTTCCGCTCCGACCACTTCCCGTTCGCCAAGCGTGGCGTGCCGGCGCTGTCCTGGTCGGCCGGCCAGGACTGGGTGGACGGTGGCGTGGCCGCAGGCAGGAAGGCCTCCGAGGACTACACCGCCAAGCGCTATCACCAGCAGGGCGACGAGTGGCAGCCGGACTGGGTGTTTGCCGGTGCCGCGCGCGACCTGGAAGTGCTGTACACGCTGGGCAACCAGCTGGCCAATTCCCGCGATTGGCCGAACTGGAGCAAGGACGAGGCGTTCCGCGCCGTGCGTGACGCCAGCGCCGACCAGCGCAAATAACGGCGTCCGGTAGTGCCGGCCGCTGGCCGGCATTGCCGCCCCCGGAAACGCCGGGCCGTGCCCGGCGTTTCCATAACGGCTTCCATCCCAACTTTCCCGGCCTTCGTCGCAGCCTGCTTGCTTGCCCGGCGGGCCGCCCTATGCTCGGCTCACCCCCTTCCTCAAGGCGCCGCCGTGTTCGCCAGCCTCTCTCTCCTGATCCGCCACCTGCTGGCCTGGGCTGCCGCGCTGGTTGTCGCCGGCATGGTCTGGAGCGGCATCTTCAGTGGCATGAACGATGGCCCGGGCTGGATCTTCGGGCTGCTGGCGATGTTCCTGATCATTTCCGCGCTGGGCAGTGCCATCACCCACATCCGCCGGGTCTGGCTGGTGGCCGGTCGCCTGGATGCCACCACCCTGTCCGGCCGCCAGCGCCGCCAGATCGAACTGCCGATGGACGCGGGCCACGCCTTCTCGGTGGTGGAGGCGGCGATTTCCGAACTACCGCGCGTCGAAGACGTGGAAAGCTCGGCCGGCAGCCTGCAGGTGCGCGCCTATGTGCGCCGGGTCGACCTCTGGAACGGCCGCCAGCCCTCGCGCTGGAACCTGCCGGCGCGGCTGGCCATCAAGCGCAACAGCGTGCTGGCCACGGTGACACCGGGGCAGGGCACCAGCACCGTGACCCTGCTGTTCGAACCCGATGCCGGCTGGTGGGCCGACCTGCTGGCGCTCGACGAAGGCAGCAACTTCGAGAACGCCGAAGCAGTCACCCGTGCGATCAGCCGCCGCGTCGCCGACCAGCGCCGCGACGAACAGGCTGCGGCCGAACAGACCCAGGTGGAAAAGGAACTGTCGGTGGCACGCTTGAACCTGTTGCATGCGCAGGTGGAACCGCACTTCCTCTACAACACGCTGGCCAACGCGCAGGTACTGACCCGCACCGATCCGGCGCGTGCCGAACAGATGCTCGGCCACCTCATTCAATACCTGCGCAGCTCGTTGCCGCAGGTGGACGAATCGGTATCCACGCTGGGCGTGGAGCTGGACCGCACCCGCGCGTACCTGGAAATCCTGCGCATCCGCATGGGCGCACGCCTGGCGGTGGAAATGCAGGTACCGAACGAACTGCACGGCGTGCACCTGCCGGCGATGGCACTGCAGACGCTGGTGGAGAACGCGATCAAGCACGGCCTGGAACCCAAGCCCGGCGGTGGCACGATCTGGATACTGGCGCGCGGCTTCGATGACCACGTGACCGTGACCGTGGCCGACGATGGGCTGGGCTTCGGCCAGGGCACCAGCGGTACCGGCATCGGCCTGAAGAACCTGCGCGAGCGCCTGCGCCTGACCTGCGGCGAGCAGGCCGGCGTGGCGATCGTTGCCAACTTCCCCAGCGGCGTGGCCGCGACCATGACCCTGCCGCAGTCGCCCAAGGAGCGCAGCCATGCCGCTTGAAGCCCTGATCGCCGAAGACGAAGAACTGCTGCGGCAGTCACTGGTGGAGCAGCTGGGCCGGTTGTGGCCGGAGCTGAAGCTGGTGGCCGAGTGCGAGGACGGTGCCAGTGCACTGGAGCAGCTGGCCGAGACGCAGCCGGATATCGCTTTTCTCGACATCCGCATGCCCGGCATCAGCGGCATCGAGGTCGCGCGCTCGCTGTCCGAGCTGAGCCCGCGCACCCAGGTAGTGTTCGTCACCGCCTACGACCAGTACGCCATCGATGCGTTCGAGCAGGGCGCGATGGACTACCTGTTGAAGCCGGTCAGCGACGAGCGCCTGCTGGCCACCCGCGAGCGCATCCTGTCGCGGCTGCCATCAACGCGACAGGACGATGCCGTGCTGGAGCGCCTGCTGCAGCGGCTGGGCCCGTCGCAGGGCGCAGCGGAGCGCCCGCCACTGGCCTGGATCACCGCCAGCAACGGCCGCGAGACGCAGCTGATCATGCTGGAAGATGTGGCCTACTTCCGCGCCGACAACAAGTACACCACCGTGGTCACCGCTGCCGGCGAAAGCCTGCTGCGCACACCGTTACGTGAACTGCTTGAAGTGCTCGACCCGCAGCACTTCCGCCAGATCCACCGCTCCACCATCGTCAACATGAAGGCGGTGGCAGCGGTGAGCCGCGACGACACCGGGCGCGGCGTGCTGCGCCTGCGCGGGCGCACGGAGACGCTGGTGGTCAGCCAACCGTTCATGAGCCTGTTCCGCGGCATGTAGCCGCGCCGCAGTCTCCGCCGCCAGGAGCATTGCATGCGTTTTTTCCTGCTTGTCGGCCTCGCCGCATTGGCGCTTGCCGGTTGCCGGAAGTCCACTGAAACCGCGATCACCCGCACCACTGCCAATGGCGTGGACACGCTGTACAGCAAGCGCACGGTAGTGGACGGCGTGGCGCGTTTCGAGTGCATGGCCAGCCGCAGCGGCCAGTGCCATTACCTGGTGCTGGACCCGGCCTGTCGTCCTGATGCCGCCTGTGCGAAAGCGCCGATACGGTCGTTCGCGTTGGCGGCCGGCACGACCCGGGAGTTCAGGGGCCTGCCGAAGGGCTTCGCCCAGTGCGTCAGCGAGGATCGGAAAGAACAATGCCACCGTGAGTGATCACGGTGGCATTGTGGCTCCCCCCGCTTCCCTGAAGGGTCAGTAGGCAGGCTGTAGTGTCAGGTCGTGGTGGTGCTCGTTCTCGCCCACGTGGTTGAGGCGGCCGACCAGTTCGGAGTGCTGCTTCATGCGCCCGATCTCGGTCATGATGCGGATGTCCTCGTGGCGCAGCTCGCGCTTGGCGGTGACCGCCTGCTTGTAATCGAGCACTTCCGGGTAATGCTCGGCCAGGTCCAGTGCCTCGGCCACGTGCTCGACGCTGTCGGCCTTGGAGCTGATGCGTGCGCGACTGTTGAACGCCTTCATCCAGCGCTCGAAACCGGCCTGCTGATCGAACATGTTGGCCATGAACCAGATCACGAACAGGATCGACACCCACGAGCCGAACACGACTACCACGCGGGTGAACGTGATATGGAAGTCGTCGCGCCAGAGGTAGTTGGCGATCAGGCCAAGAATCAGCAGCGAGGCTGCCTGCCAGCCGACGATCGAGGCGATCAGCCATTGGCACTTGGCCTGGGCCAGCACCGCGACTTCATCGCGGATCTGCTGCTCGCTGAGATTGCGCCAATGCGCGACCTGTTTGTCGAACGGGCTGCTGTAGAGCTCGTTGTCGCGAAGCAGAATTCCCAAACCCTTGAACAAAGCAATCATGGCTGGCTCCTTGTGGAACGTGCGTCGATCAGCATTGGACGGTGTGGCGGTTCCAGTTCTAGCACTTCCAGCGAGCCGTGCAATGGGCGCAATGCCAAGCTGCGCAAGGGCTTTGCCTGAATCGGTGAATGTTGTTGCATCGCAGCATCGAGGGCGCTGCCTGCGACAGGATGTCGCAGGGTGAAATGTGCTGCGGCCGCACATGAAACCGTGGCTGAGTACGAAGACTCGCCGCCGCGGTCGTGATCGCCGAGAATCGGAGCCAACCGCGCAAGATGCGACTGTTCTTCCGTCTTTCTTGGACCTGTGATGCCGGCTCTGCTGCAGCGACTCTCCCGCCCCGTCACCGCGCCGATCCGGCGCTGGGTGCTGGAGGCCTTCCCCCGTGGCCAGAGCGGCATCGATTACGACCAGCCGCTGGGTGACCCGGGTTGGTTTGGACCCGACAGCGTGACCTGGCGCCTGCACGCCGAGTTCCCCTCGATGCTGGCCGGTGGCCTGTGCGCGCTGATGCTGCAGACCCTGCATCCGCGCGCGCTGGCCGGGGTCTACGATCACTCCAATTTCCGCCAGGACCTGGTGGGTCGCCTGCGTCGCACCACCGCGTTCGTTGCCGGTACCAGCTATGCGCCCACCGGCGAGGTGGAGGCGCTGGTGGCCAAGGTGCGCCGCATCCATGCACAGATCCGCGGCCAGACCGCACAGGGCGAACCCTACGCCGCCGACGATCCGCAACTGCTGACCTGGGTGCATGTGACCGAGGCGTTCGGGTTCCTTCAGGGCTTCCGCCGGTACGGACGGGAGGTGCCGGCACACATCGCCGACCGTTACTACGATGAGTACCGCTGCGTGGCCGAGGCACTGGGTGCGGTGGACGTGCCGCGCAGCGAAGCGGAAGTGGCGGCGTACTTCTGTGCGCGGCAGCCGGAGCTGCGCGTCGACGAGCGCTCGCGCGAGGTGCTGGAGGTGCTGTCCGGCGTGCGCCTGCCGGTACCGGTGCCGGGGCTGTCGCGCGAAGTGTTCCTGGGTGCAGGCGCGGCACTGCTGCCGGACTGGGCCGAAGGCATGCTTGAACGCAGTGGCCGTCAGCGCGCGCAGGCCGCCGCGTCGGCGAAGCTGATGCAGGGCATGGCGCCGCTGTTCCGCCGTGCGTTGCCCGATGGCCTGGCCAGCCGCGCCTGTGCGCGCATGGGCGTGCCGGTGTCGGTGCTGCGCGAGTGGCCCAGCGTTCCCCGGTAGGTGCCAACCTTGGTTGGCACGCGTTGCGCGCGGTGCCGCAGGAGCGCCAACCAAGGTTGGCCTCTACCCGAGCGGATGCCGCAGTAGATCCACGCCATGCGTGGATGGGCCTTACCCCGCCGACTTCAACCCGCGCAACAGCATCTCCAGCGCCGCCGTCGCCTGCCGCAGGCGCACGTCGCCATCCTCGCCCTCGGCGATCCAGAACGCGGCCTCGGCCAGGCTGCCATAGATCAGCGACGCCAGCGCCTGCGCATTCACCGGCGCCACCACGCCCTGGGCAACCAGATGTTCGATCAGGTGCTGCATCGAATGCACGCAGTGGCGCTGCGATTCCGGTGAGGCGCCACCGAGCACCGCGCGCGCGTCGCGCAGCACGATGCGCTGGATCTCCGGTTCCAGCGCCATCTCCAGGTACGCGCGGCAACGCTGCACGAAGCCCTCCCAGGCATCGTCGGCGGCATCACTGATCGCCTGCAGGCGCTGGTCGGTCTCGGCATCGAGCTGGGCGACGACAGCCGCCAGCAGACCCTTCTTGTCGCCGAAGTGGTGGTACAGCGCGCCGCGGGTCAGCCCGGCCTGGGCGGTCAGGTCGTCCATCGAGGTGGCGGCATAGCCATGCTCGCTGAACACCCGGCGGGCGGTGGCCAGGAGGGTGGCGCGGGTTTCTTCCATCTCGGCGCGGGTGCGGCGAACCATTCAGAGCTCCTTACATACATAGTGCATGATTATTTACATACGGCGCGTATGAATGTAGCCTCTTATTCATACGCCCTGTATGTATTGTCATGGCGCCCCGTGCGCCAGGCAAGTCGCTGCCTTGGAGAACCTGATGGCCACCCCCTATCGCGACCTGTTCGCGACCCCCGGCACCGCCGGCCTCGCCCTGGCCGGGCTGCTGGCACGCCTGCCGCTGCCGATGACCGGTATCGGCATCATCACCTTGCTGTCCCAGCTGCGCGGCAGCTATGCACTGGCCGGTGCGGTGTCGGCCACCTTCGTGCTGACCTATGCGTTGCTGTCGCCGCAGGTGTCGCGCTGGGTCGACCGGCGCGGGCAGGGCAGGGTACTGCCATGGGCCACTGCGGCCAGTGCGGCCGGTCTGCTGTTGCTGCTCGCGTGCACGCTGCTGGCCGCGCCGGACTGGACGCTGTTCGTTGCGGCGATGCTGGCCGGCTGCATGCCCAGCGTGTCGGCGATGGTGCGAGCGCGCTGGACCGCGACCCATCGCGGACGACCACAGCTGCAGACCGCGTATTCGCTGGAGAGCGTGTTCGACGAGGTGACCTTCATCGCCGGGCCACCGTTGTCCGTCGGATTGTCGGTGGCGGTATGGCCACAGGCTGGCGTACTGGCGGCCGCCCTGCTGCTGGTGGCCGGCGTCGCCGCACTGGTGCTGCAGCGGGGCACCGAGCCGCCGATACAGCACTACGAAGGTGCAACATCCTCGCACTCGCTGCTGCGGCAACCGGAGATCCGCCTGCTGGCGTTGCTGATGCTGGCGATGGGCGTGATCGTCGGCACCGTCGACATCACCAGCGTGGCATTGGCCGAGCTGCGCGGACAGCCACTAGCTGCCAGCTGGGTGCTGTCGGCCTACGCGCTGGGCAGCTGCTCGGCGGGCCTGCTGTTTGGTGCCCTGAAGCTGCCGATGCCGCTGCCGCGCCTGTTGCTGGCCGGAGCAGCGGCCACCGCATTGACCACGTTGCCGCTGCTGTGGGTCGGCACTCTGCCGGCACTGGCCGCTGCGGTACTGCTGGCCGGGGTGTTCTTCGCGCCGACGATGATCGTGGCGATGTCGCTGGTTGAACAACGCGTGCCCGAAGCACGCCTGACCGAAGGCATGACGTGGCTGCTGGCCGGCCTCAACATCGGCGTGGCGCTGGGCGCGGCGCTGTCTGGACAGAGCGTCGATGCGGCGGGCGTGCGCAGCGGTTTTGTGGTTGCGCTGGCGGCAGGCGGTGGCGTGCTGCTGTTCGCCTTGCTCGTGCAACGTGCGCTGCGCCCGTCTGCCGCGTCCACATCTCCTGAAGGAATCATCCCGTGAGCGCTTCATCGCCTGCGCATGCCGCGTCTGTGCCCCGCCATCCGTGGTGGGCGGTCTCCGCCGTCGGCCTCGCCACGTTCTCGGTGGTCACCACCGAAATGCTGCCGGTCGGCCTGCTGACTCCCATCGCCGGAGATCTCGGCGCGTCCACCGGCACCGCCGGCCTGATGATCTCACTGCCCGCCCTGCTGGCGGCAGTGTTCGCCCCGCTTGCGGTGATCGCAGCCGGTGGCATCGATCGTCGCCGCATCCTGTGTGCGCTGTTGGGCCTGCTGCTGGTCGCCAACCTTGCGTCGGCGCTGGCACCTGGCATCGGCTGGCTGTTGGCCGCGCGTGTGCTGGTGGGGTTCTGCATGGGCGGCATCTGGACCATTGCCGGTGGGCTGGCAGCGCGCCTGGTACCTGCGCAGCGCATCGGTCTGGCCACCTCGATCATCTTCGGAGGCGTGGCCGCAGCTTCGGTGCTCGGCGTTCCGTTGGGCGCGCTGATCGGGGATGCATTGGGCTGGCGCAGCGCGTTCGTGGCGATGACGTTGTTCAGTGCGGCGGTGATGCTGCTGCATCTGCGGGTGGTTCCCGCGTTGCCGGTCAGCACATCGGTGCGGCCGCGACAGTTCGTGCAGCAGCTTGGCCAGCGCAACCTGCGGCGTGGCCTGTGGCTGACCGGGCTGCTGGTGTCCGGGCACTTCATCGCCTTCACGTACGTGCGGCCGCTGCTGACGTCCGTATCGGGCGTGGATGCGTCGTGGATAGGTGCACTGCTGTTTGGGTACGGCCTGGCTGGCATCGCCGGCAACTTCATCGCCGGGCCGCTGGCTGCGCGCCATCCACGGGGCACGCTGCTGGCGATAGCCTCGGGCCTGCTGCTGACGCCTCTGCTGTTCCTGTGGGTGGGAAATGCGCCCTCCGCAGGTATTGCAGTGCTGCTGCTGTGGGGTCTGGCCTATGGCGGTGTATCGGTGGGCCTGATGAGCTGGATGATGAAGGCGGTGCCGCAGGCCGTGGAGATCGCCACCGCGTTGTATGTGGCGGTATTCAACATCGGCATCGCAATGGGTGCGTGGGGTGGTGGCCGCCTGCTGGATGGCGTGGGCCTGCATGCGAATCTGTGGGCTGCGGCGGTGTTGGCTGGGAGTGCCCTGCTGATGGCTGCCATCACCCGCAGGTAGATCCACGCCATGCGTGGATTCCTACCCCGTGCCGACCAAGGTCGGCACCCACCAGAGCGAAGTATGTGCCGACCAAGGTTGGCATCCACCAGAGCGAAGTATGTGCCGACCAAGGTTGGCATCCACCAGAGCGAAGTATGTGCCGACCAAGGTTGGCATCCACCAGAGCGGAGTATGTGCCGACCAAGGCTGGCATCCGCCAGAACTAGGCATGCGCCGACGAAGGTTGGCCGCTACCCGGAAATGAAACGGGCGCCTTGCGGCGCCCGTTCCGGTTACATCACCACACCTTGACCCGCTTGTCCGGGGCCAGGTACAGCTTCTGGCCTTCCTTCACTTCGAACGCCGGGTACCATGCGTCGATGTTGCGCACGGTCAGCGCGCGGAACTGGCCCGGGGCATGCACATCGGTCAGCAGCGAATTGCGCAGCGCCTGCTCGCGGCTCTTGCTGCGCCACGCCTGGGCGAAGCCGAGGAAGAAGCGCTGGTCCGGGCTGAAGCCTTCCAGGGTCTGGCCCGGCTTGCCCTGCAGCGACAGCTGGTAGGCGTCGTAGGCGGTACCCAGGCCAGCCACGTCGGCGATGTTCTCGCCCAGGGTCAGCTTGCCGTTCACGTGCACGCCGGGGAACGGCTCGTAGCTGCTGAACTGCGCGGCCAGCGCATCACCGGCGGCGTTGAACTGCTTCAGGTCCTCGGCGGTCCACCAGTTGTGCAGCTTGCCGGTCTCGTCGAACAGCGCGCCGGCGTTGTCGAAGCCGTGGCTGATCTCGTGGCCGATCACCGCACCGATCGCACCGTAGTTCACCGCGTCATCGGCAGCGCCGTCGAAGAACGGCGGCTGCAGGATCGCGGCCGGGAACACCAGGCGGTTCTCCAGCGGCACGTTCATCGCATTGATGGTCTGCGGCAGCATCGCCCACTCGCTGTGGTCGACCGGCTTGCCCAGCTTGGCGATGTTGCGCTGGTACTCGAACAGCTCGGCGCGCTGTGCATTGCCCAGCGGGTCATCACGGCGGATCTCCAGGCCGGTGTAGTCGCGCCACTTCTCCGGATAGCCCATGCCCACGGTCAGGCCCGTGACCTTGGCCTTGGCATGCGCCTTGGTCTGCGGCGACATCCACGACAGCGCGTCGATGCGCTTGGCAAAAGCGGCGATGATGTTCTTCGCCATCTCGTCCGCACGCTCCTTGGTCCTGGCGTCGAAGTGCTTTTCGACGTAGCGCTTGCCGATCGCTTCGCCGACGGCATGGTTGGCATCGTCCACCGCGCGCTTCCAGCGGTCGCTCTGCTGCGGCGTGCCGCTCAGCGCGGTGCCATGGAAGGCGAAGCGGGCATCGGCGAACTTCTTCGGCAGGTAGGCGGCGGCACGGTCCAGCGCGTGGAACGCCAGGTAGTCCTTCCAGGCGTCCAGCGGCTCGGTGGCGACCAGCCTGGACAGGCCGGCCACGGCCTTGGGCTGCCACACGATGAAGTCCTGCTGGTTGCCCAGCGCCGCCGCATCGAGGAAGGCGTTCCAGTCCAGGCCCGGCGCCTTTGCATTGAAGTCGGCCTGGGTCCAGGGGTTGGCGCCCTTGGTCACGTCGTTGGTTTCTTCCTGGGTGGCATGCGCCTGCGCGATCTTCGTTTCCAGCGCGAGGATGCGCTGCGCCTTGCCGGCCGGGTCGGCGACGCCGGCCAGCTGCAGCATCTGTGCGATGTAGGCCTGGTACTGCTTGCGCAGTTCGGCCATGCGGCCATCGCCCAGGTAGAAATCGCGGTCGGGCATGCCCAGGCCGCCCTGCACCAGGTACGGCGCGGTGCGATCCGGCTGCAGCATGTCCACCGACACCCACAGGCCGAACAGGCGGTCGGTGTAGAAGTTGGTGGCGTTGAGCAGGTCGACGTCGGCGCGCAGGTCGCCGCCGAGTGCGCGGGCCAGCCCGGCCTTGTCGGCGATCGCATCGATGGCCTTCAGCTGCGGCTGCACCGGCGCCAGACCGTGCTGCTCGATGCCGGCTTCGTCCATGTAGGCGGCGTAGTAGTCGCCGATCAGCTTGTCGTCGCCGCTGGCCTGGGTGTTGCCGGCGGCCCCTTCCAGGATGGCGCGGGTGTCGGCCAGGGTCTTCTCGGCAATGACATTGAAGCTGCCGAAGCGCGAGCGGTCGGCCGGAATCTCGGTGTTCTTCACCCAGGTGCCGTTGGCGAAGCCGAAGAAGTCGTCGCCGGCGGCGATGCTGCGGTCCATGCCGCTGGCATCGAAGCCGAAACTGCCCAGCATCGGCTTGGCCGCAGCGGGGGCGGCATCGGCCGGCGCGGTGGCACCGACGGCCGGGTCGGCCGGGCGGTCACAGGCGGCCAGGGACAGGCTGGCAACAATGGCCAGCGCCAGGGTGGGACGGCGCAGCTTGGACATGGACTTCTCTTGCAGCGGAAAACCCCAAGTCTAATCCGCTCCGGCGCCACTGGCCGCCCCCCTGCGGGGCCCGCCCTGTGCAGGATCTGGCTGAACGTGCGGATGCGATCTTCACGCCGTCACCGGGGTGGTGCATGCTGGACCCTCGAGCCCTGCGCGGACACGGGGAGGTGGCCATGCAGGACGGGGTCAGGCGTCAAGAATGGCGTCCGCCGGCCGTTGAGGTCGGGGACGTGGAGGATTCGTTCGCGCATGAAGCCAGCCGACTGCACAAGGAACATCAACCGATGCCCGCGCTGAAACGGGCGTTGGCCCGGCCGCTGCGCGCCATCACCTGGGGCGGTGTGCTGCTGGGCGTACTGCTGGTGACCGGTCTGGCCCTCATGCTGGTCAACGACCACCACCGCCGCCTGGAAGCGGCGCAGCGGCAGAGCCGCGCGCTGGCGGTGGGCAGCGAGCGCCTGCTGGCGCTGGAGCTGCGCAACCTGGAGCGGGCCATGACCGGCATCGCCGCCGACGCCGCGGAACTGTTCCGCAGCGTGCCGGCACAGGCGCCGGCCTTGCTGGATGCCTCCATCGGCGGCGTGCTGGGCCGGCACGCCGAACTGCACAGCATCGTGGTGCTCGACAGCTATGGCCGCGCATTGACGGCCGGCAAGGGCGACCTGCAGTTGCCGTTGTGGACCGATCCGCAACGGCGCGGCTCGGGCAGCGCGCTGTACATCGGCCCGCCGCAGCGTGCCAGCGACGGGGGCTGGGTGGTCCCGCTGGCGCTGCCGATGGCCGATGGGCGCTGGCTGCTGGCACGGCTGCGCTGTGGCGAACTGCAGCGCATCGTCGGCGGCCTGGATGTCGGTCCCAACGGATTGGTCTCGATCAGCGATGCCCAGGGCTACATGCTGGCCCGCGTACCCGATCCGCATGGCACGGTGGGCCGCCGCTACGACCTGCCGCGCCGGGATCTGCTCGGCACGCAGGCAGTGGTCGAGCTGGGCAGCATGCCCGGCGTCGTCGACGGCGTGCCGCGCATCCTCACCATCAGCACGCTCGAACGCAGCCCGCTGGCGGTGCAGGTCGGCCTGGCCGACGAAGATGTACTCGCACCGTGGTGGCCGTACCTGAAGGCGTCGGTGGCGATCGTACTGGCCTACATCGCGGTGTTGCTGGTACTGCTGTACGCCGTGCGCCGCAGCACCCGCAGCCAGCAGGCGATGGCCGAGGAACTGAAGACGGGCCACGCCGAGCTGCGCCTGGCGCACCAGGTCGGGCGTGTCTGCACCTGGTACGTGGATGAGGACGCCGCGCTGCTGCGCTGGTCGCCGCTGGCCCGCGAGATCTTTGGGGTACAGACCGACGCCTTGCCGGTCGCGGACTTCTTCGCGCGCGTGCATCGCGATGATGCCGCGCGCCTGCAGCAGGCCTTTGACCAGGCCTTCGCCGGCAGCGCTGTGCTCGACCAGGTGTTCCGCCTGGTGCTTCCCGGGGGCGAGGTGCGCTGGGTCGGCGCGCGCGGGCAGCGGGTGGAAGTGGCCGACAGCGAGCGGCGCATGATCGGTGCGCTGACCGACCTGAGCGAACGCTATCAGGCGCGCGAGCAGATGAGCGAAGTGGAACGCCGCTTCCGCCTGCTGTTCGACCGCAATCCTGCACCGTTCTGGGTGTTCGACCCGGATACGCTGCGCTTCATCGAGGTCAACGACGCTGCAGTGCGCCAGTATGGCTACAGCCGCGACGAGTTCCTGGCGATGAGCATCCTCGACATCCGCCCGCGCGAAGGCTGGGACGAAGTGCGTGGTGCCATCCAGCGGGCGCAGGTGGGCGATCCCCCCGACGCGACCGTGCGCCTGCACCGGCGCAAGGACGGCAGTGTGTTCGAGGTGCGCGCACACCTGTCCAAGCTCGACTTCGACGGACAGCCCGCGTGCCTGGTGCTGGCCGAGGATGTCAGCGAGCGGCTGGCCTACGAGCGCGACCTGGCCTACCAGGCACGGCACAACCCGGCCACCGGCCTGCTCAATGTGCGCGCCCTGACCGAACAGCTGGACGAGCAGGAGGAGGGCTACACCATCGCCTTCGTGCAGCTGCGCGGACTGCAGCTGGTGGCCGATACGCTGGGCCGCGAGATCGGCGATGCGGTGCTGCAGTCGATGGCGACCCGGCTCGGGGGCCTGGGCGCACGCTGTGGCACGCTGGCGTTCCAGCCGGCCGAGGATTTCGTCTTCGCCATCGGTGCCGAGCACGATACCCAGCGCGTGCTGGACGACCTGCTGCAGATCGTGTCGGCGCCGATGCGCGGCAAGGACTCGCTGCACCAGTTCGAGCCGCGCATCGGCGTGGCCGTGCACATCGCTGGTGACGGGCACACGGCCGAGCAGGTGATCGGCATGGCCGCGCAGGCCGCGCATGCGGCGCGCGCCGAGGGCAACGTGGTGGTCTGGTTCGATGCGGCCGTGACCACGCGCCTGGCCGACCGCCTGCGCCTGGCCGGGCGCATCCATGCCGCCATCGACAACGAATTCCAGCTGTATTTCCAGCCGATCCGGCATGCCGGCGATGGCAGCCCGGCAGCGCTGGAGGCACTGCTGCGCTGGCCGCAGGCCGATGGCAGCTTCATCCCGCCCAACGAGTTCATCCAGCTGTGCGAGGACACCGGGTTGATCCTGGCACTGGGCCGCTGGGTGATCCGCGCGGCGGCGAAGGCGCAGCGCCGTCTGGTCGAGGCCGGGTGGGGTGAGTTGCCGATCGCGGTCAACGTGTCGGCGGTTCAGTTCTTCAACAGCGACCTGGTGGCCGAATTCACCCGTGCCCAGCAGGATTTCGGCCTGGCCCGTGGCGCGCTGCACGTGGAGCTGACCGAGAGCAGCCTGATGCGCAAGCCGGCACAGGCGATGCAGACCATGCAGCGCCTGCACGAGCAGGGCATCCGCGTGTCGCTGGATGATTTCGGCACCGGCTATTCCAGCATGTCCTACCTGCAGCACCTGCCGCTGGACATCCTGAAGATCGACCGCAGCTTCGTCGCCGACGTGGAAACCAATCCACGCAATGCCTCGATCTGCCGCGCGCTGCTGTCGCTGGGCCACAGCATGGGCCTGACCATCATCGCTGAAGGCGTGGAGACGCCGGGGCAGCTGGACTGGCTGGCTGCGCATGGCTGTGACCAGGTGCAGGGCTACCTGTTGGGGCGGCCGGCGCCGCTGGAACAGATCATCGACGCGCTGGATGAGGTCCCCGCCTGATCGGGGTTCGTATGTGCCGGCCAGCGGCCGGCACTACCGGCAAGCGCCAGACTCGGCTACACCCCGGTGTCCACCAGATGGTCGATGAAACTGCGCACCTTCGGTGCCAGATGGCTGCGGCTGGTATAGACCGCGAAGATGCCGATCGGCGAGGCCTCCCATTCCGGCAGTACGCGCACCAGGCGGCCATCGGCCAGCGCGCCTTCCAGCAGGAAGTCGGGCTGCAGGATGACGCCCATGCCGGCGATCGCCGCTTCACGCAGCACGTCGCCGTTGTTGGCGTGCAGCAGGCTGTTCACCGCTACTTTCACTTCGCCGCCCGGCCCCTGCAGCGGCCAGTGGTCACCGGCGGCCCAGTAGCTGTAGCCCAGGCACGCGTGCGCCTGCAGGTCCTGCGGCGTCTGCGGGGCGCCGCGTGCGGCCAGGTAGGCCGGCGCCGCGCACAGGCTCACCCGCGATTCGCCCAGGCGGCGGGCGATCAGGGTGGGGCCCGGCTCGCGGGTGATGCGGATGGCCACATCGTAGCCTTCCTCGACCATGTCTACCAGGCGGTCGGACAGGGCCAGGTCCAGTTCCACCTGCGGAAAGCGTTCGCGGTAACTGGCCAGCAGTGGACCGAGGCGGGCGATGCCCCAACTGACCGGTGCATTGATGCGCAGCATGCCGGAGGGCTCCAGCGCCTGCGCGCCGATGCTGGCCTCCAGCGCGTCGAACTCGGCCAGCAGGCGCACGCATTGGGCGTAGTAGGCGGCGCCGGTGCTGGTGGGGCTGACCCGCCGCGTGGTGCGATGGAGCAGGCGGGTGGACAGGCGCTTTTCCAGTGCGGCGACCTGGCGGGTAACGCCGGCGGTGGACATGTCCAGGGCCTGGGCGGCGGCGCTGAAGCCGTTGCGCTCGACCACCGCCACGAACACGCGCATCGCCTCAAGGGTGTCCATTGTTGCGCCTTCTGAAATAAATACGGTCAATCGATCGTATTTATCGGCCTGTGAAGGCGCAATAACCTGAGCCCACTCCCTTCAAGGTGCTTTCCGATGCACGCCACGACCGCTCCTGTTTCGCCGCTGGCCCCGTATGGCGCCACCCTGCTGCGCCTGGCACTGGGCGTGCTGTTCCTGGTCCATGCGCTGACCAAGCTGCTGGTATTCACCCCGGCCGGCACGGCAGCATTCTTCGAGTCGCTGGGCCTGCCCGGCGTGCTCGGCTACCTCACCCTCGGCGTCGAGCTGGCGATCACTGTCGCGCTCCTGCTGGGCATCTATGCGCGCTGGGTGGGCCTGGTCGGCGTGCCGCTGCTGCTGGGCACCATCGTCACCGTGCACGGCGCCAACGGCTTCGGTTTCGCCAATGCCGGCGGCGGCTGGGAATACCCGGCGTTCTGGGCGCTGGCGCTGGTGGTGCTGTTCCTGGTCGGCGATGGCAAGTGGACCCTGCGTTCGCGCTGATCGCCGCCTGATCCTGCAACTGGAGAATTCCATGTCCCGCCTGCCTTCGCTGTACATCTCCCATGGTTCGCCGATGACCGCCCTGCATCCGGGCCAGGTCGGTGTGCGCCTGGCCGAGCTGGCGCGCGACCTGCCGCCGCCGCGCGCCATCGTGACGGCCTCGGCGCACTGGCTGGGCCGGCAGCCGCTGGTCGGCGCACATCCGCAGCCGCCGACGATCCACGACTTTGGTGGCTTCCCGCGCGCGCTGTTCGAACTGCAATACCCGGCGCCGGGTGATCCGGCACTGGCCGAAGAAGTGGCCGGTCGCATCGCCGCCGCAGGCCTGCCAGTGGCCATCGACCCGCAGCGTGGGCTCGACCACGGCGCGTGGGTACCGCTGCGGCTGTTGCGCCCGCAGGCCGACATCCCGGTCGTGCCGGTGTCGATCCAGCCGCTGCTCGGCCCCGAGCATCAGTTTGCGCTGGGCCGCGCGCTGGCACCACTGCGCGAACAAGGCGTGCTGCTGGTCGGCTCGGGCAGCATCACCCACAACCTGCACGACTGGGGCGACTACCAGGAGGGCAAGGAAGCGCCATACGTGCGGCCCTTCATCGAGTGGGTGGAGCAGCGGCTGGCCGCTGATGACCGCCAGGCGCTGTTCGATTACCGCCGGCAGGCCCCGTTCGCCGAGCGTGCGCACCCGACCGACGAGCACCTGCTGCCGCTGTTCTTCGCGATGGGAGCGGCTGGCGAGGGCGGTTTCGGCGCACGCCGCATCGACGCCGGCATCGATGCCGGCTTCCTGGCCATGGATCTGTACCGGTTCGACGGGGCATGAGCCGGGGCTGACGCGCGGCGGCCCCGGCCGTCGCGGTCAGGGCCGCATGTGGTAGTTTTTTCCGGGTTTCCGGCGCTGGCCCTCGTGCCTCCCCACGCGCCGCTTCCTGGAAGAAGCATGCATACCATTGAAGTCGTCCTGGCGATGCTGGTGGCCGTTGTCGCCAGCGGCTACCTGGTTCGCGTCCTCCCGTTCTCGCTGCCGTTGCCGCTGGTGCAGATCGGCCTGGGCGCGGTGATCGCCGGCGTGTTCAACCGCGGCCATGCGCTGGAGCCGGAAGTGTTCTTCCTGCTGTTCCTGCCGCCGCTGCTGTTCCTGGATGGCTGGCGCATTCCCAAGCAGGGCCTGTTCCGCGACAAGGGCGCGATCCTCGAACTGGCGTTCGGCCTGGTGGTGTTCACCGTGATCGGCGCCGGCCTGCTGATCCACTGGATGATTCCGGTGATGCCGCTGGCAGTGTGCTTCGCGCTGGCGGCCATCGTCTCGCCGACCGACCCGGTGGCGGTCGGGGCGATCGCCTCCAAGGCACCGATCCCGAAGCGCCTGATGCACATCCTGGAAGGCGAGTCGCTGCTCAACGATGCGTCCGGCCTGGTCTGCTTCCGTTTCGCGGTGGCCGCGGTGATGACCGGCTCCTTCTCGCTGGCCACGGCCTCGCTGACCTTCCTGTGGGTGGCGGTGGCCGGCCTTGCCGTGGGCGTGGCGGTCACCCTCGGCGTGTCCACCTTCCAGCGCTGGTTGTGGCGCCGCTTCGGCGAAGAGCCGGGTGCGGCGATGCTGGTCAACCTGCTGATTCCGTTCGCGGCCTACCTGCTCGCCGAAGAAATCCATGCCTCGGGCATCCTCGCTGCGGTCGCCGCCGGTATCGCGATGAGCTACGTCGAGCTGACCGGCCGTGTCTCCGGCAGCATGCGCGTGCAGCGCGCGGGCGTCTGGAACATGCTGCAGTTCAGCTTCAACGGCATCATGTTCGTGTTGCTGGGCGAGCAGCTGCCGGGCATCGTCGAGCGCGCCACCACCACCATGAACGAGTCCGGCCACCAGAGTGCATGGTGGCTGCTGGTATACGTGGTGGTGATCAACCTGGCGCTGATCCTGCTGCGCCTGCTGTGGGTATGGCTGTCGCTGCGCTGGAACCTGCTGCGCGCGCGCCGCCGTGGCCTGGAGCGGGGCGAGGCGCCGAACTGGCGCATCGTGGTGGCGACCTCGGTGGCTGGTGTGCGCGGCGCGATCACCCTGGCCGGTGTGTTGACCCTGCCGCTGTTCCTGCCCGATGGCAGTGCGTTCCCGGCGCGCGACCTGGTGATCTTCCTGGCCGCGGCGGTGATCCTGTTCTCGCTGGTCGGCGCCAGCGTGGCGCTGCCGCAGCTGCTGAAGGGCCTGCAGCTGCCAGCCGATTCGGGCGAGCGCAAGGAAGAGGACCTGGCACGCAAGCTGTCCTCCAAGGCCGCGCTGGCCGGGGTCGAACGCATGCGCCAGCAGCTGGTGATGAACCAGAACACCGAGAACGTGCAGCTGTACAACGATGCTGCCTCGCGGGTGAGCCTGCTGTACCAGCGGCACCTGGAGAAAGACAACGACGGCCCCGACGTGGACCCGGAGAAGGTGCGGCGCATGGAGCTGGGTTACCGCCAGCTGCGCAGCGCGGGCCTGAATGCCGAGCGCGAGGAACTGTTCCGGTTGACCCGGCGCGGGGTGATCTCCGATGAGATCTCGCGGCGCCTGATCCGCAACCTGGACCTGCTGGAATCGCGCAAGCGCGAATGACGCCTGGGCCGGGCGTTGCTGACGCTGACGCGGATTCCGCCCTGCCATGTAGAGCCGAGCCCGTGCTCGGCTGCGCTTGCTTCAGGCGTCGTGAACCCGGAACGAAAAGCAGCCGAGCACGGGCTCGGCTCTACATGCCGGTGCCGGTTATTCCGGCTTCTGGTCCAGGAAATACACCTCGACCTTGCCCTTGACCTTGATGGTCATCGGATTGCCGCGGCGGTCGCGGGCCTTGCCGGCCTGCACGCGGATCCAGCCTTCGCTGACCGAGTATTCCTCGACGTTGTCGCGCTCGACGTCGTTGAAACGCACGCCAACGCCGCGCTCCAGCGCCTGCGCATCATGGAAGGGGCTGGCCGGATTGATCGCCAGGTGGTCGGGAGGGGTATCGCTCATCGCTTCATTCACAGTGACGGCCACCAAGGCCGGCTTCAGCGGCACAGGATAAACCGTAGAATGCGGGCCTGCCCCAGAGGACGTTCCGCCATGCCCGACAACAGCGACTATTTCGACTTCGAGGAAGACATCCACGACTTCGACGAAGATGGCTTCGAGGCACGGGTCTGGAACCTGCTGGTGCTGATCAACCCGGGCGACGAGGAACTGGCCCTGCAGCAGTTCAACCGCTGGCGCGAACACCTGGCCGAGGACGGGCAGCCGCTGGAAGCGGACAGCGACTGGCTGCCGGCGCTGTTCACCGCCATCGCCTGGCAGTCCGGTTTCGATGTGGAGCGCGATGACCTGGAATCGCTGCAGTCGGCGGTGAACGAGCTGTCGGCGCGCTTCAACCTGCAACTGGACTGGGGCGGCGACCTGGACGACGAGGACTTCGCCGAGGGCCTGGACGGCGTGCAGCTGATGTCCACCGCCTTCGACCGCCTGCGCGAGCACAACTACACGCTGTGGAGCGTGGATGCCGGCAGCGACGGCTTCACCGGCGTGATGGCGCTGACCCGCGACGACGACGCGATGCTGGCGCTGTGCTCGCTGCTGAACGTGGAAATCCGGCTGGGCAGCGACCCGTTCTGAGCGATGGGCCGATCCGCCGGGCACGACCCGGCGGGGACGATCTGCTGGGCGCGGCCTACGGCCGGTACTGCGCCCTGGCGTTGGCAATCACCGCTTTGACCAGGTCACGGTCGGTGTGCCGGGAAATCGCCCGCGCACCGAGCGCTATTGCCTGTGCGCGCAGCTCGGCAGTGACGTCGTAGTGCGCACCGCTGGCCTTGTTCTGGAAGGCCCGCGGGGGAATGCCGAGCTGCGCCGCCATCGCGTGCAGCTCGGCCAGGGTGTCGGCCATCAGGTGCGCCCAGCGCTGTCCGCGCCAGGGATGCACCGCGTCATCGACGTAGACCGTCACCGCCGCGGCCGGTTCAGGCCTGCGGCTTGCTGTCGCTGTCAGCGGCCGGGGCGGCCTCGGCAGCGGCTTCTTCGGCCGCGTCGCCTTCGACGGCTTCGCCTTCTTCGCCTTCAGCGGCGTCGACGCCTTCGAACTCGGCAACCAGCTTGTCCAGGTATTCGTCAGCGGTCTGCTCGGATTCGGCAGCCAGGGTGTCCAGCAGCTTCTGCAGCAGTTCCGAGTACTCCAGGTTGACCTTGCGGCCTTCCTTTTCCTGCACGTTGGCCAGGTGCTTGAGCATGGCCAGCATCGGCACCGGGTTTTCGGCGTTGCCCATGGTCTGGCCGCCGATGGCCAGCAGCCACTCACGGCCCTGCAGGCCGATGGCCGCTACCACCTGACCGTCTTCGTTGGTCAGCACGGCATGGTTCTGCACCTGCTGCTGGGCATTCAGGCGGAGGAACGGGCGCTTGGCCTGCTGCTTCTTGCGCTTGTCGCGCTTGGCCTTGGAGTTCTGGGACATGGGGTGGGGTCACCTGGAAACGGAAAGACCGCCATTGTACCGGCCGCACGCAGGCGGGGTCAGATCCCTTTCCATGGGAAAGGGATCTGACCCCGGTTCAATGTGCCACGGGCGCGGCCTCACCTTGCGCGGCCTGCACGTCCGGGTCGGCGGTCGGCGCCGACAGTCCCACCTGCGGGCCGGCACCGGCCAGGGCGGCCGCTTCGGCGGCCTGGGTCATCACCACGATGCTGATGCGGCGGTTGATCGGGTTCTGCGGGTCGGCCTTGTCGAACAGCACCGACGAAGACAGGCCGACCACGCGGGTGATCTTGCTGTCCTCCAGGCCACCGTCCACCAGCGCACGCCGTGCGGCGTTGGCACGATCGGCGCTCAGCTCCCAGTTGCCGTAGCCGCGCGCGGCCGAATAGGCGGTGATGTCGGTGTGGCCGGTCAGGCTGATCCGGTTCGGCACATGGTTCAGGTAGTTGGCCAGCTCGTGCAGGATCTGTTGCGTGTACGGCTTCAGCGTAGCGCTGCCGAGGTCGAACATCGGCCGGTTCTGCTTGTCCACGATCTGGATGCGCAGGCCTTCCGGGGTCAGGTCCAGCAGCAGCTGGTCCTTGAACGGCTCCAGTGCCTGGCTCCTGCTGATCGCTTCCTGCAGTTCCTTCATCAGCGCTTCCAGCTGCTGCTTGTCGCGCTGCTGCTGGTCCACCGGCTGCGGCACCGCTTCCTTCTGGTTCTGGAAGGGATCGTTGCTGCTGCCGCGCGAGATGTCGGTGGCACCACCCAGCTTGATCATCGAGGTGCTGGCGCCGCCCGGGCCGGCCATGCCGGGCGCCGGCGTGGCGTTCTGCCCGCTCAGCGGGCTGGGGTTGCGGAAGTACTCGGAAATGGCCGCACGGTCGTTCTTGTTGGTGGTGGCCATCAGCCACAGCACCAGGAAGAACGCCATCATCGCGGTCACGAAGTCAGCATAGGCCACCTTCCACGAACCGCCATGATGGGCGGCGTGGCCGGCCTTCTTGACCCGGCGGACGATGACAGTGGGCTTGGTCTCGGCCATGGTTTACTTGACCGTCTTCAGGTGCTGCTCGAAATCGGAGAAGGCCGGGCGCACGTTCGACGGCAGCGTCTTGCGGGCGAATTCCAGCGCGATCTTCGGGTTGTAGCCGCGCAGGCAGGCCAGCAGGGCGGTCTTGACCGATTCGTAGATGCGGCTGTCCTGCTCGGCGCGTGCCTCCATTGCTGCCGCCATCGGGCCGACGAAGCCGTAGCCCAGCAGGATGCCCAGGAAGGTACCGACCAGCGCGCCGGCCACGTGGCCACCGACCTCGACGATGTCACCGCCGATCGAGCCCATGGTGATGACGATGCCGAGCACCGCCGCGACGATGCCGAAACCGGGCAGTCCGTCGGCGACCTTGGTCAGCACCTGCGACGGCGCCATGGCCTCGGCGTGGTGCTTCTCCAGTTCCAGCTCCAGCAGCGGCTCCAGCTCATGCGGCTCGATGTTGCTGCCGATCATCAGGCGCAGGCAGTCGGTGATGAAGTCGATCAGGTGGTGGTCGGCCTGCACCTTGGGGTAGTTGGCGAACAGGGCGCTCTCGGCCGGCCGCTCGACATGGTCTTCCAGGGCCATGAAGCCTTCGCGGCGGGCCTTGTTGAGCAGTTCATAGAGCAGGCTGAGGACATCGATGTAGTCCTGCTGCTTGTAGCGCGGGCCCTTGAACACGCCGACCATGGCCTGCAGGGTCTGCTTGACCGTCTTGGCCGGGGTGCCGACCAGGAACGCACCCAGTGCGGCACCGCCGATGATGACCAGCTCGTAGGGCTGCCAGAGGGCACCCAGGCGGCCGTGGGCACCGAGGTAGCCCCCGATCACGCTGATGATGACGACCAGGAATCCAACGATGATGAGCATGGGGCGACGCAAGGAGAGGGGATATCTCCTTGTCGGCCCGTCACCCGGTTTTCTGAAGAGGGAATTCTGTGAAATCGGTCAGCGGGGTGTTTCAGCCCGCCACACCGCTTTCCGCGCCGCCACGCTGCAACGGGTCGGGCCAGGGCTCGCCATTGCCGGTGAACGAAAGTGAGACGGAGTTCAGGCAGTGGCGCTCGTAGGTGGGCGGCGGACCATCCGGGAACACGTGGCCGAGGTGGCTGCCGCAGCGCGCGCAGGTGATCTCGGTGCGCACCATGCCATGGCTGGTATCGCGGATCTCGCGCACGTGCGCCGGGTCGAACGGGGCGAAGAAGCTGGGCCAGCCGGTGCCGGAATCGAACTTGGTGCTGGAGCGGAACAGCGGCAGCGCGCACAGCCGGCAGCAGTAGACGCCCTCGCGCTTGTTGTCCAGGAACACGCCGCAGAACGGCGCTTCGGTACCGTGCTGCAGCAGCACGCGGCGCTCTTCGCTGCTGAGGCCGGCGATCAGCGCCTCGGTCTGGGTGGCAGTGGGGGGCGTCAGGTCGAAGGCAGTCATGCCGGCTCTCCGTGGGGTCGATGGCCTGGGGATGCCGGAAAACGTGGGGGTGCCGGCGCGCGCTTGCAAGTGTGACGGCCGTTCATGGGCGGCACACAGGCGCAGGCGCAAGGTAAATGCGATCCACGCCGGAGCGTGCCATGAAACCGACCCTTCCCCTGCTGCTGATGGCCCTGTTGCCCACGTTGGCGCTGGCCCAGGTGCCTGCTGCCGACCCGACGGTCACCCGCAGCGCGACCACCGTGGCTCCGGCGCCGGTGGTACCGCCGCCGCAGGCCGCACGCCCGCAGCCGCAGGTGCTGCCGTCGCCGCAGCCGGCGCAGCCGATCAGGTCCACGGGTCCTGCCCGGATTGCGCCCACCCCGGCGCCGAGGCCGGCCGACAAGGTCTATGACCGCAATGGCCGCATCGTGCCTGGCGTGCGCCCGGCTGGCCCGAACCGGGTGTTCGATTCGCGTACCGGCCGCTATTACGACAGCGTGCCGGCCGGCGATGGGCAGCAGATCAAGCGCTGACCTCGGATGCCAAGCAAGGGTGGCAGCTTCCACACACTGCACGGCCTGAACGCACGAAAACAACATCCTGCCGATCACTGCTTTTTCGCCTGCGATTAACCGTGCCGGGACCACCGTGGCCCTGCGCCGGCATTCCGCCGCCGCATGTCCTTTGTCCACTGGATCGCGATCATGAAAAACCAGCAGAACCGTCATCCCGGCAAGGAACCGCAGGGCCGCAACCCGCAGCATCAGCAGCAACAGCAACAGATGGAACCGCAGCAGCCGCGCAAGGGTGGCAAGCAGCAGGAACAGCGCTCGCAGAAGCATCCGCAGCAGCGCTGACGGACTCCGGGTCAGAGCCCGCGTTGCGGGATCTGACCCCTCGCAATCCCTGGCCGGGGTCGGATCCCGCAACGCGGGCTCTGACCCCAACCTGCGACCGCCTCAATCCGGAATCGGCAGGCTCAGCGTTTCCTTCACTTCTTCCATCACGATGTAGCTTTTGGATTCACGCACATGCGGCAGTGTCAGCAAGGTGCTGCCGAGCAGCTTGCGGTAGGAGGCCATCTCACTGATCCGTGCCTTCAGCAGGTAATCGAAGTCGCCCGAGACCAGATGGCACTCGAGCACATTGGGCAGCTTCAGGGCGGCGCGCCGGAACTCTTCGAAGATGTCACCGGACTTGTAGGCCAGGCTGATCTCTACGAATACCAGCAGGCTGGCCTTCACCGCCGCCGGGTCCAGGTGGGCGTGGTAGCCGGTGATCACCGCTTCGCGCTCGAGCCGGCGCACGCGCTCGGTGCACGGGGTGGTCGACAGGCCGACCCGCTCACCCAGTTCGGTGAAGGAAATACGGCCCTCCGCCTGCAGGATGCGCAGGATCTTGCGGTCGATCTTGTCCAGTTCGCGGGTACGGGTGGCCATGGCCGTCAACCTTGGGGAATGAATTGCAGGAGAACATCCTGCCGGTTGATTTCAAATCAGGCAAATCAACTGGGATTGGCTGTCTATACTTCCCCAATTATGGTCCCGGCACGCTCCAGTGCAGGGAATGATCGGGTTGGAGAAGTCCCATGCGAGTCCTAGTTCTCGGCAGCGGCGTGATCGGCACCACCAGTGCCTGGTACCTGCGACAGGCCGGGTTTGAAGTCACGGTCATCGACCGCCAACCCGGCCCGGCGCTGGAGACCAGCTTCGCCAATGCCGGCCAGCTGTCGTTCGGCTACACCTCGCCGTGGGCCGCCCCGGGCGTGCCGAAGAAGGCCATCGGCTGGCTGTTCGAGAAGCACGCGCCGCTGGCGATCAAGCCGGGCATGGACCTGGCCCAGTACCGCTGGCTGTGGCAGATGCTGCGCAACTGCACCCACGAGCGCTACGCGATCAACAAGGCGCGCATGGTGCGCATGTCCGAGTACAGCCGCGACTGCCTGAACGAGCTGCGCGCGCAGATCGGCATCGAGTTCGAAGGCCGCGACCTGGGCACCACGCAGCTGTTCCGCACCCAGCAGCAGCTGGATGCCTCCGCGCAGGACATCGAGATCCTGGCCCAGTACGGCGTGCCGTACGAGGTGCTGGATCGCGCCGGCATCATCCAGGCCGAACCGGCCCTGGCCCATGTCGACGGCCTGGTCGGCGCGCTGCGCCTGCCGCGTGACCAGACCGGCGACTGCCAGCTGTTCACCCGCCGCCTGGCGCAGATGTGCGTGGACGCCGGCGTCGAGTTCCGCTTCGACCAGGACATCACCGGCCTGGAGTTCGAGGGCGACCGCATCACCGGCGTGCGCATCGACGGCAAGCGGGAAACCGCCGACCGCTTCGTGGTCGCGCTGGGCAGCTATTCGCCGGCGCTGGTCGCACCGCTGGGCATGCGCCTGCCGGTGTACCCGCTGAAGGGCTATTCGCTGACCCTGCCGATCACCGACCCGGCGATGGCGCCGACCTCGACCATCCTCGACGAGAGCTACAAGGTGGCGGTCACCCGCTTCGACGACCGCATCCGCGTCGGTGGCATGGCCGAAGTGGCCGGTTTCGACCTGTCGCTGTCGCAGCGTCGTCGCGAGACCCTGGAGCTGGTGGTCAGCGACCTCTACCCGAAGGGCGGCGACCTGTCGCGCGCACAGTTCTGGACAGGCCTGCGCCCGGCCACGCCGGACGGCACGCCGGTGATCGGCGCCACGCCGTTCCGCAACCTGTACCTCAACACCGGCCACGGCACCCTGGGCTGGACCATGGCCTGCGGCTCGGGCCGCTACCTGGCCGACCTGATGAGCGCGCGCCAGCCGCAGATCAGCACCGAAGGCCTGGATATTTTCCGCTACGGCCAGTACGGTCACGCCCCGCAACATGAGAACCGCACATGCGTCCTGCCCGCGCGCTGATCGATCTGGGCGCCCTGCGCAGCAATTACCGGCTTGCCCGTGAACTGGGCGGTGGCAAGGCCCTGGCGATCATCAAGGCCGATGCCTATGGCCATGGCGCGGTGCGCTGTGCACAGGCGCTGGAAGGCGAGGCTGATGGTTTCGGCGTGGCCACCATCGAAGAGGCGCTGGAACTGCGCCAGGCCGGGATCCGTGCGCCGATCCTGCTGCTGGAAGGCATCTTCGAACCCAGTGACATGGCGCTGGTGGCCGAGCACGATTTCTGGTTCGCGGTGGGCTCGCCGTGGCAGCTGGAAGCGCTGGTCGCATTCGACAGCCCGCGCCCGCTGACCGTGTGGCTGAAGCTGGACAGCGGCATGCATCGCCTCGGCCTGGACGTGTACAGCTTCCGCGCCGCGCATGCACGCCTGTCGGCGCTGCCGCAGGTCGAGCGCATCGTGCTGATGACCCACCTGGCGCGTGCCGATGAGCTGGACAGCGAACGCACCCATGAACAGGCGGCGACCTTCGCGCGCGCCATCGACGGCCTGGACGGCGAGACCAGCGTGTGCAATTCGCCGGCACTGCTGGGCTGGCCGGATGTACGCAGCGACTGGGTGCGCCCGGGCCTGATGCTGTACGGCGCCAATCCGCTGCCGGACAACACCGCGCTGACCGAGCGCCTGCGCCCGGTGATGACGATGCAGTCGAAGGTGATTGCCGAGCGCTGGATCGAGGCCGGTGAGCCGGTGGGCTATGGCGCACGCTTCGTGGCCAAGGCGCGCACCCGCGTGGGCGTGGTCGCGCTTGGCTATGCCGACGGTTATCCGCAGTTCGCCCCCAACGGCACGCCGGTACTGATCGATGGCCAGCCCGGCGTACTGATCGGGCGCGTGTCGATGGACATGCTGACGGTGGACCTGACCGCGCATGCGCAGGCCGGCATCGGCAGTGTGGTGGAACTGTGGGGTTCTGCGCCGACGCTGTCGGAACTGGCGCCGCGCTGCGGCGTGAGTGCCTACCAGCTGCCGTGCGCGGTCAAGCGCGTGGCGAAAGTCTACGTGTAGAGCCGAGCCCGCGCTCGGCTCTGGTAGCAGCCGACCTTGGTCGGCACCGTGCAATGCGTGTCGACCAAGGTCGACACCTGCCGGCAGGTAGAGCTGCCCGGAATCATCGTGCAGCAGTAGCCCGCGTGCTCAGCTCGCGCTTCACCCAGTCGTCGATCAGGCGCTTCTCGTAGCGCAGCGGATCGCTGTCGCTCTTCAGCCCCAGGTTGTGCAGGTAGCCGGTGTCGCTGAGCTTGGCTTCGCCCTCATCGACGATGCGACCACTGGCGTCCTTCAGCGTGTACTGCAGGGTGATCCGCGGCGGATAGATGTCCCGCATGATCCGGATGTCGCTGCCGCGCGGGCCGTGCCAGGGCTCGTAGTCGCCGGCGCGCTTGATGTCGACCAGGGTCACGTCCAGGGTCTGCCCGGGCTGCAGCGGCTTGGCCGCCGTGGTCTGCACGTAGCTGGCCAGCTGCTGCACCCAGTTGCCGCGTTCGGCCTCGAAGCGGTTGGTGCTCTGGCGGATTTCGGTGAATCCGGCTGGATCGTCCCACTTGACGCTGACCGGGCCATTGGCCTGCAGCGCGCGGGGCGCATCCGGATCGGTGACGGCGCGCGGCGCGGCGTTCGCGCTGCCCGCCATGAGGGCGCCTGCCAGCAGCAGGGCAGTGGCCAACGAGCGGTTCATGACGGTCTCCTGCGCCCCATCGACGGGGACGATGCGATTTATAGATCGAGTGTGATCCCGCTTTCCAGCCACCGCAACGGCCGATTGCGACACCGACAAGAGCGGTTGCCGCCAATTCATCGTCGTCAACCATGACTGACGGCGCTTGACGCTGTGAATACGCGCTTTGGAAGATGCTGTGCTTCCAATCCGGCCCGTCCAGACGCCCTTGTCCACACTGCCGCCCCTCGTGGAGCGCCCACCGATGATGGTGCAGGCGCCCGAACCCGACCTGCATCATGGCGTGCTTGAGCGCATCAACGCTGGTTTCTGCGTGATCCAGGTGCTGTTCGAGGGCGATCGTGCGGTCGACTATCGTTTCCTCGAGGTCAACGATGCCTTCGAGCGCCACACCGGGCTGAAGGATGCGCGTGGACAGCGCATGACCGAGCTGGAACCCAACCATGAGCAGGACTGGTTCCGCATCTACGGCGAGGTCGCACGCAGCGGCCGTCCTGCCCAGTTCGAGATGGAAGCGCGTGCGCTGGGTCGTTCGTTCGCGGTCGATGCGGTGCGCGTGGGCCGGCCGGGCGAGGACAAGGTCGGCATCCTGTTCTTCGACATCACTGCACGCAAGCAGATGGAAGTGGAGCTGGGCGAGAGCGAAGCGCGCTTCAGCGCGCTGGCCGACGGCCTGCCGATGCCGGTGTGGGTGCTCGACGAGCGCGGCCATGCCCGTTTCGTCAACAGCGCCTTCAGCGAGTTCTTCGGTGGCGACGAGACGCGTGTGCCGGAAGATGTCTGGCGCGGCCTGGTGCATCCGGACGATGCGTCGGTATTCGAATACGAACTGCAGGAAGCGCTGAAGGCGCAGCGTTCGATGCACGCGCTGGTGCGTGCGCGGCGCGCCGATGGCCAGTGGCGTTGGCTGGAGATGAACGCACGCCCGCGTTTCTCGCGGATGGGCCGCTTCATCGGCCTGGCCGGCAGCAGCCCGGACGTGACCGAACGCCGCGAGATCGAACTGGCCCGCGAGGAACTGCTGCAGTCCGAGCGCGCCGCGCGCAGCGCTGCGGAGAACATGGCGCGGCTGAAGGACGAGTTCCTGGCCACGCTGTCGCATGAACTGCGTACGCCGCTGACCACCATCCTCGGGTGGAGTGAGCTGCTGCTGCAGCGCGTGGACAACACCAGCCCTCTGTACAAGGGCCTGAACGTGATCGCCAACAGCGCCGGCGCGCAGAAGCGGCTGATCTCGGACATGCTGGACCTCAGCAGCATGCTGCTGGGCAAGGTGCAGCTGGAGGTGGAAGTGCTGGACCTGCGCACGGTGCTGGGCGAGGCCATCGGCGCGCAGGAACTGGTGGCCGAAGGCAAGGCACTGGACGTGCACCTGCAGCTGCCCGAACAGCCGAGCCTGGTGCTGGGCGATGCGACGCGCCTGCAGCAGGTGTTCTGGAACCTGCTCTCGAACGCGATCAAGTTCACCCCGGCTGAAGGCCGCATCGACCTGCAGCTGCGGGCCGACGGCAACCACTGGGAAATCACCGTGCGCGACACCGGTGATGGCATCGCACCCGAATTCCTCAATCACCTGTTCAGCCGCTTCCGCCAGGCCGATGGCACCACCACCCGGCGCCATGGTGGACTGGGACTGGGCCTGGCGATCGTGCAGCAGCTGGTCGAACTGCATGGCGGCACGGTCGCCGCGGCCAGCGAGGGGCACGGCCATGGCGCTACGTTCACCGTGCGCCTGCCGCAGCACCTTCCCGATGCCGAGCGGCGCCCGCTGCGCGAAGTGATCAGCGGGCCGATCCTGGAACCGGTGATCGTCGAGCCGTATCCGCTGCGCGGCATGCACGTGCTGGCGGTGGAAGACCAGCCGGAAGTGCTGGAGTACCTGCGGCGCATGCTGGAAGAGCAGGGCGCCAGCGTGTCGGCGGCCAGTTCGGCCGGTGAGGCGCTGGCGTTGCTGGCCGACACCGGCCATCTGCAGTACCACGTGATGCTGACCGACATCGGCATGCCGGGCATGGATGGTTATGGCCTGGTGCGCACGCTGCGCGAGGACATGGGCGTGGATGCCACGACCCTGCCCGCGGTCGCCGTCACCGCGCTGGCGCGTGCCGATGACCGCCGCCGTGCGCTGGCGTCGGGTTTCCAGGAACACGTGGCCAAGCCGTACTCGGTGGCGCAGCTGGTGGCTGCGGTACGCAAGGTGCAGGTACCCCGCGCGGACAGCGCGCTGCACTGAGCATTCACGGCCGATCGGCGACCCTGCATGCAGGAGGTCGCCGATGTCCCGCATAGCTCCCCGTATCCATACCGATCCGGCGCAGATCGCGCGCCTGGAAGCCCTGCTGCCGCAGCTGGAAGGCGAAACGCAGGTGGAACTGATTCTGCACGATGGCCGCCGCCTGCTCGGCACGGTGGCCGTGAGGCCAACCGTGCAGCAGTACCGCAACGTCACTGGTGATGAAGGCAGCAACGGCCAGCTGCGCCTGGATGACTACGACACGCCGGTGCAGCAGCACCACGTGTGGCTGGACGAGATCGCCAGCATCAACCGCCTGCCACCCAAGGCGCCTTGATCGGATGTAGAGCCGAGCCCACGCTCGGCTGCGCCGTCGCCCGAGCGTGGGCTCGGGCGCTACCGGTGTGTCAATGCTCGAACAAGGTCGGCGTCGCTTCGAACCGGCGCGCGTAGGCGCGTTCTTCCGCCACCCGGGCCACTTCGTCATCGGCCAGGTCCGGTGCGCCATATACCGCATAGGCCACGCTGCCATCGGCGCCATGGCCGACCTGGTGCAGCCGGTAACGCGAGTGCCCGCCGCCGGTGTCCTCGGGGTAGTGCACGGGCGGATGGCTGCCTTCCAGGTCCATTTCACTGTTGTCGACGACGCCACCGACGAACAAGGCTCGCATGCAGGTTCTCCTGGGTTTCCGGGGGAGCCTCTACCCTGAACGTTTCAATGTTTCTGGCAGATCAAGGCCCCGTTCGGGTTTCGCAAAGCGGCCTGCCGGGGCCGGCCCGGCCAAGCCGGTACAATGGACGGCCCTCACGCTTGAAGTACCCGCGCCGATGGCCTCCAGCGACGACGCCCCCCTGCAGACCCTGCTCCTGCCGTTCTCCCAAGGCGCCCTGCGCTGGCCGGAGGGCCCGGTGGCTTTCCTGCGTGCCCGCGATGGCTGGCCGCTGCGCGAAGCGGCCGGCAACCGCGAGCTGCACTGCGAACAGAGCTTTGCCCCGTTCGCGCAGCCGCTGCAGCAGGCCGCCGGCTGGACCGTCAGCGGCCAGCTGGACGATGTGGCCGGCAAGGGCCGTTACCCGCTGGTGCTGGTGCTGCCGCCGCGCCAGCGTGAAGAAGCCCGTGCGCTGTTCGCCCGCGCGCTGGCGCTGGTCGCCGAGGGCGGCCGTATCGTCGCCTGCCAGTCCAACAACGAAGGCGCGCGCTCCGGTGAAGGCGACCTCAAGCAGCTGGCCGGTCTCGGCGGCTGCCTGACCAAGAACCACTGCCGCGTGTACTGGACCGCCCCGCTGCAGGGCCAGCACGACGCCGACCTGGCCAAGCGCTGGTCGGCGCTGGATGCGGTGCGCCCGATCATGGGCGGACGCTTCCTGAGCCGCCCGGGCGTGTTCGCCTGGGACCGCATCGATCCGGCATCGGCGCTGCTGGCCGAGCACCTGCCGGCCGACCTGGCCGGCCGCGCCGCCGACCTTGGCGCCGGCTACGGCTATCTCTCGCGCGAGCTGCTGGAACGCTGCCCGAAGATCACCGCGCTGGACCTGTACGAGGCCGAGCAGCGTGCGCTGGCCCTGGCCGAACTGAACTTGGCGCCGCCGCCGCGCGCGCTGCCGCTGCGCTTCCTGTGGCGCGACGTCACCGCCGGCATCGAGCCGGGCTACGACGTCATCATCAGCAACCCGCCGTTCCACACGCCGTCGCGTGCCGACCGCCCGGACATCGGCCAGCGCTTCATCGCCGTGGCCGCGCAGGCGCTGCGCCCGGGCGGGCGCCTGTACGTGGTGGCCAACCGCCATCTGCCGTACGAGCACACCCTCAACGACAGCTTCGGTGCGGTGCGCGTGGTCGCCGAGCGCGACGGTTTCAAGCTGGTTGAAGCAGTGAAGGGGAAGGGCAAGTGAAGCTGGTCAAGCTCATCGCCAACCTGGGCTATGGCAGCCGCAAGCAGGTGCAGTGGATGTTCCGCGAAGGCCGCGTCACCGACGCCGACGGTGAGGTGCTGTACGCCGATGACCAGGTGCCGCACGAGGCGATCCGCGTCGATGGCGAGCCGCTGGACCCGCCGGTGGGGCTGTCGATCGCGCTGCACAAGCCCGCCGGCTACACCTGTTCGACCAAGGACACCGGCCGCCTGATCTACGACCTGCTGCCGCCGCGCTTCCGCGACCGTGATCCGGTGCTGTCCACGGTGGGCCGCCTCGACCGCGAGACCAGTGGCCTGCTGCTGCTGACCGACGATGGCGGCCTGCTGCACCGGATCATCTCGCCGAAGTCGAAGCTGCCGAAGGTCTACGAAGTCGAGTTGAGCGAGGACCTGCGCGGCGACGAAGTGGCGTTGTTCGCCAGCGGCACGCTGATGCTGGAGTCCGAGAAGACGCCCCTGCTGCCGGCGGAACTCGAAGTGCTGGAGGCGCGTCGCGCACGCCTAGTGCTGCATGAAGGCCGCTACCATCAGGTACGCCGCATGTTCGCCGCCACCGGCAACCACGTGCAGGCCCTGCACCGCAGCCGCGTCGGCGGGCTGGACCTGCAGGGGCTGGACGAAGGGCAATGGCGGCAGCTCACTTCCACCGACCTGGATACGTTGTTCGCTCCATGACCCCCTTCGCTGCGCTGCCGTTCCTGCCCGACGCCGTCATCTTCGACATGGACGGCCTGATGATCGACAGCGAGCGGGTCTCGCTGGCCTGCTGGAGCGAGGCCGCCGACGAATTCGGGCTGGGCCTGGAGGAAGCGGTGTTCCTGCGCATGGTCGGCCTCGGCGACCACGATACGCATGCGTTGCTGCGCGCGCAGGGCATCGAAGACAGCCTGATCGACGCGGTGGCGGCACGTTGCCATGAGCTGTACGAAGCACGCACGCAGACCGGGCTGCCGCTGCGGCCGGGCATCCTGGAGCTGCTGGAGCTGCTGAAGGCGCACGCGGTACCGCGTGCGGTGGCGACCACCACGCGGCAGCCGCGCGCCAACCGCAAGTTGGCGGCCGCAGGCCTGCTGCCGTACTTCGATGCCGTGATCACCAGTGGTGATGTGGCGCGGCCGAAGCCGGCGCCGGATATCTACCTGCTGGCCGCGCAGCGGCTGGGCCAGGCGCCCGAACGTTGCCTGGCGCTGGAAGATTCACCGGCCGGCACGCGGGCCGCACTGGCCGCCGGCATGACCGTGATCCAGGTGCCGGACCTGGTGCATCCGGATGAAGAGCTGCGCGCACTGGGCCACCGCATCGTCGGCTCGCTGGTGGACGCGCACGCCCTGCTGCTGCCGCTGCTGCCGAAGTAGCGGTGGCTGCCGACCTTGGTTGGCACTGAGCCGGGCATGGGCTCGGCTTCACATCTTCTGGTGGGTGCCGACCGTTGGTCGGCACACCTGTTCAATCACACCCGCCCGAACACCAGCGCAGCGTTGGTGCCACCGAAGCCGAAGCTGTTGGACATCACCGTGTCCAGCTTCTGCTCGCGGCTCTCGCGCAGGATCGGGAAGCTCTCCACCTTCGGGTCCAGCTCGCCGATGTTGGCCGAACCGGCGACGAAGCCATCGCGCATCATCAGCAGGCAGTAGATCGCCTCGTGCACGCTGGCCGCGCCCAGTGAATGGCCGGACAGCGCCTTGGTCGAGGACAGCGGTGGTACCGCATCGCCGAACACTTCACGGATCGCGTTGAGCTCGGTGACATCGCCCAGCGGGGTCGAGGTGCCGTGGGTGTTGAGGTAGTCCAGCGGGCGATCGACGCCCTGCAGTGCCATCTTCATGCAGCGCACCGCGCCCTCGCCGGACGGCGCGACCATGTCGGCGCCATCGGAGGTCACGCCGTAGCCGATCAGCTCGGCATGGATGTGCGCGCCACGCGCAACGGCGTGGTCGTAGTCCTCCAGCACCAGCATGCCGCCGCCACCGGCGATGACGAAGCCGTCGCGGTCCTTGTCGTACGGACGCGAGGCGCTGGCCGGGGTTTCGTTGAAGCTGGTCGACAGCGCGCCCATCGCATCGAACATCACGCTCATCGACCAGTGCAGGTCTTCACCGCCACCGGCGAACATGATGTCCTGCGCACCGTGGCGGATCATGTCCGCGGCAGCGCCGATGCAGTGCGCCGAGGTCGCGCAGGCGGCCGACAGCGAGTAGCTGACGCCCTTGATCTGGTAGGCCGTGGCCAGGCAGGCCGAGACCGTCGAGCACATCGTGCGCGGCACCATGTACGGGCCGACCTTGCGCACGCCACGTTCGCGCAGCAGGTCGACCGCGCCGATCTGCCATTCGCTGGAGCCGCCGCCGGAACCGGCGATCAGGCCGGTGCGCAGGTTGCTGACCTGCTCGGGGCTGAGCCCGGCATCGGCGATGGCATCGCGCATGGACAGGTAAGCGAAGGCCGCCGCGTCGCTCATGAAGCGCTTCTGCTTGCGGTCGATCAGCGCCTCCAGATCGAGGTCGACGCGACCGCCGACCTGGCTGCGCAGGCCTGCTTCGGCATGGTCGGCCAAGGCGGTGATGCCCGAGCGCCCTTCGCGCAGCGCGGCCGAAACGGTATCCAGATCATTGCCGAGGCAGGACGTGATGCCCATGCCGGTGATGACGACGCGACGCATCAGAAGCTCCCGGTTTCAGTGAACAGGCCGACGCGCAGGTCGCGCGCGCTGTAGATTTCGCGGTCATCCACGTACATGCGGGCGTCCGACTGGGCCATCACCAGCTTGCGGTTGATGACACGGCTGATGTCGATCTCGTAGCGCACGAGCTTGGCGTCCGGCAGTACCTGGCCGGTGAACTTCACCTCGCCGCAGCCGAGTGCGCGGCCCTTGCCGGGGGCACCCAGCCAGGTCAGGAAGAAGCCGGTCAGCTGCCACATGGCGTCCAGGCCCAGGCAGCCGGGCATGACCGGGTCGCCGATGAAGTGGCAGCCGAAGAACCACAGGTCCGGGCGGATATCCAGCTCGGCGCGTACCATGCCCTTACCGTGCGGTCCGCCGTCCTCGTGGATGTCGGTGATGCGGTCGAACATCAGCATCGGATCGTTGGGCAAACGGCCGGCGGCGGTGCCGAACAGTTCACCGCGTGCGCTGGCCAGCAGCTGTTCGCGGTTGAACGCGTGGAGACGGGTCATGAAGCACAATCCTGGAAGCGGGGAAACAGGGAAACAAGCGTTCGAGGATGCCCGTGGAAACTGCGCCGATCAAACATTTCAACCGTACGCAACCGTAGTGTTTTCAATGGAATACGCGCATCCTGTTGATGTGCAACGACCATACTTCGGCGTGTGGCCCGTTCGGCACGCCCCCGCCCTTTCCGCCTGACATGACCCGACTGCGCAAGATCATCCACGTCGACATGGACGCGTTCTACGCGTCGGTGGAGCAGCGCGACGATCCGTCACTGCGCGGCAAGCCGGTGGTTGTGGCATGGCGCGGCGCGCGCTCGGTGGTGTGTGCGGCGTCCTACGAGGCACGCGTGTTCGGCGTGCGTTCGGCGATGCCGGCGCTGCGCGCCGAACGCCTGTGTCCGGACGCGATCTTCGTGCCGCCGGACTTTGCACGTTACAAGGCGGTGTCACGCCAGGTACGCGAGATATTCCTGCGCCACACCGACCTGGTCGAGCCGTTGTCGCTGGACGAGGCCTACCTGGACGTGACCGAGCCGAAGAGCGGCATCGAACTGGCCACCGACATCGCCCGCACCATCCGTGCGCAGATCCGCGAGGAGACGAACCTGACCGCTTCAGCCGGGATCGCGCCGAACAAGTTCCTGGCCAAGATCGCTTCGGACTGGCGCAAGCCCGATGGCCAGTTCGTGATTCCACCGCAGCGGGTGGACGCCTTCCTGCTGCCGCTGCCGGTGAACCGGGTGCCCGGCGTCGGCAAGGTGATGGAAGGCAAACTTGCCGCGCGTGGCATCGTCACCTGCGGCGACCTGCGGCAGTGGTCCCTGGTCGACCTGGAAGAGGCGTTCGGCAGTTTCGGCCGCAGCCTGTACAACCGTGCACGCGGCATCGACGAGCGGCCGGTGGAACCGGACCAGCAGGTGCAGTCGATCTCCTCGGAGGACACCTTTGCCGAGGACCTGTTGCTGGAAGACCTGGGCGAGGCGATCGTGCAGCTGGCGGAGAAGACCTGGAATGCCACGCGCAAGACCGAACGCGTCGGCCACACCGTGGTGCTGAAGCTGAAGACCGCGCAGTTCCGCATCCTCACCCGCAGCTTCACCCCGGAGCGCCCGCCGGAATCGATGGAAGAACTGCGCGACATCGCACTGGCCCTGCGCGCCCGCGTCGACCTGCCGGCGGAGACGCGTTACCGCCTGGTCGGCGTCGGGCTGGGTGGGTTCCGCGAAAAGGAGGCCGTGGTGCAGGGGGAATTGTTCGAGCACGGACCGAACGATTCCACATCCCTCTGATCGGCAAAGGCGGGGTCAGAGCCCGTTGCGCAGCAACGGGATCCGACCCCAGCAGATTGCCGAGATCTGTCGAAGGCGGGGTGGGTCCGATGGCAGGGGTGTGAGCGGCATGGATGCCGCGACCAAGCCCCCATGGACGGGTTCACGGCGTCCCCTGCCATCGGACCCACCCCGCCAACCCACAGATATCCAGCTGTTGCCGTTGCATTGAGCAGGTGCAGGGCGCAGCCCTGCAAAACAACCCTTTACCTTAAGGCCACTGCATCTCGCCCTTGGCCACCTTCGCACTCAGCTCCAGCGATGCCACGCCGTCCAGCTTCGGGTAGCGCGACTGCATTGCTTTCACCAGCGCCGCACTGTCCTTGGCCTTTGCCGTCTCGACATCGAACGCGCGGATGTAGTCCGCAGTGAAGCGCAGCGCACTGGCATCCAGTGCGGCACCCGGCGCGTAATGCCCCGGCACCACCACCTTCGGCTTCAGTGCCTGCAACCGCTGCAGGGTCTGCAGCCAGTCGGTGTGCGACTTAGGCGTCTGCGTGTCGGCCATCCACACGTGCTCGCCGGCTACCACCGGAATGCCACCGACGATCGCGCGCAGCGACGGCACCCACAGCACCGTGCGGTCCGGGGTCGGGCCATCCAGGCCGATCAGCGGCAGGCGCTGGCCTTCCAGCTGCAGTGCATCGCCATCCAGCACCTGCGGCAGCACGATGCGCGCGGGCACGTCGGCACCCATCTTCGGTCCCCAGTAGGCCAGCTTGCCGGCCTGGGTCTGCTGGATATGGGCGACGGTCTGCGCGGTGGCGACGATGCGTGCCTGCGGGAAGGCGTCCTGCAGGGTGGCCAGGCCGAAGTAGTAGTCCGGATCGCCGTGGCTGATGTAGATCGTGGTCAGCTGCTTGCCGCTGGCGCGGATCAGCTCGACCAGCTTGCGCGCATCGCTGGCACCAAACTGCGCATTGACCAGGATCGCGTCGTGGCGGCCTTCGATCAGCACCGAGGACACCGAGAACATTGCCTGCGGGCCGGGATGGAAGGTCTGCAGGTGCAGCTGGGATTTCGTCGCCGCCGCCGGCGCCGTGGTGGCCGGTGCGGCCAGCAGCGGCGCACTGGTGAAGCTGGCGGCCAGGGCGAGGGGAAGCAGCAGGGCAGCGGTACGCATGGGAATTCCTTGTGTAGAGCCGGGCCAATGCCCGGCTGCATGTTCGCGTAGAGCCGAGCGCGGGCTTGGCTCTACATGGGACGTGCGTGGATCAATACGCTGCGGTGATGATCTGCTTCGGATACGCGTGCGCTTCCAGCTCGGCGACGAACGCCGCGCCATAGTCGGCGTAGCTGATGCGGCTGTGGCCGCTGGTATCGGCCAGGAACGCCTTGGGCTGCACGCGGTACTGGCCGCGCTCTTCACCCGGGCCGATTTCGGCGGCCGGCGAGAAGAAGGTCCAGTCCAGGTCGTCCACTGCCTGCAGGCGGTTGAACGCCTCGCGGTGGGCCAGCGCGTACGGCTTGTAGGCCTCCGGGAAGGTGGGGGTGTCGACCAGCTGCACGCCGGGTGCGACTTCCAGGCTGCCGGCACCGCCAACCACCACCAGGCGCGGCACGCCGGCCTTGCGCGCGGCAGCCGCCAGCTGCGCGGCGACCTCGCCGACGCGGCCGTTGTCATCGCCCGGGCGCGGGCCGTAGGCACTGGCGAGCACGTCGTGGCCGGCGATGGCGGCAACCAGCGCGTCCTGGTCATCCAGCGAGGCGATCACCGGATGGGCACCGGCCAGCTCGGCCGGGAGGTCCTGCGCGCTGCGCACGATGACAGTGAGTTCGTGGCCGCGGGCCAGCGCGTGGCGGGCGATATGGCGGCCGATGTTGCCGGTGGAACCAACGAGGGCGATCTTCATGGCAGGACTCCGTGGGGCGCTGTGGGGTGGGAATGGCGCCACTCTAGGCCGCTGCAGTCGCTCGAAAAACAGCGTATAACGCGCTTGTTTGTTGCATGGATCGAGCATATGGACCGATTGACCGCCATGACCGTGTTCGTCGAGGTGGCCGAGCGCGGCAGCCTGACCGCGGCGGCAGAGGTGCTGGACATGTCGCGGGCGATGGTCAGCCGCTACCTGGCTGAGGTCGAGGGCTGGCTGGGCGCACGCCTGCTGCACCGGACCACGCGCCGGGTCAGCCTGACCGGCCCGGGCGAGGCGGCGCTGGCGCGCTTCCGGCAGATGCTGGCGATCGGCGAGGAACTGCAGGGCGAGCTGGCCAGCGATGATCCCGAGCCGCATGGCACGCTGCGGGTGACTGCCAGCGTGTCGTTCGGGCAGAGCCACCTGGCGCGGGCGGTGGCCGGCTTTGTTGCGCGCCATCCGGCGGCACGCATCGAGCTGCTGCTGGTCGACCGCACGGTCAACCTGGTGGAGGAGCGGGTGGACCTGGCCGTGCGCATCGCGCGCCAGATCGATCCCAGCCTGATCGCGCGGCGGCTGGCCACCTGCCGCTCGGTGCTGTGCGCGACGCCGTCCTACCTGCAGGCACGCGGCACGCCGACTGCTCCCGAGCATCTGGCCGCGCACAACTGCCTGACCCACCACTACGTCGGCAAGAGCCTGTGGCAGCTGCACCGGGACGGCCGTTCGCTGTCGGTGGCGGTGGGCGGCAACATCAGCGCCAACGAGGCCTCGCTGCTGCTGGAGGCGGTGCGGGCCGGTGCCGGTATCGCCATGCTGCCGACCTACCAGGTGGCGCCGCTGCTGCGTACCGGCGAGCTGATCGAACTGCTGCCCGAATTCAGCCTGGACGAACTCGGCATTCATGCCGTGTACGCGTCACGGCGACAGCAGCCCGCTATCATGCGGCGATTCCTGGACTACCTGGCCGAGTGTTTCGCCAGCCCGGCCTTCCAGGATCTGGATTGGCGCCCACCGGGCAAGGAGAACACATGAACCATGGACAGGCCTTGATCGACCACAACCGTGCTGCCTGGGACCGCCAGGCCAGCGAAGTGCGCGAATGGTCGCGCCCGGTGGAAAGTTCAACCATTGCCGCCGCGCGCGAAGGCCGCTGGCAGGTGCATCTGACCCCACGTGCGCTGCCATTGGACTGGCTGGGCGATGTGCGCGGCCGCCGCATCCTGTGCCTGGCCTCGGGCGGGGGCCAGCAGGCACCGGTGCTGGCCGCTGCGGGCGCCGACGTCACCGTGTTCGATCTCTCCGACGGGCAGCTGGAACAGGACCGCAGCGTGGCGGCGCGCGACGGCCTGCAGCTGCGCACGGTGCAGGGCGACATGCGCGACCTGCACGTATTCGCCAACGACAGCTTCGACGTGGTGTTCCATCCGATCTCCAACCTGTACGTACCCGACGTGCGCCCGGTGTGGACCGAATGCCGCCGCGTGCTGGCGCGCGACGGCATGTTGATGGCCAGCTTCTACAACCCGGTGCTGTTCGTCGGCGCGCGCGATCCGCAGCTCGATGCGCAGGGCCTGATCCGGCCGAAGTACGCCATTCCCTATTCGGACCTGGAAGACCTGCCCGCCGCAGAACGTGAGGCGAAACTCGGCCGCGGCGATGCGCTGACCTTTGGCCACAGCCTGACCGAACTGATCGGCGGGCAGCTGGATGCGGGGTTCGTCATTGATCGCTTCATGGAAGACTGGCAGCCGCAGCCGCGCTTCCTGATCGACCGCTACCTGCCCACGTTCCTGGCCACCCGCGCACGCCGGATCGGTTGAGGCGGATCGGCGCAGAAACCAGCGGCGTACAATGGGCGGCCCCACGTCGTGCAGGTGCCGTCCCTTGTCGTATCCCTATCCGCTGGTCGTGTTCGACCTAGATGGCACGCTGGTCGACAGCGCAGCTGATATCGCCGAAGCACTGAACCGCACGCTGGAAGACATCGGCATGGCACGCGTGCCGGAAGCCACGGTTCTGGGCTGGATCGGCGACGGTGTGCGCCGCCTGGTCGAGCAGGCCGTGCATGCCGCGGGTCGTGAGGTCGACCTGGCCGAAGTGATGCCGGTGTTCATGGCGCACTACCGTGAGTGCCTGCTGCGCAGCCCGCGCCTGTTCGATGGCGTGGCCGAAGCGCTGATGCAGCTGCGTGCACGCGGTGTTCCGCTGGCGATCTGCACCAACAAGCCCGAAGCGCTGGTGCCGCCACTGCTGCAACACCTGGGCATTGGTGATGCGTTCGCGCTGGTACTGGGCGGCGATTCGCTGCCGCAGCGCAAGCCCAGCGGTGAGCCGCTGCGGCACATCGCTGCGCACTTCGGGCTGGCGGTGGATGCCTGCCTGATGGTGGGTGATTCGTTGACCGACTACCGCGCCGCCGAAGAGGCGGGCATGCCGATCGCACTGGTGCGTTACGGTTATCCGCGTGGCCTGGACCTGGCCACCGCACAGGCGGTGGCGGTGATTGACGACCTGCGTGAGTTGCCGGGGCTGGCCGCGGGCGTTCGGGTGTAGAGCCGAGCCCACGCTCGGCTGCTTCATTGCGTGAGCCGAGCATGGGCTCGGCTCTACAGTAGATCGGTGCCGGGCGATGCCCGGCGCGCGCCTTCATTTCGGCTGGTAACGCACGCTCAGCTGGTACTCGCGGCCGGGCTGGTTGAACCACGCCACCGTCTCGTAGCGGCGGTCGAACACGTTGGCGGCACGTGCCAGCAGCGACCACGCCGGCGTCAGCGCGTACTCGGCGCGCAGGTCCAGCGTGCCGTAGCCACCGACCTTCACCGCGTTGGCGGCATCGTCATAGCGCTTGCCCGCACCCTGCACGGTCAGGCCGGCGCGGAAATCGCCGAAGCGGCGGTCGACGTCCAGGCGCGCGGTCTGCTGTGCACGGCGCGGCAGCCAGTTGTCGAACTGGGTGCTGCCATGGGTGCGGTTGCGCGGGTCGGTGTAGCTCAGCTGCGCGTTGAGGTCGAAGCCGGCCAGCAGCACGCCACCGGTCAGTTCGGCGCCACGGATGCGCGCCTTCTCCACCTGCTGCATTTTCATCGTGGACGCATCGTAGGTGATCAGGTCATCGATGCGGGTCTCGTACACGTCCAGGCCCCAATGCCAGCCCTGGCCCTGCTGCGAAACACCGAGGTTGGCGCTCTTGGACTTCTCCGGCTTCAACGTCGGCACGCCGCTCCACGGGTCGTACAGGTCGCTGAAGGTCGGTGCCTTGAAGGCGGTGCCGTAGCTGGCATTGACGCGCAGGCCGTGGTCCAGCTGCATTGCCCAGCCGAGACTGCCGGTGGCGTGGTTGCCGAACTGCTGGTTGTCGTCGTTGCGTGCGCTGGCCTGCAGCTGATGGCGGCCGAAGCGGCCCTGGTACTGCACGAACACGCCGGTGTTGCGACGGCTGTCGACGAGGTAGCCCGCGCTGCTGCCATCCAGGTTGTCTTCGCTCCAGTCCACGCCGGTGCTCAGCAGCTGGCTTCCGGTCAAGGTGAAGTCACCCTGCAGCGAGGCGCTGTCGCGGTGGGTCTGCGCGCTGCCGCGTGCGCCGAAGTCGCCGAAGTTGTCCGATTCGTTGTCGCTGCGGCCGACGTTGGCGGTGAACGCCAGGCGCCCGGACGGGGTGTAGCGCACCTTGCCGGCCAGCACCTGCTGGCGGGTTTCCGAGTAGTTGTAATAGCCGTCGTAGTGGTTCTTGCCGTCGGCGCGCAGCGCACTGCCTTCCACATTCCACTGGTCGTTGAAGGTGTAGCCGCCACGCAGGCTCTTGGACAGGTTGCGGTAGCCGTCGCGATCGGGTTCGTCAGCGAAGCAGCCGGTGAACAGCGTCGCCGAGCCACGGCAGGCATCGACGCCATCGGAATGCTGGTAGGCGATGTCGGCGCCGAACCAGCCGCGTTCGGTGCCACCTCCGATGCCGCCGCTGGCTTCGCGCAGGCCGTTGCTGCCACCACCGAGCTGGAAGTGCGGAGCAAAATCGCCCTGGTTGCGGCGGGTGAAGATCTGGATCACGCCACCGATGGCGTCGGCGCCGTACAGGCTGGACTGCGGGCCGCGCACGATTTCCACGCGTTCGATCTGCGCCAGCGGCAGGTCCTGGTACATGGCCAGGCCGAGGTCGGCACTGTTGATGCGCACGCCATCGACCAGCACCACGGTGTGGCCCGAGTTGGTGCCGCGCAGGAACAGCGAGCTCTGCTTGCCGAGCCCGCCGGCATTGGTCAGGTTGATGCCGGCGCGGCCGCGCAGCAGTTCCTGCAACGAGGTGGCCTGACTGGATTCGATCTGCGCGCGGTCGATCACCTGGGCTGGTGCGATGCTGTCCTGCAGGGCGATCGGGGTGCGGGTGGCGGTGACCAGGATCTGGTCGAGCGCGGTGGTGTCATCGGCGGCCTGGGCCAGCGCGGGCAGGGCGGCCAGCACGGCCAGGGACAGCATTCGGGACTGCAGCTTCATGGGGGACTCCAGGTGCCACGCACGCCCGCGTGGCGAAGGGGAGGAGCCGCGAAGGCAGGCATGCGCCGACGCCGCAGCGCAGGCTGCGGTCATCCAGCGCCATGCCCACCGCACCGCGACCTGAGGCTTCCGGGCCGGTCTCCGGGCTTGCCGCCGGGTGGCGCGAGGCCACCGTCCAGGCGCCTTCCCATGCCTGCGGCACAGTGGCGTTGTTGCCTGGAACTGACGTGCTTACCGTTGCGGGGGCAGCGCCGGCCTGGCGTGGATTCACGCGTCACCGGCTTCCCGTTTCAACCTGCCGGCCGTGGCCGCAGGTCACCTGGAAGTGCGCGCAGTCTACGGCATCGCAGGCGGCCCGTAGCGTCGAGCGTACCCGACTGCCTTTGCTGTGCCCTTAGAATGGTCCCTCGATCCCGTGGTGCCGTTGCCGATGTCCGCCCGTTTTCCGCTGTTCCCGCGTTGCCTGTACAGGACGCACGCATGATCCTCGACCTGGTCCGCCATGCCGGCAACGGTCGCGATGAGTTCCTCGATGGCCGCAGCGATCCACCGCAGCTGGCCCGCCTGCCGCAGGAACTGGTCGACGCCTACGCTGCGCAGCCCTGGGAACGGGTGATCAGTTCGCCGCGGCTGCGCTCGCTGCACACGGCGATGGCCCTGGCCACCCCGCGCGGGCTGGACGTGGAAGCGGAGGAGGAATGGGAAGAGCTGGATTTCGGCGATTGGGACGGGCAGTCGCTGTTCGACCTGCCGGAGGATGCACTGGCGGTCTTCCATGCCGATCCGCATGCATTCCCACCGCCCAACGGTGAAAGCTGGGGCCACTTCGAGCGGCGTATCGCGCGCGCGCTGGATCGACTGCTCGATGATGACGACCCGGTGCCAACGCTGGTGGTCAGCCATGGCGGCCCGCTGCGCATGGTGCTGTCGCAGGTCTGCGGCCTGCCGATGTCGCTGTGCTGGGCACTGCGCATCGACCACGGCACGCGCCTGCGGGTACGGCTGGAACGTGGCGAAGCCGGGCTGGCAGGCGAGCTGCTGGAACTGCAGCAGCCGTAACCCATCGGTAGTGCCGGCCGCTGGCCGGCAGTCTCAGGAACGTTGAAAAGACCACGCAGTTGCCGGCCAGCGGCCGGCACTACCGGTGCAGTCAATCCTCGTCCGCATCCTCGGTCACGCTGTCTTCCGCGTCATCGTCGGCATCGAAGCGCTGCTCATGCACCGGACCCGACGCCGGGCCGGCCGCCTTCAGCGGATGCGCGGCGATGCGTGCTTCGTAATCCTGCACCAGCGCCTCACGCTGCGGCTCGCTCAGTTCCTGCCAGTGGCAGTCCAGCAGCGCGCCTTCCAGCGAGTACAGCAGGTTCAGGCTGGGCTTGAAGCCGGCGCGCTTGACCTTGACGAAGGCGCCGACTGCGCCGGTCGCAACCAGGTCCTCGCGGCTGCGCAGGCCGACCTGGCGCAGCCACGCTGCACTCTTGGGGCCGATGTTGCGCAGCTTCGGTGCGCTCATCCCAGCGCCTCGACGAACACGCGGGCGATGGCTTCCAGGCCGGCCTGGTCATCGGCATCGAAGCGGCCGATCTTCGGGCTGTCGATGTCGAACACGCCGATCAGTTCATCGCCGCGCAGCAGCGGCACCACCAGTTCCGAACGCGAGGCCGAATCGCAGGCGATATGGCCGGGGAAGGCATCGACGTCGTCCACGCGCTGGGTCACGCGCTGGCTGGCGGCGGCACCGCACACGCCCTTGTCCAGCGGGATGCGCACGCAGGCCGGCAGGCCCTGGAACGGGCCGACCACCAGCTCCGTGCCGTCGTACAGGTAGAAACCCACCCAGTTCAGGTCGGGCAGGGCGTGGTAGACCAGTGCGGAGAGGTTGGCCGCGTTGGCGATGCGGTCGGACTCGGCGTAGACCAGGCCACGGGCCTGTTCCAGCAGCTGGGCGTATTGTTCCGGCTTGCTGCCGGTAAGCGAGGCATTGGCGAACATGCCCGCAGTCTAGCAAGCGCGCCGGGCCGGCGATAATGCACGCTCTGTTGCCCTGTTGGAGCCTATCGATGCCGTTGCCCGCTACGCTGCCGCCCGCCCTGTTCATTACCGGCACCGATACGGAGATCGGCAAGACCGCGGCCAGCACCGCGCTGCTGCATGCGCTGCGCCGGCGCGGCCTGCGCGCGGTGGGCATGAAACCGGTGGCCAGCGGCAGCGAAGACCTGGGGCAGGGCCTGCGCAACGCAGACGCGCTGGCGCTGCAGGCGGCCAGCTGGCCGGTGCCGGACTATGCCGATCTGAACCCGTATGCGCTGCGGCAGCCGCTGGCACCGGAGCTGGCCGCTGCCGAGGACGGCGTGCGGGTGGAACTGGCGCCGATCGTGGCTGCGTTCGCGCGACTGCGCGCACAGGCCGACATCGTGGTGGTGGAAGGCGTCGGTGGGTGGCTGGCGCCGGTCTCGGCCACGCTGGACCAGCTGGACCTGGTGCGAGCACTGCAGTTGCCGGTGCTGCTGGTGGTGGGCATGCGGCTGGGCTGCGTCAACCATGCGCGGCTGACTGCGCAGTCGCTGCAGGCCAGCGGCGTGCAGTGCCTGGGCTGGATCGGCAACCACATCGACCCGGCGATGCAGCGCCAGGATGAGAACATCGCCACGTTGCAGCAGCGCCTGCCGATGCCGTGCTGGGGACGGCTGCCGCATCTGCCGGGTGCGGATGGCGAAGCGCTGAGCGCGCACCTGCTCGAGTGATCCTGGGTAGTGCCGACCGCTGGCCGGCAACCGCATCCACCCGGTGATCCCGATGTTGCCGGCCAGCGGCCGGCACTACCGTGCTGCGGCCGCCAGCTCCCGCGCGATCGCGCCCAGTCGTTCCACCGCGCCAATGAAGCGCGCATCCAGGGTCTGGCAGCACGACAGCCGCAGGCAGTGGCGGTATCGCGCGCCACGTGAATAGACCTGGCCGGGCATGAACACGATGTCCTCCTGCAGCGCTCGCTCGAACAGCTCGCGCGTATCCACGCCCGGCAGTTCCAGCCACAGCAGGAATCCGCCCTGCGGTTCGGTGGCGCGGGTGCCGGCCGGGAAGTGCTCGGCCACCAGCTGGCGCAGCCGTCCCACCTGTTCGCGGTACAGCCGGCGCATGCGATGCAGGTGGTGCTCGTAGCTGCCCGCTTCCAGATACGCCGCGACCGCGTCACCGAGCAGCTGCGGCTCGCCGCCGGTGGACTGGAATTTCAGCAGCGCGATGCGCTCGGCGAAGCGGCCGCCATCCAGCCAGCCGATGCGGTAATCCGGCGCCAGTGTCTTGGAGAAACCTCCGACCACCATCACCCAGCCGTCGCGATCGAAGGCCTTCAGCAGGGGCGCCGGCGGTTCGCAGAACTGCAGCTCGGCGTACACCGCGTCCTCGATCAGCGGCAGCTGCCGTGCGTTGACCAGCTCGGCCAGGCGCTGCTTGGCGGCGGTCGGCATGGTGCAGCCGAGCGGGTTGTGCACGGTCGGCATCACCACCAGTGCGGCCAGCGGTGTGTGCTGCAGCAGCGCGTCCAGCGCATCCACATCCAGTCCGTGCTGCGGATGGGTGGGCAGCTCGATGGCCTGCAGGCCGAGGTTGGCCAGCAACGGATACAGGTTGAAGTAGGACGGTGCCTCGATGCCGACCGCATCACCGGGCTGGGTGACCGCGCGCAGCGCCAGCTGCAGGCCCTCCATCGCACCATGGGTCAGCAGCAGGCGTTCGCTGTGGGTGTGCAGCCCCATGCGCGGGCCACGCCGCACGATCTGCGCCAGCAGCCGTGGCGAGCCGTTGGGGCGCGCGTAGGTCTCCACCGTCTGCTGGCCGTGGCGCAGCACCTGTGCGGTATGCCGGGCCAGCTGCGCGCCCGGATAGAACTGGCGCCCGCGCGGACCGGCAAAGGCCAGGTCGATCACACCGGGGCGGCGCTGTGCTTCCAGCACGCGGGCCATCAGCACCTGCTGCAGTGGTGCGGTGGGTGCGGACGGGGTATCACGCAGCGAACGCTCTGGCACCGACAAGCGCGGCGCCACCTCGAAGCCGGCTTTGGGCCGCGGAATGACCAGGCCGGCGTCCTCCAGCTGGCGATAGGCGGCAATCACCGTGTTCAGGCTGAGCCTGCGCTGCAGGGCCATCTGCCGCAGCGAAGGCAGGCGGCTGCCAACCGGAAGGCGTCCGCCGTGGATGGCCTCGGCCAGCTCGTCGGACAGCCGTTGGTAGCGGGGTGGGATCATCGCGCTCTGGTCATCTGTATCCATCGAATTTCCCACCATCTGGTGCTGTACCCATGATGATGGCGAGCCTAGCATGTCGTTGTCGGCCGGGCCTGATCGGGGCACGGCCGATACTTCCCAAACGCACGGCTGGATGGCCGTGCGTCTTTTTCTGTGTGTAGAGCCGAGCCCATGCTCGGCTGCACTTCCGCCAACAGCAGCCGAGCGTGGGCTCGGCTCTACAGAGAGCACCGCCGAGCGTCGGTCAGCCCAAGGGGGAATGCCGGCTACCGCATCGGCACCAGCACCGCCTCGCGCCGGTACAGCGCCGGGAACTGCTTGCCCAGCGCGGCCAGCTTCGGTGCGTCGTAGTAGCGGATGTAGGCCGCCTGCGGGTAGTTGGTCATGTAGTTCTGGTGGTAGCTCTCGGCCGGGTAGAAGCGCTGGCCGCTGACCAGCTGGGTGACGATCGGCGCGCGGTAGCTGCCGGCCTGGCCGAGCTGGGCGATGTAGGCGCGACTGGCAGCCTGCTGGCGCGCGTCGTCACTGAAGATCGCCGAGCGATACTGGCTGCCGTGGTCCGGCCCCTGCCGATTGAGCTGGGTCGGGTCGTGCACCACCGAGAAGAACACCTGCATCAGCTGCCCGTAGCTGACCTGGCGCGGGTCGTAGTTGATCTTCACTGCTTCGGCATGCCCGGTCTGGCCACCGCTGACGCGCTCATAACGCGCATTGGCCGCACTGCCACCGATGTAGCCGGACACGGCATTGCTCACGCCCTTGACGTGCTGGAACACGCCCTGCACGCCCCAGAAGCAACCACCGGCGAACACCACGCTGGCGTGGGGGGCGTCATCGCGGAACGCCGCATCGCCGGTGGGGGCCGGCAGTGCCTGGATCTGCGCGCTGGCTTCGATCGGCGCCGCAATCGCGCCGTGGTCAACCAGCAGCACACCGGCAATCAAGGCCGTGGCCACCAGGCCGGCCACACCGGCGGCGATGCCCTGTTCAAAGGAGAGTTTCATCATGTCCTCCCGGTTCAACCGAAGGTGAAGGCATAGGCCTGCACGCCCGCATCGAGGAACTCGATCTCGAAGCGATGCGGACCGACTGCGCCGCGCTGGCGGATCAGCTGGTACAGGCGGTGCTCGTCGACGACGCCACTGCCATCGGCACCAACATCACTGCCGGCATCGGTGGCGGGCAGCGCTTTGCCGTCCAGCCAGACGCGGAAACGCACTGGCCTGCCGTCCTCGCTCGGTGCCAGCACCAGGTGCAGGTCGCGCGCATGGAACTGGAAGGCGATGCGGCCGCCGGCCTGCTGCAGCTGTGCGGCCTCATCGGTGACGGTCCAGCGCCCGGACAGCCCCCACTGGTTCAACGCCAGGGTGGCCGGCAGCGTGTAGTCGAACGCGGCGTCGCTGCGCTGCCCGCCGGGCGAGGCGAACTGCTCGGCGCGGGCGTGTCCCAGGTAGGTTTCCGGCGAACGCAGGTTGCCCATGTCGGCCTGCACGGCCACGCCCTTCAGGCCGGCGGCAGCGGGATCGGCCGGTGGCGGCAGATTGGTCTGCCCGGCTTCGGTCAGCAGGCGACGGATCATCTGTTCCGAGCGCGCATAGTTGCCCTCGCCGAACTGGTGGCCGCGGATGTTGCCCTGCGCGTCGACGAAGTACTGCGCGGGCCAGTAGCGGTTGTTGAAGGCGCGCCAGATCGTGTACTGGTTGTCGAGCGCCACCGGGTACTCGACCTTCAGCTGCTGCACCGCTTTCATCACGTTGCGTGGGTCACGCTCGAAGGCGAACTCCGGCGTGTGCACGCCGACCACCACCAGGCCGTGGTCGCGGTAGCGTCGCTCCCATTCGTGCACGAACGGCATCGCGCGCAGGCAGTTGATGCAGGAATAGGTCCAGAAATCGACCAGAACCACCTTGCCGCGCAGCTGCTGTGCACTCAGCGGCGGGCTGTTGAGCCAGCCAGTGGCACCGTCCAGCGCGGGCAGCGTGCCCTCCACCGGCAGCGCTGCATCGGCACCGGCATTGGCGCCGGCCATCATCATCGGCGGTGCCGCCGGCTGCGCGCCGGGCGCTGCATCCAGCAGGCGTTGCTCGATACGGGCGGTGCTGACCGTGGACAAGCGGGTCAGCAGGCCGGTATCCCAGCCGAGGCCGATCGCCACGACGGCCAGCAGCGCGGCCACACCCAGCACCTTGCGAAGTACATCGCCGAGGCCGAGCCGCGCCTGCATCGCGCGGAACACCCGGCCGCCGATCCACACCGCCAGCGCCAATGCGGTGATCGCACCCAGTGCGTAGGCCAGCAGCAGCGCAGTGGTACCGACGCTGGCGCCATGCAGGGCGGCGCCGGTCAGCACCAGACCGAGGATCGGCCCGGCACACGGTGCCCACAGCAGGCCAGTGGCGATGCCGATCAGCAGCGAGGTCCACGCGCCGCCGTGCCCCGCGGCATCCGCCGCATCGGCGCGCGCACTCAGGCGGGCACCCATGCGCTGGAACGGCGCCAGCAGGTGGTCGGCCAGTCGTGGCCAGAGCAGGGCGACCGCGAACAACGCCATCAGCAGCAGGGCGACCCAGCGTCCGACCTGGTTGGCCTGTGCCACCCATTGGCTGCCCACCGCGGCCAGGCTGGCGACCACGGTGAAGGTGAGCGCCATGCCCAGCAGCAGCGGCAGCGTGCTGCGCAGGAACGGGCGATCGGCACGCGCGAACACGAACGGCAGCACCGGCAGGATGCAGGGGCTGAGCAGGGTCAGCGCGCCCCCCAGATAGGCAAGCAGCAACAGCAGCATCGTCAGGCTCCGGAAGCAGGGGAAGAACCGACCGGCACCCGCCAGCCGTCGGCAGTGCCATCCGTGGCGCCGGGAACGAACACCATCGCCGCACCGTTCATGCAGTAGCGCAGCCCGGTCGGGCGTGGCCCATCGTTGAACACATGGCCGAGATGGCCGCCGCAGCGGCGGCAATGCACCTCCACCCGCAGCATCCCGAAGGTGACGTCGCGGTCTTCGCCGATGGCGTTGTGCAGGGGGGCCCAGAAGCTGGGCCAGCCGGTGCCACTCTCGAACTTGGTGGACGAGGAGAACAGCGGCAGCGCACAGCCGGCGCAGGCGAAGGTGCCCTGCCGGTGTTCCTTGTTGAGCGGGCTGCTCCAGGGCCGTTCGGTGGCCTGCTGGCGCAGCACCGCGTACTGCGCTGGGGTCAGGCGCTGGCGCCAGTCGGCATCACTGTGCATGACCTCGAACTGTCGCGACGGGCGCGCTTCGGCGGCGGCCGGGGCGGCGCGGCTGCAGGCCCCCAGGCCGAACAGGCCGAACAGGCCGGCGGCGGTGGCGACACCGCCCAGGCCCAGCAGATGGCGGCGGGAGAGGGACATGGCGGACTCCGGGAAGGGGCGACGGGGCCATGCTGCGCCCGCCCGGGTCAACGAATCCTCACGCAGGATTCAATTTTTCGTGAGGTATCGGCGGCCGTCCCGCGCCACAATGCAGCCAGCCTCCCCACTGGCCCCGAGCTGCCGATGTCGACCAAACGCGTGCTGATCGTTGAAGACGATGCCCACATCGCCGACCTGCTGCGCATGCACCTGGGTGATGAGGGCTACAACGTCGCCCATGCCGCCAGCGGCGATGCCGGCCTGCGCCTGCTCGAGCAGGACGGCCCGTGGGATGCGCTGGTGCTGGACGTGATGCTGCCCGGCGTGGACGGGCTGCAGGTGTGCCAGCGCGCGCGCGCGATGGCGCGGTATGTCCCGATCATCATCATCAGCGCGCGCGGCAGTGAAACGCAGCGCATCGTCGGCCTGGAACTGGGCGCGGACGATTACCTGGCAAAACCCTTTTCGATGCCGGAACTGGTGGCACGGGTACGTGCGCTGCTGCGCCGCGCCGAGGCGATGGCGCAGAGCGCGCGCATCGATGCCGGCGCGATCGAGCTGGGTGGGCTGCAGCTCGATCCGGTCGCGCGCACCGCTTCGGTGGATGGCAACACGCTGGAACTGACCCCGCGCGAGTTCGACCTGCTGCTGTTCTTCGCCCGTCATCCGGACCAGGTGTTCGCACGCATGGAACTGCTCAACCAGGTCTGGGGCTACCAGCACGATGGCTATGAGCACACGGTCAACACCCACATCAACCGCTTGCGCAGCAAGATCGAACCCGACCCGGCCAACCCACGGCGGTTGCTGACGGTGTGGGGCCGCGGTTACAAGCTGGTCGACCCGGCCGGGGCGGCGGCATGATCAAGCCGAACCTGTGGCAGAAGCTGGCGGTGGTGACCGCCGCGCTGATGCTGATGTGCTGCATGGCGCTGCTGGCACTGCAGATGCGTGCCAACACCCGCCACGAGCAGGAAGTCGTGCAGCGGCTGTCGCTGGGCCTGGCCGAACACATCGCCCAGCGCAGCGAGCTGATGGACACCAGCGGCATGCGCGATGCCGCGGTGCGCGCGCTGTTCGGCCAGCTGATGGCGGTCAACCCCAGCGTCGAGGTCTACCTGCTGGACGACCAGGGCCGCATCCTCGGTCACGATGCACCCAGTGGACATCTGGTGCGCAACCGGGTGGATGTGGCGCCGTTGCGTCGCCTGCTGGCCGGTGCACCGTTGCCGATCCTCGGCGATGACCCGCGCAGCGCCGATGGCCGCAAGGTGTTCAGCGCTGCACCATTGATCGTGCAGGGCCGGCCGGCCGGCTATGTGTACGTGGTGCTGGTCGGCGAGCACCGGCAGATGCTCGCCGACGATCTTGCCGCCGGCAGCCAGTGGAACACCACGCTGTGGTCGGTGGTGCTGGTCGGCAGCCTCGGCCTGTTGGCCGGGCTGGTCGCGTTCTACTGGGTGACGCGTCCGTTGCGGCGGCTGACCCGGCGGATCCAGGCCTTTGATATCGATGCGCCGACGCCGCTGCCGCCGCCGGAGCCGCTGCGCGCTGGTGAGCGCGACGAACTGGTGATCCTGGAACATGCGCACGCGCAGATGGCGCAGCGGCTGGGCGAGCAGTGGCAGCAGCTGCGCCAGCAGGATCTGCAGCGCCGTGAACTGGTCGCCAACATCTCGCACGACCTGCGCACGCCGTTGTCGTCGCTGCACGGCTACCTGGAAACGCTGGCGTTGAAGGACGCCACGCTGTCACCGGACGAGCGCCGCCGCTATCTCGGCATTGCGCTGGCACAGAGCGCCAAGGTCGGCCGGCTGGCGCGCGCGCTGTTCGAACTGGCGCGGCTGGAGCACGGCGAAGTGCGGCTGGAGTGGGAAGTGTTCGCGCTGCCGGAGCTGCTGCAGGACGTGCTGCAGAAGTTCGAACTGGCGGCACAGGCGCGTGGCCAGCAGCTGCACGCGGCGTTTCCGCCCGGCCTGCCGCTGGTCCGTGCGGACCTGGGCCTGGTCGAGCGGGTGCTGACCAACCTGCTCGACAACGCGCTGCGCCATGCACCCGAGGGTGGCCAGATCGAGGTGCGCCTGCGCGCGACCGCCGACAGCGTGGAGGTCTGCGTCGCCGATGATGGCCCCGGGGTAGCCCCGGCGCTGCGTACCCAGCTGTTCCAGGCACCGGCCGCGCTCGGCGCGCGGCGTGGCGACAACGGCGGATTGGGCCTGTTGATCGTGCAGCGCATCGTGCAGTTGCATGGCCGCCGCATCGAACTGCGCGACAGCGAACGGGGCGCGCTGTTCGTGTTTGCCTTGCCGCGCGCGGAAACGGCGGTCTAGCAGGCTGCCTCGGCCTCCACGACACCGCCGGTTTCCAGCGGCAGGTGCAGGCGGATGCAGGCGCCGCCCAGCGCCGAATCGGTCACCTCGACCTGGCCGCCATGCTTGTCGGCCACCACCTGCACCAGCGCCAGCCCGAGGCCGAAGCCGGGGCTGCCCGGGTCCAGCCGCACATAGGGTTGCAGCACCTGGCCGCGCAGTTCCGGTGCGATGCCGGGGCCGTCGTCCTCCACCTGCAGGCACAGCCAGCCGTCATTGACCGTGCTGGCGATGCGGATCTGCCGACGCGCGTAACGCAGCGCATTGCCGAGCAGGTTGCGCAGCGCCAGTTCAAGCATGTGCCGGTTGACGTTGACCAGGCCCACCGGCGACAACGCCTGCTGCACCGGCATCGGCAACGGTGCGAACTGGGCCACCACGCCGCGCACCAGCGCCGCCAGCTGCAGGCGCTGGCGGGTCAGCTGATGGCAGCGGCCCAGTGCGGCGTATTCGACGCCGGCATCGGTGAGGTGCTGCAGCCGATCGACGTCGGTGCGCAGCCCGCCCAGCGCATCGCGCTGCACATCGTCGAGCGCGGTGTCTTCCAGGTCGGCCAGGCCGAAACGCATCCGTGCCAACGGCGTGCGCACCTCGTGCGCGACCGCCTGGGCCAGCACGCGCTGGCTTTCCAGCAGCTGCTGCAGCTGCTCGGCCATGTGGTTGAAGGCGTTGGCCAGCGGCCGCACCAGCGCGGTGCCGGCGCGCGGCGCACGCGTGTCCAGCTGGCCGTCGCGCATGCGGCGGGCCGCCTGGGCCAGCTGCGAGACGTCGCGCCACAGCCGGTACACCATCACGTACATCGGCAGTGCCACCGCTACCATCAGGATCAGCAGCAGGATCGCCACACCGGATACTTCGCTGTCCTGCCAGCCTTCGTCCGGCAGCGCCTCGTCCAACGGGCCCAGCATCACGGCGTAGTCGCTGTCGCCGATCCGCTGCAGGCTGCGCATGTGCTCCAGGTCGATCTGTACGCGGCCGTTGTTGAACGGCGGGCGCTGGCTGGCCGGCAGCGCCTTCACCGCCTCGGCCAGCGGCACCATGCGCAGCGCATAGGCGAAATCGGCGTCGAGTTCGCGCGCCAGTGCCGGCCACTGCTCGCGCGGGGTTTCGGCGAAGCGATGCTGCAGCAGCGCGTGCGTGCCGCGCATCTCGGCCTGCAGGCCGGCTTCGGTGCGGTCTTCCAGCAGGGCGTCCCAGGCCCACAGGCCCAGCACGATCAACAACAGGTGGGCGACCAGGAAACCGATGCCGTAGCGCAGGAAGTGGAAGGCGTGGCCGCGCATCGCCGACGGTGTGCGTTTCATCCCCATGCCGAGCGGCTGAACAGGTAGCCGCGGCCACGGACGGTCTTGATCCGTTCCGGCTGCTCCGGGTTGTCGCCCAGCTTGCGGCGCAGGCGCGAGATGCGGGCATCGATTGAGCGGTCCAGGCCATCGAAGGCGATGCCACGCAGGCCGCGCAGCAGCGCGTCGCGGTCCAGGATCTGGCCGGCATTGCTGGCCAGCAGGAACAGCAGGTCGAACTCGGCGGTGGTCAGCTCCAGCAGGCTGCCCTGCAGGTGCACGTTGCGGGTGGACGGGTCGATGCTCAGCTCGCCGAAGCGCAGGCTGCCGTCACGCGGTTCGACCCGGCGGTGGCGGCGCAGGTGGGCGCGCAGGCGGGCCAGCAGCACCCGCGGTTCGATGGGTTTGCCGATGTAATCGTCGGCCCCCAGTTCCAGGCCCAGCACCTGGTCGATGTTGTCGGTACGGGCGGTCAGCACGCAGATGATGCCGTCATAGTGGGGCCGGATCTGCCGACACACTTCGAAACCATCCTGGTCGGGCAGGCCCACATCGAGCAGCACCAGGGCCGGCTTCTCCGCCAGGATCCGGGCCACGGCGCGCTCGCCGCTGCGCTCGTGGGCCACCTGGTAGCCATGCCGTTGCAGGTAGTCGCTGACCATCGTTCCCAGGCGGGCATCGTCTTCGACCAGTACGATATCCAGCATTTCCAAGGCCTCCGTGGGCGCAAACGTACCGCCACGGCACGAGCGCGGCGATGCTATCCCAGCCTTCGGGCCGCCCGGGTCCCGGGGGCGGGCGCCATTCAGCCGGGGTTGCTGGCGCGCGGGCCGGGTCTCAGTCCCGGCAACAACTTGGCGGCCAGCATAGCCTGTTGCTGTTACAAAACGTTACCTTCGTGATACGGCTGGTGACGATCGCTGACAGCAAAGCGACTGACGCCGCGCGCCCCCGCGCCGAGCATGGAGTCTCCTCCGCTCCGCGTGCCGTCCCCATGTCGCCCGCCGCCCCCTGCCTGCCGAACCCGTCCCGCCGCTGCCAGTGCGGAGGCTTCCGATGAGCGGCGTGGTCGGGGCCTGGCTGCCGCCCGCCGAGGATGAGCAGCTGCTGCAGCAGCTGGCGCCGATGCTGCGCGCGCTGCAGCAGCGTGGGCGTGGCCGCATCGGCTACTGGACCGACGCCGAGGCCGGCCTCGCGCTGGGCCATTGCCGGGCGCCGACCGATACGCCGTTGCAGCCGCTGAGCTCGGACTGCGGTCGCTACGTGCTGTGCCTGGACGGCCGCCTGTACAACCGCGGCGACCTGCAGGCGCAGCTGCGCGATCTGCCCCGCAGTTGCAGCGATGCGCGGCTGCTGCTGCAGGCGATCGTCGAATGGGGCGTGCAGCGGGCGCTGTCGCGCATCGAAGGCGCCTTCGGTTTCAGCGTCTGGGACCGGGAGTCGCGCGTGCTGTGGCTGGCCCGTGATCCGGTGGGCGAGCGGCCGCTGTATTACGGCTGGTACCAGGGCCAGTTCCTGTTCGCCTCGGAGTTGAAGGCGCTGCAGGCCTTCGCCGGCTTCGCGCCGAGCATCGACCAGGATGCCCTGAGCCTGCTGCTGCGCCACGACTATGTGCCGGCGCCGCACACCATCTACCGTGGCATCCACAAACTGGTGGCGGGCGCGATGCTGCGTATCGATCTCAGCGACCATGCCGCGGGTTGCTCCAGCCAGGCCGCGCAGGGCGGCGCGCGTTACTGGTGCGCACGCGACGCGATGCAGAGTGCACTGCAGGAGCCGCTGCAGCCGGCGCCGAGCCTGGAACAGGCCACCGACCAGCTTGAAGCGGTACTGCAGAAGGCCATCGCTTCACGCATGCACTCGCCCCTGGCGTGCGGCGCGTTCCTGTCCGGCGGTACCGACTCCTCGCTGTTGACGGCGATGATGCAGGCACAATCGACCCTGCCGATCGAAGCGTGGACGGTCGGCTTCGACGATCCGGGGCATGACGAAAGCGACTGGGCGTCGCAGGTCGCGCGCCATCTGGGCGTGCAACACCACCTGCATCGCATGGACGCGCGCCAGGGCCTGGACCTGCTGCAGCGCCTGCCGCAGGTCTGGTGCGAGCCCTTCGCCGACGCCTCGCAGCTGCCGACGCTGCTGGCCAGTGAACTGCTGGGGGCGCGCAAGCCGGTGGCACTGACCGGTGACGGTGGCGATGAACTGTTCTTCGGGCATCCCAGCTATGGCCGCGCGCTGCGCAATGCGCGCCTGTGTGGTGGCCTGCCGGACTGGGTACGCGACCTGGCGCGGCGCAGCGGCAACCGCATGAACGTCGAGCGCGGCCGCCTCGGTGGTTGGCGCGCCCTGGTGGCCGAGGTGGCTGCCAATGATGTGGAAGGTCACTACCTGCAGCGCGTGACCCGCTGGCGGCAGCCGGCGCAGGTGGTGCTGGGTGCGCGTGAGCCGGTGACGATCTTCCAGCAGCAGGACACGGCGCTGCCGGCCGAGGCGCGCATCCAGCTGCTGGATTTCCGCATGGACCTGGCCGAGGGCATCCTGGCCAAGGTTGATCGTGCGGGCATGGCGGCGGGCGTTGAAACCCGTGCGCCGCTGCTGGACATGGAGGTGGTGCGCCTGGCCTGGCGGCTGCCGCAGCACCTGAAGTATCACGATGGGGAGCACAAGCGGATCCTCAAGCATCTGCTGGCACGCTATCTGCCGGAGCCGCTGGTGTATCGCCCCAAGCGCGGCTTCGGACCGCCGATGGCGCGCTGGTTGGCGGGCCCGCTGCGCGACTGGGCGGAGGCGCTGCTGGATCCGCAGCTGCTGCGCAATCAGGGCTGCTTCGATGTGGCGCGCGTGCGTGGTGTCTGGGAGGCGTTCCTGCGGGGCGAGCGCAAGTGGCACACACACCTGTGGAACGTGCTGATGTTCCAGGCGTGGCACCAGCACTGGCACGGTGGTCGCGGGCGCTGAGCCCTTCCTGCATCGCGTGCGGCGGGTTCATTCTGCGTGGCGCCGGGCGGAGGCCCTTGCGTACGAATGTCCTCCGGCGCCGGCCGTTGGCCGTCACCTCCCCCTTTACTTCGTACGCAAGGGCATCCGCCCTGCGTTCGGAGTTCGTCGGCGCCTCATTGAAGGCAGATTGTTCGCAGCCTTACCCACCGCAAGCCGAGCCTCGTCGGGGCGGGCAGGGGGTTGGGCAAAGTAGAGGAGGAGGGGACGGCCAACGGCCGGCGCCGGGGGACATTTGCCCAGGCCCCTGCCTGTCTCGGCGGGGCCCGTCAGTTCGCGGGGAATCGGGACGAAGACATGCGTGCGGCGGGTTCATTCTGCGTGGCGCCGGGCGGAGACCCTTGCGTACGAATGTCCCCCGGCGCCGGCCGTTGGCCGTCACCTCCCCCTTTACTTCGTACGCACGGGCCTCCGCCCGGCGTTCGGAGTTCGCCGGCGCCTCCTTGAAAGGCGGCCGCGAGCGCTGTGATCTCCTCGCCGGAAGCCGAGCCTCGTCGGGGCGGGCAGGGCCCATCGGTTCGCGGCGGATCAGGACGAAGACATGCGTGTGGCGGATGCATTCTGCGCGGCGCAGGGCGGAGACCCTTGCGTACGAATGTCCCCCGGCGCCGGCCGTTGGCCGTCGCCTCCTCCTTTACTTCGTACGCAAGGGCCTCCGCCCTGCGTTCGGAGTTTGTCGGCGCTTCCTTGAAAGGCGGCCGCGCGTGCTGCGCTCTCCTCACCGCACGCCGAGCCTCGTCGGGGCGGGCAGGGGTCTGGGCAAAGTAAAGGAGGAGGTGACGGCCAACGGCCGGCGCCGGGGGACATTTGCCCAGACCCCTGCCCGCCCCGGCGGGGCCCTTCAGCCTGCAGAGACGTCGCACGAAGACGCGCTTCGGTATCCAAACGACAAGCAAAAAAAGACCCGGCAGAGGGAGGGATCTGCCGGGTCCGGATTGCGTGGGGGGAGGGACCCACGCAATGAGTGTTGCGTCGCGTCAGTGGTTGTTCGCGTCCGCCGTTGATTCGTTGTAGCCCTGCACCAGCTCGGACCAAGCCTTGCTGGCCTGCAGGCCGAGACCGACCACGTCCTGCTGGGCCTGGCCCAGCCGCTGCAGGTTGTCCTGCCACAGCTGCGCGCCCTTGGAGAGCGTCCCGGCCGCATCCTCGCCGCGGGCCAGTTCACCCAGCCAGCCGCCGGTCGCAGTCAGGTTGCGCTCCATCACCTTCAGCTGCACGCCGAACATGCTTTCCGCGTTCTCCAACGCCAACCGGTTCGCGCGCGTTGCCGCGGCGGCGAGCTGGCGGGTGGCATCACTGAAGCGATCGCTGAAGGCGGCGGCCATGGGGGCGTCAGGGAGTGGCTTGATGCATTGCAGCATACGCCCTTGATGCGGCAATGCAACAAAAATAACAAAGGCGCCCAAGGCGCCTTTGAAACACCTTTCAGATCAATGGGTTGATCAGGCAGTGGGGCCGCGGTAACGGCACCCCGACGTGCAGGTTTCGTGCACGGTGATCTCGCTCAGCGCCGGCAGGCCGGGCTTGAGCTCGTTCCAGATCCACACCGCCAAGTTCTCGCTGGTCGGGTTCTCCAGGCCGGGGATGTCGTTGAGGTAGTGATGGTCCAGGCGATCGTAGATCGGCTGGAAGGCCGCCTTCACGTCACCGAAATCCATGATCCAGCCGGTCTGCGCACCCGGCTCGCCCTCGACCTTCAGTTCCACCCGGAACGAGTGGCCGTGCAGGCGCGCGCACTTGTGCCCCGGCGGTACGTTGGGGAGGCGGTGCGCCGCCTCAAGCATGAAGACTTTGAAGATTTCCATGGCGCAATTGTACGCCGCAGGTGGCCGGCCATCCTGAGCGGATGCCGGGCTTTCGTGAAGTAACTCTTTCCATCCGGATGAAGAGATGATAGTTTCTCTTATATCCGTATGAAGAGATGTTATTGGCCGGACCCGGGCCAGGCATGGACTACTGCGGAACTTCATCGCCCTTACCACCTCCCCCACATCGTCATGCCCAAGCACACCCTGCTCGTGGCGGCCCTGGCCGTCGCTCTGGCCGCGCCTTTGTCTGCCGCCGCCGAAACCTCCGCCGACGCCAGTGGCGAAGCCAGCACCCTGGCCGCCGTGCGTGTCACCGGTTCCAACATCAAGCGCACCGATACCGAGGCCTCCAACCCGGTGCAGGTGATCGGCCGCCAGCAGCTGGAACAGACCGGCAAGGCCACCGTGGCCGATGTGCTGCGTTCGATCTCGGCCAACACCGGCAACGCCAGCAACGAAACCACCAACAACGGCTGGGCCTCCGGCTCGGCCGGCATCGGCCTGCGCGGCCTGTCGCAGAAGAACACGCTGGTGCTGCTCAACGGCCGCCGCCTGGCCAACTACGGCTTCCCGGCCGGTGGCCTGTCCGATACGTTCGTTGATCTCAACGCGCTGCCGCTGGTCGCGGTCGAGCGCATCGAAGTGCTCAAGGACGGCGCCTCGGCGGTGTACGGCTCCGACGCCGTGGCCGGCGTGGTCAACATCATCACCCGGCAGAACTTCGAAGGCGCCGAGATCGGCGGCAGCTTCGGCGGTGCCGACCAGGGCGGCCTGCACGAGCAGAACCTGAAGTTCGTCGGCGGCCTTGGTGATCTCGACACCGATGGCTACAACATCCTCTTCAGCCTGCAGGGTTACAACCGCGAACGTCTGGACCAGGACGAACGCAACCTGACCAAGAGCGGCATCTACACCGACAAGCCCGGTGGCCGCTGGAACGGCTGGTCGGCCAAGGGCGCGCGCTACCTGGTCAACGGCGTGTCGGTGCCGATGCTCGACGCCAACGGCAACTGCCCGGTCGGTACCACCCGCGTCGCCAGCGCGCCGATCGACGGCCTGGCCGGCGACACCTGCGGCTTCAACCAGGCCCCGTTCACCACGCTGATCCCCTCGACCAAGCGCTACCAGGCCTATGCCAACGGTACCTTCCGCCTGAACGACAACGTCGAAGCCTTCGGCGAAGTGCTGTACAGCCAGATCAAGAGTGCCGCGTGGTTCGGCAGCAGCCCGTTCTTCACCCTGGAGAGCGGCCGCTTCGCATTGAACGCCAACAGTGGCCTGGCCGAACCGGTGTCGTCGCTGCTGCCGGCCAACAATCCGTACAACCCGTACGGCCGTGCGATCCCGATCGAATACACCTTCTTCGACCTCGGCGGCACGATCAAGACCAACCGTTCCACCGCCTATCGCGGCGTGTTCGGCCTGCGTGGCACCACTGCGAACTGGGACTGGGAAGTGGCTGCATTCGGCGCACGCAGCAGCGAGCGTGAGAGCGTGTCCGGCGGCTTCGCCAATCGCTGGGCGCTGGCCGATGCGCTGGCCACCGGCAGCTACAACCTGCTGAATCCGGCGGCCACGCCGCAGTCGGTACGTGATTCGATCAACATCGCCACGCTGCGCCCGGCCGAGTCCAAGCTGCAGGGCGTCGACGCGAAGATTTCCGGCAGCCTGGGCCACACCTGGGCCGGCGAGATCGGCTTCGCCGCCGGTGCCGAGTGGCGCCGCGAGAAGCTCGATTCCAACAACCCGTGGCAGATCGATGCCGGCCTGCAGGTGCGCCCGGCCATCGCCGAAGTACATGGCCAGCGCCAGGTCAGTGCCGCCTACGCCGAAGTGAACGTGCCGCTGGCCTCGACCCTGGAACTGTCCGCCGCCGCGCGTGCCGATCACTACGATGATTTCGGCGATGCGTTCTCGCCGAAGATCGGCCTGCGCTGGCAGCCGCTCGATTTCCTGCTGGTGCGTGCCTCGGCGTCGAAGGGCTTCCGTGCACCGTCGCTGTCGGAGAACTCCAACAGCACCAGCATCGCCTACGGCAGCGTGGCCGACCCGCGTGATCCGGACGTGCCGGGCTCGCGCCAGAATCCGACCTTCTTCACCGTCGGCAACAACGCACTGAAGCCCGAGCGCACCAAGAGCGTGAACTTCGGCGTGGTGCTGTCGCCATGGGCCAACACCAACCTGAGCGTGGACTACTACCGCATCCAGCTGGACAACCTGGTCGGCACCAACAACACCCAGACCTTGGTCAACGACAACGTGGCCGGCGCCGTGCAGCGCGACGAGCGCGGCAAGCTGCAGGCCGTCTACAACCGCTACCAGAACCTGAGCGAGCTGAAGACATCAGGCATCGACGTCGAGCTGCGCCAGCGCATTCCGACCGCTGCGCTCGGCGACTTCACCGTGTCCTCCGCCTACACCCACGTGCGCGACTACCGTCGCCCGACCGTGGTCGGCGGCCCGCTGGTCGACTACGCCGGCAGCAACCTCGGCGCGACCCTGCCCAAGGACAAGGCCACCACCACCCTGGACTGGAAATACGGCGACTTCAACGCCGCGGTGACCTGGTACTACACCAGCAGCTACCGCCAGGAGGCCAGCACCGCCGCCAAGGCCGTGCAGCAGCGCGTCGGCAGCTACAGCCAGTACGACCTGTACCTGGCCTACACCGGCATCGACAAGCTGACGGTGTACGCCAAGGTGCAGAACCTGGCCGACAGGACGCCGCCGTACGATGCCTCGTTCCCGGGCATCCGCGCGCCGTACGACTTCAGCCAGTACGACCTGCGCGGCCGCTACTTCACGCTGGGCTTCGACTACCGCTTCTGATCCACCCGCTGCGACCGGTCTCCCCAAGGGACCGGTCGCGCGACCGCCTGCCGTTGTGTTCCAGGGGAGTCACTGTGTCCTTGCATCGTCGTGCCGTTCTTCCGTTGCTGCTTGCCGCCGCCACCGCACTGTTCCAGCCGCAGCCGGTACAGGCACAGAGCACCTACTTCTTTCCGCAGGCTGCCGATGCAGCGGCGTTCGATACCGCCGTGCCCACGCCGGAGCAGTTCCTCGGCTATCCGATCGGCAGCCGTTACACCCGGCACGACCAGCTGGTGGCGTACTTCCAGGAACTGGCCCGGCGCTCGGACAGGATCAGCGTGCGCGAGATCGGCCGCAGCTATGAGGGCCGCCCGCTGTTGATCGCCACTGTCACTGCCGCAGGCAACCACGCGCGGTTGGAACAGATCCGCCAGCAGCACGCGACCCTGGCCGATCCGGCGCAGCCGCGCAGTGCGGCGGGCGACAGCCCGGTGGTGGTGTGGCTGGGATACAGCGTGCATGGCAACGAGACCTCCAGTGCCGAGGCGGCGATGCTGACGGCTTACTACCTGGTGGCCAACCGCAGCGCCGAAACCCAGCAGTGGCTGCAGCAGGCGGTGGTGCTGTTCGACCCGGCGCAGAATCCGGACGGTCGCGATCGTGCCGCCAACTGGCACAACGCGTGGGCCTCCGATCCGGCCTCGGCCGACCCGGCCGACAAGGAGCACGTCGAACCGTTCCCGCAAGGGCGCACCAACCACTACTTCACCGATCTCAACCGCGACTGGCTGGCCCTGACCCAGCAGGACTCGCGGCCGAAGGTGGAGGTGTTCCACCAGTGGTACCCGAACGTGCAGATCGACTTCCACGAAATGGGCAAGGACAGCACCTACTACTTCGAGCCCTCGCCGAAGAGCATGCACAGTCCGCTGATTCCCGCGGCGTCGTACGAATTCAACAAGACCCTGGCCCGGTACCACGCGCAGGCGCTGGATGCGCTGGGCTCGCTGTACTACACCGGCGAGAACTTCGACAACTTCTCGCCGGTATACGGCTCGACCTACCCGGACTTCCATGGTGCCGTCGGCGTGACCGTCGAACAGGCCAGCTCGCGCGGCCGCGTGCAGGAATCGGTGAATGGCCTGCTGACGTTCCCGTTCACCATCCGCAACCAGGTCGCCACCGGGCTGGGCACCGTGCGCGGCGCAGTAACCGAGCGCAGCGGCCTGTTCGACCTGCAGAAGCAGTTCTTCCAGAGCGCGCTGAAGCAGGCCGCACAGCAGCCGGTGAAGAGCTTCGTGTTCGGTGATGCGCATGATCCGGCACTGACCCGCCGCCTGCTGGAACTGTTGCTGCTGCATCGCATCGACGTGCGCGCGCTGGATCGTGCCGTCACTGTCGATGGCCAGCGCTTCGATGCCGGCAGCGCCTACGTTGTGCCGGTCCAACAGGCGCAGTTCCGCCTGGTGCATTCGATCTTTGCCGAGACGCCGCCGATCAAGGGTGATGTGTTCTACGGCAGCACCAGCTATGCAATCGCACCGGCCTACGGCGTGGCCTTCGCCGGTAGCCGCAGCCGTATCGAAGGCGGTGCACGCGTGACCGCGCTGCCGGCGGCGCAGGGCGCGGTGCTGGGCAGCCAGGCCGGATTCGCCTACGCGATCGACTGGCGCGACTACAACGCCGGGCGCGCGCTGGCCGCACTGCAGGGCAAGGGCGTGAGCGCACGTGCGGCATTCCAGCCGTTCACCACCGCGACCGCGCAGGGCGAGGTCAGCTTCGCCGCCGGCAGCCTGGTGATTCCGGTGGCCGGGCAATCGCTGCAGGGCGCAGCGCTGCTTGAGGCAGTGACGTCGGCCGCGCGCGAGGCGGGTGTGCAGGTGCACGCATTGCCCAGCGGCCGCAGCCGCGAAGGCATCGACCTCGGCAGTGACGGCGTCAAGGCGCTGCGCAAACCCACGGTCGCGCTGGTGATGGGCGAGGGCGTGGCCGCCACCGAGATCGGTTCGGCGTGGTTCCTGCTCGACCAGCAGCTGCACCTGCCTGCCAGCAAGCTGGACCCGCAGCAGCTGGGCAAGGTGCCGCTGGACCGCTACACCACGATCGTGCTGTCCGGCGGCACCTACACCGGCATCGATGCCACGGCGGTGGCCGCACTGAAGCGCTGGGTGCAGGCCGGAGGTTCACTGGTGACCTACGGCAGCGCCTCGAAGTGGGCGATCGAACAGAAGCTGGCCGACGGCGAGAAGCTCGGCAAGGAAGAAGAGACTGCCGACGAGAGCCGCCGTGCGTTCGGCGACCAGCGCGACATCGCCGCGATCGAGCGGGTCAGCGGCAACATCCTCAGTGCCGACGTGGATACCAGCCATCCGTTGGCGTTCGGCGTGCCGCGCCGGCAACTGGCGATCAACAAGGAAAACACGGTGACGCTGCAGCCGAGTGCGAACCCGTTCTCGACGGTGGTACGCATCGACACGCCGCCGCGGGTGAACGGTTACTTGTCCGAGCGCAACCGCACGCGGGTGGCGGGCAGCGCGTGGCTGCTGGTGTCGGCGCAGGGGCAGGGTAACGTGGTGCTGTTCGCCGATGATCCGGCGCATCGCAAGTACTGGCATGGCACGGACCGGCTGCTGATCAACGCGATCTTCTTCGGGAATCTGGTAAATCCGGCGAAAGCGCGGGGTTGAGGTGTTTGGCGCCGAGTTTCTGTTGTGCTTGGGAGGCAGGGGGCCTCAGCCAGGACACGCCGTAAACCCATCCATGGGGGCTCGATGGCGCCATCCTTGGCGCCAACGGTCCTGGCTGAGGCCCCCTGCCTCCCATGACAGTTTCCTGCGGGCGCGGACGCATCAGACCCCAAGGCGGGAGCAAGGGCAAATACAAAAGCAAAAGCAAAAGCAAAGGCAAGAATTGCGACTTCGGCTTTTGCCTTTGAATTTGAATTTGAACTTAAATTTGAATTTGAATTTGAATTTGAATTTGATCTTTCTTCTCCCGGCTACCCGGCGGGAGAAGAAGGCGCAGGCAATGCTTGAAGCGGATGGGCATGGGGACAGCGCAGAACCGTTGGCGCCATGGATGGCGCCATCGAGCTTACATGGACGTATTTACAGCGTGTTCTGCGCTGCCCCCATGTCCATCCGCCCTCGGTACTGCTACCGCGTGCTTTGTCACCCGGTAGCCAGCAACAAAAAAGGACGGCGCGTCAGCGCCGTCCCTCGGTAAGAAGCCCCCGCGCAGCGGGAAGCACCCTCCCTGTCAGCGGGGATCAGCCGGCGCGACCGCCGCCGTTGCCACCCTGGCCGCGGCCACGGCCGCCACCATTGCCGCCACCGCCACCGCCACCGCCACGACGCTGGCCCTGACCCGCGCCCGCACCGGCACGCTGCTGGCCATTGCCACCGCCCTCGCGGCGGCCACCACCGGCCTTCTTCGGGCCAGCATGCGCATGGCGCGGCGCATCGCCGTGCGGACGGCGCGCGTGGCTCTTGCGCGGTGCGCGCTCACCGGTATCGTGCTCGGCCTTGCCCGGCGCACTGTTGCCCCAGCGGATCGGCGTCTGCAGCTCGAAGCCCGGCACATCGCGGATGTCCATGTCGCGGCCCAGCAGGCGCACAATCGCGCGCAGCAGCTTCACTTCATCCTGCGCCACCAGCGAAATCGCCTGGCCGGTCGCGCCGTTGCGGCCGGTGCGGCCGATGCGGTGCACGTAGTCCTCGGCCACCATCGGCAGGTCGAAGTTGATCACCTTCGGCAGCTCGTTGATGTCGATGCCGCGCGCGGCGATGTCGGTGGCCACCAGCACGGTCACGCGGCCGGCCTTGAAGTCGCCCAGCGCACGCAGGCGCTGGCCCTGGCTCTTGTTGCCGTGGATCGCCGCGGTCTTGATGCCCGACTTTTCCAGGAACGTGGCCAGCTTGTCGCTGCCATGCTTGGTGCGGGCGAACACCAGGGTCTGCTCGCGGCTGTCCTGCGCCAGCAGGTGCAGCAGCAGGTCGCGCTTGCGGCCGGCGTCGACCGGATGCACGCGGTGGGTGATGGTTTCGGCCACGGTGTTCTTCGGCGTCACCTGGATCTGTTCCGGGTTGCGCATGAACTCCAGCGCCAACTGGCGGATGTTGTCCTCGAAGGTGGCCGAGAACAGCAGGGTCTGGCGGTTCTGCTTCGGCAGCTTGGCCAGGATGCGCTTGATCGACGGCAGGAAGCCCATGTCGAGCATGCGGTCGGCTTCGTCCAGGATCAGCACTTCAATGCCGGACAGGTCGACGCTGCGACGCTCAAGGTGGTCGATCAGGCGGCCCGGGCAGGCCACCAGCAGGTCCACGCCACGGCGCAGGATGTCCAGCTGGTTGCCCATGCCGACGCCGCCGTAGATGCAGGCGCTGGGGATGCGCAGGTACTTGCTGTAGCCACGCAGGCTGTCATGCACCTGGGTGGCCAGCTCGCGGGTCGGGGCCAGGATCAGCGCGCGCGGCTTGCGCGGGCCGGCACGTACCTCCTGCGAGGCGGTGCCCAGGTGCTGCAGCAGCGGCAGGCCGAACGCGGCGGTCTTGCCGGTGCCGGTCTGTGCGCCGGCCAGCAGGTCGCGACCGGCCAGCGCCAGCGGGATCGCCTGCTGCTGGATCGGGGTCGGGTTTTCGTAGCCCTGCTCGGCGAGCGCGCGCAGCAGGAAGGGCGCCAGGCCCAGCGATTCAAAAGACATTGAGTTTGCTCCAAGTACAAGAAACGCCTGTCCGAGCGGACAGACGGGGGCAGATCAAACTGATCGGCTGACTCGGAGCGTTCCCGTGAACCGCGCTGCGAGAATTGGGTGCAGCCGGCACGAAGCGCAGGCTGGAATGCGTGACGAACGGCGTCGGAGTGGGGGCGGGCGAAGAGGGCGGACCCTGGTCGCCGGCGATCCCGGAGGGAAACGGACGGCCGCTGCAGACCCTGCAAGTCTAAACGATGTTCGAGACTTCGCGCAAAAAGGCCTGTTCAGGTAGGGGCGTCTCTGCAGGGCTTGCAGCCCTGCACCCGCAGAGGCCAGAGCCACGTCAACGTCAAAAGCTGGCTTCCTGAGGGTTGGCGGGGTGGGTCCGGTTGAGGGGGGCGCCGTAAACCCATCCATGGGGGCTTGGTCGCGGCATCCATGCCGCTCACACCCCCTCAACCGGACCCACCCCGCCTTCGACAGTTTTTCGCGATCTGTCGAATCTCATTCGATTTATTTCGATATCTGACGGATTTCGACGATGAATGATGGGGATGTTCGATCCGTCATCGGGAAACTGTCGGGGGTAGGGCGGTGTGGGTGGGCAGGACCGTTGGCGCCATGGATGGCGCCATCGAGCCCCCAGGGATGGGTTTACGGCGTGTCCTGCCCACCCACACCGCCCCGCCATCCCACGGAATGCAGGCTTTTGACGTTGCGGTTGCTTCTGCAGGTGCAGGGCTGCAAGCCCTGCCGACCCCCCACTACGGTAGGGTGGGCCGATGCCGCGCTGCAGCTTGGCGCCGCCGCAGATTTGATTACACTTGAAACTTGTTTGCCCACGACTCCGGACACCCACCCATGAAGCTTGGTTCTTTGAAGGAAGGCGGCCGCGACGGCACCCTGATCGTCGTCTCGCGTGACCTGCGCCACGGCGTGCGCGCCACCGGCATTGCCGCCACCCTGCAGCAGGCCCTGGAGGACTGGAGCCACATCGCACCGCGCCTGAACGCCCTGTACGAATCGCTCAATGCCGGCGATGCCGATGGCGTGTTCGACCTCGACCCGCAGGCGCTGGCCGCACCGATGCCGCGCGCCTATGAGTTCGTCGATGGCAGCGCCTACCTGCCGCACGTCGAGCGCGTGCGCCGTGCCCGTGGCGCCGAGGTGCCGGAGAGCTTCTACACCGATCCACTGATGTACCAGGCCACCAGCGCCGGCTTCTACGGCCCGCGCGATGCGGTCAAGGTGGTCAGCGAGGACTACGGCATCGACCTGGAAGCGGAGATCGTGGTGATCACCGACGACGTGCCGATGGCGGCGACCCCGGAACAGGCAGCCGGTCATATCCAGTTGGTCGGCCTGGTCAACGATGTCTCGCTGCGCAACCTGATCCCGGGCGAGCTGGCCAAGGGTTTCGGCTTCCTGCAGTCCAAGCCGCGCTCGGCGCTGTCGCCGGTGTTCGTCACCCCTGACGAGCTGGGTGCCGCGTGGCAGGACAGCAAGGTGCACCTGCCGCTGCTGACCCACATCAACGGCCAGTGGTTCGGTGCGCCGGAAGCGGGCGTGGACATGCAGTTCAATTTCGCCCAGCTGGTTTCGCATGCGGCCAAGACCCGTCCGCTGGTCGCCGGCACCATCGTCGGCTCGGGCACCATCGCCAATGAAGACACCAGCAAGGGTGCGTCGTGCTTCGCCGAGCAGCGCGTGGTCGAAACCCTGCGGGACGGCAAGCCGAGCACGCCGTTCATGTCGTTCGGCGACGTGGTCCGCATCGAGATGCTCGATGCCGCCGGTAACAGCATCTTCGGTGCGATCGAGCAGCGCATCGAACAGGCGGCCAGGCCCTGAGCATGGAGGCGGCCATGGAGATCCCGGTCGACGACGGCATCGTGCTGTACACCTACTGGCGATCCAGCGCCGCCTACCGCGTGCGCATCGGCCTGGAGCTGAAGGGCCTGGCCTGGGACGCGCGGCCGGTGCACCTGGTGCGCGAGGGCGGCGAGCAGCACCGGGATGCCTATCGGGCGCTCAACCCGCAGCAGCTGGTGCCGACCCTGCTGCATGAGGGGCATGTGCTGACCCAGTCGCTGGCGATCCTCGAATACCTGGACGAGCGCTTTCCGCAGGTACCGCTGCTGCCGGCCGACGCCGCTGGCCGCGCGCGGGTGCGCGCGCTGGCCCAGCTGGTAGCCTGCGACATCCACCCGATCAACAATCTGCGGGTGATGCAGTACCTGGAACGCAGTCTGCAGCTGCCGGCCGATGCACGCACGCAGTGGACCCTGCACTGGATCGCCGAGGGCTTTGCGGCGATGGAGGCGCTGTTGGCCAACAGCCGTGACACCGGCGCCTTCTGCCACGGTGACCGTCCCGGCCTGGCCGACATCTGCCTGCTGCCGCAGCTGTACAACGCCCACCGCTTCGGCCTGGACCTGGCACCGTACCCGACCCTGCGCCGCATCGAATCGGCCTGCCAGGCAGTGGATGCCTTCGACCGCGCACGCCCGGAAAACCAGCCCGACGCCGCCTGAAAAAAAGGGGACGGAGGGGATTAAGTCGTATATGCACTTACGACTTAATCCCCTCCGTCCCCTTTCTGCCGCAAACGGGCCAGGTCATCGCGGAACACCCGGTAGGCTTCCTCGCGGCGCGCATCGTCGGTCTGCCGCAACACCCATGCCGGGTGCACCGTGGCGTAGCCGCGCGTGCCGTCCTCGAGGGTGTGCCAGCGTCCGCGGTCGCGCGAGAGGTCGAAATCACGACCGAATACCGAGGCTGCGGCTGTCGCGCCGAGGCACACGATCACCTGGGGCCGCACGCGTGCGATCTCACCCATCAGCCAGGGGCGGCAGGCCTGGATGTGGCGGCTTTCCGGCCGCTTGTGCAGCCGCACCTTGCCGCGCCGCTCATGGTGGAAGTGCTTCACCGCGTTGGTGAGGTACAGCTGGGCGCGATCGATTCCCAGTTCCGCCAGTGCGCGGTCCAGCACCTGGCCGGCAGGTCCTGCGAACGGCTGCCCGCGCAGATCCTCGGTATCACCGGGCTGCTCGCCGATCACCATCACCCGCGCATCGGCAGGCCCCTGCCCGAACACGGTCTGCGTGGCCTGCTCCCATAGCGGGCACTGGCGGCAGGCACTGGCCTGTCCGCGCAGATTGTCCAGGCTGCTGGCATCGGCTGCCGGCGTCGCAGCGTTCGCACGCGGGGGAATCCTGCGTTGCGGTGCCTGTGCCGGCCGGTCATGCATTTCCTGCACGCGGTCGGCCGCGTCGCGCACCAGGCGTGGCAGCAACTGTGCCTCAGGCAGGTGGCGCCAGTACTTTGCCGGCATCGCCTGCATCATCATCCGTGTGTTGAGCCGCGCCGGATTGAAGATGCTGGCGTAGTAGGTCTGCCACAGCGACTCGCGTGCATCCTCGGCCGGGGCATCTTCGCGCCGTGCACCGGGGCCGAAGGCAAGCGCCTGCCCATCCCAGGCGACGCTGCGCGAAGGGGTCAGGATCGCCCAGCGCATGCCGGTGAAGCGGCGCGCGAAGAACGGCGCGACCCGGTCGACGATGTGGTGCTGCGGCTCGAACCAGGCGATGAACGCATCGGGCTGGCCAGGTACCTCGCGGAAGCGCACGAATGCCTTCATCTTGTGCGTGTCACGGCGGACGGCCTGGGCGAGGGCTGTCGCGCGCAGGACATCGGCGTCGGCGGGGTTGCCCAGCACTGATCGCTCGCCATGGGCGATGCGCCACAGCAGGCGATACAGCACGGCCAGGCGCTGGGGATCGCGATGGCACAGGCAGGTGGCCGCCAGCTCCAGGAAGTCACGTGGAACGTTGGGTGCACCGGCATCGGCAAGCATCGGCGCCTGCTGCACGGCCGGCGCATCCAGCAGCGAGGTGTCGCTCCCTTCCAGCCAGTCCAGTTGAGGTGGCGCCACGCCGCGCAGCAACGCTTCGCGCGCAGCATCGCGCCAGGCCTGCAGCGACCACGGCGGATCCACCCGCAGCGACCAGCGCTGCGCGTCAGGATGCAGACGTTGCATCGAACAGCGAACCCTGGCGCGGAGGCGGGGCCAGCTGCGCGCGCAGCGCCGCCGGATCATCCAGTGCTTTGCGCGGGTGATGGTCGGCCAGCAGCACGAACGGCAGCAGCTTGCTCATCGGTGCCTTCAGGCGCGCGATGTCGGCCACGCGCAGCCGCCCGTGGCGGCGTGCCATCAGCACGCGCTTGACGTTGCGCACGCCAAGGCCGGGCACGCGCAGCAGCATTTCCTTCGGTGCCCGGTTCAGATCGACCGGAAAGCGCTCGGGATGGCGGATCGCCCAGGCCATCTTGGGGTCGATATCCAGGTCGAGCATGCCGTCCTGGGTGGTATCGGTAATCTCATCCACGCCGTAGCCGTAGAAGCGCAGCAGCCAGTCAGCCTGGTAGAGGCGATGTTCGCGCTGCAGCGGTGGCGGCTGCAGTGGCAGCTGCCGGCTGGCGTCCGGAATCGGGCTGAATGCGGAGTAGTAGACCCGGCGCATGCGGTAGTTGCCGTACAGGCTGTCGGCGCTGGCCAGGATCTGCTGGTCGTTTGCCCCGTCCGCGCCGACGATCATCTGGGTGCTCTGCCCGGCCGGTGCGAAACGGGGAGGGCGCGGGCGAACACTGCGACTGGCCGTCGGCGCCACCACTGCGGGGGCCTTGCGAGCTTCCTTGGCTTCCTCGATGCGCCAGCGCAGTTCGCCCATCGCGCCACGGATCGAATGCACCGTCTTCTCCGGTGCCAAGGCGCTCAGGCCGGCTTCGGTCGGCAGTTCCACGTTGATGGACAGGCGGTCCGCATAGCGCCCGGCACTGGCCAGCAGTTCCGGCGAGGCCTCGGGAATGGTCTTGAGGTGGATGTAGCCGGCGTAGCGGTGTTCTTCGCGCAGCTGCCGGGCCACTTCCACCATCTGCTCCATGGTGTAGTCCGCATTGCGGATGATGCCGCTGGACAGGAACAGGCCCTCGATGTAGTTGCGCTTGTAGAAGTCCAGGGTGAGCGTGACCACCTCGTCCACGCTGAAACGCGCGCGGGCCACGTTGCTGGAGACCCGGTTCACGCAATAGGCGCAGTCGTAAATGCAGAAGTTGGTCAGCAGGATCTTCAGCAATGAAACGCAGCGGCCGTCGGGCGTGTAGCTGTGGCAGATGCCCATGCCCTCGGTACTGCCGATACCGCCACTGGCGCGCGAATCGCGTTTGCCCGAGCCGCTGGAGGCGCAGGACGCGTCGTATTTGGCGGCGTCGGCCAGAATGGCCAGCTTGCGGATGGTTTCCATTGGGGAAACCTACGGATGAGGGGTCTCATTGGATGAGACCGCCCATGAACGCTTCAGAAAAAAGGGGACGGAGGGGATTAAGTCGCAAATGCACTTACGACTTAATCCCCTCCGTCCCCTTTTTCGTGGGGTCAGAAGCCGTGGGTGATGCTGGGTGCGCCGGCCGAGAAATCGGCGTACGGGTCGTGCTCGCCGCTGCTGCCTTCGGACAAACGGAACTTCAGGGCCAGGCCATCGCGCGAGTCGGCCGCGCGCAGCGCTTCCTCCTGCTCGATGATGCCCGCCTTGGCCAGCCGGAACAGGCACTGGTCGAAGCTCTCCATGCCTTCTTCCAGCGAGCCTTCCATCGCCGCCTTGATCTCGTGCACCTGGCCGCGACGCAGCAGGTCGCGGATCATCGGCGTGTTGATCAGCACCTCGGTGGCCGGCAGGCGACGGCCCTCCTTGTTCTTCACCAGGCGCTGGCTGATCACCGCACGCAGGTTCAGCGCCAGGTTCATCAGCACGTTCTTGTGCGCGCTTTCCGGGAAGAAGTTGAGGATGCGCTCGATGGTCTGGTCGGCGTTGTTGGAGTGCAGGGTGGCCAGGCACAGGTGCCCGGTCTCGGCGAAGGCGATCGCCGCCTCCATCGTTTCCGCATCCAGGATTTCGCCGATCAGGATCACGTCCGGCGCTTCACGCATCGCGTTCTTCAGCGCGTTGTGGAAGGCGTGGGTGTCCAGGCCGACCTCGCGCTGGTTGACGATCGACATCTTGTGCTTGTGCAGGTACTCGATCGGATCCTCGATGGTGAGGATGTGACCGGTGGTGGTGCTGTTGCGGTGGTCGATCATCGACGCCAGCGAGGTGGACTTGCCGGAACCGGTGGACCCCACCACCAGCACCAGCCCGCGCGGGGTCATGATGACGTCCTTCAGCACCTGCGGCAGGTTCAGCTCCTCGATGCTCGGGATACGGCTGCGGATGGCGCGGATGACCATGCCGACCTCGCCCCGCTGCTTGAACACGTTGACGCGGAAGCGCCCGGCATCGGGCAGGGCGATGGCCATGTTGAGCTCCAGCTCGCGCTCGAACTGCGGCACCTGGCCTTCGTCCATCAGCGAGTAGGCGATTTTCTTGACCATGCCCGGCGGCAGGCCGGTGTTGCCCAGCGGATAGAGCTTCCCCTCGATCTTGATGTAGACCGGTGCCCCGGTGGTCAGAAACATGTCCGAAGCGTTCTTTTCGGTCATCAGCTTCAGGAAGTAGCCGATATCCATTGCGAATTTTCCCCAACGAAACGGCCGACGCCCGTTGCCAGCACGGTGTCGGCTTGACGACAATGGCCGTGAACCGACAACCGGTACGGCCTCCCCAATGAAACGACTTAGCTTCGCACGAATGCGCCATGGCCTGTATGTGATGGCGTTTGCATTCGCACTGTCTGCCCCCGCCTGGGCGCAGGACGCCGCCCTGGAACTGGCGCAGGCCCGGCAGGCGGTCGACAAGGCCACCCAGGCCGACGCCGACCAGTACGCCCCGGACCTGATCGGTCTGGCCCGGCAGGGGCTGGAGCAGGCCCAGCGCGCCGCCGGCGACCGCCGCGAACGGAAGAACGCCCCGGCGATGGCCCTGCGCGCCGCCGCCGATGCCGACCTGGCACGCGTCCGCAGCGAGGAAGCCACCGTCACCGCGCAGCTGCAGCTGCGCCGCAACGAGGTCAACCAGCTGCAACGCCAGCTGTCGACCGGGGAGGACCGCCGGTGAAGCCGATGACCGCCGCAACCCTGGCCGCGCTGCTGGCGCTGCCGACCCTGGCCGTGGCCGCCGACAACCCGATGGTGGCGCAGCTGAGCCAGCGCCTGATGGCCATCCAGGCCAACCCGGATACCGCTGAGCTGGGCGCCTTCGAGCGCATGCAGGCCCAGCAGGCCATCGCGACCCTGGACAAGGCCAAGCGCCGTGACCAGGAGCTGGCCACCTACCTGGCCGAGCGCCGGGTGGAGATTGCCGAGACGGCCGTGCGCACGGCGATGGCCGCGCGCGAGGTCGACCGCCTGGAGCGCACCCGCAGCGACCTGCTGATCGAGGCCAGCCGCCGCGACGCTGCCCGCGCCCGTCAGGAAGCCGAGCAGCTGCGCATGCAGGCGCAGATGCAGGCCGAGGAAGCCGAACGCCTGCGCCAGGCCGCCGAGGCCGAAACCCTGGCCCGCCAGGACGCCGAAAACGCCCTGACCAGCGTGGCCGGCAAGCAGCAGCAGCGCCTCAGCGCCGCCCAGCAGAACGCCGCCAAGCTGGCCCGCGAGGAGGCCGAGCTGGTGTCGGGCCAGAAGCTGCCGGGTTCGAAGTTCGATGCGCGCGGTGAGGTCTTCACCTTCGGGGGCGACGCGTTCGCTGCAGGTGCGTCCAGCCTGTCTGGCGGCGCCCGCAACCAGGCCAAGGCGCTCGCCGAGTACCTGAACATCGGCAAGAAGGGCCGCCTGCGCATCGAGGCCTACGACAGTGCCAACGGCGTGGGCCAGAAGCGGGCCGAAGCGCTGCGCGACGCCCTGGTCGCGGGTGGTGTCGCCAGCAACCGCATCCAGGTCAGCGGCAAGAAGGCAGCCTCCACCCGGGCCCGTTCGGCCGAGGTCATCATCGCCCCGTAATGCATTGATATTGTTTGTTTTTCGTTGCAATGAGCATTCAGCCTGAACCCCGCCCCGGCGGGGTTCGGTCTTTTTGACGCAGGGGTCTTGTACCCCGCCTTGAGCAGGCGTAGGGTCAATCGTCCGGGACGCAATGCCGCGGACCGGACGATGGGAGGGCCGGGCCGATGCAAGCAGGGCGCGAACCGCAGCAGATCGACGTGCGCAGGCCAGTGCCGCAGGTCGTTGCAGGCGTCCAGGTGGCCATCGGCCGGCGCTCCTCCATGAACAACGCCCCGTGCCTTGTGGCCGGGGCGTTCGTGTATCTGTCGAAGGAGGTCCATCATGTTTGAAGATCAGCCCCAGAGCGAGATCGACGCCCGTCGCGCGCGTGATCCGGAGTTCAGGGCACTCCATGACCAGCACCGCAAATTGAACAAGAAGTGCATGGACGCGGAGTTGGGTGTACTCCCGATCGATGATGTCACCCTGGGTCGCATGAAGCGTGAGAAGCTGCTGGCCAAGCAACGCCTTCTGCGAATGTACGAAACACCGCTCCCAACGACGTCCCCCACGCTTTGACGCACCCCGTCGCGCCCGGAACGGCGTGACCCGGCCATCGATGGCCCCGCCGGGCGACCGCGCCCCGGCATCGCGGCACCGCCGATGAGGCGGCCGCGCCAAGGCACCACAGGCGGTGGTGCCTTGGCCAGCAGGCACAACTCACCGATGCGGGCGGTACCGGTCTCCTCGTCGATCCGGGGCCGCCCGCATCCCTTTACGGGGCCGGCGGGCGGCATCTCCGCGCCGACCTGACATTCAGCGCCATCCGTCGGATAATCATCGGTCCGGCCCTGCGTGGCGCGAATCGAAAGTCCTCCGAATGCCCATCCATTCTTCCGTCCTCGAACTCATCGGCCAGACCCCGATTGTCAAGGCCCAGCGCCTGGACACCGGTGTCTGCGAGCTCTACCTGAAGCTGGAGAGCGCCAACCCGGGCGGATCGATCAAGGATCGCATCGGCCTGTCGATGATCGAGGCGGCGGAGCAGCGTGGTGACCTGAAGCCGGGCGCGACCCTGGTTGAAGGTACCGCCGGCAACACCGGCCTGGGCCTGGCGCTGGTGGCACAGCAGAAGGGCTACAAGCTGATCCTCGTCGTTCCCGACAAGATGAGCCGCGAGAAAATCTTCAACCTGAAGGCGATGGGCGCTGAAGTGCGCCTGACCCGTTCAGACGTCGCCAAGGGCCATCCGGAGTACTACCAGGACCTGGCCAAGACCATCGCCGAGCAGACCCCGGGCGCCTACTTCATCAACCAGTTCGGCAACCCGGACAACCCGGCCGCGCATGAGTTCGGCACCGGCCCGGAAATCCTCGAGCAGATGGGCGGTGACCTCGACGCCATCGTGTTCGGCTGCGGCAGCTCCGGCACCATGACCGGCCTGTCGCGCGCGTTCGCCAAGCTGTCGCCGAAGACCGAGCTGGTGCTGGCCGATCCGGTCGGCTCGATCCTGGCCGAATACATCAACGACGGCGTGCTCAACGACAAGTCGGGCAGCTGGCTGGTGGAAGGCATCGGCGAGGACTTCCTGCCCTCGATCTCCGACTTCAGCCGCGTCAAGAAGGCTTATGCGATCAGCGATGCCGAGAGCTTCCACACCGCGCGCGAGCTGCTGGGCAAGGAAGGCATCCTGGGCGGTTCGTCCACCGGCACCCTGCTGGCGGCGGCGCTGAAGTACTGCAAGGAGCAGACCACGCCGAAGAGGGTGCTGGTGCTGGTCTGCGATACCGGCAACAAGTACCTGTCGAAGATGTACAACGACTACTGGATGCTGGACAACGGCTTCCTGCAGCGCCCGCAGCACGGCGACCTGCGCGACCTGATCCTGCGCCCGTACGGCCAGCGCGACACCGTGGTGATCGGCCCGAACGACCTGCTGACCACCGCCTACCAGCGCATGAAGCTGTACGACGTCTCGCAGCTGCCGGTGATGGACGGCGAGAAGCTGGTCGGCATCGTCGACGAAAGCGACGTGCTGCTGCATGTCTATGGCGACGAGGCGCGCTTCCGCGACACCGTGGCCACCGCGATGGTCAGCAAGCTGGACCGGCTGGACGTGAAGTCGCCGATCGAGGCCCTGCTGCCGGTGTTCGACCGCGGCCAGGTGGCGATCGTGATGGACGGCGACGCCTTCCTCGGCCTGATCACCCGCATCGACCTGCTGAATTATCTGCGTCGGCGCGTTCAGTAAGGCGTTTATCGCCGCAGATCGCTGCTGAATCCCGGTTTATCCGCGTCAAAGCTCGTTAAGGCCGCGCTGATAGACTCCCGCTCCTTCGACGGTGCCGGTCATCGGCGCCAATCAGGAAACGACATGTCCAACGCTTCTTCCCCGGACCGCGCGCTGGCCCTGGCCACGCTGGCCATCCACGGCGGCCAGTCGCCCGACCCCAGCACCGGCGCGGTGATGCCGCCGATCTACGCCACTTCGACCTATGCCCAGTCCAGCCCGGGCGAGCATCAGGGCTTCGAGTACTCGCGTACCCACAACCCGACCCGCTTCGCCTATGAGCGCTGCGTGGCCTCGCTGGAAGGCGGTACCCGCGGCTTTGCCTTCGCTTCGGGCATGGCGGCCAGCTCGACCGTGATCGAGCTGCTCGACGCTGGCAGCCACGTGGTGGCGATGGACGACATCTACGGCGGCAGCTTCCGCCTGTTCGAGCGCGTGCGTCGCCGCACCGCCGGGCTGGACTTCAGCTTCGTCGACCTCACCGATCTGGCGGCATTCGAAGCCTCCATCACGTCGAAGACGAAGATGGTCTGGATCGAGACCCCGACCAACCCGATGCTGAAGATCGTCGACATCGCCGCGGTCGCCGCCATCGCCAAGCGCCATGGCCTGATCGTAGTGGTCGACAACACCTTCGCCTCGCCGATGCTGCAGCGTCCGCTGGAACTGGGTGCGGACCTGGTCCTGCATTCGGCCACCAAGTATCTCAATGGCCACTCGGACATGGTCGGTGGCATGGTCGTGGTCGGCGATAACGCCGAACTGGCCGAGCAGATGGCCTTCCTGCAGAACTCGGTGGGGGGCGTGCAGGGCCCCTTCGACAGCTTCCTGGCCCTGCGCGGCCTGAAGACCCTGCCGCTGCGCATGAAGGCACACTGCGCCAACGCGCTGGCGCTGGCCCAATGGCTGGAAAAGCACCCGGCGGTGGAGAAGGTGATCTACCCGGGCCTGGCCTCGCACCCGCAGCATGAACTGGCCGGCAAGCAGATGGCCGGCTACGGCGGCATCGTCTCGATCGTGCTCAAGGGCGGGTTCGAGGCGGCCAAGCGCTTCTGCGAGAAGACCGAACTGTTCACCCTGGCCGAGTCGCTGGGCGGTGTTGAAAGCCTGGTCAACCATCCGGCGGTGATGACCCATGCCTCGATTCCGGTCGCGCGCCGTGAACAGCTGGGCATCAGCGATGCGCTGGTGCGGCTGAGCGTGGGCGTGGAGGAGCTGGGGGATCTGCAGGTGGATCTGGAGAGGGCACTTCAGTGACCGTCGGATTGTCCATGGTGTCTGACGCATGAGTGCCTCGAATCTGGCTGGTCTCATCTTCCAGCTCACCCGGCGTGAAGTCAGTGGCCGCTACAAGGGCTCAGTGCTCGGCTTGTTCTGGTCCTTCGTCAATCCGCTGTTGATGCTCAGCGTATACACGTTGTTCTTCTCGGTGATCCTGAAAGTTCGCTGGGGCGATCAGCCACAGCGTCAGGCGGATTTTGCGATCCTGTTGTTCGTCGGCCTGATCCTCCATGGATTCATCGCCGAATGCATCAACCGCGCGCCGGGATTGATCACGGGAAACGTCAACTACGTCAAGAAGGTCGTGTTCCCGATCGGCATTCTGCCGATCGTTTCCTGTTCATCGGCGCTGTTCCATTGGTTCATCAGTCTGAGCGTTCTGGCGCTTGCACTGGTGTTCGTCGGGAACGGTGTTCCGGTCACTTTTCCGTTGATTCTGGTAGTGATGGTCCCCCTGGTGCTGTATGCGCTGGGCATCAGCTGGATACTGGCGTCTGTGGGCGTTTACCTGAGGGACGTCAACCAGGTGGTGGGTGTTTTCTCGCAGATCCTGCTGTTCATTTCGCCAGTGTTCTTCCCGGTCACCAAGATTCCCGAGTACATCCGCCCGCTCTTCCTGGCCAATCCGCTTACGACGATCATCGAGCAGGCCCGTGCCGTCGCGGTGTTCGGTCAGCTGCCGGACTGGTGGCAGCTGGCGGGGCAGTTTGCTGCCGCGTCTGTGGTCTGCCTGCTGGGAATGGTCTGGTTCCGTCGCACGAAGTGTGGATTCGCTGATGTCCTTTAAGAAGGAGCTTGCACGATGAGTCGCCTGAAGCAATGGCTTCTTCGCCAGCGTTTCTTCTATGTGCTTATGGGGCTGAAGTACTACCTCGGCAACAATGTCGTTGCCCGCTTTCCGATCGAATGTGTTCGCCGGTTCTATCTGACCCGCGTGCTCAAGGTGGCGATCGGCAAGGACACGCACGTCAGCATGCGCTGGTTCGTCACCGGTTATCCGGTGCGCGCGCACGTCAGCATCGGTGACAACTGCGTGATCAACCGGGAGGTGTATCTGGATGGCCGGGTAGGCGTGGTTGTTGGAAACAACGTCAATGTTTCCTTCCAGACCTGCATCCTCAGCCTGCACCATGACCACAACGCACCGACCTTTCCCGCGATTGGTGGCGTGGTCACCATCCAGGACCATGCCTGGATCGGTGCCCGCGCCACCTTGTTGCCGGGCGTGACCATCGGCGAAGGTGCCGTGGTTGCGGCGGGTGCGGTCGTGGCACGCGACGTGGCACCGTATGAGGTGGTGGGTGGCGTACCCGCCCGAAAGATCGGTGAACGCAACCGGGATATCCAGTACCTCACCAGGTTCTCACCGTATTTTGATTCGGATATCTTCGATGAAACCGCAGGTTAAGAAACAAGTCCTCGTGTTCATGCTGGCGCCTTCGCTGCCGGCGGTGACGGGGGGCGACATCTATGCGGTGAACGCAGTTCTGCCGTTCGCCGAGGAGATCGACTACCACCTGTTCTGCTACGTCGGCGGCGACGCCGACCGACGCAAAGTCGAGCAGCATCGCGCGCTCTACGACAAAGTGTTCCGGTCGGTCCATCTCGAGCCTCGTCCGAAGATGCCGTTCGAGCTGCCCAAGGTGCAGCGAGCCCTGTCGATGGCGCGGCAGGCACTGCAGGGTCTGCCTTTCATCGATGCCAGCTACTACAGCCGCAGCGCCGTTGCGGCTGCACGTCGCATCGTCCGGGAACAGGGCATCGATGCGATCGAGGTCAACTCGACCCATCTGGCGTTCTTCCGTCGATTCTTGCCACAGGTGCCGGGCATCCTGCTGAGCCACAACATCGAAGCTGACATTTTTCCGTTCTGGATGCCGGCAGGCCTGACCGGATGGAAGCTGCGTTTCATGGAATGGGTTGCCAGCCGAAGCCGGCGAGCCGCGAAGGCTGTCGAGATCGACAATGCCTTCGGGTTCTCGGCGATGACCTTCATCTCTCGCCATGACATGTCGCGGGTTACCGACAAGGTCCCGCGCTACCTCATGCCGCTGCACTTTCCGTTGGGTACCACGCGTTTTGAAGACAAGCCGGATGATGTCTTCCACGTACTGTGGATGGGAGGCTTTGGCTGGTACCCGAATGCGGAGGCGGTGACCTGGTTTGCCGAGAAGATCCATCCGCTGCTGGCAGGCCAGTTGCAGGAGCGGAAGATTGTTCTGCACTTCTGCGGCGGCAATCCTCCGGAGGCGCTGCAGGCATTGCATGACGGCCGCAACGTTCTCGTGCATGGCTTCGTCGACGACCTGCAATCGCTGCTGGACAAAGCGCATCTGCTGATGGTGCCACTGCTGTCCGGCGGCGGCATCCGCGTCAAGATCGTCGAGGCGATGTCTGCCGGCATCCCGGTACTCAGCACCAGCAAGGGGTGCGAGGGCATCGGCGCGACCGACGGCGTGGACATCCTGGTGCGTGATGACGCAGAAGGGTTTGCCCGTACATTGCTGGAATGCGCGCAGGACCGAGCGCGACTGGCAGCTCTGTCGGCGGCAGGGCAGGATCTCATGGCGCGCGAGTATTCACAGCAGGCAAGCCTGGACGCCAAGCGAGCCGCCTATCGGCATGCGGGGGTGATGTGATGCAGGCAGCAGATACGCCGTTGACGGCTGCGCCGGTGGTTTCGGTACGTGGTGTCGGCAAGGTCTTCCGCATTTTCGACCGTCCGGCGCAGCGCCTGTTGCAGCCGGCAGCAAACCGGCTCCGGCGCCTGGTGGGCATGCAGCCGCAGCCGGCGCGCGTGTTCCATGCGTTGGACGACATCAACTTCGACATCGCGCCGGGCGAAACTGTTGGAATCATCGGCCGCAATGGCAGCGGCAAGTCGACGCTGCTGCAGATCCTGGTCGGTACGTTGCAGGCCAATACCGGCAGCGTGACCGTCAACGGGCGGGTATCGGCGCTGCTGGAACTGGGCGCTGGTTTCAACCCGGAATTCAGCGGGCGCGACAACGTCTACCTGGCAGGTGCCATCATCGGCCTGGGTTCGGCGGACATGACCCGCCTCATGCCTGAAATTGAAAAATTCGCCGATATCGGTGAATTCATCGACCAGCCTGTCAAGACCTACTCTTCGGGCATGTTCGTACGGCTCGCGTTCGCCGTGGCGATCCACGTGTCACCCGATATCCTGGTTGTGGATGAAGCGTTGGCAGTGGGCGACACCGCCTTCCAGACCAAGTGCCTTACCCGCATTCGCAAGATGCAGTCTGAAGGCGTCAGCATCATCCTGGTTACCCACTCCACCAATACCCTGCTGGAATACTGCGACCGGGGCATCTACCTGCGTCGCGGACGGGTCGTGCTGGACGGACCGTGCCGCGAGGTTGTCAAGAAGTATGCCGACGACCTGGTGGACGAAGAAGGCGGAGCCGTGATCTATGCGGACGAGGCCCTTGCCAGCTTGCAGGACGATGGCCTGCCTGCAGACGCTGCGGCATTGCCGGCAAGCGAAATCACCGGCGTGGAGATTCTCGACCTGCAGGGGCAGCCAAGGACGACGTTCGGCCATGGCGAACAAGTACTGGTGAAGGTCGCCATCCATGTACGCCGGCGTATCGAGCAGCCCTGCTATGGAATTCAGTTGAAGAGCGTGGATGACATCGCCCTGTGGGCTGGCACCACCCAGAACATGAGCCTTTCGCCGCTGCCGACGGAACCGGGCGATTATGTTTTCGACTGGCAGTTGACGTTGAATGTCACCGGCAACCGCTATGTGCTGGCACTGGGCATCGGTGACCTCGACACGGGCGAGTACCACCGTCACTCACGCGTGCCCTACGCGGGCCATGTGGATGTATTGCCTCAGCCCCATTCCGGTCATGGCTGGCTTGCTCCCGCCCCTCGCTTCACCGCACCAGTGAGAACTGCATGATGACGCACTCCAAGCCAGTATTCAGGGCCCTGGTCGTGGGTTTCTATGGGGCACCCAACGTGGGCGACGAGGTGCTGCTGGACCTGCTGGTCCGTCGCATCCGCGAACTGGGCGGCGAGCCGGTGGTTGCCAGCATCGATCCCTCGTTGACCCGCCGCATGCATGGTGTGGATGCCGTGCAGTTTGCCAATGTCGGGGACATCGCTCGTGCATTGATGCATTGCGACGTACTGGTGATGGGGGGCGGCGGCATCTTCCAGGACCATCATCCCTTCAACCTCGATGCGGTGTACCTCCCTTATGCGAACGACATTTCCGGCTATGCACGGCCGATGCTGCTCGCGCGGCAACTGGGAGTGCCGACAATCGTATGGGGGCAGGGGGTTGGGCCGCTGAGTTCAGAGGGCGCACGCACCCTGGTGCGCGAGTTGTTCCAGCATGCGGCCGCCGTATCCGTGCGGGATGAATCATCCAAGGCACTGCTGCGCCAGATCGGCGTGGATCGGGATATCCTCGTTGCCGCCGATCCGGGATGGTTGTTCCGCCGCTATCACCCATTGCCGGCGCAACAGGCTGCGCATGATGCAGGCCAGCCGCAGAGCAAGGTACTGGCGGTGGTGGTGCGTGAATGGGACAAGGGGCAGTGGAAAACGTCCCTGGTGGAGGCGTTGCGCACTGCAGTTCCTGCAGGATGGCGGATCCAATGGGTGGCGTTCCAGGCCCATACCGAAGGCAGTGGCGCGACGTCCGACCTGCCCTTGATCGAATCGCTGCGCCAGCAGCTACCCGGGCGCAGCAATGATGAACTGATCGCACCGGCAACAACGGATGCGACCTGGCAGACAATCGCCAGCGCTGACGCGGTGCTGTCCATGCGCCTGCATGCCAGTATCCTTGCCCTGCTGGCGGGCAAGCCCACCGCAGGCCTTGAGTACGACGACAAGCTGTCGCATGCCCATGCGATGGCTGGAATGCCGTCGATTCTGAGGCTGTCGATCGACGATGGCCCGGAGCGCTTCGTGCAGGCGATCGAATCGCTGGTCACCGAAGCCTGGCGGCCGGATCCGCAGGTGGTGGACAGCCTGGAAGTGTCCGCCAGCGCGCACCTGCAGCTGCTCGACGGCTGCTCCTCCCTGCCGCCGGTGCCCCTTCGCTTCGACGCAACCTCCACAGACTGGTTGTCACTGTGGTTGCGACAGGCACTGGTCGAGCTTGAACAGACCCGGCAGCAGAGCCAACGTGCCCACGATCTACTGCTGTTCCGGGACCATCAGCTTGCCGAGCAGACGACGCAGAACACAAACCTGACGCAGCAACTTGTCGAGAAGCAAAAGAAGATGAATGAAGACATGGTCCGCCTGGATGCGGCTCAAGGCCAGCTGCAGGAGAATGCGCAGGCATTGCAGCAGATCAGGCAGGAAAGTGCGCAGGCACTGGAGCAGATCAAGGAGGAAAGTGCGCAGGCACTGCAGCAGGTCAAGGAGGAAAGTGCGCAGATGCTGCAGCAGATCCAGCAGCAGTTGGCAGGCAAGCAGGCCTATATTGATGACAAGGAGGTCTACATTGCGATCCTGCTGCAGCAAATCGAACAGGTGCAGGCCGAGCTGGCGCGCAGCCGTCAGGAGACCGCCGATGCGCTGAATCTCTGGCGTCGCCTGCGTAGGTTCCTGCAGTTGCTTCGCCGCGACCTGGTGCGCCTGCTGGCCGCCCCCTTCAAGTTGGCTTCGGTCTGGAGGCGGCACGGGTTGAAGGTCGCACTGCAACAGATCCCGCGACGCATGAAGACGCTGGGTGTTCCTCAGACCGCTGCCACGCAACAGATGGCGGAACCGCCACCGCCGATGGTGCGACCGGTTCGCCGCGAACGCCTGCTGGTGATCGCCAACACGTTGACCACCGACGGCTGGCCCAACCGGGCGATGCACTTCGCGAAGGCGGGCGATCGTGCCGGCTTCTTCGTGCGCATCACCGCGGTGGATGGAAGTGCCTGGCCGGACGACGGCAGCGGCCTGCCGGCGCGTCTCGCTGTCGATGCGCACGCCTGGCTGCAGGAAGTGCGCGCCGAGGGTACTCGCGTTCTGCTTGCCGATGCATCGCCGGAGGCGCTGGGCCTGGCCCGGTCGGCACGTGAACGCGGTGCCGAAGTGATCGTCGACCTCGCTGCACTCGGTGCGGATTCTCTGTCCGCGGAACTGCGCGTCCTTACTGATCGCGTTGTCACCGGAACCCCGGAGCAGAAGGTCGATGGCCTGCCGTCGCGCTTCCTGGGCGCGGCTGGAGACAATGAAATCTTCGACTCCTACCGCAGTCATGGGCTGCCGCAGGCATATGAGGACGGGCGGCAACATGTCCTGTTCGTTGTCCTCGGCGGAGACGGCGACGCCTGGCTTGATGCCGCGCTGAAGGCGTCCCCCGATCTCGTTTTCCATGTCACGGGAATGAACGTGGATGGCCGCGACAGCCGCCAGGTACGTGCCCTCGATTGGTCGTGGCAGCCGCAGCAGATGGCTCCGCTGATCGCCGGCGCGCATGCGGTTGTCATCGTCGGCGGGGCCGGGGACCGCACGCGCCTTGCCGACCTGTCAATGGCGGCGCTGCTGCTGGAGAAGCCGGTGTTTGTCGATGCGCTGCCGTCATTCGCACCGTCGCCCAACCTGCATCGGGTGGATGCCGCGCAGCTGTCCGCACAGCTGGCCGGCGCCACTGCGTCGGAAGACTACGCATTCATCGCCCGCCACGCCTGGCTGGGCCATGTCGAGCAGTTGATGCAACCGGAGTATCCGCTGTCGGTAAGCGTGGTTGTGCTGATCCACAACAACCGCCGCATCATTGAGCGCTGCGTGAGCACGTTGCTGGAGCACGCCGGGGAATGGCTGCAGGAAATCGTGGTTGTCGATAACCAGTCCAGCGATGGCGGCGCCGAACTGGTTGAATCGCTGTACGCAGGGCATGCCAAGGTGAAGCTTGTGCGCAACAGTGAGAATGGATGCTCCTCGGGTCGCAACCTGGGCGTCAAGCATTCCACCGGCCGTTATATTGCGTTCTTCGACTCCGACCAGTGGTTGACCTCTCCGTCCTGCTTCAGTGAAGCCGTGAACATCCTGGCGGCCAACCCCGGTGTCGGCACCATCGGCTGGAATGCAGGATGGTTCGACGCCACGCGTGATGACCTGGGTGGACCCATCTCCGACTACCTTCCCAATCGCGGCATGAACAACGAGGCCCGCATCAAGGGATACCGCGATGACGTGGGTTTCCTGGGGACCAGCTGCATGTTCATTGCCCGTGACCTGTTCGAGCGTCTGGAAGGCTTCGATGTGTTCTACGACCCTACGTGCTTCGAAGACACGGACATCTGCTTCCAGGTGAAGAAGGCTGGTTATTCGGTGGCGTTCCGTGACCTGGCCGGTGTCCGTCACCAGCCGCACCAGACTACCGGTGCCAGCGAGGGCAGCGAGCGCTACAAGCGGCTGTTCAACCGCAACGCAGCCTACTTCCGCGACAAGTGGAAGGGGTATCCGGAGTTCTTCGTGGACCTCAAGTCCTGGCATTGAGCGAGGCAGAGACGGCAATGGGGTGGGGCAAGGTCAAGCGACGGCTGCTGGAAGCCATGCTGATGTTCGGCCCTGGGTTGTACAGTCGCTGGTCGATGTCACGGTCCACAGGAACACCCGCGGAGGTTCCGTCGACGGAACGCCCGCGGGTGCTCCTCGTGGACCATGATTTTCCCGAGATTGACCGTGATGCGGGATCGCGCGCGATCTCATGCTTCGCTGACCTGTTGGTCGATGCCGGCATGGAGGTCGTCTTCTGGTCGGCAACGATTGAGCCCTCCGCAGCTGGGAGAGCTGCCCTTGAAGGGAGAGGCATCACCCCATTGAGTCGACGGGAAACGGGGGCACTGGACGGATGGTTGGCGACGTTCGGAGGAAGTTTCATCGGGTCGGTGTCAAGCCGCCCACTGATCGCGGCCATGTATCTACCGGTCCTGCGCGCGGCGATTGCCGGTACTCATCTCTATTACGGGCACGACATCCACTATCTGCGGTTGCAGTTGATGCGTGCTACGTCCAAGGCCACCCTTGCCGATCATTGGCAGTGTCTGTTGATGAGAGTGGTGGAACAGCGGGCGTGGAGAAATGCCGACGTAGTTCTGTATCCCTCTAAAGATGAGGCTGAAACAGTGAACCGTTACCTTGCTGATCGCGGCTTGGCCGGGAACGGCGAGATGTTCCCGCTGTGGACCGTGGATGCAGGATCCATGCAGCACACGCCCGGCCCGGGCAAAAGATCGGGATTGCTGTTCGTTGGCAGCATGGCGCATGCACCAAACGCAGATGGTCTGGACTGGTTTCTGCACAAGGTGCTGCCCTTGCTTCAGCGGGGGGGACAGGCGCCGGTCCTCACCGTGGTGGGCTCCGGTATGGAGAACTACCGTGTGCCCCAGCATGCCTCTGACACGGTGCGTATTCTCGGTCGCATCGATGATGCTGCATTGGAGCGCTGTTACGCGTCTACGCGCCTGGTCATCGCGCCGTTGCGTTTCGGCGGCGGGGTCAAGGGGAAGGTGATCGAGGCAATAGGGCAGGGTGTTCCAATCATCTTGACCGGTGCGGCCGCGCAGGGCCTGGCTGGAGTCGAGGATATACTGCCGACTACCGATGACCCGTCGAAGTTTGCTGCTGCCATCCAGGCGCTGGATCAAGACGACCAGGCTTGGTCAGCCGCGTCTACCAAGGCGCGCCTGTTCCTGGCGGAACACTATGACCATCGTCAATTCGTGCAAAGGCTCAGGCACCTGCTGCTGCATTCCTGATCGGGAGTGAAGTCCTGTGATGCACGAGACTGTCCATGGGGCAATGTGCCCTATCGCTCGCTGGATCGGCTGCAGGTAGCCGCGCGGGCCTGCCCAACCATGCCGTTGGCTCACAAAGGGTTGGCTTGGCCATCATCCAGTCGAGTAGCATTCCGCACGGGATACGACGTCTTCAGGGCAGTCAAAGAGCCGATTGGGCCCGTTCACCGCCATCGGTACCTCGGCCTGGATGATGCTAGGCCGGTCAAATTCAGTTGGGCGAATCTGGAGTTAGGGGAAGATATGGATTGGAGTAACTTGGCTGGGCGGGCGCGGTCGCAGCTGCACTCGATGTGCACTGATGCCCCGAGCCATGGCGGATTCAAGATGGTGGCTGCGCTTCTGTCCATGCTGCTCGTGGCATCCGCTTATAGCCAACTATCGAATCTGCATGTGTTCGGTCACGATGAAGTTCACTACAACCACTATTTCCAGCTGAAGCTGTTGCAGGATGGCCGGTGGCTGAACTACATCTTCAAGGATGTGCTTGTCAGTATTGACGCGTCGGCTTGGTTCGCCGCGTATATCGCCGCACATCTTTTGCTGGTCTATCGCATTGCGCGCCGCGCAGGCCTGTCGGTTGCACTGGCACTGATCATTTCGGCCGTCGTTTCGATCTCTCCGCCAGTCGTGGAACAAAGCATGTGGCCGGCCACTGCGTTCTCGGCAGTTGCAGTCCTGATCCTGGCCGAGGTGGTCACGCGGCGAGTGGCGATAGCACCGGTTGCGGTCTATGCGGCGCTCGGGATCCTTCTGTTCGGGACGATGCAGAGCTACTACTTCCTGGTCCCGCTCCTGTTCATCGGCGAATTCGCGTCCGAACAGCGGAGTGCTCGAGATCGATGGAGGTTGTGGTTGCAACACACGCTCAGCTGGGTGGGAGGGGCGGTACTCGGCGCTTTGGTCATGTCGATGATGCTGCTGCTGCTGGCAGGGCATTTCGGTCCGCAGGTGGATGACTGGCGATCGCCACATCCGGCCAAGGATCTTCCCTCTTTATGGCAGAACGTAAGCTACGTCATTGGATCATTCGGGAAGTGTGTAGCTTCCATTGGCAAGGCCTCGAACCTGGATGGTTGGTTGCTGTTGGCAACCGTGCTGCTGCTCGTTCCATTCGCCGTTCGCCGGAAGGGTTCAATCCAGATCCTGTTGACGCTCGCAATGGTCGCTGCGGCGTTCCACGCATTCTCGATTCCGTTGGCACCAGTAATTACCACGCGCAGCCTGATCGCGCTGGTACTTGGACTGGCGCTGTTTTTCGGCCTTCTTGGAGGCGGGAATCGTATCTCACGGGCGGTCGTATTCCTCCTCCTGCTGGCGGGCGGTATTGGATTCCAAGCACAGGCCCGTACGTTCCTCCAGACCCAGGTGGAAACGACCTCCTTCCTGTTTGAGAAGATCCACACGCTATTGCCATTGCCGGCAGACCGGTATTCAGTACTGGCGGTTTCCGGCCGCATGCCGGGTGGCAAAGAGCCAGCTGCCACTTTCAACAACGAATACTTGATGAATTCGGTGGTGGTGGCTACCGGGGCCAGGAGTTTTGTTGATTGCCGGACGCACGAGGCAGAAGTGTGCGCGATGGCGGTGGAAGGTGACGCCGTGAATGAAACCGGGCTGGGTGAAGGGCGACTGAGGCTCTTCCAGGATGCAAAGGGTGGCGCGGTCATCGTCTATAGCGATGACTGATCAGGCGCCGCCAGTGCGTCCGGCCCGACGTAGATCGCAGCGGCTCCCGTGCAAGGAGGTCATCGCCATTTCCTTGCTGGGGCAGCATCGTGGTGGTTTGCCGCGCTGATCTCTATCCCGCCTCGCCGGACTTTTCTCCGGCGAGGCCACTGATACGGAGGCGACCCGATCCAGGTCCCTCCATGCAGATCATTCAGATCTGCTTCCGGTAATGTGCGTACGCTGCAACGAGCATGTCCTCGTCATTGCGTGTGGGATGCCAATCCAGAACTTCCTGCGTAGGTGCAATGTCGACCACGTAGTTGATGTCGGCGATCTGATACTGCTCCCGATGCAGCAGCGGTTTGCCCAGCTTTTCCAGAAGCGACAGGGTCATCTTCAACGGCTTGGCGGGTACCGGCACTACAATCGAGCGCGAGCCGATACGCTTGATCGTATTGCGCAGCAACTGGCGAACTGGTGGTGCATCGCCCGATCCCAAGCTCAGTGCGACGGCGGGGAATCCCTTCTCGACCGCAGCAAGAATTGCGCTGACGACATCCTCCACGGCGATCATCTGGTAGCGGTTCCGACCGCTGCCGATGGTTGGCACGGGAAGGCCAAGGTCCATCAGCCGGAACAGCTTGATCAGGATGCCAAAGCGTCCGGGGCCCACAATCATGCGTGGACGCAGGACGGTAATCAGGTAGCCCTCGGTTCGTGCTTGTTCGCACAGTTGTTCCGACGCCGCTTTGCTGCGTCCATACGGCCCCAACGGGTTGCGTCGGTGCGTTGGAGGTACAGGCAGCGATTCCGGCAGCCCGTACACCATGTCCGTGCTGGTATAGATCAAGCGTGGCTGGCGCAGTTTACGCATCCACTTCAGTACATTGGCTGTACCGGTAACGTTGACCTCGGCGAACCAGGCGTCCTGTTCTTTTGCCGGCACGGCGTTATGGAATTGCCTTGCCGCAAGATGGTGGACGACATCACCTTCATCCAATGGCACGCGCGACAGCGCCGCAGTATCCAGAATATCCAGCTGGTGATGGACGACCCTGCCGGAGAATTCTGCAGGCAGAGGCAGCAGGTCAACGGTCTGAACCTGCTGGCCCTGTGCAAGGAGGGTCCGGACGAGATGCGATCCGGTGAAGCCTGAGCCACCAATGACAATATGCTTGGTCACGGCTCAGCCCCCACGCGCGACGAGAACGACGCCAGCACAGATCAGCGCGATTCCAGCCAGCTTCATTACGCTGACCGGTTCACGGAAGAACAGATATGCAGCACCAACGACAATCACGTATCCCACGCTCAGGAAGGGATAAGCGAAACTCACCTGGACCTTGGAGAGGACGTACATCCAAAGCACGATGCTGATCGCATAGCACGACAGTCCGCTGAAGACCCACGGATTGAGGACAACGCGGATGGCGCCCTGTGCGAGCTCAAGCACGCCCTGGTTGGTCACCAGCGAAACATTCGGCATGCCTTTGCGAAGAAAAAGCTGCGCACTCGCATTGAGGGCTACGGAGAACAGAATGAGTGGGATGAATTTGAGATACATGCGATCAACTTTGGAATGATGAGGAGGCATTACCAGTGGCGTGTCGCCGCCATTACGATGATCAGCCCGGCGAGGCCGACGCCCTGGCTGACGCGGTCGCGCGCTGCGAACACGATGGGGTCATCATGCATGTCGCCCCGGTGGGCGACAAACCAGGCACGGCTGATCCAGTACAGCAGCACAGGACAGAGCAGCCAGAGCACTTGGGGCGTGGCGTACAGTCTGAGGCTGTCAGGGCTGTTGATGTAGAGGGCGAAGACCAGAACGCCGATGTAGCCCGCAGCTGTCCCGAATGACTGCACCAGCGGCAGATCGGCCACGGAGTATCCGCGACCGGAGGCTTTCTGCTTTCCCTGCGTTGCAGCCGCGGTTAGTTCGGTATAGCGCTTGAGAAGGGCAAGGCTGAGGAAAATGAACATCGAGAACGCGAGCAGCCAGAATGACCGTGGCGAATCGATTGCAAAAGCGCCGCCGATGATCCGCACGGTGTAAAGCGCCGCCAACACCACGACATCGATCATCACGATGCGCTTGAGCGTGAACGAATAGGCCAGGGTCGTGATGAAGTAGATCAGCAGGACCAGTGCAAACGCAGGACTTGTCCACAGCGCCAGTGCGAAACCGGCCAGTGTCAACAAGGGGGTGGCGACCAGGCCATGAAACAGGGGCAAGGTCCCGGCCGCGAATGGTCGCTTCCGCTTCCGTGGATGCTGCCGGTCTGGCGCCAGATCCAGCAGGTCGTTCAGCAGGTAAACGCCGGATGCGCACAGGCCGAAGGCAAGGAAGGCGAGCGCCGCGTTTACTACGGCTTCTGGTTCGAACAGACGGTGCGCGGTAAGCAGTGGAACCAGTACCAGAAGGTTCTTCAGCCACTGGTACAGCCGCAGGGCCTTGATCCAGGTGCGGAGCCCTCCGGGCTGTCCAGGCAGGTGGTCGATCAACCGGGTTTGCGCGCGGGCCTGGTTTGCCAGCGATCCGGTGGCGTTGACGACGACAGCACCTGCGGCGTGCTTCCAGACCGGCAGGTCAACGCGGTGGTTGCCGAGATAGTCGAACCCCCGTTCCCCATAGCGCTCGACGAGGGCTTCAGCCTTGGCGTGCCCGGCCAGATTGCGGGCCCCATCGCTGGCGATGACCTCGTCAAAAACGCCGAGATGATCGGCGATCGGCTGGACCAACAGCCGGTCCGAGGCGGTGCACAGGACACGCGGACGCTGCGGTGTCGCGCGCAGCATGGCCACGACACGCTCATCGTATGGCAGGGTTTCAACCTGCAAGGCCACCCGGGAAGCGAGCTGGCGCTTAACATAGGCCTTGCCGCGCAGCAGCCAGAACGGTACCAGCAAAGCAAACAGCGGGTTGCGCGCCAGCAGGGCCAGCAGTGATTCGTACAGCAGGTCGCTACGCAGCAGCGTCCCGTCCAGATCGACGCACAGGGCTGCTCCCGGCGTCAACTCACCGGATCCAGCCGGTACATCATTGTGATGCGACATATGCCGCAGTTCCCCTCATCCAATAGTGCGGGGAGTATACGAGGGGGAGTTACATTGCGACAGATTCAGGTACCAGCGCGGGGGCGTGAAGGCAGCGCATCCCGGGACAGGCTGGAGCAGCCGGTTGAGCCGTCGCAGCCGGGGCCAAGTGCAGACGGTGCAGGGTAATCAGCTCGCAGTCCTCCGTAGCGCAGGTCGTTTGTCCAGGCACCAGCGTCAAGGTGAGCTGCCCGCCGGCGGCGCTGGACAGGCCTGCCAGGTCGATGGGGTATTCACGCGTCCCTGCTTCGATCTGAAGCAAGCCGAGCGGGGCGTCGTTGGCCAGCACCGTGAGCTCGCGAGGTGACTGCGCCGACAGTGAAAGGACTGCCTGCAGCCGGGCGGGCTCGGATGGCAGGCGCAGTCGTAGCGAGGCGGCCGCGCCACGAACGCTGCGCCCTTGGGGAGAGGGACCGTGCCAGCCACAGGAAATGAAACGATTGCTGGCATCGGCGCTGAAATCCACCGACGATCCCACAGGCAGTGCCTCGTAGGCAGGCAGCAGGGTATAGCCATCCAGTCGCACCGCAGCGTCTGGCGATACGCCGACACGGACTTCAGCCAGGGGCAGGTCTTCAGGGAATACATACCTGGCTTCCAGCATCGTCCCGTCACGTCCATCGGCCTTGTCCAGCAGCGCATGGCGGTCGTAGGTCTGTGCCCCGTAACTGGCAACGACGTCGGCCCAGGCACCGTTGGCGGGGTGGGCCACGCCCTGCAGGCTGAGGGTGTAGTTGCCTGCGCACAGATCCTGGTAGGCGCCATAGGCCAAGGTCCCTTCCGCACCCTGCGAGAACAGCTTTCCATCCATCGCTTCACCGACGATCGTATGGCTCGCATCGAAGTGGGTGCGGATGATGAAATCGTTGCGCAGCTGGGACGCCGGGGGCGCTTCGCGTGCAGCCTGCAGCAGTTCCGGCACCAACGCGCCGGCCTTGAGCGATTGTTGTGACACCACGCGAGCCGTTCCGTCAGCGCTCCCCCACAGGCACCACTCATCGGCGGGCTGCCGTTCGTCGAACGCAAAGCAACGATCAATGTAGAGGACCTGGTGGGAATCACCGCCGGCCAGAAGGTGGCCAGAGCGGATGCCGTTCGTGCCAAGCTGGGCAATTCGGCCGCGGTCATCGGCAGCGATGGCCAAGGGCGGAGTCAGCGTCTGCTTACCCAACTGGATGACGCCATCCACCAACTGCAGGTGATCGTCGATCCGGCCCAGCTCCCATAGCGTGCTGGAATAGGCCATGAAACCTGGCAGGTGGTCCTCGCTGGCATCTGGTTCCCGACCGGGTCGGACACTCAATGAAGTACCTGCGCCCTTCACGGAAAGCTGTGAGCGGCCAAAGCCGAGTGCCACTCCCCCTTGCAGGGCATCAAGCAGTGAGGCGCCCGTATCGAGGGTGGTCGCGGGTCGATCAACCTGCCTCGCGCGCAGGTCGCTGCCGAACATGAGAAGAAGGTTGCTGCGATCAGCATCTCGCAGCAGGTCGGCAATGTCGTTGGGCAGGGCCAGATGGTCCGATGCAACAACAATGATTGTATTGCGAGCGTAGGGACTGGCGCGGATGCGGCGTACGAAATCAGCAACCAGTCGGTCCGAGCAATGGATTGCGTCGAGCATCGGCCTGCGCTGGCCAAGCCCCTCATAGGCGACATCGAGGCAGGCATGGGGGATGTGTCCGCTTGGATGATGTGTATCCAGAGTCAGGCCGACGAGGGCGAAAGGCGTGGTCTGCTGCGAGAGCGCAGCGAAGCGGTCCCAGAGCGCATCCAACAGGACATCATCGTGGACGCCCCATGGCGAGAAACGGTTGTCGCCCAGCTTCAGGCTCTTGAAATAGGAGCGATCGCGTACCGTGCCGAAGCCGTGGCTGGCGAGGAACTGTCCCTTTCCAGCGAAATCAGAAGCGGCGCCTCCGATGAACTCGACGTCGTATCCGCGCTCGCGCAGGTGATCGGTCAGGCAGTACGCGCCAGGCAGGAAGCGGCCGATGCTTGCATAGCCATTGGCGTCCTGGCTGAGGGAAAGGGGGACGCCGCACAGGGAACTGACCATGCCGGCGATCGTCCACGTGCCGCCTTCGCGCGAGTCCACGTGCCGGAAATCCACGGCCTCGCTGCGCAGCTTGTTCAACTCTGGCGCAAGGCCAGGGAATCGCGACTCATCGAGATAGGTGCGCTCGAAGCTTTCGGCGTAGAGAATCACCACGTTGCGGTGATTCCCGAGCGGGGCGTCGGGACGTACGTACTGGTCCCCTTGTGCCGGTGCAAGACGTGCCTGCCGATCCTGGCGTACCAGTGTCGCGACGTCGTAGACGATCGGATTGAAAACCAGCGTCGCCAGCAGAGAAGCCGCGAACAGGGGACCGGCGGGTGCCCACCTCCGTGCCGAATGCAGGCGGGGCATGAAAGCGAGGGCCAGGCATGCCACCAGTGCTGCCGAAAGCAGGCCGATGGGCAAGCTGAAATCAGCGGCGCCTGCGCCGCGCATGCCTGCGCGCAGATGATAGATCACGGCGTAATCGATGCCGTTGCCACTGAGTGCATCAATGAAAAGCCAGATCGCCAGCAGTGCTCCGCAGAGCGCAGTGACCAGCAGCTTCCATCGCTGTCCATGTGTGCAATGTCGCGCAAGCAACGCGAGCATTCCGATCCATGCCGCAAAAAACAGGCATTTCATCGCCATCTGCATTCTCTCCCTCCGGTTGGAGCGATGGGAGGGGAAATGCTACAGAATCAAGACAGCGCAAAAGGCGTGTTGCAATATGCCGACATGTTTTGACGAGTGGCAGGGTGGGCAATGTCTGCCCACCCTGCGAGTTGCTACGCAGGTTTCGACTACAGCGCCTTTTCCAGCTCCGGCAGGATTGCAAACAGATCGCCCACCAGGCCGATATCGGCAATCTCGAAGATCGGCGAATCCGGATCCTTGTTGATCGCGACGATCGTGCCGGCATCCTTGATACCGGTCAGGTGCTGGATGGCGCCACTGATGCCGACGGCCACGTAAAGTTCCGGGGCGATGATCTTGCCGGTCTGGCCGACCTGCAGGTCGCTGGGCACGTAGCCGGCATCAACCGCAGCACGCGAGGCACCGACGGCGGCACCGAGCTTGTCGGCCAGCTGGAAGATGACCTTGAAGTTCTCTTCCGAACCGACACCACGGCCACCGGAGACCACGCGCTTGGCGCTCTGCAGGTCCGGGCGGTCGCTGGCACCAGCGGCGAGGCCGACGAAGCGGGTGTGGGTCGGCAGGGCAGCATCGACGCTGGCCGCCTCGATGGTCGCGCTGCCGCCCTGGGCGGCTTCCGGCCACGAGGCGGCACGCACGGTGGCGACCACGATCTGGTCGGCCGGGGCTTCCACGGTGATGATCGCGTTGCCGGCGTAGATCGGGCGCTTGAAGGTGTGGCTGCCTTCAACGCTCATCAGGTCGGAAACCTGGTTGACGCCCAGCAGGGCGGCCACGCACGGCATCAGGTCCTTGCCGAAGGTGGTCGACGGGCCGAACACGTGGGTGTAACCCTTGGCCAGCTGCGCGATCTGCGGTGCCAGCACCTGGGCGATGGCCTGCGCGTTGGCAGCGTTGGCCACGGTCAGGACCTTGGCGACGCCAGCGATCTTCGCGGCCTCGGCAGCCACGGCAGCCGGATCGGCGGCCAGCACCAGCACGTCGATGCTGGCGCCGCTGATGGCGGCAGCAGCGCTGACGGTCTTGGCGGTGGCGGCGTTGAGCTTGCCGTCGTGGTGCTCGGCGATGACGAGAATCCTGCTCATTACAGCAACCCCTTCTGCTTGAGTGCGGCAACCAGTTCGGCCGCGTCCTTGACCATCACACCCTTGCTGCGCTTGGACGGCGCGGCGTACTGGGTGGTCTTGAAGGTGTCGGCGGCTTCAACGCCGAGGTCGGCCAGCTGCAGGGTCTCCAGCGGCTTGGCCTTGGCCTTCATGATGTCCGGCAGCTTGATGAAGCGCGGCTCGTTCAGGCGCAGGTCGGTGGTGACCACGGCCGGCAGATCGACTTCCAGCGTTTCCAGGCCGGCGTCGACTTCGCGGGTCACCGTGGCCTTGCCGTCGGCAATGTCCAGCTTGCTGGCGAAGGTCGCCTGCGGGCGCCCCCACAGCGTGGCCAGCATCTGGCCGGTCTGGTTGGCGTCGTCGTCGATCGCCTGCTTGCCCAGGATCACCAGGTCCGGCTGTTCCTTCTCGATCAGCTTGAGCAGGGTGCGCGCGGCGGTCAGCGGCTGGATGGCCTGGTCGGTGACCACATGGACGGCGCGGTTGGCGCCCATGGCCAGGCCGTTGCGCAGGTGCGCCTGGGCATCGGCCGGGGCGATGGTGGCGACCACGACTTCGCTGGCGATGCCCTTGTCGCGCAGGCGCAGGGCCTCTTCCAGGGCGATTTCATCGAAGGGGTTGGGGGACAGCTTGACGCCGTCGGTGACCACGCCGGAACCGTCCGGCTTGACCTGAATGCGGACGTTGTAGTCCACCACGCGCTTGTACGCGACGAGGATTTTCATCTGGTACGGGGTCCTTCAATAACGGAGAGAACGTCCGGTCCTCGCACAGCAACCGGTTCGGGGGTGGGACCCCGATTCTAACTGGCCTTTGTCGACCATGCGAATGCGTATGGTGAAACGTCGTCCTGTATCCACGTCGCCTGAATGGCTACTCTAGCGGCCGGTTCCGCTGCCCCGCCACATGCCTTCATTGACCTCGCCCCCTCCATACCGCCTGCTGCTGGCGATTGCCGTTGCTGGTGTGGCCATGCGCCTGCTGTTCGTGCAATGGATCCCCTTGCAGCCCGTTGCCGATTTCGGCCGCTATCTGGAGGTTGCCAGCAGCGTTGCCAGCGGTGGCGGCTTCCGGATTTCAGGCATTTCCTATGTGTCCCAGCCTCCGTTGTACCCCGGAGTGCTCGGCGCCTGGTTCATGCTCACCGGCGTGAACGTGGGCGCGGGCAAGATTCTCAATGTCCTGCTCTGGGCCGGCACGCTGGTTTCGTGGGTCGGTCTGGGGGTGCGCCTCCAGCTGCGCCCGGCCTGGCAGGTTGCCTCTCTGGCAGTGCTGGCATTCCATCCGGCGCTGGTCGCCTACAGCAATGTACTGGGTACCGAATCGCTGTCACTGTTCCTTGCCGTGTTCGGCATGCTTGTGGCGGTCGTGCGTTTTCCGGGCCGATGGCTGCTGCTGGGAGCCGTGCTGGCACTTACCGCGTTGAACCGGCCACAGATGCTGCCGTTGCCGGGAGCCGTGGCACTGGCGTTGCTCCTGCGTGATGGGATGCGCATCGCCACCTGGCGGCGGATCAGCATGGTGGTGCTGGGTTTTCTGCTGGTACTGGGGCCGTGGACCCTGCGCAACGCAGTTCTTTTCGGCCAGTTTGTGCCCGTCAGTGCAAACAGCGGGTATGTGCTGATGGTCAACAACAACGATGCCAATGCGCATGGCGGGTGGATGCCCTTGAAGGATGTCCCCCTCCAGGCTGACGACAAGGCCCGGTTCGCCGATGCTGGATTTCCCCAAGGGTTCTTCAGCGGAGAAAGCGAGGACTGGAAGCTCCGCCACTGGACGCCTGCGGCCGACGTGATTGGCTCAGCAATTGGCCGCCGTTGGATTTCCGAACACCCCGGCCGCTTCCTGGAGTTGGCGCTGCTGCGCGTGCGCGGATCGTTCGATGTCGGCAGCCTCCTGCATTGGCCGTTCCTGGAGAGAGGCGGTGCTCCGGTGTGGCTGGGTAGGTTGACGCTGGCACTCAACATTGCGTTGACGGCCTGGACGATGGTTGCGCTGCTGCGCATCTGCCTCCACCTGCGCCGCTGGCAGCCCGTTCATTGGCTTGCCGTGGCCACACTTGGCCTGGGAATGGTGTCGATCCTGCTGTTCGAGGGGCAGGGACGCTACCTCCTGCCACTGGTCCCAGGGGCGCTGTTCATCATTGCCGCCGCGGGCAGGCTACGCTTGCCCAGCCGGATCAACGCTTGATATCCCGTGGTCCTCCGAACCCTTCGCTGCAGACACGTCCCAACCCGTACCAATCAGGAGAACAGGTAGTGCCCACATGGCTCGTCACCGGCGGTGCCGGATTCATTGGCGGTAACTTCGTTCTCGAGGCCGTCGCACGCGGCGTCAAGGTCATCAACCTCGATGCACTGACCTACGCCGGCAACCTGAAGACCCTGGCCAGCCTGGACGGCAACCCGCAGCATGTGTTCGTGCAGGGCGATATCGGCGACAGCGCGCTGGTCGCCCGCCTGCTGACCGAGCACCAGCCCGATGCAGTGCTGAACTTCGCCGCCGAAAGCCACGTGGACCGCTCCATCGACGGCCCAGGCGCCTTCATCCAGACCAATGTGGTGGGCACCCTGGGTTTGCTTGAAGCGGTACGCGACTACTGGAAGGCGCTGCCGGCCGGACAAGGGGCGGCCTTCCGCTTCCTGCATGTGTCCACCGATGAGGTGTATGGCACCCTGGGCGAGACCGGCAGGTTCAGCGAAACCACCCCGTACGCCCCGAATTCGCCGTACTCGGCGTCGAAGGCCGCTTCGGACCACCTGGTGCGTGCGTTCCACCACACCTACGGGCTGCCGGTGCTGACCACCAACTGCTCCAACAACTACGGCCCGTATCACTTCCCCGAGAAGCTGATCCCGCTGGTGATCGCCAAGGCGCTGGCTGGCGAACCGCTGCCGGTGTACGGCGATGGCAAGCAGGTGCGCGACTGGCTGTTCGTGTCCGACCACTGCGAAGCGATCCGCACCGTGCTGGCCAAGGGCCAGGTCGGCGAGACCTACAACGTCGGCGGCAACTCGGAAAAGCAGAACATCGAAGTGGTGCAGGCGATCTGCGCACTGCTGGACCAGCGCCGTCCGCGCGAGGACGGCAAGCCGCGCAGCAGCCAGATCACCTATGTCACCGACCGTCCTGGCCATGACCGCCGCTATGCGATCGATGCTTCCAAGCTGAAGAACGAGCTGGGCTGGGAACCGGCCTACACCTTCGAGCAGGGCATCACCTTCACCGTCGACTGGTACCTGGACAACCAGGACTGGGTCAACGGCGTGCTCGACGGCAGCTACCGCCTGCAGCGCATCGGCACCACGGACTGAACCCAGGAGACACCATGACCCAGCGCAAGGGCATCATCCTCGCCGGTGGCTCCGGCACCCGCCTATATCCAATCACCAAGGGTGTCAGCAAGCAGCTGCTGCCGGTGTACGACAAGCCGATGATCTACTACCCGCTAAGCGTACTGATGCTGGCGGGCATCCGCGAAGTGCTGATCATCAACACCCCGCACGAGCAGGCGCTGTTCCAGCAGTTGCTGGGCGACGGTTCGCAGTGGGGCATGGACATCCAGTACGCGGTGCAGCCGAGTCCGGATGGCCTGGCCCAGGCCTACCTGATCGGCCGCGACTTCGTGGCTGGCAAGCCGAGCTGCCTGGTGCTGGGCGACAACATCTTCCACGGCCACGGCCTGCGCGAGGTGCTCAAGCGTGCTGACGAGCGCGTGCACGGCTCGACCGTGTTCGGGTATTGGGTCAATGACCCGGAACGGTATGGCGTGGCCGAGTTCGACCAGGGCGGCAAGGTGATCGATCTGGTGGAGAAGCCGGAAAAGCCGCGCTCCAACTATGCGGTGACCGGCCTGTACTTCTATGACGGCAAGGCCTGCGATTACGCGGCCGAATTGAAGCCGTCACCGCGTGGCGAACTGGAGATCACCGATCTCAACAAGCGTTACCTGGCCGAAGGCGACCTGCACCTGGAGGCGCTCGGCCGTGGCTATGCGTGGCTGGATACCGGTACCCACCAGTCGCTGCTGGAAGCATCCAACTTCATCGAGACGATCCAGACCCGTCAGGGCCTGCAGGTCTGCTGTCCCGAGGAAATCGCGTTCGGCAAGGGCTGGATCGACGCTGGACAATTGGAAGCGCTGGCCGCGCCGTTGATCAAGAACAGCTACGGTGAATACCTGCATAAGCTCGCCGTGCGTGGAGTCGTTCCATGAAAGTGATTGAAACCCGGTTGCCCGGCTGCGTGGTGATCGAGCCGGCGGTGTTCGGCGATGCCCGCGGTTACTTCTTCGAAACCTGGAATGCCGAGCGCTTCGCCGCGCTGGGCCTGCCGGACCGTTTCGTGCAGAGCAACGTCTCCACCTCTGCGCAGGGCGTGCTGCGCGGCCTGCATTACCAGTGGCCGCGGCCGCAGGGCAAGCTGGTCAGCGTGCTGGAAGGCGAGGTCTATGACGTGGCCGTGGATATCCGCCGCGGTTCGCCGACCTTCGGCCAGTGGGAAGCGGTGGTGCTGAGCGCGGAGAACAAGAAGCAGTTCTGGATTCCGGAGGGCTTTGCCCATGGCTTTGCCGTGTTGTCCGAGCGTGCGGTGTTCAGCTACCTGTGCACCGAGGTTTATCTGAAGGACTTCGATGCAGGTGTCCGCTGGAACGACGCCGACATCGCGGTGGACTGGCCGGTGAGCACACCAACGCTGTCGGCCAAGGACGAGAACGCGCCGTTCCTCAAGGACATTGCTGAAGATCGCCTGCCGGTCTACGTGCCATGACCGTGCTGGTGTTCGGTGGCAACGGGCAGGTGGGCCAGGAGTTGCTGCGCGCGCTGGCACCGCTGGGCAAGGTGGTTGCGACGACCCGCAGCGGCGTTCTGCCCGACGGGAGTACCTGCGAAACGGCCGACTTTGCCCGGCCCGACAGCCTGCCGGCATTGCTGGACCGCGTGCAGCCATCGGTAGTGGTCAATGCGGCGGCTTACACCGCTGTTGATCGCGCCGAACAGGACGTCGATGCGGCCTTCGCCGCCAATGCGCAGGCACCGGGCGTGATCGCGCGCTGGTGTGCGGCGCATGGCGTGCCGTTCGTGCATTACTCCACCGACTACGTGTTCGATGGACAGGGCAGCGTGCCCTACCGCGAGGACGAGCCGACCGCACCGCTCGGCGTGTATGGCACCAGCAAGCGCGATGGCGAGGACGCGGTGCGTGCGGCCGGTGGCCGCCATCTGATCTTTCGCACGGCGTGGGTGTATGCCTCGCACGGCGCGAACTTCCTGCGCACCATGCTGCGCGTGGGCGCCGAGCGCGATGCGTTGCGGGTGGTGGCCGACCAGATCGGTACACCGACGCCGGCCGCGTTGATCGCCGATGTCACCGCGCAGGCACTGCAGCATCCTGGGCAGTTGTCGGGTACCTGGCACCTGACCGCCAGCGGCCAGACCAGCTGGCATGGCTTTGCCGAGGCCATATTTGCCGAGGCGTTGGCCAGCGGCGTGTTGGCCAAGGTGCCGACGGTCGAGGCGATTCCCAGTTCCGAGTATCCGACCCCGGCCAGGCGCCCGGCCTGGTCGGTGCTGGACAACCGCAAGCTGCAGCAGGATTTCGGCGTCGTGCTGCCGAGCTGGCAGGATGGCCTGAAGCGGGTGATGGCGGAGCTGGCCTGACGGCCGTAGCGCCGGGCCAAGCCCGGCGACGCAGCGCTGCCGGGCCGATCAGCAACGGGTCAGAGCCCGTTGCGCAGCAACGGGATCCGACCCCGGGCAAACCTCAGCTGCGCCCGTAGGTATCCTCGAAGCGCACGATGTCATCCTCGCCCAGATAGCTGCCGGACTGCACTTCGATCAGTTCCAGCGGCAGCTTGCCCGGGTTGCGCAGGCGGTGGGTCACGCCCAGCGGAATATAGGTGCTCTGGTTCTCGCTGAGCAGGATCACCTCGTCACCACGGGTCACTTCAGCGGTGCCGCTGACCACGATCCAGTGTTCGGCGCGATGGTGATGCATCTGCAGGCTCAGCGTGCCGCCGGGCTTGACCGTGATCCGCTTGACCTGGAAGCGCTCGCCGTTGTCGATCGAATCGTAGGCACCCCACGGGCGATAGACCTTGCGGTGCCAGGTGGCCTCGCTGCGGCCTTCGGCCTTCAGCTGCGCCACTACGGTCTTGACCTCCTGCATGCGATCGGCCTTGCCGACCAGCACCGCGTCGTCGGTTTCCACCACCACCACGTCATCCAGCCCGACCAGCGCCACCAGGCGCTGTGCGTAGGCATAGGTGTTGCGGCAGTCGATGGCAATCACGTCGCCCTGGTGGGCGTTGCCATCGCCGTCCTGCTGCGAGACATCGCGCAGCGCGGTCCACGAGCCGACATCGTTCCAGCCGGCATCCAGTGGAATCACCACGGCATCGGCGGTCTTCTCCATCACCGCATAGTCGATCGAATCGGACGGAACGGCAGTGAAGGCCTCCTTGTCCAGGCGGGTGAAATCGGCATCGCGACGCGCCTGCTGCCAGGCCTGGCGGCTGCCGGCGAGCATGGCGGGCTGGAAGCGTTCCAGCTCCTGCAGGTAGCGCGAGGCCTTGAACAGGAACATGCCGCTGTTCCAGTAGTACTGGCCGCTGCTGACGTAGCGGGTGGCGGTGCCCAGGTCGGGCTTCTCGACGAAGCGCTCGACCGCGCGCAGGCCCTGGCCATCGGCGGCCTTGATATAGCCGTAGCCGGTTTCCGGGCCGGTCGGCACGATGCCAAAGGTCACCAGCTTTCCGGCTTCGGCAGCAGCGGCGGCGGCCTGGACGGCGCTGCGGAATGCAGTCTCGTTGTTGATCACATGATCGGAGGGCAGCACCAGCAGCAGCGCGTCGCCGCCGTCGCGGGTGGCTTCCAGCGCGGCCACCGCGATCGCCGGTGCCGTGTTGCGGCCGACCGGCTCAAGGATGATCGCGGCTGGCTCGGCGCCAACCTGCTGCAGCTGCTCGGCGGCAACAAAGCGGTGTTCCTCGTTGGCAATCACCAACGGGCCGCGCGCGGCAATCGGCGCCACCCGCTGCCAGGTGGCCTGCAGCATCGTCTGTTCGCTGGCCAGCGGAAGGAACTGCTTGGGATAGGCTTCGCGCGAAAGCGGCCACAGACGGGTACCGGAGCCACCGGACAGGATGACAGGCTGGATAGTGCTCATGGCCTTCCTTTGATTATTTCTGCAGCAGGGAGGAAATCTCGTCGGTACGCGCCTGCATCAATGCAGCGTCTCCCCGCGATTCCACATTCAGGCGCAGCAGCGGTTCAGTGTTGGAGCTGCGCAGGTTGAAGCGCCAGTCGCCGAAATCGGCGCTGACGCCATCGGTGTAGTCCAGCGCGGGCGACTGCGCGGCGAAGTGTTCCATCACGCGTGTGACCGCAGCCTTGGCATCGGCAACCTTGAAGTTGATCTCACCGCTGCAAGGGTAGGCGGCCATGCGGTCTTCAACCCAGTCGGCCAGCGAGCGGCCGCTTTCGGAGACCAGCTGGGCGATCAGCAGCCACGGAATCATGCCCGAGTCGGCATACGCGAACTCGCGGAAGTAGTGGTGGGCGCTCATCTCGCCGCCGTACACGGCATCCTCCGCGCGCATCTTTTCCTTGATGAAGGCGTGGCCACTCTTGCACAGCACTGGCACGCCACCGGCCTGTTCGACCATCTCCACGGTGTTCCAGACCAGGCGGGGGTCATGCACGACCTTGCCACCCGGATGGTGGGCGAGGATTGCCTTGGCCAGCAGGCCGACCAGGTAGTAGCCCTCGATGAAGCGGCCGTTGTGGTCGAAGAAGAAACAGCGGTCGAAATCGCCATCCCACGCAATGCCGAAGTCCGCGCCATGTTCGCGCACGGCGTCGGCGGTGGCGGCGCGGTTTTCCGGCAACAGTGGATTGGGAATGCCGTTGGGGAAGCTGCCGTCCGGTTCGTGGCAGATGCGGATGAACTCGAACGGCAGGTGCGGTGCCAGCAGGTCGACGATGGCACCGGCGCCGCCGTTGCCGGCGTTGACAACGATCTGCAGTGGCTTGAGCTTGCTGGTGTCAACGTAGCTCAGCAGGTGCTGGATGTAGGCGCTCTTGTCATGCTGGGCGATCTGGCCGGCGCAAGGCGGCTGTGCCGCGGATGAATCGGCGGCGACCGCATCGGAGATCGCGAACAGGCCGGTATCGGAGCTGATCGGCCGGGCGTTCTCCTTGACCAGCTTCATGCCGTTGTAGTCCATTGGATTGTGGCTGGCAGTGACCATCACCCCGCCGGCAGCCCCCAGGTGATCGGTCTGGAAATAGACCTCCTCGGTGCCACACAGGCCGATGTCGATGACTTCGCGGCCGGCACCGCGCAGGCCGGCCGCCAGCGCGTCCTGCAGCGCGGGGCTGGTCAGGCGGACGTCGTGGCCCAGCACCACCGGGCCCGGAGCGAGCTGTGCATTCAGGGCCGTGCCGATCCGGCGTGCCAGGTCTTCGTTCAGTTCTTCCGGCACGCGGCCGCGGATGTCATAGGCCTTGAAGGCGGGCAGGGGCATCGGTCAGATCCAATGTGAGCTTAGCCACTGATTGTAGCCTTTGTCCTGTATGGGAATCGTTTCCATTCCGCAACTCCCGGCGATTGGCTGAGGGTATCGGATACGCGGGGGCGCCCGTACCGCTTGGCAAGCGGGTAAACGGCCGCTGGCTGGGCGATCACGGCCAGGCCAGCCTCCCTCAAGTGGCCGGGAGCCAGCAGCAGCCCCAGGAGTTCCTGCCACTGGCAGCCAAACGCGATCACGCCGTTGCTGGCGTACTTGACGTGGCGGAGCAGGACCGGCGGGCGATGGCCGGACGCGGACAGCTGCAGGGATGACGCAGGCTTGTGGCGCGGTTGCTTCCCCCCGCCAGGAATTTCTGGCCGAGCATTTCACCCTGGCGACGCGCCTGTCGCCGCATGGCTGCGTGCCGCGACATCTGACAGGCAGCGTTCACCCTTTTCCAGCGGCCACGCGTCCGTCCCGCGAAGCAGGCCCTCTTCGTTGCAGGTCCGGGCCATCAGTGCGGGCGAGCCGGGCGCCGCGCCCACCACCGGCAGGAGAAACCCCCATGCAACGCAGCCCTTGGCGATGCCTCGGCAATGCTGCGGCGCATCCAGCTCTTTCGTTGCCTCCGGCTAGAATGCGGTCATCCTCAACGTGCAGGGCAGTAGAGCAATGCAGCAATCGACTTCCGGCGGAAAGCGCGGCAAGCGCTTCGCCAGTGCGACGGAGGCCCTGCAGGGGGTGGTCGCCGATGGACAGACCCTGGCCGTGGGCGGCTTTGGCCTGTGTGGCATTCCCGAGGCGCTGATCGCTGCGCTGCGCGACAGTGGCGTCAAGGGCCTGACCGTGATCTCCAACAATGCCGGTGTCGATGGCTTCGGACTGGGCCAGCTGCTGGAAACCCGGCAGATCAAGAAAATGATTTCGTCCTACGTGGGCGAGAACAAGGAATTCGAACGGCAGTTTCTGGCTGGTGAGCTGGAGCTGGAGTTCAACCCGCAGGGCACACTGGCCGAGCGCCTGCGTGCCGGTGGTGCGGGTATTCCGGCATTCTTCACTGCCACCGGCTATGGCACGGTGGTTGCCGAGGGCAAGGAAACCCGCGAGTTCGACGGTAAGCACTACGTGATGGAGACGGCGCTGCGCGCCGATGTGGCACTGGTCAAGGCCTGGAAGGCCGACGAGGCCGGCAACCTGGTGTTCCGCAAGACCGCACGCAACTTCAACCCGGCCTGTGCGATGGCCGGCAAGGTCTGCATCGTGGAAGTGGAGGAGGTGGTGCCGGTCGGTGCCATCGACCCGGACCAGGTGCACCTGCCAGGCATCTATGTGCACCGCATCGTGCACAACGCGCATCCTGAGAAGCGAATCGAACAGCGCACCATCCGCGCGGAGGGCAACTGACATGGCGTGGACCCGTGACGAGATGGCGGCACGCGCCGCCCAGGAGCTGATCGATGGCGCCTACGTGAACCTGGGCATCGGCCTGCCGACGCTGGTTGCCAATCACATTCCCGAAGGCGTGGATGTGTGGCTGCAGTCGGAGAACGGCCTGCTCGGCATCGGCCCGTTCCCGACCGACGCTGAAGTCGACGCGGACCTGATCAATGCCGGCAAGCAGACGGTTACGGCGCGTGCCGGTGCCAGCTACTTCGGCAGCCACGACAGCTTCGCGATGATCCGCGGTGGCCATGTGAACCTGGCCATCCTTGGCGCCATGCAGGTCACCGACAAGGGTGACCTGGCCAACTGGATGGTGCCCGGCAAGATGGTCAAGGGCATGGGCGGGGCAATGGACCTGGTCGCCGGCGTGCAGCGCGTTGTGGTGCTGATGGAGCACACTGCCAAGAACGGCGAGCACAAGATCCTGGCCGAATGCACGCTGCCGTTGACCGGCGTGGGCGTGGTCGACCGCATCATCACCGATCTGGCGGTGTTCGACGTGACTGAAAAGGGCCTGTTGCTGGTGGAGGCCGCGCCGGATGTCAGCGATGAAGAGCTGAAGGAAAAGACCGGCGTCGCGTTCCGGCGTTGAGGACAATGATGTTGCCGCGCAGCGCCAGCCTCAGGGTTGGCGTTGTGCGCCTCCGACGACGTAGCCGGCGTTGGCAACAAGGTCCGGCAGCAACTGCATGACCGGATCAAGTGCATTGTCGTTGTCCAGCTCACTGGGATAGCAGTGCGCATCCAGCAGTGACCGCAACGCCGACGCCCGCAGCCACATCGTGCCTGCTGTCTGCGGCGTAGGGGCGTCGGCCATCCCAAGCCGCGCCGCCCAGCGGAGATGACGGCGTGTAACGGCGACGGCCTCCGGAGTGGATGCCGCGAACATGCCCAGCGCAGGTTGCTCATCGAACTGTTGAAGCACAGCGTCGAGATCCGCCGTTCCTGGTAGCTGCGGTCTTGCCTCGCCGCTTCCGCGGAGGTCCAGCCAGCAGGCCAGCAACGATGGATCCGGACCAAAAGCCTCCAGGACCTGCACGATGCTGGACAAGGCATTGCCCGCATGGCCGATGATATCGACCGCAGCGTCATGAGGGCGCTGCGCCATTGGAATGAAAACACGGTAGCTCACGCCCAGGCCGCTGGCGGCCTCGCAAGCTGTAGCGATCAGCCCGGGATCATCAATGAGAATCAGCAGGCAGGCCCGCAGGGGGCCGGCGGGCGAAGCCGGGGACAGCGCTTGGCGCGTCGCGTCAAGCCAGGCATGCCCAAGCCGGGCATCCGGTTCCAGCACCGCGCCTTCGGCCCATTCGTTCCAGGCATTGATGAAGACCATGCGTTGGCGCGCAGGCGCCAGGGCCAGGCGTTCATGGATCGTGGTGCGCAACCAGTCGCGGTAGCCACGGGGTGAGGCGTGCAGGTACACGCGGCCGCGGCCGGAACGACGCGCCTCGTTGTCCCAGCCCGGGTTCACGCCGGGATAGAGCGGATAATCCGGAAGCGGCCGCGCTGCGATTTCTGCAGCCAGTTCGCGCCAGTCGCGTACATCGCCATTGAAGGCAGGATTGAGCAGCCACTGCTGTGCCGACAACGAGCGCGGGTTACTCATGTTCGGCGGGAATTCGACGGCGGCATCAAAGCCGATATCGCGCGGATCCGGTCGCTCGAAGCCTTGGACGTAGGCCAGGTGGATCTCGCCCACGCCGTTGTCGCGGCACCAGCGGCGCCAGCGCTCGGCAGTCGCCCGGGCGTCGGGCAGCAGGTTCGGGCGATAGACCAGCAGCATCGGCCGACCCTCGACCTTCAATGCACGGCGGTCGCGCAGGTAGGGCGCGACATGTGCGATGAAGGCCAGATCGTCCTCTGCGCTGTGCTGCTGGCCGATCAGGATGTCGTCGTCGCGGCCGTCCCAGCGTCGTGCCCAGTTCTCGTTGGCCCAGCACAGGCAGAACGGCAGGTCGATGCTGTCATCGGCCAGCCATTGACGCAGCGGGTCCTCCATCAGGGTGCGGCCGCTGAACCAATAGTAGTAGAAGCAGAATGCGCCGATGCCGTACTCCGCAGCCAAGCGTGCCTGGTCACGCATCACCTGCGGGTTGCGCAGGTCATAAAAGCCGAGGTCGGCCGGCAGGCGGGGTTGGATGTGACCCTCGAACTGCGGCAGGGCGCGGGTGACGTTGCGCCACTCGGTAAAGCCCTTGCCCCACCAGGCGTCGTTCTCCGGGAAGGTATGGAACTGCGGCAGGTAGAAAGCGACCAGCGTCGCCGGCATGGGTGACGGCAATGCTCCCTCACGCCATGGCACGTGGCCGATCGCCGGTTCATCGGCACGCCAGCGCAGCTGGGCACTGGCGCGCGCGCCCCCCTCATCCTGCTGCCCCTTGGGGGGCGGCGGCACCCAGTCGCCATGCCGTGCCAACAGCCGGGTGCGCAACCGGTCGCGCTGCGCCTGCGGCAACGGCAAGGCCCGGAACACGGCGCGCAGCAACGGGAACAGCGACTGGCGCAGGCTCATCGGGCGAGGCCTCGCGACAGCGGGCGGTAGGACGGAATCAGCATCTGGGCAACGGTCATGGCGCCATTTTCGGTGCTGGCGGCCATGACGGCAAACGGCGGCGTGCTAGCGTGTGACCATGCTGTTCCCCCACGACCTGCCCGATGCCGATGTCCTGCACCTGCCGGGATGGCTGGCTGCGGCCGAGGCCGACCAGCTGCTGTATTCGCTGCAGGCCGAAGTGCCCTGGGAAACCCATCGCATCCGCATGTTCGGCAACTGGGTGGACTCGCCGCGGCTGAGCTGCTGGATCGGCGACCCGCAGGCCCGCTATCGCTATTCCGGTGCCGAGTTCGTGCCGCGCCCCTGGCCGCCGGTGTTGCAGGCCATGCGCGGGCGCCTGGAAGCCGAAGGCCACGGCCGCTTCAACAGCGTGCTGCTGAACCGCTACCGCGGTGGCGGTGACTACATGGGCTGGCACAGCGATGACGAGCCGGAGCTGGGTCCGGCTCCGGTGATCGCGTCGCTGAGCCTGGGCGCGGCGCGCCGATTCCTGCTGCGACGCCGCGACGACCCGGCACGCAAGGCTGAATTCGTGCTGGGCCACGGCGACCTGCTGCTGATGGCCGGACAGACCCAGCGCTTCTACCAGCACGCGCTGCCGAAGATGGCGCGGGTGCACGGCGAGCGGATCAACCTGACCTTCCGTTGGATTTCGCCGCGTTGACGAAGAAGGGGTCAGGTCCCTTTCCGGCCGGAAAGGGACCTGACCCCGTAACCACATGCCCGGCGAATGCTGCGATCAGCGCGCAACGGTCGGCTGGTCGGCCTGCCCGCTCTGCAGCGTCCAGCCCACCACGTCCTGCGCCAGCTGCTGCAGGCCACGCTCGAACGCGGCGGTCACCGCCGGTACGTCGGTGCTGCCGACCGGCTGCGCCTGGCGGAAGGTGCGGTCAGCGACCACACGCTGGTCGGCGACATGGATCAGCTTGGCGTTGACCTCGATCACCACGGTGGGCGTGGCCTGGCCCTGGTAATCCGATTCGAAGCGGCGCACATCGGTGGACAGCTTGTAGTCGGCGCGGATGCCGGCGGTGCTGCGGGCCACGCCGCGGATGCGGCCGGAATCCTCGAAGCCACGCAGCAGGGTGTCTTCGATCATGTCGGTGGCCGGTTGCGCCCAGCTGGCACCCTTGTAGATCTCAAGCTGCGACGGTGTCGGCCGCACATTGATGCGCGGGCTGTCGACCATGCGCGCGGCGCTGGGCTTGGCCAGTACCAGCTGCCAGCTGGCCTGCGGCCACGCCGGGTCCGCCTTGACCTGCACGGACGGCGAGTACAGCGTCACCGCGGTTTTCTCGCTGCTGCCGAGGATGGAGCAGCCCCCCAGCAGGGTGACCATCGAAGCGGCCAGCAGCAGGCGCGGAAGAGTGGTCGGGCTCATTTGGGTTCGAACTCCTTCGGTGCGTCGCGGCCCAGCAGGTAGCGCGCGGGGTTGTTCTCGAGGCGGTCGCTGACCCGGCGCAGGTCGCGGATCAGGCCGCGCAGTTCGGTAAGCGTCGGGCCCAGCTGGCCGAGGCCATCGTTGGCGAAGCTGTTGATCGCGGCGCGGTTCTCGCCAAGGATCGAATCGGCGTTGCCGGCGGCCGAGTCGAGCTTGGCCAGGGTCGCGTCGAGCTTGTCGATGATGCCGGGCAGCTGCTGCACCAGGTTCCTGTCCAGGCGCTCGATGGTGCCGTTGGTGGTCTTCAGCGTGGTGTCCAGGCTGCGGGCGGCATCGCGCGCGCTGAGCAGCAGCGCCTGCGTGCCCTGGTCACGGTCGGCCAGGCCGCCGCTGATCGTCTCCAGGTTGGCCAGCGTCGCGTTGATCGAGGCCACGTTGCGGTCGCTGAGGATCTGGTCCATGCGCTCGACGATGCGGTTGGCGACGTCGGTGATGTTCTGCAGCGCAGAGGGCGTGGTCGGGATGATCGGTGCCGGGTCCTTGTTGACCGTGGTCAGCGCCGGCGACTGCGGCGTGCCGCCGCTGAGCTGGATGATCGACGGGCCGGTCAGGCTGGTGATCGCCAGCTTGGCGCGGGTATCGGTCTTGACCGGCGTGTTGGAGTTCAGGCGGATGCGCGCGACTACCTGGCGCGGGTCGTCCGGCACCAGGTTCAGTTCGGTGATCGAGCCCACCGCGATGCCGTTGTACTGCACCGGGCTGCCCACCGACAGGCCGGTCACCGCTTCGCGGAACACCACGCGGTACTCCTGCCAGGTACGGTCGGAGGAGTATTTGGCGGCCCACAGGCCGAAGGCCAGCAGGGCCAGGCCGGTGATCAGGGTGAACGCGCCGATCAGCACGTAGTTGGCTTTGGTTTCCATGGCTCAGGCACTCTCGATCTGTTCGCCACGCGCGGCGCGCGCGCGGGGTCCGTGGAAGTATTCCTGGATCCACGGATGATCCAGTTTCTCGATGTCAGGCAAGGGTGCGTTGGCCACCACCTTGCGGTCGGCGATCACCGCGACCCGGTCGCAGATCGCGTACAGCGTGTCCAGGTCGTGGGTGATCAGGAACACGGTCAGCCCCAGCGCTTCCTGCAGGGTCTTGATCAGGCGGTCGAACGCGGCCGCGCCGATCGGGTCGAGGCCGGCGGTGGGTTCGTCCAGGAACAGCAATGGCGGATCCAGCGCCAGTGCCCGGGCCAGGCCGGCGCGCTTGCGCATGCCGCCGGACAGCTGCGAGGGCAGCTTGTTGATCGCATCGGCGGGCAGGCCGGCCAGCTTCACTTTCAGCAGCGCCAGTTCGTAGTGCCAGCGCTCGGGCAGCTCGCGATGGTGTTCCTTCAGCGGCACCTGCACGTTCTCGCCCACGGTCAGCGAGGAGAACAGGGCGCCATCCTGGAACAACACGCCGGTGTTGCGCTCGATGTGCAGCCGGCTCTCGGCGTCGTCGGCACGCGCGTCGCGGCCGAGTACTTCGATCTGCCCGGCATCGGGCACGCGCAGGCCCAGGATCGAGCGCATCAGCACCGATTTGCCGGTACCGGAGCCGCCGACCACGCCCAGGATTTCGCCGCGGCGCACATCCAGGTCCAGGTCTTCGTGCACGGTCTGGCTGCCGAAGCGGTTGACCAGGCCACGCACGCGGATGGCCAGTTCGTGGCCCTGGTCGTCGCGCATGTCGATGGAGTCGGGGAGGGCGGATGTGCTCATGTCACCAGTCCATGTGCATGAACCACAACGCCGCGAAGGCGTCGATGATGATCACCAGCGAGATCGTCTGCACCACGCTGGAGGTGGTGCGCTCGCCGACCGACTGCGCGGTGCCCTCGACCTTCAGTCCTTCCAGGCAGCCGATCAGGCCGATCACCAGCGCGAACACGGGTGCCTTGGACAGGCCGACCAGCAGGTGCCGCACTTCCATCGTCTCGTGCATGCGCGCGATGTACATCTGCGGCGGGATGTCGAGGTCGAACGCGCCGACGGTGATGCCGCCGGCCAGGCCCGCGATCATCGCGATGAAGGTCAGCAAGGGCAGGGTGACCAGCAGCGCCAGCAGTCGCGGCAGCACCAGCAGGTCGACCGGGTCCAGGCCCAGCGTGCGCATTGCATCGATCTCCTCGCGTGCCTTCATCGCACCAATCTGCGCGGTGAACGCACTGGCGGTGCGGCCGGCCAGCACGATCGCGGTCAGCAGTACCGCGAACTCGCGCAGGAAGGCGATGTTGACCAGCTCGACCACGTAGATCTCGGCGCCGAAGTCGCGCAGGATGGTCGAGCCGAGGAATGCGATCACCGCGCCCACCAGGTAGGACAGCAGCGCCACCAGCGGTACCGCATCCAGCCCCACCTGCTCCATCTGGTGCACGGTGGCGGTCAGCCGGAAGCGGCGGGGTTCCTTGACCAGCCGGGCCGCCTTGACCAGGTTCTCGCCGAGGAAACTGCACAGCGCCTTGATGTTGTGGCCAGTGGCGTGGACGCTGACACCCAGCCGTTCCAGCGCGGCCAGCACGCCGAAATCGCGCTTGGGCTTGGGGCGGTCGTCGGCCACTTCCTCGATGGTGCACACCAGCGCCTGGTGGTCCGCGCGGAACTGCAGTGCGTCTTCGTGCAGATCGGCACGGTGGGCCACGCGCAGCACCTGCAGCACGCCGGCCGAATCCAGCTGCTCGATGCCGGTGGCATCGATGCCGGTCAGCTTGTCGGGAACGCCGTGCAGGACCTCGGCCGCGGCCAGCGCGGTCTTCAAGGTCCAGGTGCCGGACAGGTGGATCAGGCCCGGGTCATGGGCATCCTGTTCGAGCTGGGGGGCGAGGTTCGGGGTGACGTGGGCCATTCGGGTCGCAGCATAACCGTTCTGTATCGGGCTTCGCGTCGAACTCGGATGAATTTCTCCGGTGGGCCCCAGCGTAGGTAATACTACGGCGCATGTCCGCAGACGCTCACACGATCCCCACGCCCCAGGCCACCTACGCACAGCGCGTGGCCTTTGTTTCCGAGATCGCCGGACGCCTGCACAGCTATGGCACCACGGCCCAGCGCCTGGAAACGGCGGTGGTGGCACTGGCCCGCCAGCTCGATCTGGATTGTGAACCGTGGTCGAATCCCACCGGTATCATCCTCAGCTTCAGCGATCCGGCGCAGGCGATCGGCTCCAGCGACATCACCCGCGTGATCCGCCTGGCGCCCGGTGAGAACGACCTGCACAAGCTCAGCGTCGCCGACCATATCGCCGAAGAAGTGTCCAACGGGCGGATGAGCATCGCCCAGGGCCATACCGCGCTGCGCCAGCTGGACAAGGATCCGGGCCGGCGCGGCAAGCTGCGCACCATCCTGTCATTCACCCTCGGCGCGGCCGGCGTGGCCGGCATGTGGAAGCTGCCGTGGCTGGACATCGCCACCGCCGGTGTCATCGGCCTGATGATCGGCCTGCTCGGCATGGTCACCGACCGCCGCCCGGCCACCCGCGAAGCGGCCGAGGCGCTGGCGGCGCTGCTGGCCGGCATGGTCGCCACCCTGGTGGCGTCCTTCATTGGCGCGCTCAACCTCAATACGGTGATCATCGCCTCGCTGGTGGTGCTGCTGCCCGGCATGTCGCTGACCAATGCGGTCAATGAGCTGGCCAGCCAGCACTGGGTGTCGGGCACCGCGCGCTTTGCCGGCGCGCTGACCACCATCATGAAGCTCAGCGTCGGCGCGATGATCGCGGTGACCCTGGCCGACGTGCTCGGGCTGGATCCGGTGATCCGCGCCGCGCGGCCGCAGGGGCCGTGGGTGGAGTGGGGTTCGCTGCTGACCGCGGCCTTTGCGTTCGCGATGCTGTTCAAGGCCAACCGGCGCGATTACCCGTGGGTGATCGCCGCCTCGGTGGCCGGTTATGCGATCTCCAAGTTCGGCGGCCATGCCTGGGGCGCGCCGGCCGGCATCTTCCTGTCGGCGATGCTGCTGACCGCGGGCGGCAATCTGTTCGGTCGCCTGATCGGGCGTCCGGGCGCGATCATCCGCCTGCCCGGCATCATCATGATGGTGCCCGGCAGCACCAGCCTGCGCGGTGTGCTGACCCTGGTCCAACAACAGGATGTCGGCGCCGGCCAGAGCGTGTTCCTCACCGTGCTCAACGTGGTGATGGCGCTGGTCGCCGGCCTGCTGTTCGGCAACCTGCTGATGCCCGCTCGCAAGACCCTGTGATGATGTCGGTGGGTGTGGACCCCGGTCCACACACCGGAGAATGAAAAACGCCGGCGTCCGCCGGCGTCTTTCATTCCAACCTGATCCCGGCCTCAGGCCTTCTTGATCAGGAAATCTTCCGGCTTCTTGTTGCCCTTGGCGGTCAGTTCAGCCATCCAGCGCGGCTGCTTGCCACGGCCGGTCCAGGTTTCCTTCGGATTGGCCGGGTTGCGGTACTTCGGTGCAACCTTGCCCAGCTTGCGGCCGGCGGTCTTCGACGGGGCCTTGGCGGCCGGGGCGGCCTTGCGGGCACGCGTGGCCGGGGCGCTGCCGAACAGTTCTTCGATGGTGTAACCCTCGGTCTTGGCCAGCTTGGTCAGCTGGGCCCGGACCTTGGTGATCGGCCGGCGCTTGGCGACGATGGTCTGCTGCTTCTTGGCGGTACGGATCAGGGCGCCCAGCTCGCGTGCTGACAGGCCGGTCAGGTCAATGCTCATTTACGGTTACTCCGGAAACTAATGTGTGGACGGGACAAGCCAGTCCATGGCGTCGGCGGACAGAATAGAGATGAATTAATCACAGCACAAATGCAGGCGGGTCATGGCGTGGCGGCATGCAGACGCCGTCGCGGTGATTTTGACCGGATTATGTCCGCTGCAATATCGGGGAAGGGCGCGGGCAAAAAAAAAGACCGGGGCAGGCCCCGGTCTTTTCCTGATCAGCCCTGCAGACGCTGCAGCAGGGAGGCCTTGTCCAGGTTCTCCGCGTCGCTGGCGCGGCGCGAGCGGTACTCGTAGGTGCCAGCGGCCAGGCCGCGTTCGCTGACCACCACGCGATGCGGAATACCGATCAGCTCCATGTCGGCGAACATCGCGCCCGGGCGCAGGCCGCGGTCGTCGAGTGCAGCGTCCAGGCCCGCGTCGCGCAGCTCCTGCAGCAGGTTGGCAGCGGCGTCGGCCACGGCCGCATCGCCCTTCGGGTTGATCACGCACACCACCACCTGCCACGGCGCCATCGCGTCCGGCCAGATGATGCCGGCATCGTCATGGTTCTGTTCGATCGCGGCAGCCACCACGCGCGAGATGCCGATGCCGTAGCACCCCATCGCCATCACCGCGGCCTTGCCGTTCTCGTCCAGCACGGTGGCATCCAGCGCTTCGGCGTACTTGCGGCCGAGCTGGAACACATGGCCGACTTCGATGCCACGTGCGATCTTCAGTTCACCGCCGTCCACGGCACGGTCGCCGGCCCGCACGTTGCGGATGTCGGCCACTTCCGGTTCCGGCAGGTCGCGGCCCCAGTTGACGCCGGCCAGGTGGAAACCGGCTTCGTTGGCGCCGACGACGAAGTCGGCCATCGCCGCCACTTCGCGATCGGCGACCACGCGGATGGCCTTGGCCGGGGCGACCGGGCCAAGGAAGCCCGGCACGCTGCCCAGGTGCTCGGCGATTTCCGCCTCGCTGGCGAAGCGCTGCTCGTCCAGGCCGGCGACCTTGGCCAGCTTGATCTCGTTGACCTCATGGTCGCCACGCACCAGCGCCAGCACGAACTGCTGTGCCTTGCCTTCGCCGGCGATCAGCGCCACCGACTTCACCGTGCGCTGCAGGTCGATGCCGAGCAGCGCCGCGACGTCCTCGCAGGTCTTCTGGGTGGGGGTATCCACCTTGCGCATCGTTTCGGTGGCGGCCGCACGCGGCGCCGGGTCGGCGGCAATCGCCGCTTCCATGTTGGCTGCGTAGTCCGAGCCGGTGGAGAACACCAGCGCGTCCTCGCCGGAATCGGCGATGACGTGGAATTCCTGCGACGCATCACCGCCGATGGCACCGGAGTCCGCCTGCACCATGCGGAAATCCAGGCCGAGGCGGGTGAAGATGCGGCTGTAGGCCGACTTCATGTTCTCGTATTCGCGCACCAGGCACTCATCGTGCAGGTGGAACGAATAGGCGTCCTTCATCAGGAACTCGCGCGAACGCATCACGCCGAAGCGCGGGCGGATCTCGTCGCGGAACTTGGTCTGCACCTGGTAGAAGTTCACCGGCAGCTGCTTGTAGCTGGACAGCTCGCTGCGCGCGAAGTCGCAGGCGGCTTCTTCGGCGGTCGGGCTGTAGCAGAACACCTGGTCCTTGCGGTCCTTGATCTTCAGCAGCTGCGGGCCGAACTTCTGCCAGCGGCCGGTCTGCTCCCACAGTTCCTTCGGCTGGATGGTCGGGATCTGGAATTCCACGGCACCGGCCCGGTCCATTTCCTCGCGCACGATGCGCTCGACCTTGCGCAGCACGCGCAGGCCCAGCGGCGACCAGGTGTACAGGCCCGATGCCAGCTTGCGGATCATGCCCGCGCGCAGCATCAGCCGATGGCTGGTCAGCTCGGCGTCGCTGGGGGTTTCCTTGGTGGTGTGCAGGTGGAACTGGGAGAGGCGCATCGTCGGCTTCGGATAACGGCAGAGACCTCTATTCTGCCAGCCCGGCCGGGGGGAGGGGTATCGGCAGGGCTGCGCCCTGCACCCGCCTCAAGCAACGTCAACAGCAACAGCAACAGCAAAAACGGGGTTCCTGGGAGATGGCGGGGTGGGTCCGGCGGCAGGGGACGCCGTAAACCCATCCCTGGGGGCTTGGTCGCGCCTTGCTCGTGTGCGCTGTCCTGCGCACACGGCAAGACCGGTGTTGAGCGTCCTGCCCAACCCGCCCGAGGCATGCCTCGGGCCCATGGCGCTCACACCCCTGCCGCCGGACCCACCCCGCCTTCGACAGTTTCCTGCGAGCTGTCGGAATGGCTCCTGGGGTCAGATCCGTTTTCCGCAGGAAAACGGATCTGACCCCGAATTCAATTCGAGATCTGACAGATTTCATCCACGCATGGCGTGGATCTACCACCGACACCGCCCCGCCCAACCCACAGATAGCCCAGAGCCGGCTGTTGCCCTTGCTGTTGCCTCTGCAGGTGCAGGGCGCAGCCCTGCCGATACCCTTAACCGGCCGGTGGGCAGTACGCCTTGATGGCGGCCTCCGCCAATCCCCTCTGCGCGGTGTGCTGCTCCGGAGTCAATGGGGTATCGGCCTTGCCATCACCATCGGTGTCCTGCATCACCTGGCCACCGCCGTCCAGCAGGGCCAGGTTGGCCCGGGCCGTGCTGCACTGCCCAGGGACCGGCGCGGCCGGGGTCTCGGTGCTGGCTGCGGCCTGCGGGGTGCGGGCCTGCTCGCGGGTCTCGAACTTCTTGCCCGCCGGCGGGGTCTCCGAATACTGGGTTACGCCATGGGCGTCCTTCCATTTGTAGACGGGGCCGGCCACGGCGTTGGCACTGGCCAACAGCAGCAGGCATCCAAGGCAGGACAGGGCACGCATGGCAGACTCCACGGAATGGGCGCAGAACGCCGATTGCAGCATTGGCGCCGACCGCTGGCAAGTCGATTAAACTGGATTCCATGGACCCGATCACACCGCCGCCGCGCTCGCGCACGATTTACCTGCTGCCCAACCTGTTCACCACCGCCGGCCTGTTCGCCGGTTTCTACGCGATCATCGCCGCGGCCAACGGGGATTTCGTCAATGCCAGCATCGCCGTGTTCGTGGCGGCGGTGATGGATGGCCTGGACGGGCGCGTGGCGCGCCTGACCGGTACCAGCAGCGAATTCGGCGTGCAGTACGACTCGCTGGCCGACCTGGTCAGCTTCGGCATGGCCCCGGCGCTGGTGATGTACCACTGGTCGCTGTCGTGGCTGAAGTTCGACGATCCGCTGCTCGGCCGCGTCGGCTGGGCCGTGGCCTTCCTGTATGCGGCCTGCGCGGCGCTGCGCCTGGCCCGCTTCAATACCCAGGTGGCGGTGGTCGACAAGCGCTGGTTCGTCGGCCTGGCCAGCCCGGCAGCAGCGGGCCTGATGATGTCCTTCGTCTGGGCGTTCGCCGATGGCAACCTGGGCTGGGACGGCAACCAGCTGCGCTACGTGGCGCTGGCGGTGACGATCATCGCTGCGCTGCTGATGGTCAGCCGCATCCGCTTCTGGAGCTTCAAGGGTGGCGCTGCCAAGGGCACCCGTTCGGACCGCGTGCCGTTCCTGGTGCTGGCACTGGTGCCGGTGGCGATCGCGATTGCGGTCATCGACCTGCCGCGCGTGCTGTTCGCGGTCGGCATCCTGTACGCCTTGTCCGGCCCGGTGATGTGGGCCGTGCAGCGCCTGCGCAAGAAGTCCGAGGCCGCGTGAGCGAGGACCTGCCCGTGCTGTGGTCACCGGCCCAGCAGGCCTGGCTGCAGGCCATGGGCTACACCGTCTATCACGATGGCCAGCTGGCTGCCGAGCTGGATGCCGCGCTGCAGTTGAGCGTGGCCGAAGCCGAGGCCAGCGTCGCCCCGCCGGAACCGGCGCGGGCCCCCGTGCCGTCGCGCGAACAGCATGCCGGGGTGGCGCCCGCAGCCCGCCCGGAACGGCCGGCACCGCCGCGCCGCGAAACGCCGGTCAGTGCCCCGGATACCGTGCCGGCGGCTGAGCGCCCGATGCCCAGCGGCAACGCGCGCCAGCCGGTGGTCCGCCTGCCGGATCGCCTGCAGATCGCGCTGCTGCGTGCGTCCGGCTGCAACCCGAACGACCCGGCTACGCAGCGGTTGATGGACAGCTGGCCGCTGGACCAGCTGCGCCACGACCCGGCCGCCAAGCGTGCGCTGTGGCCGCAGCTGCGTGCCCTGCGCAAGCGGGGCACGCCATGAGCGCGGTCACCCGGCCCGGCCCGGTCAGCCTGCGTGCGTTGCGCGAGAGCGACCTCAATGCGGTAATGGCGATCGAACTGCGCGGCTACCCTTTTCCCTGGACCCGCGGCATCTTCATCGACTGCCTGCGTGCCGGCTATCCCGGCCTGGCGATGGAGCGCGATGGCCTGCTGGTCGGCTATGGCGTGCTCAGCATCGCCGCCGATGAAGCGCACGTGCTGAACATCTGCATCGATCCGCTGGCACAGTCGCGCGGGCTGGGCCGCCAGCTGCTGCGCGCGCTGGTGCAGCTGGCCGCCGACCGTGGCGCACAGCGCGTCTTCCTGGAAGTGCGTCCGTCCAATACGCCGGCGCTGGCGCTGTATCACAGCGAAGGATTCAACGAGATCGGCCGCCGCCCGCGCTACTACCCGGCTGCACAGGGCCGCGAGGATGCGGTCGTGATGGCGATCGAGCTGGTCGACGGCGATCTGCAGGAAATGCCGCCGCTGTAACGCAGACGGGTTGCCGGCCAGCGGCCGGCACTACCGATGCGTCGCTCACGCCAGCCGCAACGCCAGCACGCCGCCCACGATGAGCGACGCTGCCAGCCAGCGCGTGCGCGGCACCCGCTCGCGCAGCAGGAACACCGAGATCAGCAGCGCGAACAGGATCGAGGATTCGCGCAGCGCCGAGATCATTGCCACCGGCGCCTGGGTCATGGCCCACAACGCCATCGCATAGGAGGCGGTGGTGCCGACGCCACCGGCCAGTCCCAGCGGCCAATGCTGCCGCGCATAGTCCAGTACCGCGCCGCCGCGCGTATACAACGCCCACAGCGGCAGCGGGATGCCCGACAGCAGGAACAACCACAACGTGTAGCTGAGCGCGCTGCCGGACTGGCGCGCACCCTGCGCATCGACCAGCGTGTAGGTGGCGATCATCGCTGCGGTCAGCAGCGGCAGGCGCAGTTGGCCGCCGCGCGCCCCCAGTGCCATGCACAGGATGCCGGTGCTCACCAGCACCACGCCCAGCCACGCTGCGGCGGGCAATGGCTCACCGAGCAGGGTGCCGGCCAGTGCGACCAGGATCGGCGCGCTGCCACGCATCAGCGGGTAGGCCAGGCTCATGTCGACCTGCTGGTAACAACGCGCGACCAGCCCGTAGTAGGTCACCTGCAGCAGCACCGACGCAGCAAGCCAGGGCCAGCTGTGCGCGGCCGGGAAGGGCAGGAAGGGCAGGGCGGCGGCCGACAGCAACGCGGCACTGCCGGTCACCAGCACGGTACCGAGGAACTTGTCCGGGCCGCGCTTGACGATCGCATTCCAGCTGGCATGCAGCGCCGCGGCAGCGAGGACGAGCAGGAAGATGGAAAGCGGCATCCGCCGATGATGCCATGCGGGGCAAATGGAAACGCCGGGCATCGCCCGGCGTTTCCGATTCCGCTTCGGTGGGTGCCAACCTCTCCCGCCGTGGTAGGTGCCAACCTTGGTTGGCACGCACCAGAGCGCGACGTTACAGCTTCGCGCGCTGCTCGCGCAGGCCGGCCAGCTGGGTGTTCCAGTCGACCAGGCGCACGCGCTCCTGGTCGACCACGGCCGGTGGCACCTTGTCGGTGAACCTGGCCAGCTTGGTTTCGCTCTTTTCCTGCTCACCTTCCACGCGCTTGATCTCCTTGTCCAGGCGCGCGCGCTCGGCATCGAGATCGACCAGGCCTTCCAGCGGCACCAGCAGCTTCAGCTCGCCCACGATCGCGGCGGCCGCCGGCGGTGCGCTTTCGCCCTCGGCCAGCCACTGGATGCTGTCCAGCTTCAGCAGGAACGACAGCGAGGCGCTGAAGCGTTCGATGCGCACGCGGTCCTGCTCCAGGCCGGCCTGCAGGCGCAGCGGCACCTGCCTGGACGGCGCGACGTTCAATTCGCTGCGCACGCGACGCACCGCACTGATCACCGCCTTCAGCCATTCCACGTCGGCCTCGGCCTGGGCGAAATCACCGGCGAATTCGGCGGCGGTCGGATACGGCCGCAGCGACAGCGTGGTTTCGGCCAGGCCCAGGCGCGGGGCCAGCTGCTGCCACAGCTGTTCGGTGATGAACGGGGTGAGCGGGTGCAGCAGGCGCAGCAGCGCTTCCAGCACGTACAGCAGGGTGTGGCGGGTGCTTTCGGCATCAGCCGCGTCGGCACCGTTCAGTGCCGGCTTGCTCAGCTCCAGGAACCAGTCGCAGAACGCGTTCCAGGCGAACTCGTACAGGCACTGCGCCAGCAGGTCGAAGCGGTACGCGGCGAAATGGCCCTGCGCTTCGGCGGTGGTGGCGGCCAGGCGCGAAAGGATCCAGCGCTCGGCATCGGTGCGCGGGGTCGGCACGCCGGTGAACGCCGCACCTTCGGTGTTCATCAGCGCGAAGCGGCTGGCGTTCCACAGCTTGTTGCAGAAGTTCTTGTAGCCCTCGGCGCGGTTCATGTCGAACTTGATGTCGCGGCCGTGGGTGGCCAGCGCGGCGATGGTGAAGCGCAGCGCATCGGCACCGTGGGCAGCAATGCCGTCCGGGAATTCCTTGCGGGTGGCCTTCTCGATCTTCTCCACCATCTTCGGCTGCATCAGGCCGCCGGTGCGCTTGGCGACCAGGTCGTCGATGGTGATGCCGTCGATGATGTCCAGCGGGTCGAGCACGTTGCCCTTGCTCTTGGACATCTTCTGGCCCTGGCCGTCGCGGATCAGGCCGGTGAAGTACACGTCCTTGAACGGGATCTTCCCGACCAGGTTGTCGGTGGCCATGATCATGCGCGCCACCCAGAAGAAGATGATGTCGAAGCCGGTGATCAGCACCGACGACGGCAGGTAACGGTCGAAGCCGCGCTCGGCCATGGCCTGTTCGTTCGGCCAGCCCAGGGTGGAGAACGGCCACAGCTGCGAGGAGAACCAGGTCTCCAGCACGTCGCTTTCCTGGTTCAGCACCACCTCGCTGCCCAGGTTGTGCTTGGCCCGCACTTCCTCTTCGCTGCGACCGACGTAGCAGCTGCCGGTGGCGGCATCGAACCACGCCGGGATGCGGTGGCCCCACCACAGCTGGCGGCTGATGCACCAGTCCTGGATGTTGTTCATCCAGTGGCGGTAGGTGTTGATCCAGTTCGGCGGCACGAAGGCAATGCTTCCGTCCTCGACCAGGTCCAGGCCACGCTTGGCCAGGTCGTCCATCTTCACGAACCACTGGTCGGTCAGGTACGGCTCGATCACCTGGCCGGTTCGGTCGCCACGCGGCACCTGCAGCTTGTGCGCCTTGGTCTCGACCAGGATGCCCAGGTCTTCCAGCTCGGCCAGCACGGCCTTGCGTGCTTCATAGCGGTCCAGGCCCCGGAAGCGTTCCGGCGCGTTCTCGTTCAGCGCCGCCACCGGGGTGAACAGGTTGATCATCGGCAGGCTGTGGCGCACGCCCACTTCATAGTCGTTGAAATCATGTGCAGGGGTGACCTTGACCACGCCGGTGCCGAACGCGCGGTCCACGTAGTCGTCGGCGATCACCGGCACGCGCCGGCCGGTCAACGGCAGCACCACGTTCCTGCCGATCAGGTGCGCGTAACGCTCGTCTTCCGGGTGCACCATCACCGCGGTATCGCCCAGCAGGGTTTCCGGGCGGGTGGTGGCAACGACCAGGTAGTCGCGGGTTTCGCGCAGGGTTTCCACGCCGTCGGCATCGCGCTCGACGTGCTCGTAGCTCAGGCCGTCATCCAGCGTGTAGGCGATCGACCACAGGAAGCCGTCTTCCTCGGCGCTCTCCACTTCCAGGTCGGAAATGGCGGTCTTCAGCACCGGGTCCCAGTTCACCAGGCGCTGGCCGCGGTAGATTAGGCCCTGCTCGTACCAGCGCACGAAGGCCTCGTTGACCGCCGCCGATGGCTGCGGGTCCATGGTGAAAGTGCTGCGCGACCAGTCGGCGGAGGTGCCGAGGCGGCGCATCTGGCGTTCGATGGTGTCGCCGGACTGCTGCTTCCACTCCCAGACCTTGCCGATGAAGCCTTCGCGGCCCAGCGAATCGCGGGTCTCGCCCTTGCCTTCCAGCGCCAGGTTGCGGCTGACCACCATTTCGGTGGCGATGCCGGCATGGTCGGTACCGACCTGCCACAGCGTGTCGTAGCCGCGCATGCGGTGGTAGCGCACCAGCGCATCCATCAGGGTCTGCTGGAAGGCATGGCCCATGTGCAGGGTGCCGGTCACGTTCGGCGGTGGCAGCAGGATGGTGTACGGCTCGCCCGTGCCGGACGGCTTGAAGTGGCCGGCCTTCTCCCAGGCCTCGTAGAGGTCGGTCTCGAAGGACGTCGGGTCGTAGCTGGAGGCGAGTTGGGTCATGCGGGGGAACCGGTAATCAAGGCGGAAGGGAGATCAGCGCGACCCGAGGGCGCGGCGGATCTTCTGGTCGGTGTGGTACTGGCTGACCGCGTAGGCGGCCCAGATGGCGGCGGGCAGCCAGCCGATCAGGGTGATCTGCAGGATCAGGCAGACGATCCCGGCCAGCGGCCGGCCGATGGTGAAGAAGGACAGCCAGGGAAGAATCAGGGCGATCAGCAGGCGCATCAAGGGGTCCTCGCCGGGCTCACATGTCGTGCTTGTTGAGGTCGTAACCGGCGGCCTTGTACTGGCGCCAGCGCTCGCGCAGCGGTTCGCGCGCTTCCGGATCGGCCGGGACCACTTCCAGCACACGCTCGCACTGGCCCAGCCAGGGCTCATCGCGCAGGTTGATCACCAGCGGGCGTGCCGGCGCGTCGGTGCCGGGTACGGCGATCAGCACCAGGGCCTCTTCCTCGTCCATGTCTTCGCCGGCAATCTGGTGCGGGATGTAGGCATCGTTGTCGAACGCCCACAGCAGCTCGTCCAGTTCCTCGGCCTGGGCCTGGTCACGGGCCAGCACCAGGGTGAACAGCCCGGCGTCGTTGGCCTTGCGCGCCAGTTCGCAGACCAGGCGCAACGGCTCGGTCAGGAAGCGGGGCTTGGCGATCAGGTAGAAGTCGGCGCGGGGCATGGCAGGGTCCGGGTCAGGCAAGGGCCCGGCAGTGCCGGGCGAGGCCCCGGCCGGCGTCTGCCGGCCAGGGTCGGGTACGGCATCAGGCGCGGGCGACCTGGTCCAGCAGCCACTGGCTCAGCAGGCCGACCGGGCGGCCGGTGGCCATGCCACGCTTGCCTTCATCGCTGGCGACGCCTGCGATGTCCAGGTGGGCCCAGCGCTGGCCTTCGGTGAAGCGCGACAGGAAGCAGCCGGCGGTGATCGCGCCGGCCCAGCGGCCGCCGATGTTGTAGACGTCGGCGAAGGTCGAATCCAGCATCGGCTGGTACTCGTCCCACAGCGGCAGGCGCCAGGCGCGGTCGAACACGTGCTCGCCGGCGGCCAGCAGCTCGTTGGCCAGGTCGTCGTGCTTGCTCATCAGGCCGGCGGTCTGGTGGCCCAGGGCGACCATGCAGGCACCGGTCAGGGTGGCGACGTCGACCAGCGCGGCCGGCTCGAAGCGCTGTGCGTAGGTCAGCGCGTCGCACAGGATCAGGCGGCCTTCGGCGTCGGTGTTGCCGACTTCGATGGTCTTGCCCGACATCGAGGTGATCACGTCGGAAGGACGGTAGGCGTTGCCGTCGATGGCGTTTTCCACCGCCGGCACCACCACCACCAGGTTCAGCGGCAGCTTGGCCTTGACCGCCGCGACGAAGGTGCCGATGACGTTGGCGCCGCCGCACATGTCGTACTTCATCTCTTCGATGCCGCCCTGGGTCTTCAGGTTGACGCCACCGGTATCGAAGGTGATGCCCTTGCCGACCAGCACGTAGGGCTTGGCGTCGCCGCCATTGTTCCACTTCAGCACGACCAGGCGCGGGCGGTTGGCCGAACCGCGGGCCACGGCCAGCAGCGAGCCCATGCCCAGCGCTTCCATCTGGTGCTCGTCGAGGATCTCGGCTTCGGCACCCTTGTGCTCGCCGGCGAACTTCACGCCCACGTCGGCCAGATAGGCCGGGGTGCAATAGTTCGGCGGCAGGTTGCCCAGCTCGCGGGCGAACTCGACACCGGCGGCGATGGCCTGGCCCTGGGCCAGGGCCTGGGCGTCGTCACCGGCCACGGCCAGCTGGGCCAGGCCGGCATCGTCGGCCTTCTTCTTGCCCAGGGTGGCGGTGTAGCGGTAGGCGGCGTGATCGGCGGCGATCACTGCCTGGCGGATCGCCCAGGCCGCGTCGCGGTCCTTGATGGCCACTTCGGACAGGGTGAACAGCGCGCTGCGGGCGGCGCCGGCCTTCAGCGCGCGCACCGCGTCGCCCACGGCCTTCAGGTACTGCGGCACGCCGAAGCGGGCGGCGTCGCCGAGGCCGACCACCAGCACGCGCGGCGCGGTCACGCCCGGCAGGTCGTGCAGCAGGGTGGTCGCGCCGGTCTTGCCGGACAGGTCGCCACGCTGGGCCAGGGCGGCCAGGCGGCCACCGCTGGCGGCGTCCAGGGCCTCCGCGGCCGGGGTCAGGGTATGGTCGGCATACGCGCCGACCACCAGGCAATCAACGGTGGCGGCGGCCGGAGCAACGTGGTTCAGGGTGAATTCGAGGGCCATTGAGCAGATTCCATTGGCGAGTCCGTACAATCGCAGGCCGTTTACGCCCAGACAGTAGACTGGGCGGCACCGCGAACGAACCCCAGAGTTTAAACCACCGCCCCATGCTGAAGCTCGACCGATACCTGCTGGGCGATTTCGTCCAGAGTTTCCTGGCTACCCTGATCGTCCTGCTGGTGGTCAGCGTGGGCGGCGTGCTGGTGGACATCCTCGGCAACATCGCCGACGGACGCCTGCCGGCCAAGCTGCTGTTCTCCCAGCTGGGCCTGCAGTTCATCGCCTACCTGCCGCTGATCCTGCCGCTGGCGCTGATGCTGGGCCTGCTGCTGGCCGTGGCCCGGCTCTACCGCGACTCGGAGATGGCGGTCATCACCGCCATTGGCGTGGGGCCCAAGCGGCTGCTGCGGCCACTGCTGATGCTGGTGGTGCCGGTGGTGCTGCTGGTCGGCGCCTGCTCGCTGTGGCTGGGCCCGTGGGCCGGCCGGATGGCCGAGCAGATGATCATCGAGGCCAACCGCAGCGTGCTGATGGCCGGCCTGGAGCCGGGCCGCTTCACCCCGCTGCCCAATGGCGGCGTGGTGTACCTGTCCTCGATCTCGCCCGATGGCACCCAGCTGGGCAAGGTGTTCCTGCAGCGCCAGAAGGATGACCGCCTGGAAGTGGTGTCCGCCAATGGCGGCCGCATGTTCTTCGAGGGCACCCGCCAGCGCTTCCTGGAGCTGGATGATGGCCACCAGGTGGAAGGCCCGGTGGCCGGCGCGCTGGATTACCGGCTGGCGACCTTTGCCCGCAACGACGTGGCCCTGCCCGACGGTGCACAGACCCGCACCGAGGACGACCCGGAACTGATGCCGACCCTGCAGCTGATCGGCGATGAGCGCCCGCAGGCGCAGGCGCAGCTGCACCGCCGCCTGGCACCGCCGCTGATCGCGCTGGCCTTCGCCCTGCTGACCGTGCCGCTGGGCCGCAGCTCGCCGCGCCAGCAGCGCTACGGCCGCATGATGCTGGCCCTGATGGCCTACATGGTGGGCACCAACCTGATGTTCATCGGCAGTGGCTGGATCGCCAACGGCAAGATTCCGGCCGCGCTCGGCCTGTGGTGGTTGACCGTGCCGCTGCTGGCGCTGGCGATCTGGATGTATGCACGTGATGGCCGCCTGGGCCGCTCGAAGGGAGCCCGCGCATGAGGCTGCGCCCGATGCGTTTCGATCTGTACCTGGGCCAGTCGGTGTTCACCACGGTGCTGCTGACCTGGGCGGTGCTGGTCGGCCTGGACGTGGTGATGGCGTTCTCCGGCGAGTTCAAGGACATCGGCAAGAACGGCTACACCCTGGGCCATGCCGCCGCCTGGGTGCTGTACACGGTGCCGCGCCGCGCCTACACGATGTTCCCGACCGCCGCGGTGATCGGCGCGCTGATGGGCCTGGGCCAGCTGGCCGCGACCTCGGAGCTGACCGCACTGCGTGCGCTGGGCCTGTCGCGCAAGCGCCTGAGCGTGTCGGTGGCGATCGCGCTGTCGCTGCTGACCGCAGTGATGGTGCTCAGCGCCGAGACGCTGGGCCCGTGGGGACAGGACCGTGCCGATGCATTGAAGGCCAGTGCCAAGTGGGGGCGGGACATCTCCACCACCCGCTACTCCGGCCTATGGGCACGCGAAGGCGACACCTTCCTCAACGCCCAGAGCGGCGAGGAACAGCTGGTGGGCGACAAGGGCACGCGGCTGATCCTGCGTGACGTGCGCCTGTACCGGATCGCCGAAGACGGCAATATCGCCTCGTTGACCCATGCCGCCACCGCCGAGCACGACAAGGACGGTTGGGTGCTGACCGGGGTGCGTCGCGACACCTTCGGCGAGCGCTCGGCCACCCGCCAGGAAGTGGCGCGTGAGCCGTGGAACTCGAAGCTGGATCCGGCGGCGCTGGCCACCGGCATCGCCAAGCCGCGAAACCTCAGCGTGGCCGAGCTGAGTACCAGCATTGCCTATCGCCAGCGCAACGGGCTGGATGCGCGCGATTTCGAGGATGTTTACTGGAGCCGCTGGTTCTACCCGGTGAACGTGCTGGCGCTGTGCCTGGCCGCGGTGCCGTTCGCGTTCGGGTCGCTGCGTAGCGGCGGCATGGGCAAGCGCCTGTTCCTGGGCATCCTGTTTGCACTGGGCTTCTGGCTGCTGCAGCTGTTCTTCGGCCGCATGGCCGGTGCGCTGAAGTTCGATTACCGCATTGCCTATGCGCTGCCGCCGATCGTCATGCTGGCCGTGTCCGGACTGTTGTTCCGGCGCAAGTCGGGCTGATTCTGGTAGCGCGGGGCCATGCCCGGCGCTACCGGGGCAATCCACCGCTTCGGCATCCGTACCACGACCACCAGCATCCCGGCCCAGCGTGCTGGATTCTGTAGAGCCGAGCCCATGCTCGGCTGCTTTTTGCGCACCGCCTGCCAGCCGAGCATGGGCTCGGCTCTACAGATCGTGCATCACCGCTTGGGCATGCGCACCAGGCGGGTGCCGCTGGCGCGGTCGTGCCAGGTCAGGCGTTGGCGGTCGACCCAGGCCCACCAGAATCCCAGGCCGCCCAGCAGCAGCGACAGCGTCCCCACCGCGAAGCGCAGCCACAGCTGGCCGCGCCGCAACGACGTGCCATCGCGCGACTGCAGTTTCAGCCGCCACGGCCGCATGCCCAGCGTCTGTCCGCCACGGCGCCAGCTGGCCGTGGCATACCACCCCGTGATCGCCCAGCACACCGCCCACAGCAGCCACTGCCAGGCGCTGAACGGTGCGATGTTCTCGCGCTGCGCGTGGCCGCTGAAGGTGTAGGCGAGGGTGAACAGCGTGCCGGCCAGCATCCACAGCGCCAGCACCGGCAGCGCGTCGTAGACCATCGCCAGCATGCGCCAGGACAGCAGCGCGCGCGGACGGAGCGTTTCGGTAGCGGCCGCAGGGGCCGTGTCGGTGGCAGGGCGGGACATGCGCCGAGCATACGCAAAGCTGGCCGTGCCCGCAGTGGCCCTCGTATCCTGCATGCATGGCCCTTGTTTCCACCCCCGCCGAACGCCGCCAGCTGGTCCAGCAACTGCCCGAGCTGCGCGCCGACGACAGTGTGCGCATCCAGCGCTTCCTCGATGCGATCTGGGCCGAGAACGGCCTGGCCCGCGCCACCCTGGACAGCTATCGCCGCGACCTGGAAGGGCTGGCGCGCTGGATGGATGGACGCGACGGTGGCCTGGCCGGCATCGAACGTCCCGGGCTGTTCGACTACCTGGCCTGGCGCACCCGCCACGGCTGGTCGCCGCGCAGCAACGCGCGCCTGCTGTCGGCGCTGCGGGCGTTCTTCGCCGATGGCGTGCGCCGTGGCGAACGCAGCGAAGACCCCAGTGCGCTGCTCGACCCCCCGAAGCTGCCGCGGCTGTTGCCCAAGGCGCTGGCCGAGAGCCAGATCGATGCGCTGCTGGCGGCACCGGACATCGACAGCCCGCTGGGGCTGCGCGACCGCGCCATGCTGGAGCTGATGTACGCCGCCGGCCTGCGCGTGAGCGAGCTGGTGCTGCTGCCGGCCACGGCAGTCAACCTGCGCCAGGGCGTGTTGCGGGTCACCGGCAAGGGCAGCAAGGAACGGCTGGTGCCGCTGGGCGAGGAATCGCAGCACTGGCTGGAGCGTTACCTGCAGCAGTCGCGCCCGCTGCTGGTCGGCAAGGGCAAGGTGCACGCCCTGGCCGATGGGCAGACCCCGTTGTTCATCGAGCCGACGCTGCATGCGCTGACCCGGCAGGCGTTCTGGCACCTGGTCAAGCGCCACGCGCAGGTGGCCGGCATCGACCCGGCGCGGATCAGCCCGCATGGCCTGCGCCACAGCTTCGCCACCCATCTGCTCAACCGCGGTGCCGACCTGCGCGCGCTGCAGATGCTGCTCGGCCACAGTTCCTTGTCGACCACCCAGATCTACACCCTGGTAGCGCGCGAGCATCTGCAGAAGCTGCACGCCCGCCACCATCCGCGCGGCTGAGCGCCGGGCTGAATCGCTGCCCGGGGCCGTGCCGGGCGGCGCGGCCCGGTACCGGCGGCTGTGTCAGAATCCGGAGTCTTCTTCTGTTGCGGATCGCTCCATGCTCCGATTTGCCATCGCCGCCGTGTTCGGTGCGCTCAGCCTGACCGCCTGCGCCCAGCCGGCTCCGCCGGCCGCCAAGGCGCCTGCTGCCGCTGCGGCCAAGGCCAGCCCGGCCGCCAACGCGCCGGCCGACCAGGCGGTACGTGCCGCGTTGACCGCGCTCAATCCGGGTTTCCAGGTCGATTACATCGGTGCCGCGCCGTTCCCCGGCTTCCGCGAGGTCGTCGTTTCCGGCCAGCTGCTGTACGTGTCCGATGACGGCCGCTACCTGTTCCAGTCGCAGCCTTACGACACCCGCGCCAAGGGCCCGGCCAACAGCGAGGGCCTGCTTGGTTACCGCCGCGGCCTGCTGGCCAAGGCCAACCACGGCGATCGCATCGTGTTTGCCGCGCCGAACGCCAAGTACACCATCAGCGTGTTCACCGACATCGAGTGTGGTTACTGCCGCAAGCTGCACCAGGACATCGCCGAACTCAACCGCAACGGCATCACCGTCGAGTACCTGGCGTTTCCGCGCATGGGCCTGGGCAGCAAGGACTACACCGACATGATCTCGGTCTGGTGTGCAGCGGATCGTCGCCAGGCCCTGACCAACGCCAAGCGCGGTGGCAGCGTGCCGGCCAGGAACTGCACCAACCCGGTGGCGATGCAGTACGCGCTGGGCCAGCAGCTGGGCGTGAATGGAACGCCGGCGATCTTCGCGCCGGATGGCACCCAGCTGGGCGGCTACCTGCCGCCGGCGCAGCTGCGTGCCGCGCTGGAGAAGCTGTCGGCCAAGCGCTGATCGCCGCTGGTCTTTTTCTGTAGAGCCGAGCCCATGCTCGGCTGCTGTTTCCGCAGCCGAGCATGGGCTCGGCTCTACAGGCAGGAAGCCAGGGATGCGTGTCGCATCCCCGGCCTTTTGCTTACTTCAGGCCATCACTGACCGCCTTGGTCAGCGTGCCCTGCGCATCGTCACCGCTGAACTCCCAGACGAACGCGCCGCCCAGGCCCTGGGTCTTCACGTAACCCATCTTGCGGGTGATGTTGGCCGGGGTGTCGAAGCTCCACAGCGTGCTGCCGTTGTAGATCCAGGTGGCACCGGCGGTGTTGTCGGTGTAGCCCGGCCACGCCAGGTTCTTCAGCACCTTCCAGTCCTCGATGCCGGCTTCATACGTACCCGGGGCGGCGCCGGTCGCGGTCTGGTACAGGCCGTTGTTGGCGTTGGCCACACCCGTCCAGCCACGCCCGTAGTAGCCAATGCCCAGGTTGAGCTTGGCGGCGGGCACGCCACGGCTGATGAAGGCCTCGATGGCGTCGTTGCTGTTGTACAGCTTCTGGTCGCCGGTGGACGGATCATTCGGCGAATCGAACAGCGCCGACTGGTGATTGGTCTTCGTATCCCACGCGCCGTGGAAGTCGTAGGTCATCACGTTGATGTAGTCCAGGTACGGGTGGTATGCGGCCGGATCGGTGACACGGATCTTGTCGATGCCGGCACCCACCGCCACCGTCAGCAACAGGCCCGGCCGCACCGCATCGAGTTGGCGGCGGAACTCGGCCATCAGCGCGGTGAAGTTGGCGTTGTCTTCCGGCTTGCCGCATTCGATGCCACAGGCCACCGGGTATTCCCAGTCGATGTCGATGCCGTCGAACACGCCCAGCGCGGCACCGGCACCGCCGGCACCGTCGGTCACCGGCAGGTTGCCCTTGATGTAGGCGTCGATGCACGAGGCGACGAAGGCCTGGCGGTTTTCCGGGCGCGCTGCGCTGGAGAAGCCGCGCGACCAGGTCCAGCCACCCAGCGAGATCAGCACCTTCATGCCCGGGTATTTGGCCTTGAGCTGCTTGAGCTGGTTCCAGTTGCCGCGCAGCGGCTGGTCCCAGGTATCGGCACTGCCGCTGACGCTCTCGGCGGCACTGAAGGCCTTGGTGTAGTCGGCGAAGGCATCGCCACCGGCACCGCTGTTCGGATCCGACGGCTGGGTGATGCCGACTTCGCATCGGTTGTTGCGCACGTTGCCGAACGCGTAGTTGATGTGGGTCAGGCGTGCGGCCGAGCCGCTGCTGTCGATGTTCTTGACCCGGTAGTTGCGGCCGTAGATGCCCCACTGGGTGAAGTAACCGATGACCCGCTTGCCGGTGGTGCCGCCGTCACCGGCCAGCGTGGTGGCGCTGATTTCGGTGCCCTGCGCCGACGCGTTGCCGGCGTTGTCGCGCGCCCGCACGCGGTAACGGTAGGTGGTCGATGCGGTCAGCCCGCCATCCACATAGCTGGCGCTGGACGGCGAACCGACCAGGCTGCCGTTGCGGTACACGTCATAGCCAGCCAGGCCACTGCCACCGGTGTTGTCGGTGGACGGGCTCCAGCTGAGCGCGATGCTGCTGGCGGTGCGCGTTCCGGCCGCCAGCCCGCCCGGCACGCTCGGTGCGGTGGTATCGCCACCGGCGGCGTTGACGGTGATGGTGATGGTCGGGGTGCTGGTGGTGGCGTTGTTGTTGTCGGTGGCGACCGCGCGCAGGGTGTGGCTGCCGGCGCTGGCATTGGCCCAGCTGGCCGCATACGGCGCACCGGTGGCCACGCCCAGCGAGCTGCCGTCGCGGAAGAACTCGACCTTGGCGACGCTGCCGTCCGGGTCACTGGCGGTAGCGGTCACGTTGACCGTGCTGCCGGCGCTGAAGGTGGCGCCGTTGGCCGGCGAGGTCAGGCTGACCACCGGCGGCTGGTTGCTGCCGCTGCCATCGCAGGCACCAAGGTTGGTGTAGTAGGGCGCACCGGCCGGATGGTCCGGCGGCGCGTTCCAGATGTCCTGGTTCGCCCGATAGAGGACGCCTCCTTTCTGCAGGGTATCGCCGGCCCGGTAGATCCTGGCCTGGTCCCACTGGGCCACGCCGGCACAGCTGGCAGCCTGCGCCAGGCCGGGCAGGGCGGCGGTACCGGCGGCCAGGGCAAGCAGCCAGGCCAGGTGGCGGGGACGACAGCTTCGGGTCGAACGTTCGGCACTGCGCACAATCGGGTCGTACATGGGTAAGTCTCCGATCAAAGGGCGCGCGGGCCCCGATGGCGCCGCGCGTGACGCAGGTCCGGGCGTCGCCCGGGAAGGCGACGGAGGGGGCGGACGGGGTACCTGGGGGGCCGGGGAGAGAGTCCGGCGCCCAGGTGGGGACAACGTTGTCATCAATCGCGTGGTCAATCCGTGAGCAAGCGCATGGTTCCGGGATTCGGGCGGAGAGCGGCGCTGCGCGCGGTCGGCGGCCATCGGCGGAGCCCCCTCGTGGCTGGGGGCTTTCCGCGAAAAGCAGATTTCTGGGGTTGGCCGGGTGGGTGGGCTGCGCAGGGGACGCCGTGAATACGTCCCTGTAGGCTCGGGCGCGCCATCCATGGCGCTTACGCCCCTGCGCAACCCACCCGCCCGGCCACGGACAGGTTCCTGCGCGGCCAGCCACGAAAGACAGAACAAAAAATCAAAAGCAAAAGCCGGTCGCTTCGCTCTTCAATGCCTGACTTCTGAGATTTCCCTGGTTGCCGGCCAGCGGCCGGCACTACCGCAGAGCATGCACGCATGGCGTGGATTTACCGCAGATCGCGGAAATCTGTCGAAGGCGGGGTGGGTCCGGTGGCGGGGGTGTCCGCGGCATGGATGCCGCGGCCAAGCCCCCAGGGACGGGTTTACGGCGTCCCCCGCCACCGGCCCCCCCCCCGCCACCCCACGGGAACCCCGCTTTTGCTTTGGCCGTTGCTGTTGCCGTTGCCCTGGCCTCGGCGGGTGCCGGGCGCCGCCCGGCCAGAGCCCTTCCCCCGCTTCCGGTACAATGTCGGGCCCGTTTCCCAACTACGGTTCCCCGGACATGATGGTCCTCGAGGGCGCGCCCGCCCTGTCGCCGTTCCGCCGCGAACGTCTTGAATCCCGCCTGCAGTCCATCGCTCCCTCCCTGCGCATCAGCGGTGCCTGGCACGTCTATTTCGTGCAGCCCGAAGGCAGCGCCGCCCCCGACCTGACCACCCTGTGCCGCATCCTCGAAGCGGCGCCGCAGGCCGAAGCCGTGGCCGACGGCGCGGTCAGCCGCATCGTGGTGCCGCGCCTGGGCACGCTGTCGCCGTGGTCGAGCAAGGCCACCGAACTGGTCCGCGGTGCCGGCCAGCCGGTCAGCCGGGTCGAACGTGGCCTGCGCATCGACGTGCAGGGCTGGCCGGCCGATGCCGCCGCCCAGCAGGCGCTGGTCAAGGCGCTGCACGACCCGATGACGCAGTCGGTGCTGGAGACCGTGGAACAGGGCCAGGCGCTGTTCTCGGCACCGGCCCGGGGTGAACTGGAGCGCGTGCCGGTGGACCAGCTGGAGGCCGCCAACCAGCGCCTCGGCCTGGCCATGGCCCAGGACGAGATCGACTACCTGCGCGAGCGTTTCACTGCGCTGGGCCGGTCGCCGTCGGACGTGGAACTGATGATGTTCGCGCAGGCCAATTCCGAGCACTGCCGCCACAAGATCTTCAACGCCAGCTGGACCATCGACGGCCAGGAGCAGGACCGCTCGCTGTTCCGGATGATCAAGAACACCCACCAGCAGACTCCGCAGCACACGCTCAGCGCGTACAGCGACAATGCCGCGGTGATCGAAGGCCATCCGGCCTCGCGCTATCGCCCCGATCCGGCCAGTGGCGAATACCGCCGCGAGCCGCAGGTGCCCAGCGCGTTCCAGATCAAGGTGGAAACGCACAACCATCCGACCGCGATCGCGCCGTTCCCGGGTGCCTCGACCGGTGCCGGTGGCGAGATCCGCGATGAGGGCGCGACCGGCCGTGGCGGCAAGCCGAAGGCGGGCCTGACCGGCTTCTCGGTCTCGCACCTGCGCATCCCCGAGCTGCCGCAGCCGTGGGAAGCGCCGCGCGCGCTGAACCCGCGCATGGCGCCGGCGCTGGAAATCATGACCGACGGCCCGCTCGGCGGCGCCGCGTTCAACAACGAATTCGGCCGACCGAACCTGCTCGGCTACTTCCGCAGCTTCGAGCTGCCGGAAGGCGCCGATCTGGTGCGTGCGTACGACAAGCCGATCATGCTGGCCGGCGGCCTCGGCGCGATTGATCGCGTGCAGGTCGACAAGATCCCGCTGCAGGCCGGTGATGCGGTCATCGTGCTGGGTGGCCCGGCAATGCTGATCGGCCTGGGCGGCGGCGCGGCCAGTTCGGTGGCCTCCGGCGAGAGCGCCGAGGACCTGGACTTTGCCAGCGTGCAGCGCGACAACCCGGAAATGGAGCGCCGCTGCCAGGAGGTCATCGACCGCTGCGTGGCGATGGGCGCCAACAACCCGATCAAGTTCTTCCACGACGTCGGTGCCGGTGGCCTGTCCAATGCCATCCCCGAACTGCTGCACGACTCCAAGGTCGGCGGTGTCATCGACCTGGGCAAGGTGCCCACCGATGATCCGTCGCTGTCGCCGATGCAGCTGTGGTGCAACGAGTCGCAGGAGCGCTACGTGCTGGGCGTGGCCCAGGAGCGCCTGGCCGAGTTCGCCGCGCTGTGCGCCCGCGAGCGCTGCCCGTTCGCTGCCGTTGGCGTGGCCACCGCCGAGGAGCACCTGGTGGTGGCCTACGGTGCCGTGCCGGGCCACACCCCGGCCGATGCGCCGATCGACCTGCCGATGGACGTGCTGTTCGGCAAGCCGCCGAAGATGCACCGCGACACCGCGCACCCGCCGGCACCGCGCTGGCCGGCGCTGAAGACCGGCGGCCTGGACCTGCAGGAAGCCGGCCTGCGCGTACTCGCGCACCCGACCGTCGCCTCGAAGAACTTCCTGGTCACCATCGGTGACCGCAGCGTCGGTGGCCTGACCGCGCGTGAGCAGATGGTCGGCCCGTGGCAGCTGCCGGTGGCCGACGTGGCGATCACCCTGGCCGACTTCGATGGCGTGGCCGGCGAAGCGATGTCGATCGGCGAGCGCACCCCGCTGGCCCTGCTCGACGCCGCTGCGTCGGCACGCATGGCGGTGGGCGAAGCGCTGACCAACCTGTGTGCGGCCCCGGTCGATGCGCTGGATGAAATCAAGCTGTCGGCGAACTGGATGGCCGCGGCCGGCCATCCGGGCGAAGACGCACTGCTGTACGACGCGGTGAAGGCGGTGGGCATGGAACTGTGCCCGCAGCTGGACATCAGCATCCCGGTGGGCAAGGACTCGCTGTCGATGCAGGCGCAGTGGCACGACCAGGGCGAAGCGCACAAGAGCGTGTCGCCGGTGTCGCTGGTGATCTCGGCGTTCGCGCCGGTCGCCGACGTGCGCAAGCAGCTGACCCCGCTGCTCGACCGCGACGTGGACAGCGAGCTGTGGCTGATCGGCCTGGGTGCCGGCAAGCAGCGCCTGGGCGGTTCGATCCTGGCCCAGGTGCACGCCGACCATGGCGACCTGCCGGCCTTCGCCGGTGCCGCTCCGGACCTGGACGATCCGCAGCGCCTGCGTGGCTTCTTCGAGCTGATCCGCGATGCGCGCCAGTCCGGCCTGCTGCTGGCCTACCACGACCGCAGCGACGGTGGTGCCTTCGCCGCGCTGTGCGAAATGGCCTTCACTTCGCGTCTTGGCCTGGACATCACGCTCGATGCCTGGGGCGATGATCCGTTCCGCAGCCTGTTCAACGAAGAACTGGGTGCGGTGGTGCAGATCGCGCGCGAAGACCGCGCTGCGTTCGCCGACCTGGTCGAACGCCACGCACTGACCGAATGCGCACAGCGCATCGCCAAGCCGACCACCGCGCCGGTGGTGCGCGTGTCGCTGGGTGGCGAGAACCTGGCCGAATGGCGTTGGGACGCACTGTTCGACGCCTGGTGGTCGGTCACCCACGCGATGCAGAAGCGCCGCGACAACCCGGCCAACGCCGATGCCGAGCGCGAGGTCGCCCGTGCCTTCAACGCACCGGGCCTGAAGCCCAAGCTCAGCTTCGACCTGAACGAGGATGTGGCGGCACCGTTCATCAGCACCGGTGCGCGTCCGCGCGTGGCGGTGCTGCGCGAGCAGGGCGTCAACGGCCAGATCGAAATGGCCAACGCCTTCGAACGTGCCGGCTTCCGCGCCTTCGACGTGCACATGAGCGACCTGATCGAAGGCCGCGTGGCGCTGCAGGATTTCACCGGCCTGGTCGCCTGCGGCGGCTTCAGCTACGGCGATGTGCTCGGTGCCGGCCGTGGCTGGGCCACCTCGATCCTGGAGCGCAGTGCGCTGCGTGATGCCTTCGCCGCGTTCTTCGCGCGCGAAGACAGCTTCGCGCTGGGCGTGTGCAACGGCTGCCAGATGATGAGCCAGCTCAAGAACATCATCCCGGGTGCCGGACACTGGCCGCAGTTCCGCCGCAATGCCAGCGAGCAGTTCGAAGCCCGCACCGCGCTGCTGGAAGTGGTGGAATCGCCGTCGATCCTGCTGCGTGGCATGGCCGGCTCGCGCCTGCCGGTAGCGGTGGCGCACGGCGAAGGCCAGGCCGTGTTCGACAACGCCGTCGACCAGGCTGCCGCCCGCGTCTCGCTGCGCTACATCGATGGCCATGGCAACGTCGCCAGCCAGTACCCGCTGAACCCGAACGGTTCGCCGGACGGCATCACCGGCCTGACCAGCACCGACGGCCGCGTCACCATCATGATGCCGCACCCGGAGCGCACCCCGCGCGCGCTCAACCTGAGCTGGGCACCGGCTGAATGGCAGGGTGATTCGCCGTGGATGCGCATGTTCCGCAACGCGCGGGTGTGGTGCGGCTGATCGCATCGTTCCGCGCAGGCCGCAATGCCACCGCGTATGGAAAAACCCGCCGCTTTGTCGGCGGGTTTTTCTTTGTGTGCGTGAAATTGCTGATCTGGCCGCTAGTTACATCCGTTTTTCATGCGCCAGCAGTTCGTCACGTATGTCTAACAAAATGCCTTTATAAACACGTGAAATAGTGAACTGCTTCACGGCAATAGGATTTGTCGTGTCAAAGTCTTGACGATCTGCAAAGTTGCCGTTAACACTTGAACCCCGTTTCAGAATCATTCATTTCGCAGTAACCGGTTGGCGCACGCGCTCGGTTTTCTGTCGCTGCGCGCCGTTCGGCAATACCCCGCAGTAAATCACGCGAATAAACGCCCCCAGGGGACGTTGGGCCGGAAAGCCCAGCGGTGGCGTTGCTTTGCCCAAAACCAGTCCAATCAGGAGCCGTACCGATGAATCGGATTTATCGCAAGGTCTGGAACAAAGCACTGGGTCAGTTGGTGGTGGCCTCGGAACTGGCCTCCTCCGACAGCAGCAGTGGCGGGGTCGTCGACCAGCGCCGCGATGCGACACAGGCCACGCCCGCACTGCTGGCGGTGGCACTGGGCCTGGTATTGGGGTTGGGCATGAGCGGCAGCGCGACGGCACAGTCGGTGCAGATCGGCGGCAGCGCCACCTGCGTTGCATTCAGCGGCAAGCTGCTGGAAAAGTGCCTGATCGAAGGCTCGGCCACGGCCAAGGGCAGCAACGCGGTGGCGATCGGCAGCAACAGCAATGCCAGCGCCGCCAACAGCGTGGCGCTGGGCGCTGGCTCCAAGGCCACGCGGGCCAATACCGTGTCCATCGGCGATGCCGGCAAGGAGCGGCAGATCACCAACGTGGCTGCTGGCACGCAGGGCACCGATGCGGTGAACAAGGCGCAGCTGGACGCGCAGGCGCGCGCCACGCAGGCCGCGCTGGCTGATGTAGCCGCCGATGGAAACCGCTATTTCAAGGCCGACGGCGCAGGCGATGACAGCGACGCGGCGAAGATCGAGGGGCAGGGCGCAGTCGCGGCCGGCGCCGGTGCACAGGCGCTGGCCAACGCCACCACCGCCATCGGAACCCAGGCCATTGCCGCCGGTCTCGGCGCCAGTGCCTTCGGCCAGGGCGCCCTGGCCATCGGCGATGCCAGCGTGGTGGTCGGGCAGAGCGCGGCCGCGTTCGGGCTTGGCGATACAGCCGTCGGCGCCAGCGCGTACGCAGCCAGCGAGAACGGCGCGGCCACCGCACTCGGTGCGTTGTCCGAAGCCACTGCCGATGGCGCAACGGCCGTCGGCGGTGGTGCCGTGGCTATGGGCCCGGGCAGCACCGCACTGGGCCGCGGCGCTACCGCCGCCAACGAAGCGTCGATCGCGGTGGGTGCGTTCAGCACCGCCGTCGGTGAATACAGCACCGCGCTGGGTTCGAACGCCGCTGCGGTTGCCACCGGCAGCGTGGCGCTGGGCGCCGGCTCGCTGGCCGACCGCGTCGATACCGTCTCTGTCGGCGCGGCCGACTACGGCCTGACCCGGCAGATCACCAGCGTCGCTGCGGGTACTGAAGATACCGACGCGGTCAACGTCGGCCAGTTGAAGGGCGTCGCCGCCGTGGCCGATGCCACCGCCAAGCGTTTCCAGGCCACGGGCAGCAGCAACAGTGATGCGGGTGCATTGGCCGAGGGCGACGAGGCGCTGGCGGCTGGCGAGGCCGCCAATGCGATCGGCAAGGGTGCGACGGCCGTGGGCGCCGGTGCAACCGCCGTCGCGCAGAACGCCACCGCCGTTGGCAACAACGCACTGGCCTCAGGTCAGAACAGCGCCGCGTTCGGCAACAATGCACAGGCGAACGGCCCAGGCAGCGTCGCCGTCGGTGGTGCTGCGGTGGATGCCGATGGCAATCCGCTGATCACCAGTGGCGGCGTGCCGGTGGAAACCGGCGCCACCAGTGCCGGTGTCGGGGGTACTGCGGTGGGTGCGAGTGCCGAGGCCGGTGGTTTCGCCGCGTCGTCCTATGGCGTTGGCGCATATGCCGCCGGCGCGCAGTCGTCCGCGTTCGGTGCGGTTGCCAATGCCATCGGTGATTACTCCACCGCGCTGGGTACGCAGAGCAATGCCACCGGCACCAGCAGCGTGGCCATCGGCGGCCCGGCCGATCTGATTCCAGGCCTGGGCTTCTTCGTGCAGACCCAGGCCAGCGGCGAAGCGTCGACCGCCGTCGGCGCCGGCGCCATCGCCAGCGGTGATCGCGCGGTGGCCAACGGCAGCCTGACCGAAGCGTCCGGCGCCGAAGCGACTGCGGTCGGCTACTTCGCCTACGCACCGGGCGAGAACGCCAGCGCGCTCGGCGCGCAGACCTGGGCCAGCGGCGCGCAGAGCACCGCCGTGGGCTACTACGCCACCGCACGCGGTGCCAACAGCGTTGCGCTCGGCGCCAACTCCGAAGCGGTGCGTGCCAACAGCGTGGCCGTGGGCAGTGCCGGCAACGAACGGCAGATCACCAGCGTCGCCGCGGGCAGTGAAGCCACCGATGCAGTGAACAAGGCGCAGCTCGACGCGGTGGCCAGCACCGCCGACAGCACAGCGCGCTTCTTCCAGGCCCAGCCGGAAGCAGGCAGCGATGCGGGTGCATTGGCCGAGGGCGAAGGTGCGGTTGCGGCGGGTTCGTCGAGCAATGCGATCGGCGCCGGCGCGGTTGCACAGGGCGCAGCAGCCTCGGCCATCGGTGACGACGCCGTGGCGGTGGGTCGCAACAGCAACGCCACCGGCAATGGCGGTGTTGCCATCGGTGGCCTCGGCCAGGCCTACGACGAGTACAACCAGCCGATCATCGGTGCCGACGGTACGGCACAGCAGGTCGGCACCACTGCCGTCGCCGACGCCACAGCGGTCGGCAGTGGTGCGCAGGCGACCGGTGCTGCCAGCAGTGCGTTCGGCAACGCCGCCAGGGCCAGCGGAGACAACAGCTTCGCGGCCGGCGGCAAGTCGCGTGCGACCGGCAGCTACGCGGTTGCGGTTGGCGACAGCGCCTTCGCCAGCAGTGACGACAGCACCGCCGTCGGTGGCTACAGCTGGGCTACCGCAAGCGGGGCGAGTGCGTTCGGTTCCGGCGCCTGGGCAACGGCCACCAATGCCTCGGCATTTGGCAACGCGGCCTGGGCCAGTGGCAGTGGTGCGACCTCCATCGGTTACAACAGCTGGGCCAACGGCACCAGCTCCACCGCCGTCGGTCGCGGCGCATTCGGTTATGGCGACAACAGCGTGGCGCTGGGCTTCCAGGCGCTGGGCAACAGCCTCAACAGCATCGCCATCGGCACCAACACGGTGGCCGGTGGTGAAAGCGCGATCGCACTCGGTGCCGGCAGCAACGCCAGCGCCAGCAACGCCGTCGCACTGGGCGCCGGCTCGGTCGCCAACCGCGCCCGCAGCGTTTCGGTCGGCAGCACCGGCAACGAACGCCAGGTGACCAACGTCGCCGCCGGTACCCAGGCCACCGACGCGGTGAACAAGGCGCAGCTGGATGCCGTGGCGGGCGCGGCAGCCACCACCAGCCGCTTCTTCCAGGCCAGCGGCAACGGCGGTGATGTGGCCGGTGCACTGGTGGACGGTGACAACGCGCTGGCCGCCGGTGATGCGGCCAACGCCATCGGCAACGGGGCCACCGCACTCGGCAGTGGCGCCAACGCGCTGGCCAGCAATGCGCAGGCACTGGGCGTCAACGCCCTGGCCAGCGCCGCCAACGCCAGCGCGGTCGGTGCAAATGCGCAGGCGACCGCTGAATACGCAACCGCGCAGGGTGCGGAAAGCGAGGCCAGTGGCGAGCAGAGTGCGGCGTTCGGTGCGGCCAGCATCGCCAGCGGTGCTGGCAGCACCGCGACCGGCGTGCTGTCCGAAGCCTCCGGCGAGGAGGCGGTGGCAGTGGGGTACTTCAGCAATGCCAGTGGCAGCGGCGCCACCGCGGTCGGCAGCGAGAGTGTCGCAAGTGGCACCGCGTCGGCAGCGTTCGGCATCGGTGCCGAGGCGACCGGCGGCTACAGCACCGCCATCGGTGGCTATGCACAGGCCTCGGCCTTCAATGCCACGGCCTTCGGCAACTTCGCCAATGCCTCCGGCTCCAACAGCGTGGCGCTGGGCGGTGATTCGGAAGCCTCCGGTGCCTACAGCACCGCCACTGGCCAGGGCAGCCTGGCCACCGGCACCAACAGCGTCGCCGTCGGCGGATCGCTGTTCGGCGTGCTGGCCACCGAAGCATCGGGCAACTACTCCACCGCCGTCGGTGGCGGCGCCTGGTCCGGTGGCATCAACAGCACCGCGCTGGGCAACGCCGCCGAATCGCGCGCTGCCAACAGCGTGGCGCTGGGTGCCGATTCGATCGCCGACCGCGACAACACCGTGTCGGTCGGCGGCGGTGGCAACACCCGCCAGATCACCAACGTGGCTGATGGCACGCAGGGCAATGATGCGGTCAACAAGAGCCAGCTCGACGCCGTAGCCGCCGCAGCGGAAAAGACCAGCAGGCAGTTCCAGGCCAGCGGCAACGCCGATGGCGAAACAGGGGCACTGGTCGAGGGCGACAACGCGCTGGCGGTCGGCGATGCGGCCAACGCCATCGGCAACGGGGCCACCGCGCTGGGCAGCGGTGCCAACGCGCTGGCGGCCAACGCCACGGCCGTGGGCATCGATGCATTGGCCACCGGCAACAATGCGGCGGCGCTGGGCAGCACAGCGCAGGCCAGCGGTGAAGACAGCCTTGCGCTCGGCACCGGTGCCAGCGCCAGCGAGCTCGGCGCCAGCGCGGTCGGTGCGCGTGCACAGGCCAGCGGTGCGTACAGCACGGCAACCGGCACCGAATCCAACGCCAGCGGCACGCAGGCCCTGGCCAGCGGCTTCCGTAGTGCCGCCTCTGCCGATGGCACCACTGCCGTCGGTGGCTATGCCGAGGCCAGTGGACGCCTCGGCACCGCATTGGGCTACGGCTCGGCGGCCAGTGGTGCCAACACGACCGCCGTCGGCTTCGGTGCTGCTGCAGCCGGTACCGGTGCCGTGGCGGTGGGTCAGTCCAGCGAGGCCAGCGGCGAGGAAAGCGTGGCCATCGGTGGCAGCACCTTCTTCGGCCTGATCCCGTCGCGTGCCAGTGGCACCGGTGCGGCGGCGTTCGGTGCCGGCGCATGGGCGACCGAAGACTACGCCACGGCAATCGGCTGGAACTCGTGGGCCGCCGGCAGCAATGCCACGGCCCTGGGCGCCAACGCCACCGCCAACGGCAGCAACAGTGTCGCCCTCGGTGCCGGCTCCAAGGCCGACCGTGACAACACCGTGGCCGTCGGCAAGGCCGGTGGCGAACGCCAGGTGACCCATGTGGCAGCCGGTACCGAAGCCACCGACGCGGTGAACAAGGGCCAGCTGGATGCCGTTGCCAGCGTCGCCGACAGGACCAGCCGCCAGTTCCAGGCCAGCGGCAACGCCGATGGCGAGGCCGGTGCCCTGGTGGACGGTGACAACGCCTTGGCCGCCGGCAACGCGTCCAACGCCATCGGCAACGGTGCCACCGCGCTGGGCAGTGGCGCCAACGCGATGGCCGCCAACGCCACGGCGGTAGGCGCCGACGCCCTGGCGACCGGCAGCAACGCGGCGGCACTGGGTACCAACGCACAGGCCAGTGGTGTCGACAGCGTGGCCGTGGGCAGCGCTGCCAGCGCCAGTGAACTCGGCGCCAGCGCTACCGGCGCCGGCGCCCAGGCCAAGGGCGCCTACAGCACCGCCAGCGGCGCGCAGGCCACGGCCAGCGGCACGCAGTCGCAGGCCAGCGGTTTCCGCGCCACTGCCTCGGCCGATGGCGCCTCGGCGCTGGGCAGCTACGCCGAAGCCAGTGGTCGACTGGGTACTGCGGTGGGTTACGGCAGCAAGGCCACCGGTGCGAACGCTACCGCGGTGGGTGTCAGTGCCAACGCTTCGGCGGCCGGCAGCATCGCACTGGGCGCAGGCTCGGTGGCTGATCGTGCCAACACCGTGTCGGTCGGTAGTGCCAGCAGTGATCGTCAGATCACCCGTGTCGCCGCCGGTACCGAGCGCACCGATGCAGTCAATCGTGGCCAGCTCGATGCGGTCGCGGCGACCGCCGATGGCACCGCACGCTACGTCAAGGCCAGCGGCGCGGGTATCGCCAGTGCCAGCGGCAGCGATGCCGCAGCGATCGGTTCGGCCGCCAGTGCCAGCGGCGCACGCAGCAATGCGCTGGGTGCCAATGCGATGGCCATCGGCAACGGTGCGCTTGCACTGGGCAACAGTGCCGGCGCGTCCGGTGCGAACTCGGTGGCACTGGGTGCGGGCTCGCGTGCGCTCGATGCCAACGTGGTGTCGGTCGGTGGTGGCAACGGCACCGATGGCCCGGCCGCGCGCCGCATCGTCAATGTGGCCGACGGCCGCATCGCCGCCGGCAGCAGCGACGCGGTCACCGGCTCGCAGCTCAACGTCACCAACCAGCGCGTGGGCGCCGTGGAAACCCGTGTCGGTGATTTCGACTCGCGCATCGCCACGGTCGAGACCACGGCGGCCAGCGCCGTCGGCTATGACGACGCCAGCCGTGACCGCCTGACCCTGTCCGGCTTCCAGGGCACCACCATCGACAACGTCGGCGCGGGCAACATCGCCGCCGGCAGCCGCCAGGCGATCAATGGCGGGCAGCTGTTCCAGTCGCTCAGTGATGCCGCCAGCTTCCTCGGCGGTGGTGCCAGCGTCGGCATGCAGGGTGTGTTCGTGGCGCCGAACTACGTGATCCAGGGCGCCACCTACAGCAATGTCGGCGATGCGCTGGGCGCGCTGGACCGCAAGGTCAGTGAGATTGACCGTCGTACTGCCGGTGGCACGCGTGCAGGCGCGTCCAGCCTGCGCGCAATGAGTGCTTCGCTGGATGAAAGCCCGCAGGCCAGCGTGGCCGACGCACCGGCAACGGCCGATGCCGCGCCGGCCAGTACCGCACGCGTGCAGGGCACGCCGACGGTGGCCGCGGCGGGGGCGGGCATTCCGGTCGGCACCCCGGCCACCGGCTTCAACGCCGTGGCCATGGGCGATGGCGCGGTAGCCAGCGGCGCTTCGTCCACGGCCATCGGCCAGGGCGCCAGTGCCACGGCGGCAAATGCCGTGGCGCTGGGCCAGGGCTCGGTTGCCGATCGTGCCAACACGGTCTCGGTGGGCAGCGAAGGCAACGAACGCCAGGTCACCAACGTCGCCGCGGGCACCACCGCCACCGACGCCGTCAACAAGGGCCAGCTGGATCGTGGCATGGCGACGGCGAACAGCTACACCGACAGTCGCGTCCAGGCCGTTGCCGACAGCTTCGATGTGTTCAAGGGCGAGATCGACGGACGCCTGCGCCACATGGACCGCCGCATCGACCGCCAGGGCGCGATGAGCGCAGCGATGCTCAACATGGCTACCAGTGCCGCCGGTATCCGCACCCAGAACCGTGTCGGCGTCGGCATCGGTTTCCAGGGTGGCGAGTCGGCGTTGTCGCTGGGTTACCAGCGTGCGATCAGCGATCGCGCCACGGTCACCTTCGGCGGCGCCTTCAGCAGTGACGACAGTTCGGTCGGCGTCGGTGCCGGCTTCGGCTGGTAAGCCACTCCATCGCGCCGGCGGCCACCCACGCCGGCGCCGTACCTGCAGTGAGGGCCTGGGGGGAGGTCACGGCAATCCCGGCTGGGCCGGCCGGGAGTCGTCAAGGAATGATGGCCGCAGTGTTGGTTCGATCCATGACCCAGAAGAGGAATTCGACGTGATCAAGAAGCAGAACCTTCGCATCAATGTGCTTGCCGCCGCCGTGCTGTCGATGACGGCGGTCGGTGCCGTCCACGCCGCCGGGTTGCCGACCCGTGAACCGGTGCGCCAGGCCAGCACCGCCCAGCCGGGTACCGAGCGCATCATCGTCAAGTACCGGGCCGGCGCTGCTGCCGCGACCGACCGCTCGGCGAAGCTGTCCACCGTGCAGTCCGCACTGACCCGTGCCAGTCTCTCCGGCGGCACGTCACGCGCCAGCACGCTCGGCCCGCAGGTGGTCCGCAAGCTGTCTACCGGTGCGGACCTCATCCGTGTGCAGGGCCGCCTGGCACCGGCCGAACTGCAGCGCGTGCTGAAGGAACTGAAGGCCGATCCGTCGGTGCAGTACGCCGAAGCCGACGTGAAGCTGCGCCGCAGCGAACTGCGTGCCGGCAACGTGCAGCCGGCGCTGGTGCCGAACGATCCCTTCTACCAGCAGAACCAGTGGCATCTGCACAATGCGGTCGGCGGCATCAACGCACCGGCGGCGTGGGATGTCTCGCAGGGCGAGGGCATCGTGGTGGCAGTGATCGACACCGGCGTCCTGCCGCAGCATCCGGACCTGGTCGGAAACCTGCTGGAAGGCTACGACTTCATCAGCGATGCGGAGACCTCGCGGCGCCCGACCAACGATCGCGTGCCGGGTGCGCAGGACTACGGTGATTGGGTCGAGAACGACAACGAGTGCTATGACGGCTCGCTGGCCGACGACAGTTCCTGGCACGGCACCCACGTCGCCGGCACCGTGGCCGAGCAGACCAACAACGGCGTCGGCATGGCCGGTGTCGCCTACAAGGCCAAGGTGCTGCCGGTCCGCGTGCTGGGCAAGTGCGGCGGCTACCTGTCCGACATCGCTGATGCGGTGACCTGGGCCTCCGGCGGTACCGTGACCGGCATCCCGGCCAACACCAATCCGGCCGAGATCATCAACATGAGCCTGGGGGGCGGTGGTTCCTGCGCCAGCACCTACCAGGACGCGATCAACGGCGCGATCTCGCGCGGTACCACGGTGGTGGTGGCTGCCGGCAATGAAGCCGACAACGCGTCCAAGTACCAGCCGGCCAGCTGCGAAGGCGTGGTGACCGTGGGTGCCACCCGCATCACCGGTGGCATCACCTACTACTCCAACTATGGAGCCCGCGTGGACCTGTCCGGTCCGGGCGGTGGCGGCAGTGTCGACGGCAACCCGGGCGGCTACATCTGGCAGACCGGCTCCAATGCGGCCACCACGCCGGAATCGGGCACGCCGGGCTACATGGGCATGGGCGGTACCTCGATGGCCTCGCCGCATGTGGCCGCCGTTGCGGCACTGGTGCAGAGCGCACTGATCGCCAAGGGCAAGGATCCGTTGACCCCGGCCGCGATGCGTACCCTGCTGAAGGAAACGGCGCGTCCGTTCCCGGTCGCCATCCCGGCGGCGACCCCGATCGGTACCGGCATCCTTGATGCCAAGGCCGCGCTGGCCAAGGCACTGGAAGAACCGTGCACCGAAAACTGCGGGCCGGCGGCCACGCCGCTGACCAACAAGGCCGCAGTCGGCGGCCTGAACGGTGCTGCCGGCAGCAGCAAGCTGTACAGCTTCGAAGCCGTTGCCGGAAAGCAGCTCAGCGTGATCACCTACGGTGGCACCGGCAACGTCTCGGTCTACATTGCCCAGGGGCGTGAGCCGAGCGCCAGCGACAACGACGGCAAGTCGACCCGTCCCGGCACGTCCGAAACGGTGCGGGTGAACAAGCCGGTGGCGGGCACCTATTACATCAAGGTGGTGGGCGAAGCGGCATACAACGGCGTGAGCATTCTCGCCACGCAGTAATCACCTCGTGTCGTAGTTGAACGGCCGACGCCCGTCACCCTGTGTGACGGGCTTCGTCTTTTTACGAAAGGTGGCCGCAGGGCGGCGGAAATCACGGCTTAACTGCTAAAGTCGGGCCGATTGACAGGAGAGTCACGTGAACGCGCTCGCTGCAACCGTTACCGACGACGCCGAAGGCCGCATCCTGGATGCGTTGCTGGCGCGCGGCCGGCTCAAGGAAGGAGACCTGGCACGCGCGCGGCCATTGCATGCCGAGGCCGGCGGCAGTCTGCTGGGCCTGCTGGTGCGCCTGGGCCTGGTGTCTGAACGCGACCAGGCACAGGCCAGCGCTGAGGTGCTGGGCCTGCCGCTGCTGGAGGGCAAGCAGGTGCCGGAGGCCCCGCCGCAGGCGCTGGCCGAGGGACTTCCGCTGTCGCTGCGCTTCCTGAAGCAGTTCCATGTGTGCCCGCTGGAGTTGGATGAACACGGGGTGCGGCTGTGGCTGGCCGATGCCCACGACGCCTATCCACAGCAGGCCGTGCAGTTGGCCCTTGGGGTCCCGGTGACACCGGTGCTGGGCATGCGCGCGGAGATCGATGACCTGGTCGAGCGCTGGTTCGGCCAGGGCCGCAGCGCGATGGGCGCGATCGTGGAAACCGCGGATGGCGAGGGCGGTGCGGTCGACGACATCGAGCACCTGCGCGACCTTGCGTCGGAAGCACCGGTGATCCGCCTGGTCAACCTGGTGATCCAGCGTGCGGTGGAGCTGCGCGCTTCGGATATCCATGTCGAACCGTTCGAGAGCCGGTTGAAGGTCCGCTACCGCGTCGATGGCGTGCTGGTGGAGGGCGAAAGCCCGCCGGCCAACCTCACCGCTGCGGTGATCAGCCGCATCAAGATCATGGCCCGGCTCAACATCGCCGAGCGCCGCCTGCCGCAGGACGGCCGCATCATGCTGCGCGTGCAGGGCAAGGAGCTGGACCTGCGCGTGAGCACGGTACCGACCGCGCATGGCGAAAGCGTGGTGATGCGCCTGCTGGATCGCGAAACGGTGGTGTTCGATTTCCACCGGCTCGGCTTCACCGATGCCTTCCTGCCGCAGTTCCGCAAGGTGCTGGAACAGCCGCATGGCATCCTGCTGGTCACCGGCCCGACCGGCTCGGGCAAGACCACCACGCTGTACACCGCGCTGAGCCAGCTCAACACCGCCGACGTCAAGATCATCACGGTCGAAGACCCGGTGGAATACCAGATAGAAGGCATCAACCAGATCCAGGCCAAGCCGCAGATCGGCCTCGACTTCGCCAATGCCCTGCGCAGCATCGTGCGCCAGGATCCGGACATCATCATGATCGGTGAAATGCGCGACCTGGAAACCGCGCGCATCGCCATCCAGTCGGCGCTGACCGGCCACCTGGTGCTGTCCACCCTGCATACCAACAACGCAGCCGGTGGCATCACCCGCCTGCTCGACATGGGCGTGGAGGACTACCTGCTCACGTCCACCATCAACGGCATCCTGGCCCAGCGCCTGGTACGCCGGCTGGAGCCGACCCACGCCGAGCGCTACGAAGCCTCGCCGGAAGAGATCGAGCGGTTCGAACTGCGCCGCCTGCAGCCGGAAGGGCCGATCCACCTGTACCGCCCGAAGCCGTCTGCGCTGGCACCGACCGGCTACCTGGGGCGTACCACCATCATGGAATTCCTGGTGATGAACGATGCGCTGCGCCGTGCGGTGATGCGCCGCGATGGCATGGGCGAGATCGAGCGCATCGCCCGCGAGGCCGGCATGCGCACCATGTACGAGGATGGCCTGTCCAAGGCGTTGAGCGGGCAGACCACCATCGAGGAAGTGCTGCGCGTGACCGAGGAAAGCTGATGCGTGCAGGACGCCGGGGCTGACATGCCGAACTATCGCTACAAGGCGCTCAATCCGCATGGCGAGGTCTTCGATGGGCAGATGGAAGCGGCCAGCGAGGCCGAGTTGATCGCGCGCCTGCAGGACCAGGGCCACCTGCCGATGGAGACGCAGCTGGCCGACGCCGGCGCGATCGGCGGCAGCAGCTGGCGCAACCTGCTGCAGCAGCGCCCGCTGCAGGGCGCCGCCCTGCTGCAGTTCACCCAGCAGCTGGCGACCCTGCTCGGTGCCGGCCAGCCGCTGGACCGCGCGCTGTCGATCCTGCTGGGGTTGCCCGAGGACGAACGATCGCGCCGCGCGATCACCGACATCCGCGACGTGGTGCGCGGTGGCGCACCGCTGTCCACCGCGCTGGAGCGCCAGCATGGGCTGTTCTCGCGCCTGTACGTGAACATGGTGCGCGCCGGCGAAGCCGGTGGCAGCCTGCATGAAACCCTGCAACGCTTGGCCGACTACCTCGAGCGCAGCCGCGCGCTGCAGGGCAAGGTCATCAACGCGCTGGTCTACCCGGCGATCCTGCTGGTGGTGGTCGGTGGCGCGCTGTTGTTCCTGCTCGGCTACGTGGTGCCGCAGTTCGCGCAGATGTACGAAAGCCTGGACGTGGCGCTGCCGTGGTTCACCAACGCGGTACTGCAGCTGGGCCTGTTCGTGCGTGACTGGTGGGTGCTGCTGCTGGTGGTGCCCGGCGTGCTGGTGCTGTTCTTCGAGCGCAAGGCGCGGCAACCGGCGTTCCGGTTGGCGCTGGATGGCTGGCTGCTGCAGCGGCGTGGCATCGGTCGCCTCATCGGCGAGCTGGAAACCGCCCGGCTGGCGCGCACGCTGGGCACACTGCTGCGCAACGGCGTCCCCTTGCTGGGGGCACTGGGCATCGCGCGCAACGTGCTGGGCAACCGCGCCCTGGCCGCTGACGTCGAAACGGCCGCCGATGAAGTGAAGAACGGCGCCGGCCTGTCGCTGGCCCTGTCGCGCGGCAAGCGGTTCCCGCGCCTGGCGCTGCAGATGATCCAGGTCGGCGAGGAATCCGGCGCACTCGATACCATGCTGCTCAAGGCCGCCGACACCTTCGAACAGGACAGCGCCCGGCGCATCGACCGCATGCTGGCGGCGATGGTGCCGGCGATCACCCTGGTGCTGGCCTCGGTGGTCGGCGCGGTGATCGTGGCCGTGCTGGTGCCGCTGTATGACCTGACCAATGCCATCGGTTGACGATGGCACTCCCTGCAACTCCGATACTCCGCAACTGAAAGGACCGTCCATGATTGCCCGTCGCCGACCGATCCGCCTTTCCTTCACCGCCGCGCGCAACCAGTCGGGCATGAGCCTGCTGGAAATCATCATCGTCATCGTGCTGATCGGCGCGGTGCTGACCCTGGTCGCCAGCCGCGTGCTGGGCGGCGCCGACCGTGGCAAGGCCAACATCGCCAAGGCGCAGGTGCAGACCGTCGCCTCCAAGATCGACAACTACCAGATCGACACCGGCAAGCTGCCGGCCACGCTCAACGACCTGGTGACGGCGCCGGCCGGTGTCGGCGGCTGGCTCGGCCCGTACGCCAAGCCCGCCGACCTGAATGACCCGTGGGGCCACGCACTGGAGTACCGGGCGCCGGGCGAAGGCCAGCCGTATGAGCTGGTCAGCCTGGGCAAGGATGGCAAGGCTGGCGGCAGCAGCGTCGACGCTGACATCCGCTACCAGCCGTAACCGCGCATGACGCACTTCCTGCCGCGCCGGTTGCCACGCCCGCGCCTGCACGGCAGGCGCGCGGCTGGACTGTCGTTGCTGGAAATGCTGCTGGTGATCGCATTGATCGCGGCGATCGGCCTGATCACCGCCGCCGGCCTGTCGCGCGGGTTCGCCGGCATGCAGCTGCGCAGCGCCGGCAAGGACATCGCCAGCCAGCTGCGCATGGTGCGCGCGCAGGCGATCGCCCGCGGCGAACCGCAGCGCTTCGTGATCGAACCGGCACGGCGCCGCTGGGAGGGGGCCAACCAGCGCCACGGTGAGGTGCCGGCACAGCTGCAGGTGCAGTTCGAAGGTGCCGCACAGCTGGCCACCGCGGCGGGGCAGGGCGTGATCGAGTTCCATCCCGATGGTGGCTCCAGCGGCGGCCGTATCCGGTTGCAGCGCGACGGTGCCGAATGGCGCGTCGACGTCGGCTGGCTGACCGGCGAGGTCCGCTCCGGCCCCTGGCGGGCGCAATGAAGCGGCGCGCGCGTGGCTTCACCCTGCTGGAAGTGATCATCGCTTTCGCCCTGCTGGGCCTGGCGTTGACCCTGCTGCTGGGCAGCCTGTCCGGTGGCGCGAAGCAGGTACGTGACGCCGAGCTGCGCACGCGTGCGGTGCTGCATGCACAGTCGTTGCTGGCCCAGGCCGGTGTCGACGCGCCGCTGCAGGTGGGCAGCCAGCAGGGTGACTGGGAACAGGGGCGCTATCACTGGGAGCTGCAGGTCCAGCCGTGGGTCGAGCCACGCGCCGGCAACGTCGTGCAGGCCACGTCAGCGGGCACCCCATGGCTGGCCGAGCTGCAGCTGCGGGTGCGCTGGGGCGACAGCGAGCGCGAACAACTGCACTGGCGCAGCCTGCGCCTGTTGCCGCCCGACCTGGAGAGCGCGCGATGAAGCGGCGCGCCGCGGGCTTCACCCTGGTCGAAGTGATGCTGGCCACCGTGCTGCTGGCCGGCGGCCTGGCACTGGCCTTTGCCAGCGTGCGCTCGGCGATGGCGGTCAGCCAGCGCGGCGAGCAGATCGCCGCTGAAAGCGAACGCATGCGCGCGGTCGAGTCGTTGCTGCGCAGGCAGCTGGCGGGTGCACTGCGCACCCCGCTGGAGGCCCCGGACCCCACCCGCGAACCCATCTTCTTCCAGGGCGAGGAGCAACGCATGCTGTTCGCCGCCGACCTGCCCGGTTACCTCGGCCGTGGCGGCCCCTACCTGCACGCGCTGCAGGTGGACGGACGCGGTGGCCAACAGCACCTGCTGCTGGACCTCGTGCTGCTGCAGGAAGGCGAGCGCATCGCCGAGAATCCGCCGCGCCCGCCAGAGGTGCTGGTGGACAACCTGAAGTCGGTGCAGCTGCGCTATCGCGGCATCGATGCCGGCACCGGGCAGGTGACCGACTGGCTGCCGCGCTGGGATGACACCCGCCGCCTGCCGATGCTGGTGGAAATCCAGATCGTGCCATCCCGGGGCGCGCCGTGGCCGCCACTGGTGGTGGCGCTGCGTGCCGGTGGCAGTGGAGGCACGCGATGAGCCGTCAGCGCGGGGCGGCATTGGTGCTGGTGCTGTGGCTGATCGCATTGATGACGGCGCTGGTCGGTGCGTTCGCGCTGAGCGCACGGGTCGAGCACCTGCAGCAGCGCGTGCTGGATGACGATGCACGCGGGCAGGAACGTGCGCGCGCCGGCCTCGAATATGCCCTCCTGCGCCTGTCAGCCGATCCGCAACGGGCGCCCTGGCGTGCCGATGGCCGTACCTACCGCTGGCAGTTCGACGACGCCAGCATCGAGATCAAGGTGCTGGACGAGAACGGCAAGATCAACCTGAACCTGGCCGACGCCGCACTGCTGACCGCCTTCCTCAAGGCGCTGGGCGAAGACGATGCACAGGCCCGGCAGTTGGCCGGCGCCATCATCGACTGGCGCGACGAGGACAGCCTGCTGCAACCGGGCGGTGGCGCCGAAGCGCCGGACTACGCCGCAGCCGGATTGCCCTACGGCCCACGCAACAAGCGCTTCGAGACCCTGGGCGAGCTACAGCGGGTCCTGGGCATGCGCGGACCCCTGTACCGGGCGATGCTGCCGCACCTGACCCTCTACAGCCGCCAGGCACGGCCGGATCCGCAGTTCGCCAGCGCGCCGGTGCTGACCGCGCTGGGCCTGGATGCGGACAGTGTGATGGCGCAGCGCGCACAGCAGGAGCGTGATGCAGATTCCGCTGGCGGCACGACAACGCTTGCCAGCAGCAGCGGCACCTATAGTATCGAGTCCGGTGCCATCGACGGCAGTGGACGCAGGTCGGTGTTGCAGGCAGTGGTACGCAGTGGCTCGGGCGGGGTTCCCGGGCGGACTTACACAGTGCTTCGCTGGGAGCAGGGAATGACAGCAAGATGACGGCGTGGCAGGACAGTCTGCGGCAGGTGCAGGGCCGGATCGGCCCGGGCGCCGGCCGTTTCCTGCGCTGGTGGCGGCAGTCGCTGCTGGCCTGGGTGCCGGTGCGCTGGCAATGGGCATTGGGCTGGGGCCAGGCACGCCTGCTGCTGCTGCACGAGGGCGACCAGCTGCAGGTCTGGCGTGAAGCCGGCGAACGCCGCGAAGCGGTGGCGCGCCTGCCGTGGCCGCTGTCGCCGGTGGAGCTGGACCGCGTGCTGGAGCCTCGCCTGCGTACTCTGCCGCGGGTGTGGCTGCTGCCGGCGACGGACGTCCTGCGGCGTAGCCTGCGCCTGCCTGCCGCAGCGGCCGACCGCCTGCGCGCCGTGGTCGGTTTCGAGATCGACCGGCAGACCCCGTTCGAATCATCCCAGGTCAGTTATGACGTGCGTGAGCTCGGCGCGGGCGGCGAGGGCCAGCTGCAGGTCGAACTGGTGGCGTGGCCATTGCGGCAGCTGGACGCATGGCGCACCAGTGTGGGCCCATGGGCCGATGCGCTGGCGGGCGTCGATGCCATCGATGCGCAGGGCAACGTGCTGCAGGTGAACCTGCTGCCGCCCGCACAGCGCCAACTGCGGCCAGACCCGATGCGACGCTGGAACCTGCTGCTGGCAGTGGCTGCCGTCGTGATGCTGGTACTGGCCGCGGTGCAGCTGCTCGACAACCGCCAGGCCGCCGCCGATGAGCTGCGTGCACAGGTCGAGCGCAGCACGCGCAGTGCGCGAGGTGTGGCCAGCGAACGCGCGCAGCTGCAGGCGCTGATCGATGGCGCCGCATTCCTGGAGAAGCAGCGCAGCCAGCGCGCCGGCACCGTTGAAATCTGGAACGAACTGACCCGGCGCCTGCCGGAAGGTACCTACCTGGAGAAGCTGGCGATCGAGAACAACAACCTGCAGCTGATCGGCCTGAGCCGCGAGGCGTCGCAGCTGGTGCAGCTGCTGCAGGACGCACCGCAGTGGCGCAAGGTCAACCTGACCGGGGTGCTGCAGGCCGATGGCGCGGCCAGTGGCCGCGACCGCTTCACCATGACCGCCGAACTGCAGCCGTTGCCGGCCGCCGCACCAACCCCGGAGGCGGCCGATGCCGATGCCAAGCGCACGCCGTGACCGCTGGCTGGCGCTGGCACTGCTGCTGGCAGTGCTGGGCCTGGCCTATCTGCTGCTGGTGCACCCCTGGTTCACCCAGCCGCTGCGTGCGATCGATGCCGATGTCGCCGCCCTGCGCGAACGCGAGTCGCGCGTGCAGGCGCAGCTGCAGCAGCAGCCGCAGATCGAACAGCGCCTTCGCGCTACCCGCGAGGCACTGCAGCAGCGGCCAGGCTTCCTGCGCGAAGCCACTGCCGAAGCTGCCGCCGCTGCATTGGGCGCCCGGCTGCAGGATGCGGTGGCGATGGCCAGCCCGGGCAACCGCAGCTGCACCATCAGCAACCGCACGCCGCTGACCGACAACCGGCGCGACGCCGAGTTCGTGCGCGTCGCCATGCAGGTGCGCCTGCGCTGCGGGGTGGCCGAACTGGCCACCGTGCTGCACAGCCTGGAAACCGGCAGCCCACGCCTGTTCGTCGACAACCTCAACCTGATCGCGCAGCGCTTCCAGCAATCACCGAACGAATCGGGGCTGGGCCTGGACGTGTCCTTCGAGCTGGCCGGCTATCTGCTGCCGGGCGCTGCCGCCGATGGCACGGTTCCGGCGCCCGCTGCGACACCGGCACCGTCCGCGTCGCCGGCCGAGGCCGTACCTGCGCCGCAGCCGGCGCCCCCGTCCGAAGGGCAGGAGGTGGCCGATGAAGCTTGAGCAGATCAGCCTGCGTACCGGCTTCCTGCTGGCGCTGGCCGGTTGGGCGGCCGCCGTCTGGCTGGCGACCGGCTTCGGGCTGGGCAGCCAGCTGCCGGGTGCCGGCGGTGATGCCGACGCCGCGCCATCGCTGCCATCGCTGCCGCCGCTGGCGGCCGAGCGCATGGCCAGCGCCGACAGCTACAGCGCGATCGGTGAGCGCCCGTTGTTCGCCGAAGACCGCAGGCCGCGGCCTTATCTGCTGGGTGGCAGCGAACCGGCGGCCAGCGCCGCGTTGCGCCTCACCGGTGTGCTGCTGACCGGCGATTTCGGCATGGCCACGTTCACCACCGAACAGAACCGCTCGCTGCGCCTGCGCCTCAACGGCGAAGCCGTGGATGGCTGGCAGCTGGTGGCGCTGCAGCCGCGCCAGGCGACGGTGATCGGCCCTGGTGGCAACCAGGTCCTGGAACTGGCGGTGTTCAACGGCCAGGGCGGTGAGCCGCCGACGGTGCTGCGCGGTGCCAACGGCGCACCGCCTGCAGGTGCGATCGTGGTGCCGCCCTCGGCGGGCGCTCCGCCGGCGCCGCCACCGCCCGCGGCAATCCCATCGCCGTCGCCCGCTGGCAATGCACCAGCGCCTGCGGCGGCCGCTGCAACAACCCCACCGGCCAACAACAACGGTCCCAGTGAAGCGCAGATGCAGGCCATCCGCGAGCGCATCCAGGCCCGCCGCCGCCAGCTGCAGCAACAGCAGCAACAACCGTCGCCGCCCCCGGGCGATGGCACCAACCGATAGAGTGAATGCATGAACCTGCGTTTTCTTCCCTGGTACTTTGCCCTCGCGCTGCTGGTCGGCTGCAGTACGGTGTCCGCGCCGCACGTGCAGCGCAACGGCAATCTGTCGCCCAGCGCCGACGCCGGCCAGGCGGCCGATGTCGCTGCCGATGCCGCCCGTGAAAGCCAGGGGGCACCGCAGGCGGTGATCCGCCGCGGCACCGGCACCATGATCAACCGCGAGGCCGCGCGTGCGCCGGCACCGGCGCTGCACGGTGCCAGTACCGGCGAGGCGACCTTCAACTTCGAAGGCGAATCGCTGCATGCGGTGGTCAAGGCCATCCTTGGTGACATGCTTGGCCAGAACTACGTGATCGCGCCAGGCGTGCAGGGCACGGTCACCCTGGCCACGCCCAAGCCGGTATCGCCGGCGCAGGCACTGAACCTGCTGGAGATGGTGCTGGGCTGGAACAACGCGCGGATGGTCTACAGCGGTGGGCGCTACAACATCGTCGCCGCCGACCAGGCGCTGGCCGGCACGGTCGCGCCAAGCACGGCACCCGCGGCCAGCGCGCGCGGCTTCGAAGTCCGCGTGGTCCCGCTGCAGTTCATCTCCGCCACCGAAATGAAGAAGGTGCTGGAGCCGTACGCGCGCCCCAACGCCATCGTCAACGTGGACAGTGGCCGCAACGTGATCACCCTGGGGGGTACCCGCGCGGAACTGGAAAACTACCTGCGCACCGTCGAGATCTTCGACGTCGACTGGTTGTCGGGCATGTCGGTGGGCGTGTTCCCGATCCAGTCGGGCAAGGCCGAGCAGGTCGCGGCCGACCTGGAAAAGGTGTTCGGCGAAGAGAGCAAGACGCCCAGCGCCGGCATGTTCCGTTTCCTGCCGCTGGAGAATGCCAACGCCGTGTTGGTGATCACGCCGCAGGTGCGCTACCTGGACCAGATCCAGCAGTGGCTGGATCGCATCGACACCGCTGGTGGCAGCGCCCGCCTGTTCTCCTACGAGCTGCGCTACATCAAGGCGCGCGACCTGGCCGAGCGCCTCAGCGAGGCCTTCGCCAGCAGTGGCAACCGCGGCGGCTCCAGCCCGGCCTCGCTGGCACCGGGCGCCATTCCGTCGCAGCTGGGCGGCGACGGCGACCGTGGCATGGACAACAGCAGCAGCAACCTGGGTTCGACGCTGGGCGGAACCAGTGGTAGTGGCAGTGGCAGCAGCAATGGCAGCCTGAACCTGCCGCAGCGCCAGCCCGGCAACGTCAGTGTCAGCCTGGAAGTGGAGGGCGACCGCGTCGGCGTGTCGGCGGTGGAGGAAACCAACACCCTGCTGGTGCGCTCGACGCCGCAGGCGTGGCGCTCGATCCGCGAGGTGATCGAGAAACTGGACGTGATGCCGCTGCAGGTGCACATCGAGGCACAGGTGGCCGAAGTCGCGCTGACCGGTGACCTGAAGTACGGCGTGAACTGGTTCTTCGACAATGCCGTGGCCGGTCGCGCGCTCACCGGAGCCCTGGCGGGCCTGACCCTGCCGCCGGCTGCAGGTGGTTCGTGGAACACCTTCGCCGGCGGCGTCACCGGCAATGACGGTGTGGGCTGGGCCTTCACCGGCCACAACGCGGCCGCGGTGGTCAGTGCACTGGACAAGGTGACCGACCTGCGCCTGCTGCAGACGCCGTCGGTGTTCGTCCGCAACAACGCCGAGGCCACGCTCAACGTCGGCGACAAGGTGCCGATCAACACCACCACGGTGAACACCGGTGTGGGCACCAGCACCTACAGCTCGGTGCAGTACATCGACACCGGCGTGATCCTCAAGGTGCGCCCGCGCGTGACCCGCGACGGCACCGTGTTCCTGGATATCGTGCAGGAAGTCAGCAGCGCCTCGGACGTGCCGGAGGCCTGCAACCCGACCGAGCGCAACTGCAACCCGCGCATCTCGACCAAGAAGCTGTCCACCGAAGCGGCGGTGCAGAGCGGTGACACCATCATGCTGGCGGGCCTGATCACCGATTCGGCCACCGACGGCAGCAGCGGCATCCCGGGGCTGAGCAGGATTCCGGTGGTCGGTGCGTTGTTCGGGCAGAAGACCCGCACCAGCCGTCGTTCGGAAGTGATCGTGCTGCTGACCCCGACCATCGTCCGCAACAGCCAGGAATCGCGCAACCTGACCGACGAGTACAGCAAGCGCTTCCGCGCGATGGAGCCGCTGAACCAGCCGCGCGCGAAGAAGTAAGGGGTTACGGCCGGGCGGCGCCCGGCACCCGCCGAGGCCGGAGCAACGGCAACGGCCAAAGCGAAAGCAACAGCAACAGCAACAGCGGGTTTACTGAGGGAGGGTGGGTCGGCGTGGGGTGGCAGGACACGCCGTAAACCCGTCCCTGGGGGCTCGATGGCGCCATCCATGGCGCCAACGGTCCTGTCACCCCACGCCGACCCACCTCTGACAGACTCCCGCGGCTGTTGGTAGGTGTCGACCTTGGTCGACACGGTGGATCCGCGCCATGCGTGGATGACTGTCTGTCAGATTTCGAAATCAGAAAATGGGGTCAGATCCGTTTTCCTCTGGAAAACGGATCTGACCCCAGGCTTTGCCGACAGATCGCAGAAATCTGTCGAAGGCGGGGTGGGTCCGGTTGCGGGGGCGTGAGCCGCATGGATGCGGCGACCGAGCTTACATGGACGTACTTGCAGCGTCCCCCGCAACCGGACCCACCCCGCCATCCCACGGATAGCCGGCTTCTGCTGTTGCTTCGGCTCCAGCTCCAGCCTCCGCGGGTGCCGGGTGCAACCCGGCCGATACCCTCCCGGTGCTACGCTGTGGCCACCGACAACCACGGAGGCGGGATGGGGGCGATCGTGTTGTTGCCGCTGTGCGTGGACGATGCCGCACTCGACCGCTGCCTGGCCGCGCTGGATGCCGGCACGGCGCCAGGGACCGCGGTCTGGTTGGCCGATGACGCACAGACCGGGCCACGCGCGCAGGCGGTGGTGGAACACTGGCTGGCGCATACGCCGCTGCAGGCCGAGTACACCCGGCGCGCGCGGCCACTGGGCGAAGTCGCCCATCTGGACGAGATGCTGCGCGCCTGCGATGGCCTGGACGTGGCCGTGCTGGCGCCGGACAGCGTGCCATCACCCGGCTGGTTGCAGCAGTTGCAGGATGCTTTCGCCCGCGATGCCGCGATCGCCACCGCAACCCCCTGGTGCAATGCCGGCGAGACCGCCGCGTGGCCACGGCTGGGCGAGATCAATCCCGAGCCGCAGGACCCGGTCCTGCTGGCGCACACCTGCGCGACGCTGCCGACGCTGCACCCGGAGCTGCCATCGGCGGTCACCCACGCGGTGCTGGTGCGCGGCAACGCGCGCCGTCGCGCCGGCGGCCTGGACGTGGACAGCTACGCTGGCTGGAACGCGGCACTGGTCGACCTCAGCCTGCGCATGGCCGGCCTTGGCTGGCGCAACGTGTTGTGCGAGACCGCCTTCGTCAGCCGGGCAGGGGAGGCGGTCAGCCGCGATGGCGATCTGGAGGCCCTGGCCGCGCGCTGGCCGGCCTGGGTACCGCGGCTGGCCGATTTCCTGATGCACGACCCGCTGCACGGGCTGCGCGCCGACCTGCAGCAGCGCATGCGGCAGGCGATAATGCCGAAGGAACAGGGCGACCTGTTCGTCCCGTCAGTGCCGGAGCCACCCGTTTGAATGTTGCCATCGCCGCCATCGTCGTCACTTACCAGAGTGGGAGCACCATCGATGCCTGCCTCTCGCGCCTGCGCCAGGCGCAGGATGTGGCCGAGATCCGGGTGATCGACAATGGTTCGCTGGATGGCACCCTGGACATCGTGCAGCGGCATGCCAGCCACGATCCACGCGTGCGCTTCGTCGGCAACCCGGACAATCCCGGCTTCGCCGCCGCCAACAACCAGGGCGTGGCCGACTCGCACAGCCCGTGGCTGGCCTTCATCAACCCGGACCTGATGGTCGAGCCGGACACGCTGGCCGAACTGCGCTCCCGCGCCGAAGCGCTGGGCGACTGCCTGCTGGGCGTTGAACAGGTGGACGAGCATGGCCATGCCGACGAGGCGGTGCGCCGCCGCGACCCGGATTTCCTGAGGATGCTGCGTTCGCCCGGCAAGGGCTCGAAGCTGGCGGTTCCGCGTGAGCCGCACCAGGCACTGCAGCGGGTGCCGGCACTGTCCGGCGCACTGCTGATGATGCCGCGCGCGCTGTTCGACCGTATCGGTGGCTGGGACGCGGGCTATCGCCTGCACGCCGAGGACCTGGACCTGTGCCGGCGCGCGCGCGAAGCCGGCGCGGTGGTAGCGATCGCCAACGACCTGCAGGTTACCCATGTGCGCGGTGTCTCCAGCCGCTCGCGGCCGTTCTTCGTGGAATGGCACAAGCACAGGGGGCTGTGGCGCTACTTCCAGAAGTTCGAGGCCAGGCAGCGTTCGCTGCCGGTGCGCGCGGCGGTATGGGCTGCGATCTGGGTGCATGCGCTGATGCTGGTGCCGCGCCTGCTGCGCAGGTCGTTGTAGAGCCGAGCCCACGCTCGGCTGCATGGAAAGGGTCATCCACGCATGGTGTGGCTCCACTCGCCGCGCCCACGGTTCACTCCGCCGGGCGCATAATCCGCCCCATGCCTATCATCCAGTCCCTGCTCGACACCGACCTGTACAAGTTCACCATGATGCAGGCGGTGCTCCACCAGCACCCCGGCGCCCAGGTGCAGTACCGGTTCAAGTGCCGCACCCCCGGCATCGACCTGGCAAGCTACATCGCCCAGATCGATGAGGAAATCGACCACCTGTGCAGCCTGCGTTTCAGCGACGCGGAACTGGACTACATGCGTGGCCTGCGCTTCGTGAAGCCGGACTTCGCCGATTTCCTCGGCCTGTTCCATCTGGACCGCAAGTACATCCAGCTGCGTGCGTCGACGGCCGTGCCCGGCGAGATCGAGCTGGACATCACCGGCCCGTGGCTGCACACCATCCTGTTCGAAGTGCCACTGCTGGCGATCATCAACGAAGTCTGGTTCCGCAACACCACCACGGCCGACTTCGCCGAAGGCGAGCGCCGCCTGCAGGCCAAGGCCGCGCTGCTGCGCGATACCCCCGGTTTCGAGCACTGCCGCATCGCCGACTACGGCAGCCGCCGCCGCTACTCGCGTGACTGGCATGCCCGCCTGCTGCCGCTGCTGCGCGACGCGCTCGGCCCGCAGCTGGTCGGTACCAGCAACGTCCACTTCGCGCGCCTGTATGGCATGACCCCGCACGGCACCATGGCCCACGAGTACCTGCAGGCGTTCCAGGCGCTCGGCCCGCGCCTGCGTGATTCGCAGGTGGCAGCACTGGAATCGTGGGCGCGCGAGTACCGCGGCGATCTTGGCATCGCGCTGTCCGACGTGGTCGGCCTGGACGCGTTCCTGCGCGACTTCGACATGTATTTCTGTAAGCTGTTCGACGGTGTGCGCCATGACTCCGGCGATCCGTTCGACTGGGGCGACCGCATGCTGGCGCATTTCCAGCAGCGCCGGGTCGATCCGCGCAGCAAGGTGCTGGTGTTCAGCGATGGGCTCGACATCGCCAAGGTGATGCGGCTGTACGACTACTTCCGCGGTCGCTGCCAGGTCGCGTTCGGCGTTGGCACCCACCTGACCAATGACCTGGGCCCGACGCCGCTCAACATCGTCATCAAGATGGTCCGCTGCAACGGCCAGCCGGTGGCCAAGCTCAGCGATTCGCCGGGCAAGAGCATGTGCGACGACCCGGGTTACCTGGCCTACCTGCGCCAGGTGTTCGAATTGCCGCAGCCGGAGTAATACCGGCCTGCAGGGCTTACAGGTAGTCGACGACCACCAGGTAGGCGCCCTGCAGCGGCTGCTGCTTCGAAGCCTGCACGCTGTAGCGCTCGGAGAAGGCGATATCGCCGGCGCGCATCGCGCTGGCCGACACCGACAGCTTCTGGCCCTGGCGCTTGCCGTCACGCAGCGTCGCCGCCTGGCCATCGGCCAGTGCCGTCACGGCCACCGTCGAGCCCTTGGCCGACGGCGGGCAGGCCGCCAGGCTCAGCTCACCCTGGGACAGGTTCGTCGTGCAGCCCGGCTCGGCGATACGGCCGCTGAAACGGATGCTGCCGCTGCTGGCCTGGGCCAGCGCACTGACGGACATCAGGGCCACGCACAGCAGAATGGAGTTCCTCATGACACGTTCTCTGGTTCGGTGTGTCCTAGTTAGCGACAGGATCGATCAACCTTTAATAGGACGATTCCGAATCTGCTAGGGCCATCACCAAGAAAGAGTGATGCGCATCAAAGAAGCCAAATTCCCCCTGAAAAATGCCTGTTTCCGCGCGTGCCGAACGCGGCGCGCAATGCGACATCACCCAGTCGTTTGTAGCGTGACCGGACCCCGCGTCGAATCCCCCGCACCCCGAGGCTGTGATTTCGCCTAACACGTCACATTTAAGGCGTCAATGAATTGGCGTTCAGAAAAATAATGAGACTTTCATCACAGTTGTGCCTATACTTGCGTCACGGATTCAGGGAGAGGTATGTCCGAGTCCGGCCACAGGTGAGACGCAAGGATGGGTCTTGTTAGCCCGGCAGTGCTCCTTGCTTCCTCCTCTACTTCTCATCTCTTCAGTAGGGTTAGGTAAAAGCGAATGCACAAGATGAACCTCATTGCCGCTCTGATGCTGGCCGCCGCTCCGCTGGCCGCCAACGCCGCCGACGGCACCATCACCTTCAATGGCAAGGTGACCGACAAGACCTGCACCATCTCGACCCCGGGCGGCAAGGACTTCGCCGTGACCCTGCCGACCGTGTCCAAGAACACCCTGGCCACCGCCGGTGCCGTTGCGGGCCGTACCCCGTTCGCCATCAACCTGACCAAGTGCAGCGCCGGCAACGTCGCCACCTACTTCGAGCCGGGTTCGACCGTCGACTTCAACAGCGGCCGCCTGGTCAACCAGGCCTCGGCCAACGCTGCCACCAACGTGCAGCTGCAGCTGCTGGGCTCGAACAACCAGTTCCTGCCGATCAAGGCTGCTGGCGCTGGCCTGGCGCAGACCAACTCGCAGTGGGTCACCGTCGGCACCGACGGCTCGGCCGATCTGAACTACTACGCTGAGTACTACGCCACTGCCGCCGCCACCCCGGGCGACGTCACCAGCAGCGTCAAGTACACGATCATCTACAACTGATCGTCGTCGTACCCGCATTGGCCGGCGTACGCGCCGGCCAGTGCTTCGCGGCCCCTGGCCACACCCCTCGAGCGTAGTACTTCCGATGAAAGCAATCTTTCCCCGGGCGCTGCTGCTGGCAGCGTTCACGCTGCCCTTCTGCCAGAACGCTCTGGCCGGCGTGGTGGTCAACGGCACGCGAGTGATCTATCCGGCGCAGGCGCGCGAAGTGACCGTGCAGGTCGACAACGTGGGCGATTCGCCGGCGCTGGTCCAGGCCTGGATCGACAGCGGCGACGCCAACCAGACCGCCGACAACAGCGACGCCCCGTTTGTACTGACGCCGCCGATCGCGCGTGTCGAGCCGGGCCGCAGCCAGGCGCTGCGCGTGATCTTCTCCGGTGCGCAGCTGCCGACCGACCGTGAGTCGGTGTTCTGGCTCAACGTGCTGGATGTGCCACCGTCGCCCGACAACGCCGACAGCGGCGACCAGAATTACCTGCAGGTTGCGTTCCGTTCGCGCCTGAAACTGTTCTACCGGCCGCAGGGCCTGAAGGGCGTCGCCAACGACGCGCCGGCAGCGTTGCGCTGGACCCGCACGGGCGATCGCCTGCGGGTGGAAAACCCCAGTCCCTTCCACGTCACGCTGGCCGAAGTGCATGCCGTGACCGGCAGCAGCGAGAAGACCGTCGAGGACAAGGGCGCCATGGTCGCGCCGAAGCAGAGCCTGGAGTTCACCGCACCGGCGGGCTCCGACCAGGTGCGCTTCATCACCATCAACGATTACGGCGGTCGGGTGGAGCACACGGTCCGCCTCGGCAGTACCGGGGGCTGAACGCGCCGCGCCGGCCATGGGCCTGCGCATCCCGCCACCGCCGCCGTGCGGCGAATTGAAGGAATGTCAGTGTGATCGGAAACAGATTGACATTGTCGATCCACCAGGCGATCTGCCTGCTGGTTGCTGGCGTGGCCTGCCCAGGATGGGCGCTGGCTGCGCCGGCCAATCTCGGCGAACAGGCGCTGATGGCGCAGAGCGGTGCGGCCAATGCGCGTGCACCCGAGTCGGCCCAGTTCAACTCCAGCTTCCTCTCCGGCCAGGCCAAGCAGGTCGACCTGGCCTCCTTCACCAATGGCAACCCGATGGTGGCTGGCACCTACCGTGTCGACGTCTACGTCAACGGTGGCTGGCAGGGCCGTCGCGATCTGCAGTTCAAGGCCGATGAGCAGGGCCGCGTCGACGCCTGTCTGCCGCTGCCGATGCTGGAAGAAATGGGTGTGGACAGCGAGGCCGTGCTGCTGCAGCAGGACCCGACGCTGCCGACCGACACGACCAGCTGCGTGCCGGTACAGCGGCGCATGGCCAATGCCTATGGCATCTATGACAGCGGCAACCTGCGCTACGACCTCAGCATCCCGCAGGTGTTCCTGCGCCGCGAGGCGCGCGGCTACGTCAATCCGTCGCTGTGGGACCGCGGCATCAACGCTGGCTTCGTCGGCTACAGCTTCAACGCCATCGACAGCGACAGCCGTGTTGAAGGGGGGCAGCGCAATCGCAGCGCCTACCTCGGCCTCAACGCCGGCCTGAACCTGGGAGGCTGGCAGTTCCGCCACGATTCCAACCTGACCTGGTCCGAAGGCAACGGCCGCCACTGGCAGAGCATTGCCACCTATGCGCAGCGCGGCATCCCGCAGGTGCGCGGCATGCTCACCATTGGTGAGGCCTACACCACGGGCGAGCTGTTCGATTCGATCGGCTACCGGGGTGCCAGCCTGGCCAGCGACGACCGCATGCTGCCCGATTCGCTGCGCGGTTACGCGCCGGTCGTGCGCGGCATTGCCGAAACCAACGCGCGCATCGAAGTGCGCCAGAACCAGCAGCTGATCTACTCCTCCACCGTATCGCCGGGCAGCTTCGTCATCGACGACCTGTACCCGACCGGCTACGGCGGCGACCTGGAAGTGAGCGTGATCGAGGCCGACGGCCGCCGCCGCGAATTCAAGGTGCCGTTCGGTTCTGTGCCGCAGATGCTGCGCGAAGGCGTGTCGCGCTACTCGCTGACCGCCGGCCAGGTGCGCAACAAGCTGCTGGCCGATGAGCCGTGGCTGGTGCAGGGTACCTATCAGCGCGGCATCGGCAACCAGTTGACCCTGTACGGCGGCAGCGCGCTGAGCGAAGGCTACCTGTCGCTGCTGTACGGTGTCGGCCTGTCCACGCGCGTCGGTGCCTTCGCTGCCGACGTCACCCATGCACGGACCTCGTTCGACCACTACGGCAGCCACACCGGCGCCAGTGTGCGGCTGAGCTACAGCAACATGATCGGCGAGACCGGGACCAACCTGACCCTGGCCGCCTACCGCTACTCCACTGAAGGCTTCTACAGCCTGCAGGACGCGCTGTATGGCCGTGATTCGGACAAGCGCGGCATCGATCCGACCACCCGTGGCCGTCAGCGCAGCCAGTTCCAGGTAACGCTGAACCAGCCGCTGGGCCGACGTGGCGGTGCGCTGTACGTGACCGGCTCGGTGCGTGACTTCTACGACCGTTCCGGCACCTCCAAGCAGTACCAGGTGGGCTACAACAACGCCTGGCGCTCGGTGAACTACGGCTTCTCGGCGCTGCGCACCGAAGAAGGCGTGCTCGGCCGTTCCGATACCCAGTACCTGCTGTCGATGAGCGTGCCGCTGGGCCGGGGCACCCACCCGGTGTCGTTCAGCGCCGACCTTGGCGCGCGCGACCGCGGTGGCTACGACAACAGCCGCGTCGGCATCACCGGTTCGGCCGGCGTCGACAACAACTTCAGCTACGGCGTGGCCCTGTCCGATTCCCGCGAGGGTGGCACCACTGCGGTCGGCAATGCCGAGTACCGCAGCCGCTACTCGGCGTTGAACGCCACCTACAGCCACTCGCGTGATTTCCGCCAGGCGTCGGTCGGTGCCAACGGCAGCGTGGTCGTGCATCCGGGCGGCTTCACCTTCACCCCGCAGCGCGGCGACACCATGGTGCTGGTCGAAGCGCCGGGCGCGCGCGATGCGATCGTCAGCAACGCGCCGGGCCTGCGCGTCGATGGCCGCGGCTACGCCGTGGTGCCGTACGTGTCGCCGTACCGCCTCAACACCGTCACCCTCGATCCGCAGGGCATGGCCCACGACGTCGAACTGGAAAGCACCAGCCAGTCCATCGCGCCGTTCGCCGGTGCCATCAGCTACCTGCGCTTCGACACCCGCAAGGGCAACGCGCTGCTGATCCAGGTGCGCAACGCCGATGGCCGCAGCATGCCGTTCGGTGCGCAGGTCAAGGACGAACAGGGCCAGCCGGTCGGCATGGTCAGCCAGGGCGGCCGCCTGTACGTGCGCAGCGAGAAGAACCAGGGCCAGTTGCAGGTCGAGTGGGGCGCCGGTGCCGACCAGCGCTGCACCATTGATTACCAGGTACCGGCGGGCGCCGATGCGTCCAAGACCGGCTTCATCCCGCTGGAGGCAGCATGCCGATGATTTCTTCCCGTGGCCGCAAGGCGCTGGCCGCGCTGGCCGTACTGGGCGGCGTGCTGCTGGCGCAGCAGGCCAGCGCCGCCTGCCGCATCCAGAACAGCTGGTTCATCGCCCAGGACGTGACCATGGACATGGGCCAGATCGTGATCCTGCCCAGCACCCCGGTCGGCGGTGTGATCAAGGAAATCAGTGAACCGATCACCCAGCAGAACAGCGTTGCCCGCTGCGATTCCTGGACCGGCGGTCGTTCGATCGGTGAGTACGTCAACGCAGCGCAGAAGCGCCCCGTGGCCGGCTTCTCGAACGTCTATGAAACCGATGTGGCAGGCGTCGGCATCCGCCTGTACCGCGATTCGGGTGCGATCCAGACCTACTACCCGCACTCGATCAACTTCGGTGGCGGTTCCGTGGTCAGCCTCATCGGTGGCCAGTTCCGCATCCAGCTGATCAAGACCGCTGCGCAGACCGGTTCGGGCGTGATCGCGCCGAACGGCCGCTTCACCAACTACTACTTCGACGGCGATGGCCCCGGGCGCCCGGTACTGACCTCGACGTTCAAGGGCTCGGGCACCACCGTGGTCAGCCCGACCTGTGAAGTGCAGGCCGGCAGCCGCAACATTGCCGTCGATTTCGGCAGCGTGCCCAACACCACCTTCACTGGTGTCGGCTCCAAGGCCGTTGATCGCGACTTCGAGATCCGCCTGAACTGCCAGGGCAGCAACGTTGCCGCCTACCAGAGCAAGATCGGCATCCGCCTCGATGCCGACCAGGACAGCTCGAACATGCCAGGCGTGCTGAAGCTGAGCGCGGCCAGCAACAGTGCCACCCGCATCGGCATCCAGATGGTCCAGCGCGATGGCAGCACCGAGCGTGAAGTGCGCTTCGGCCAGACCATCAACGTTGGCACCACCGCGCCGGGTACCAGCGTCATGGCGCTGCCGCTGCGCGCGCGCTACGTGCAGACCCAGGCCGGTACGGTGGGCGCGGGTGTCGCAAACGGCCAGGCCACGTTCACCATCCAGTACGAGTAAGGCCGCCCCGGCGGCTGCCCCTGCTGCGTTCCTCCGCAACGTCGCCCGGCTCACGGGCGGCGTTGACTGCGTCTTGATCCTGCAACGATGAAGATCGATGCCACGACGCGCATACAGACGCCTTAGTGTGATGTATGTCGCGAATTTGGAGTTTCCTCATGAGGTGACCGTCTCCTGCCTGCGGGTGCTGGACGGCAACGCCGAAAGGATCCAGACGTGGCTACTGCTGCTTGCCCCCTTCCGCGCCGGCTTTCGGGAGCGCTCCGGTGAAGGTCCTGTCGGTGTTCGGCACGCGACCGGAAGCCATCAAGATGGGGCCGCTGGTGCGCGCCCTGGCACACGCTGCGGATATCGAATCGGTGGTCTGCATCACCGGGCAGCACCGGGCGATGCTCGACCAGGTGATGGCGCTGTTCGAGATCACCGCCGACCATGACCTCGATGTCATGGTGCCCAACCAGACCCTCAATGGCCTGTGTTCCAGGCTGTTCGAACGGCTTGACGCGCTCTACACGCAGGTCCGCCCCGACTACGTGCTGGTGCATGGCGATACCACCACGGCGATGACCGCGGCCCTGGCCGCGTTCCATCACCGCATCCCGATCGGCCATGTCGAGGCCGGCCTGCGCACCGGCGACATCCACCGGCCGTGGCCGGAGGAGATGAACCGGCGGGTGATCGATGTGGTCGGCCATCAGTTGTATGCACCCACTCCCGGCTCGCGCGCCAACCTGGCCCGTGAGCACCTGGGCGGGCAGATCCTGGTCACCGGCAACACCGTCATCGATGCCCTGCAGCAGACCGTGCAGCGGCTGGATGCCGATCCGGCACTGCGTGCGCAGGCCGACGAACCCTTCCATATGCTCGAACCCGGCCGCCGGCTGCTGCTGGTCACCGGCCATCGCCGCGAGAGTTTCGGCCAGGGCTTCGAGGACATCTGCCGTGCGCTGGCCGAGCTGGCACGGCGGCCGGACCTGCAGGTGCTGTACCCGGTGCACCTCAACCCGAACGTGCAGGGCCCGGTCAATGCCCACCTCGGCAACCTCGACAACGTGCACCTGGTGCCGCCGCAGGATTACCTGCGCTTCGTGCGCCTGATGCAGCGCGCCGACGTCATCCTCACCGACTCCGGTGGCGTGCAGGAAGAAGCCCCGGCGCTGGCCAAACCGGTGCTGGTGATGCGCGATGTCACCGAACGGCCGGAGGCGGTCGAGGCCGGTGTGGTCACGCTGGTCGGCACCACGCCCTCGCGCATCGTCGATGCGGTCAACGCGGTGTTGGCACGCCCCCCGCAGCCGGCCCGCTTCGACCCCGATGCCAGCCCGTACGGGGATGGCCGCGCCAGCGCCCGCATCGTCGCCGCCCTGCGCGGTGCGCCCCTTCCCGAATTCTCGCCCGGCGTCCGCAGCAGCGGCGCCGTCCACCCCATCCACGCGAAGTGACGCCATGACCCAGACCGGCCGCTCTTCCCTGTTTGCATCCGCCGCTGCGTTCGTCCTGTCGGGCGTGGTTGGCAGTGCCCATGCCGCCGACAGCGTCGCCGGCCAGTTCACCGAATGGAGCAGCGACAGCACGGTGAACCGGCAGATGACCCTGCGCGAACTCGGTTTCCGCCAGCCACTGGTGCTGAGCGGGCAGGAGAGCCAGCGCGAGGTCTACCTGCCGGTGCCGGCCGGTGTGGCCACCCGCGACGCGCAGCTGCAGCTGGATGGGCGCTATGTGCGCGGCCACGCCGGGCGCACCTCGGGCCTGTGGTCGGTCGATGGCGACCCGATCGCGGCGCGTTCGATCACCGATGCCCAGGGCGATGCCAGCCAGCTGCTGGCCATCGATGGCGAACCCCGCCAGAGCGGCTTCGTACGGGTCGGCGTCGGCTGGTGGTCGATCGTGTCCGATTACCAGTGCGCCGACCAGAGCGCGCCGGCCAATGTGCTGCGGCTGTCGCCGGACTCGCGTTTCAGCTACCGCTTCGACGGCCGCGCCGTGGATACCGTTGCCAAGGCGTGGGGGGCGCTGCCACCGCGGGTGCGCCTGCTGGTGGATGGCAAGGCGCTGCAGGCACCGGCCTACGATGCGGCCTGGCGCATCGGTACCGCGTTGCAGGCCGGGGGCAAACAGGTGCAGATGGTGGCCCTGCCCAAGGTCGGTGACAGCGTTGACCTCGCCGGTATCAGCATCCCGGCCAGCCTGCAGGGCGTGCCGGCCTACGCCGCGCTGGCCACGGGTGAGCGCGGGCATGCGATCAGGGATCTGGCCGAAGTCGGCGCGCTGCTGTCATTGCGCGACAGCGGGCCGTTGGCCGCCGATGTGATGATCGGCAGCGATGCACTGCGCGCCGGCGTGCGTGCGGCGCTGGATGCGCTGGCCGTACAGGTCGGCGCGGCAGGGGCCGATGCGGGCACCGCGTTCGCCGCGTGGCGCGGTACCGACATGGGCGGCCTGGAAAAGCCCGCCGCCAACGCGTCGGTCAGCGTGGTGGCCGTGGCCGGGCGTCCGACGCTGGTGGTCGACCCGGCGGCGGCGGGCAAGGTCGCCGGGCTGCTCGCCGAGCAGTGGCGCAGCTATGCACTGGGCCGCAGCCTGCAGGTCAGCGCAGCGGGCACGCCCAGACTGGACGGTGACCAGGTACTGCTGAGCCGGCTCGGCAACATCGCCGGCACCATGGATGTGGTGACCCGCGCCGACCGCAGCGCCAGCTTCGACCTCGGCGCACTGTCGGCCGATGGCCGCCTGCCCGAGCAGGTGGTGATCGATGTCTCGGCGGCCCCCAACGCGGCCGGGCAGGGCGCGGTCGCCACGATCTACCTCAACGATTACCTGTTGGGTGGCAAGGTGCTGTCGGCCAACGGCCAGCCGCAACGGCTGGTGGCCAAGGTGCCGGCCTACGCGCTGTCGGCACGCAACGAGATCCGTGTCAGCTTCCTGCGCCAGCCGGCGCGTCCCTACTGCCACGATCCGGCCACGGGCTATCCGGTCTCGATCCTGCCCAGCAGCCACCTGACCTTGGCCAAGCGTTCGCTGGGCAGTGACTTCGTGGGTGCCAGCAGCCAGCTGTCGCGCGGCAACCAGGTGTTCGTGCCCGGCACCTGGCTGCAGGATGCGCCGGCCTCGCTGGGCAAGGTCATCGCGGTGACCAGCGCAGTGGGCGCATCGCCGGAGGCATCGGAACTGAAGGTGGTCGAAGCCGGTGCCGTGGTCAGCCCGGGCGCGCCGTGGCTGGCGTTCGGCGTGGCGCCAGCCGGTGTCGATGTGGCCGGCCTGAAGGATGGCCACCTGCTGATCGGCGGCAAGCCGCAACCGCTGTTGGATGTGAGCGGGCTGGATCGTGCCGCGGTGGTGCAGGTGGGGTCGTCCGGTGGCCAGCTGGGCGTTGTTTACAGCGACCTCGGTGCGCAGTCACCGCCGTTCGGCGCCCCATTCCGTTTGCTGCGGGGCGATCTCGCCGTGCTCGACGGCAGTGATGCCGTGCGCGAATTCGACCGCCAGGATCCCTACGGCACGCGTATCGCGCAGGACGGCAACCCGCAATCGAAGTGGGAACGGCACATGGTCTGGCTGCTGCTGCTGGTCGGCGTGATCGTGTTCGCGCTGCTGGCCGCCCGCGTCACCCAGGTGCGTCGCCGCAAGTCCGTCAACACAGGGCACTGATCCACCGTGGACGGTCTGTTCTGGAACATCCAGCTGGCCAACTACTACGCCGCCCTGGAAACCACGGCGGCGGCGGTGGCCGTGCTGATCCTGATCTCCAGCCTCGATGACCTGTTCATCGATGTCTGGTACTGGGTACGCGAGAGCTGGCGCGCGCTCACGATCAAGCGCCGCGATGCCTACCGGCCGCTGACCCAGGACGACCTGCTGCAGCGCCCGCAGCAGCCGCTGGCGATCATGGTGCCGGCGTGGATGGAGTACGACGTCATCGCGCAGATGGTGGAGAACATGATCAACGTGCTCGATTACCGCGAGTACGTCGTGTTCGTCGGCACCTATCCCAACGACCAGCAGACCATCGATGAGGTCGAGCGCATGCGTCGCCGCTACAAGCGCCTGCGCCGCGTGGAAGTGCCGCACGACGGGCCGACCAGCAAGGCCGACTGCCTGAATTGGCTGATCCTGGCGATCTTCGACTACGAGAAGCGCCACGACATCGAGTTCGCCGGGGTGATCCTGCACGATAGCGAGGACGTGCTGCATCCGATGGAACTGCGCTTCTACAACTACCTGCTGCCGCGCAAGGACATGATCCAGCTGCCGGTCACCTCGCTGGACCGCGAGTGGTATGAGCTGGTTGCCGGTGTCTACATGGACGAATTCGCCGAATGGCACGCCAAGGATCTGGTCGTGCGTGAAAGTGTTTCCGGCATGGTGCCATCGGCGGGCGTCGGTACCTGCTTCTCGCGGCGCGCGCTGCTGGCGCTGAGCGCGCAGACCGACAACCAGCCCTTCAACACCGACAGCCTCACCGAGGACTATGACGTCGGTGCGCGGTTGGCGGCGATGGGCATGCAGTCGATCTTCGCCCGCTTCCCGGTGCAGTTCCGCGTGCGTCGCCCGTCCTGGTTCGGCTGGGGGCCGGTGCGCGAGCGCACCCAGCAGATGGCGCTGTGCGTGCGCGAGTACTTCCCCGACAACTTCCGTGCCTCGTACCGGCAGAAGGCGCGCTGGGTGCTGGGCATCGGCCTGCAGAGCTGGGAGTCGCTGGGCTGGCGTGGCTCGCTGGCCACCAAGTACCTGCTGGCGCGCGACCGCAAGGGCATCATCACCTCGTTCGTCAGCATCATTGCCTACCTCATCTTCCTGCAGCTGCTGCTGTTCTGGCTGCTGAAGATGTCCGGGGTGTGGACGATGCAGTTTCCCAGCGTGTTCCAGGCCGGTACCTGGCAGATGAACGTCGCGCTGCTGACCACCGCAGCGCTGGCCACCCGTGTCGTGCAGCGCTTCTACTTCGTCAACCGGCTGTACGGCTGGGAGCATGCCTTGATGTCGATCCCGCGGATGGTGGTCGGCAACATGATCAATTTCATGGCCACCGCGCGTGCGTGGAAGGTGTTCCTGGCTTACCTGCTGTTCGGCAAGCGCATGGTCTGGGACAAGACCATGCACGACTTCCCGGATGCGGCGCAGCTGGTGCAGACGCGCAAGCAGCTCGGCGAGCTGTTGACCACCTGGCAGGCGGTGGAGCCGGAGCGCCTGCAGCAGGCGCTGGACCAGCAGCATGCCGGCCGGCAGCAGCCACTGGGCCGCATCCTGCTCACCCAGGGTTGGCTGGATGATGAAACGCTGGCCGAGGCGATCGCCTTCCAGGGCGACCTGCCACGTGCGGTGATCGACGTGGATTACCTGCGGGCCGGCCCGTTCCCGGTCAGCGCCGACGCCTGCGTGCAATGGCGCATGCTGCCATTGCCGCCGCGGCAGCCGGGGACCCTGCGTCTGGCCGTGGCCAGCCCGCTGCCCGAGGAGGCACTGGCGCTGCTCAAGCAGGAAACCCGCAGCGAGCACATCGAACAGAGCATTGCCCGCGAAAGCGAAATCAACGCGGGGCTGCGCCTGATCGGCGGCGACCGGCACTGGCAGCTGGACAACGTGCCCCTGCTGGGCGACCTGCTGGTGGAGATGCGCCTGATCGATCACGCGCGCTTCGAGATCGCACTGGATGCCTACAAGCCGCAGCGCGATGGCCGCATCGGCGATTACCTGGTCAAGCAGGGCATCACCACCGAAGACGCCGTGGCCCAGGCCATGCAGGAACAGCGCCGGCGTGCGGCCGCGCTGCAGTCGCCGCCTCCCGGAGCCTTGCCGGCATGAAGACCACGCTGCTGTCCTCCGTCATTGCCGTGGCACTGGCCACGGCGGCCGCGCCGGTGCTGGCCCAGGCCGATGCAGCACTGCCGTTGTCCGGTGCGGCCTACCGCGTCGCCGAGCAGGCGTTTGCCGCCTATGAGCGCGGTGACTACCCGGCGGCTTACCGGCAGTCCACCGAAGCGATCCGGCTGCGCCCGGACGTGGTGCGGCTGCGCCTGTTGCAGATCTATGCGCTGCAGAAACTGGGGCGGGGTGCCGAGGCCCAGCAGCAGGCACGTCGTGCACTGGATGCGGGGTTGAAGGATCCGGCGTTGCCGGCGCTGGCCGCTGCCACCGCTGCGCGCAGCACGCCCCCGGATGCCAGGAGCGGGCGTGCACCCTCCCCACCGCGCGTGGCTGGCAGCGGCGCAGACCGCGCCAGGCAGCAGGCCTACGCGCTGGCCACCGAGGCCTACGCCGCCTATGACGCCGGGCGGATGGGAGAGGCAGCCAGCAAGGCCGAGCAGGCCTTTCGGCAGCAGCCAACGCAGGGCGCCTGGGCGATGCTGTGGGTGGCCGCGCTGGAGGCACAGCAGCAGCCCGAACAGGCCGACGCCGCCATTGCCACCGCGCTGCAGCTGGGCGCGCCGAATGTCGAGGCATTGCGCGCACAGCGCGTGGCGCTGGATCGACAGCGCGCGCTGCTGCAGGCCCAGCAGGCGTACCGGTCGCTGTCCACGCAGGATGATGCCGCGGCCGTTGCGCAGGCACGTGCCGCTGTCGAGCTGGCACCGGAGGTGGCGACGTACCGGTTGCTGCTGATTACCGCGCAGCTGCAGCAGGGGCAGCTGGCCGACGCCGAGCGCAGTGCCGACCAGGCGTTGCAGGCCGACGGCCAGGATCTCAATGCGCGGGTGATGCGCGGCTACCTGCGCCAGCGCCAGGGCAACAGCCTGCTCGCCAACGAGGACTTCGACACCGCGCTCGCCATGCCGGGCTCAACGACGCAGCAGCGCAACGTGCGCCTGCTGGCGGTGGATGCGGCCCTGGCCGCTGGGGATCGCGCACGTGCGGCTGCACTGCTGGCGCCGCTGCGCGCGGCATTGCCAGCAGATGCCAGCGATGCACGCGCGCAGCAGCTGCTGCAGCAGGGCATCGAGCAGCGCGCCAAGGCGGTCCGTTCCAGTCGCGAGCGTCCGCGTTTGAGCGCGCAGACCTATCCGGCGCCGTTCCAGCACTGCCAGTCTGGCGACAGCGGCAACCGTTGCGAGTTGATGCCGGCCGACCTGCAGGGCGACGGTGGTGCCGCACAGCGTGCCTACGCGGCCTACGCGCGCCGGGACTATGCCGAGGCCATCGGTGAGGCGCGGCAGGCCGTGCAGCTCGCACCGGACGACGCGAGCCTGCACGGCCTGCTGACCACCACGCTGGCGGCAGGCAACCGCAGCCAGCAGGACGAAGCACGGCAGCGCCTGGATGCGGCGCTGGCACAGCGCCCTGACGATGCGGAGGCGCTGATGCAGCGCGGCTACCTCAACCAGAAGGCGCACGAGCCGGCGCGCGCACTGGCCGACTTCCGTGCCGCCGAGGCCACCGGCAGGGCACCAAAGGGCGTGGTGCTTGACCAGGCCTACGCCAGCGCGGCCAACGGCGATCACCCGCAGGCGGTGACCCTGCTGCGGACGGCCATTGATCGTGCCGATGCCGGTGAGCTGCCACTGGATGCGCACCAGCGCCACAACGTGCGCAATGCCATCGCCAACTATTCGCGCGAGTGGGGCGTGATCGCCTCGGCCGGCTTCCGTGGCGCGCGCCAGGCGGCGACCAATGTCGGCGGCGCGGCGATCAGTACGCCGGGTGATTCGGTGTTCAGCACGCTTGAAGCGTTCTGGCGCCCGCCGGCTTTCAATGACCAGCACGGCACGCTGGAGCTTTACGCGCGGCTGCTCAACACCCTGTACGACGAGGGTGGCACCTACGAGTCGATCCGCGCCGTGGACCCGTGCACCGGCGAATCGACGCCCGATGCACGCGCGCGCGCCGAACGGCTCAGCCGCTCGCGTTCCACCACCGGCTGGCCGTCCACCATCGCCTCGTTCGGCCTGCGCTACGCCTTCGGCCAGACCGGCCTGAGCGCCGGCATCGAGCGTCGCCAGTTCCTCGGCAGCGCCACCCGCACGGGCGATGTCTACCCCGCTTCGGCGGCCGTGCAATGCAGCCTGCAGCTGGCCCGCAACCCGCCACTGGAAGCCAGCACACTGGCCCGCTACCGCCTGGCCAGCGGTTCCGGTGGCTGGATGTCCTACCTGACCTACGGCTATTACCACGGCACCGACCTGCGCACCGACGTGAATCAGTGGTGGATGGTCAGTGGCTACGCGCAGGGCGGTTACACGTGGGATGACAACAGCGCGCATTTCACCCTCGACGCACTCGATGCCAATGGCACGCCGGTGCGCCGGGTGGGCGATGCCAACGGGCGCCTGCATCGCGAACAGTGGTTCGCTGCCGGTGAACTGCGTGCCGGCCGCAGCTTCCGCTTTGGTGCCGGGCAGACCCACTGGGTGGTCACGCCGTATGTGGTGGTGGGGGCGGACTGGCTCGACCAGCGCTCGCGGGTGCGCGACATCCGCTACCCGCTGTTCCCGGCGCAGTCGTTCGCACTCAACGATACGCAGCGCAGCTGGTCACTCGGCGCAGGGCCGGGCGTGGGCGTGCGCTACTGGTTCCGCGAAGACCACTATAACACGCCGCGTTCCTACCTGGACCTGACCGTGCAGTACCGCTTCGCGATCGGCCGCGGTGATACGCAGCGCGCCAAGGGCCTGTTCGCGACCGCCATCCTCTCCTACTGAGGCAGGCCCCAACGTCGTCGCAGCGCCGCGGCCTGCGGCGTGTCCTGGGTCAGCCACGGCTCCAGTGCATAGACCAGCACGTGCTGCGCACCGCTGTCGTGCGCCCACGCCAGCTGCCGCTGGATGCGCGCGGCATCTGCGGTTTCGCCCTTGAACGCGCTGCCGTCGGCGGGGCTGCCGGGCAGTTCGCGGAACAGTTCGACGATCGCATCGAACCCGATGCCCTGTGCCCGGAAATGGCCGAGCAGCGGTTGCAGCTGCTGCACGTTGCCGGCGCCGGCCACCCCCACGCCGTCCTGCACCATCGGCCGCAGCGCGGCCCGTGCCAGCACCGCCTGCCACAGCGCGACCAGGTCGCCGTCGGTCTGCAGGCGGCTGAAGTAGCAGGAGATCGCACAGTCACCGCCGCGCGCGCTGGCGGCCTGCGCCAGCCCGTGCAGCCACTGCGCCAGCCATTGCTGGCGGGCCGGATCGGCCCAGTGGAACTGCTCCAGTTCGTAGGGCAGGTACCAGCCGCCGAAGGCGGGCTGCTGCGCCCACGGCGCCTGTGCCAACCAGCTGCGCGCGTGCGCCAGGCTGTCGGCCAGGAACGCCTGCAGCGTGGCGTCGTCGGCGCCGATGGCCTGCCACCAGCGTTGCTGGAAGGGCAGGCCAACGCGGATGCGGATGTCGTTCTCGCTGGCGGCGGTGAACAGCTGCTGCAGGTTGCTGTCCGGCAGCGACCAGTCGCCATCGCTGCCACCGACGATGCCGGTCCACTGCAGCACCAGCTGCCGGCAGCCCAGCGCGTGGGCAAGCTTCAACGAACGTTGCCAGTCGGCCGGGCCCCACTGCAGATGGCTGCGCCAGGGCTGCAGGAAGGTGCCATCCACCTGCACCGGCAGCGAACAGCCGGGCAGGGTGGCGAGCGTAGCGGCCAACGGCGCCAGCACTGCCGCGCGCAGCAACCGGCGGCGCAACGGCGAAGACGGATCCGTGGGAAGGTCGGGCCGAACCATGCCCGCATCATCCCAGAGCACCGTGGGTGGGAGGTGAACCCCGCGCCGGGTGGTGCCGGCCGCTGGCCGGCATCGTGCCCCGGGTGGCAGGTGAATCACCATCCGGTAGTGCCGGCCGCTGGCCGGCATCGCGCCCCGATTATTCCAACGCGTAGCGCAGCGCGAACAGCACCGCCACCAGCCACACCGCCGGATGCACTTCGCGCCAGCGGCCGGTGCCGGCCTTCAGCGCCGCATACGCGATGAAGCCAAACGCCAGGCCATTCGCGATGGAGTAGGTGAACGGCATCGCCAGGGCACACAGTGCGGCCGGCACCGATTCGGTCAGGTCGCTCCAGTCCACGTCCACCAGTTCGCGCAGCATCAGGCCGGCCACGAACAGCAGCGCCGGTGCGGTGGCATAGCCGGGCACCATCGCCGCCAGCGGCGAGAACAGCAGTGCGGCCAGGAACAGTGCCGACACCACCAGTGCAGTCAGGCCGGTGCGGCCGCCCACCTGCACGCCCGAGGCGCTTTCAGCGAACGCGGTAGTGCTGCTGGTGCCCAGCAGCGAACCGGCCACGATCGCCGTGCTGTCGGCCAGCAGCGCGCGGCCGAAACGCTTCTGCGCGCCCGGCAGTTTCAGCAGTCCGGCGCGACCGACCACGCCATACAGGGTGCCGGTGGCATCGAACACTTCCACCAGCACGAACACCAGCACCACCTGCAGCAACACGGCGATCGGCGCGCCACCGTTGTGGTGCAGCAGGCCCGGCAGGTCCAGCTGCAGGAAGGTCGGCGCCAGGCTCGGCGGCAGCGAGACCAGGCCCTGGTACTGCACGTCGCCCAATGCCCAGCCCGCGCCGGTCACCGCCAGGATGCCGATCAGGATCGCGCCACGGATACGGCGCGCTTCCAGCACCGCGATCAGCAGGAAGCCGGCCAGTGCCAGCAGCGGCGGCGCCGTATTCAACGGGCCCAGCGCCACCAGCGTGTCTTCATTGCCGACGATCACGCCGGACTTCTGCAGCGCGATGATCGCCAGGAACAGGCCGATGCCGGCCACGATCGCCGAGCGCAGCGACGAAGGAATGCCCGACACCAGCCACGCCCGCACACCGGTCAGCGACAGCACCAGGAACACCAGGCCGGAGATGAATACCGCGCCCAGTGCCTGCTGCCACGGCAGGCCGGCGGCACCGACCACGGTGAAGGCGAAGAACGCGTTCAGGCCCATGCCCGGTGCCATGCCGACCGGGAAGTTGGCCGCCAGTGCCATCACCGCCGAACCCAGCGCCGCGGCCAGGCAGGTGGCCACGAACACCGCACCCGCGTCCATGCCGGTGGTGCCGAGGATCTCGGGGTTCACGAAGACGATGTAGGACATCGTCAGGAAGGTGGTGACACCGGCCAGCAGCTCGGTACGCACGGTGGTGCCGTGCTGCTGCAGCTGGAACAGGCGCTCGAACAGGGACATGGGGCTTCTCGCGACAATAAGGTGTCACGACCAACGGTCGTGACCTACCCGAATGCAGAACGGCCGCGCAGAGCGCGGCCGTTCTTCCTTTCTTACTTCAGCGCCTTGAAGCGCAGGCGCTTCGGCGCGGCATCGTCGCCCATGCGACGCTTCTTGTCTTCCTCGTACTCGCGGTAGTTGCCCTGGAAGAACTCCACGTGCGAGTCGCCTTCGAAAGCGATGATGTGCGTGGCGATGCGGTCCAGGAACCAGCGGTCGTGCGAGATCACGAAGGTGTTGCCCGGGAACTCCAGCAGCGCGTCTTCCAGCGCACGCAGCGTTTCGATGTCCAGGTCGTTGGACGGTTCGTCGAGCAGCAGCACGTTGCCGCCCTGCAGCAGGGTCTTGGCCATGTGCAGGCGGCCACGCTCACCACCGGACAGCGAGCCGACCATCTTCTGCTGGTCCTGGCCCTTGAAGTTGAAGCGGCCGATGTAGGCGCGCGACTGGATCTCGATGCCGTTGATATTGAGGATGTCCAGGCCACCGGCGATTTCCTGGAAGACGTTGTGGTTGCCTTCCAGCTTGTCGCGGCTCTGGTCCACGTAGGACAGCTGCACGGTCGGGCCGATCACGATCTCGCCCGAATCCGGCTTCTCCTGGCCGGTGATCATCTTGAACAGCGTCGACTTGCCGGCGCCGTTCGGGCCGATGATGCCGACGATCGCGCCCGGCGGAATCAGCATCGACAGGTTGTCGATCAGCAGGCGGTCGCCGAACTTCTTGGAGACGTTCTTGAACTCCATCACCATGTTGCCCAGGCGCTCGCCCGGCGGGATGAAGATTTCGTTGGTCTCGTTGCGCTTCTGGTAATCCTGCGACTGCAGCTCTTCCAGGCGGGCCAGACGGGCCTTGCCCTTGGAGCGGCCGCCCTTGGCGTTCTGGCGCGACCACTCCAGTTCCTTCTGGATCGCCTTCTGGCGGGCCTTTTCCTGGTTCTCTTCCTGCTTCAGGCGCTCATCCTTCTGCACCAGCCATTCGGTGTAGTTGCCCTTCCACGGAATGCCGCGGCCGCGGTCCAGTTCCAGGATCCACTCGGCGGCGTTGTCCAGGAAGTAGCGATCGTGGGTGACGGCCACCACGGTGCCGGTATAGCGCGCCAGGAACTGTTCCAGCCATTCCACCGACTCGGCGTCCAGGTGGTTGGTCGGTTCGTCGAGCAGCAGCATGTCCGGCTTCTGCAGCAGCAGGCGGCACAGTGCGACGCGGCGCTTTTCACCGCCGGACAGGTTGGCGATCTTGGCATCCCACGGCGGCAGGCGCAGCGCATCGGCAGCCACGTCCAGCTGGTTTTCCAGGGTGTGCGCGTCGCCGGCGGCCAGGATCGCCTCGAGGCGCTCCTGTTCCTTGGCCAGCGCGTCGAAGTCGGCGCCTTCCTCGGCGTAGGCGGCGTACACCGCCTCCAGCGCGGCCTGGGCCTGCAGCACTTCGCCCACGCCTTCCTCGACCGACTCGCGCACGGTCTTGTTCGGGTCCAGTTCCGGTTCCTGCGCCAGGTAACCGACCTTGATGCCGGGCTGCGGGCGGGCTTCACCCTCGAAATCGGTGTCCACGCCGGCCATGATCTTCAGCACGGTGGACTTGCCGGCGCCGTTCAGGCCCAGCAGGCCGATCTTCGCGCCCGGGAAGAAGGACAGGGAAATGTCCTTGATGATCTGCCGCTTGGGCGGGACCACCTTGGACACGCGGTTCATGGTGTAGATGTATTGCGAGGACATGCGGTCTCCGTAGGCGCGGCCCTGCGCCCGACCCGTCACGGGAACATCCCGTTGCGGCAGCGGGCACAGACTGGAATGGAATACCGCCAATTATAGCCGGAACCGGTTCCGGCCCGCGCCCGGCCGGAGCCGCGCAGGCTGGCCGTGGCCTGAATACTCCGTCACAGTCCTGCAGCGGGAAGCGTTTCCAGCCGGAAACGGTTCAGATCGGTTGCGCAATATGGGCTCACCACCCACCCAAGCAGAGGTCTGACATGCGCATCAATCGAGTAATGGCCGGCGCCGTGGCCTCTGTGCTGGCGCTGGGCGCCGTGACCCCGGCCTTCGCCGACAACGACCATCGCCGCGACCACGACCGCCGCGAGTGGCGCGAGGATCGCCGTGAGTGGCGCCAGGACCGCCGCGACTGGGAGCGCGACCGCCGCGAGGCCCGGCGCGACTGGGAACGCGACCGCCGCGACTGGCACCGTGACCATGATCGCTACTACCGCCCGGCACCGCCGCGCGTGGTCTATCGCCCGGCCTATGGCCCGGGCTATGGCTGGAAGGTCGGCCACCGCTACCGCGACTACTACCGCGGCCCGGTCTACGTGGTGAACGACTACCCGCGCTACAACCTGCGCCGCCCGCCGTACGGCCATCAGTGGATCCGGGATGATCGCGGCAACATGCTGCTGGTGGCCATCGCCACCGGTGTGATCGCCCAGTACGTGCTCAGTCGCTGAGGATCGCGGCCGGGGTCGGATCCCTTTCCAACGGAAAGGGCTCTGACCCCACAACTATCGATCGAAACCATACGGGGCCGGATTCCTTCGGGGATGCCGGCCCCGTCCGTTTCGGCCCCAGCGGGCCAGTGCGGAGCTACAATCGAGGGCTGAGCCGTACCCCTTTTCCCTGCCTGCTGGAGTACCCGATGTTCCCGCGTGACGTCCGCATCGAATCCTACGATCCCGAACTGGCCAAGGCCATCGCCGCTGAGACCCAGCGCCAGGAAGACCACGTCGAGCTGATCGCCAGCGAGAACTACACCAGCCCGGCGGTGATGGAAGCCCAGGGCAGCCAGCTGACCAACAAGTACGCCGAAGGCTACCCGGGCAAGCGCTACTACGGTGGCTGCGAATACGTGGACATCGCCGAGCAGCTGGCGATCGACCGCCTGAAGCAGCTGTTCGATGCGGACTATGCCAACGTGCAGCCGCACAGCGGTTCGCAGGCCAACCAGGCCGTGTACTTCGCCCTGCTGCAGCCGGGTGACACCATCCTCGGCATGAGCCTGGCCCACGGCGGCCACCTCACCCACGGCGCCAAGGTCAATGCCTCGGGCAAGCTGTTCAACGCCGTGCAGTACGGCGTCAACGACCAGGGCCTGATCGACTATGACGAAGTCGAGCGCCTGGCCCTGGAGCACAAGCCGAAGATGGTCGTGGCCGGCTTCTCGGCCTACTCGCAGGTGATCGACTGGGCGCGCTTCCGCGCCATCGCCGACAAGGTCGGCGCCTACCTGTTCGTCGACATGGCCCACGTCGCCGGCCTGGTCGCCGCAGGCGTCTACCCGAGCCCGCTGGAACACGCCCACGTGGTCACCTCGACCACCCACAAGACCCTGCGCGGCCCGCGCGGCGGCATCATCATCGCCAAGGGCGCCGACGAAGACCTGGTCAAGAAGCTGCAGTCGATCGTGTTCCCGGGCATCCAGGGCGGTCCGCTGATGCACGTCATCGCCGGCAAGGCCGTGGCCTTCAAGGAAGCGCTGGAGCCGGGCTTCAAGGCCTACCAGCAGCAGGTGGTGAAGAACGCCCAGGCGATGGCCAATACGCTGATCGCGCGTGGCTACAAGATCGTCTCCGGCGGCACCCAGAACCACCTGATGCTGGTGGACATGATCGGCAAGGACGTGTCCGGCAAGGACGCGGAAGCCGCGCTGGGCAAGGCCCACATCACCGTCAACAAGAACTCGGTGCCGAACGACCCGCGTTCGCCGTTCGTGACCTCGGGCCTGCGCCTGGGTACGCCGGCGGTGACCACCCGTGGCTACGTCGAACAGGACTGCGTGGATCTGGCCAACTGGATCGCCGACGTGCTCGACGCACCGAACGATGACGCGGTCATCGCCCGCGTGCGCGACGCCGTCAGCGCGCAGTGCCGCAAGTACCCGGTCTACGGCTGATCGGAGAGCGGGGTCGGGGCCCTTTCCTGGCGGAAAGGGATCCGACCCCGCCTTCCGGATCGACGCAGGGGTCGGATCCCTTCCCGCAGGGAAGGGCTCTGACCCCGGCATCGGAGTAACCGCGCATGGATGAGCGCCACCTCAAGTACCTGTACACCGCGCTGGCGGTGCTGTTTGGCCTGCCCAGCCTGGTGATGGGCGGCGCGGCGGCGACGATGCTGCTGCTGATGGGGCTGGGCCAGTTCGGTCATGGCACGCTGGCCTCGGTGACGGTGATGCCGCTGTGGGGCCTGGCCGGCATTGCCGGTTGCCTGGCCTGGTTGTGGCTCAGCGCGGGTTTTCTGCTGCAGGGGCGTGCCGGGCTGCACGTGCACCGCCTCTGGTGGTGGATGCTGCTGGCGGGCGGTCTCGCCGCCTTGCTCCCGCTGGGGCTGGCGCTGTGGTGGGGCATCGCCGTGCATGCCGAAGGCATCGGCTTGTTGCTGCTGGGCCCGTCGATGCTGGTGCCGGCTGCGATGCTGGTGTGGATCAAACGCCGCGCATGACGTGGCCCATGGAAGGAAATCGAACGCATGGATGAGCGTCTGCACAAACGCTGGATGGCGATCGCCGGCCTGCTGGTGGGCCTGCCCGCCGTGGCGGCAGGCGGCACGGGTGCCGTGCTGGGGCTGATGGTCGTATGGGACGGCAAGTACCTGACGGGCGACGAGCACACGTGGTTGCTGCTGTGGTCGTCGGCTGGAATCATCGGCCTGCTGTCGTGGTTGTGGCTGAGCGGCCTGTTCCTGTGGCGCGGTGTTGCCGGCCTGCGCCAATCACCGGTTGTCGCCTGGGTCGGCCTTGCGCTGGGGGTGCTGGCCGCGTTGGCCGTGGTCGCCGCCGCGTTGTACTTCACCTTCAAGCATGGGGAAATCTCGACCCTGGCCTTCCTTGGGTTCGGCCCGCCGCTGCTGGTGATGGCCGGGCACCTGGCGTGGCTGCGCTGGGCACGCGCGGCCCCGGTGCCGTCGGCACCTGGTTGAACGTCTGGTCCTGCTGACCTCACTGGACGCTCTGGTTGGCCGAAATGCAGGTACTTCCGCGCAGACAGCATTTGCCGCTGCGCCCTTTCTCAGGTACCTTTGCGACGCTGCCATGACCGTGGCAATAGGTACTTTCCTGAGCCAGGCGTTCCATGCACTGCCCCTTCTGCCAACATGCCGATACCCGGGTCATCGACTCGCGCGTCTCTGAAGACGGCGCGACGATCCGTCGTCGGCGTGAATGTGAAGCCTGCGGCGAGCGCTTCAGCACCCTGGAAACGGTCGAACTGAAGCTGCCGGCCATCGTCAAGAGCGATGGCACGCGCGAGGCGTTCGACCAGCGCAAGGTCCGCGCTGGCTTCGACCGCGCGCTGCAGAAGCGTGCGGTGGCCGAAGACAAGATCGAAGCAGCGGTGCGTGCGGTGGTTCACCAGCTGCGCATCAGCGGCGAGCGCGAAGTGCCCTCGATCAAGGTCGGCGAGTTCGTGATGAACGAACTGCGCAAGCTCGATCATGTCGGCTACGTGCGCTTCGCTTCGGTCTACCGCAGCTTCGAGGACGTGGCCGATTTCCGCGAGGAGATCGAGAAGCTCGAGCGCGACCTGCCGTCCAGTACCGAACAGCTGCAGCTGCTGGGCGATGTGATCGCCCTGACCAAGAAGAAGAAGGGCTGACTGCCTCTGCCTTGGGGGTGCCAACCTTGGTGGGCACCGGTGGCCGCATTCACTGGTGGGTGCCAACCGTTGGTTGGCACTGACGGCATGGATCAACACCGGCGGCGTTACCATGGCTGCATGACCACTTCGTTCTCCGTCCTCGACCACCTGCACATGGCCAACGCGCTGCGCCTGGCCGAGCGCGCTGCCTATACCACCCGCCCCAACCCGATGGTCGGCTGCGTGATCGCCCATGGCGAACGCGTGGTCGGGCAGGGCTGGCACCAGCGCGCCGGTGGCCCGCATGCGGAAGTGTTCGCCCTGCGCGAGGCCGGCACCGAAGCACGCGGTGCCACCGCCTACGTCACCCTGGAACCCTGCGCCCACTACGGGCGCACGCCACCGTGTGCGCTGGCCTTGATCGAAGCTGGCGTGTCGCGCGTGGTCGCGGCGATGCGTGATCCATTCCCGAAGGTCGATGGCGGTGGGTTCGATCTGCTGCGCAATGCCGGCATCGACGTCGCCGAAGGGCTGATGGCGGCGCAGGCGCGCGAGCTCAACAAGGGCTTCCTGTCGCGCGTGGAGCGCAATCGGCCGTGGTTGCGGGTGAAGCTGGCCGCCAGCCTGGATGGCCGTACCGCGATGGCCGATGGCAGTTCCAAGTGGATCACCGGGCCGGCCGCGCGCGAGGACGTGCAGCACTGGCGCGCGCGCGCCGGTGCGATCCTGACCGGCGGCGACACGGTGCTGGCCGACGACCCGATGCTGACCGTGCGCCTGGCCGATACCGAAGTGATGGCACCACTGCGTGTGGTGCTGGATTCGCGCCTGCGCTCGCTCGAATGCAGCCGCGTGCGCGAGGGCGGGGCACCGACGCTGTACCTGCACGCTGCGGCGGTGAGCGCGCCGGATGCGGCCGATGCCGAATTCGCCAGCGTGCCCAGCGCAGAGGGGCGGTTGGACCTGGGCGCGGTGCTGGCGCTGCTGGCCGAGCGCGGCATCAACGAAGTGCACACCGAAGCCGGCGCGACACTGGCCGGTGCGCTGCTGCGCGGTGGCTGGGTCGATGAGCTTCTGCTCTATCAGGCGCCCACGCTGCTGGGCGACAACGGCCGCCCGCTGCTGGCTGGCCTCGGCATTGATGCCATGGACCAGCAGCGTCGCCTGCGCGTGGTTGACCAGCGCCAGGTCGGCGAGGACAACAGGCTGCTGCTGCGCCCATGAAGGAATGACGCAGGGCAGGGGGCTACGCCCATGGCGTCAGGCCGCTTCGTCGTCTTCTTCGCCAACGGGGCATTGGGATTTCCATTGCTGCTTCCACAGCACATGCAGGTCGCGGCAGTACGCGCCGAGCGCCTCGCCCGGCAGTTGCCTCGCCTTGAACCGCAACTGGCGACGCGTAAAACCGTCGTCGTACTCATCCGGCAGTACCAGCACGGCACACTGGTCGTGGTACATCAGGAAGTCGCGGCAGTGATCATCCTCACTCATCCACGCATCCAGGTGCCTGTCGCTCAGCTGCGTTGACTCGAAGGCGACCGAGGGTTGGACGACGATGATCTTCGTGGCTTTGAACCTGGACGCCTCGGCCTGCCAGCACACCATCAGCGCCAGCAACATGAGCGCGGTCGACGTCATACGGTGTTTCATGCGGTTGCCCTGGTGGAAGAGGGCAACAGCATTGACCATGCAGGCCGCGCAGGGCCATGCAAGGGTTCTGAAAATGCAGTTGCCCTTGCCGTCGGCAACGCTGGGCAGCGCGTAGGCTCGGCGTTACATCGCACTTACGCGCATTCGTCGGTCCACATCATCTCGGCGATCGGGCGCAGTGCCTTGCATTCCTGCGTCATGTCTTCGGCTGACTTCACCTTCGCCTTGGCCTTCAGTTCCTCGGTCATGGCATCCACGCCACTGATCTGGTCCGGCGCGATCTTCGCCACGCAGGCGCGGTGCTGCTGCAGCAGCAGGTCACAGCCGGGTACGCCGGTCACCTTCGGTGCGCTGGCCGCCTGCGCGTCCTGCATCCAGTCCTCGAACGGTGCCAGCGCGCCGGTCACGGTACCCACCAGATCGTCGAAGTTGCCGCTGTACCAGTAGCCGTTGTCCTTGGCCGGGTACAGGGTGAAGGTGCCGCTGACCGGCACGCGCGCACCGCTCTGCAGCGCCTGGGTGTAGGCGTCGGTGAACTGCCTGCGCGCGGCCGGGCTGGCGTCGGCCGCAAGGCTGGCGGCGAACAGCGGGCGCACCTTGCCGAGGTCGGGCACCTGGCAGCTGAAAGTGATGCGCGCCAGCTTCTGGTCTTCCACGTACTCGTTGTCTTCAATCACGCTCTTGCTGGCGCGGCACTTCGAATCACGCAGGGCCTTGGCATACAGCGCTTCGCTGGCGGCCGCGTCGGCCTTTGCGCCGGTGCTGGCAAGCACGACCTGCCACGGATCGGCCAGCGCCTTGGCCAGCGCACCCGGGTTCGGGGTCACCGCGTCCTGGCCTTCGAACGCCGGCTTCAGTGCATCGTTGAGCGCGCGGGTCGCCACGGCGTCATCTTCCAGCAGCACGCGTGCGTACAGGTCGAAAGCCTGTTCGGGCGTCAGTGTGGCCGGGGCGGCGCCGGCCAGCAGCGGGGCCGCCAGCAGGGCGCTGGCCAGCAGGGTACGCAAGGGAGTCTTCATGACGGTGTTTCCTGTTCCAGAGGCGCGCAAGCGTAGCGCATCTTTGCGCAGGCCCGTTGGTGCCTGTGGCCGCCTGCCGGCGCGCGCGGGCCCAAAAAAAACGGGCCCCTTGCGGGGCCCGTTCGATCGCACGACGAGGAGCGATCGGTAAATCAGAAGCTGGCGCGGACGCCGACCGAGTACTGGGTGACGTCGCGGTAGCCGGCGATCTCGCCCACTACACCCCAGGTCTTGGTGAAGTTGACCTGGCCGCCGACGGTACCGACCCAGGTGCCCTTGTAGTTGTTGCCGCCATCCATGTAACCGGCCTTGGCCCAGGCTTCGGTCATGCGCGACGGCTTGCCGCGGATACCCATGGTGACGCGGCCCAGGTTGGTGTGGTCCTTGCCGTGGTAACGCACGCCGTCGTAGCGCAGGGTCGATTCGGCGTTCTGGCGCACCCAGGCGGCATCGGCGGTGAAGTCCAGGCGGTCGGTCCACGGCATGTGGTAGCCGATACCCAGCTCCGGCTGGTTCAGTTCCAGCTTCAGCGAGTCTTCGCCGTAGTGGCGGGTCTTGCTGGTGCGCGACCAGCCACCGAACACGTAGACCTGCTCGGCCAGCGCGACCGAGCCGCGCAGGTAGCCACCGTCGACCTTCGGGTCGTCCAGCACGTTGTCGTCAACCTGGACCTGGGTCCAGCCGCCTTCCACGTAGGTGTAGCTCAGGGCGTCGGCCGAAGCCGAGAACGGAGCAGCGGCCAGCAGGGCGGCCACGATCAGGATCTTGCGCATGGGAATTCCTGTGAATTTCAGTCCATTGGCGGGCCTGCCCTCGCGGCTGCCCGTGGCGACCTCATGTCGTCCGCTGCGGATTTTAATGAAAGTTTTACAAAATGCGAGAGACGGCCGTCACAAGCTGGAGCCGGCCTGCAACGGGGTCAGATCCGTTTTCCGTCGGAAAACGGCTCTGACCCCTCGCGATTTCGAGGGACCCGGGGTCAGAGCCCTTTCCTGCGGAAAGGGATCCGACCCCGGTCATCAGAGTGCGAGCGGGCCTGGATCGGGGTCAGATCCGTTTTCCGTCGGAAAACGGCTCTGACCCCTCCGCGCTCCCCAGAGACCATGGGGCCAGAGCCTTGCCTGCGGAAAGGGATCCGACCCCGGTCATCCCCACCCCGTTCAGCACGGGCTGGTACACTAGCCGCGCCGGTTCGCCGGTACACAAACGTCTTCAGGGCGGGGTGCAATTCCCCACCGGCGGTAGGTGCGCAAGCACGAGCCCGCGAGCGCCCCGGCCCACGGCCGGGGGTCAGCAGATCCGGTCCAATGCCGGAGCCGACGGTCATAGTCCGGATGAAAGAAGACGGTGCCACAGGGCCTTCGCGGCCCTGCGCCCGCCTGTTTGCCTTGCGGCGTTTTTCGCTCACTTTTCGCGGAGAACGTTACTTGTTTACTGGAATCATCGAAGGCGTCGGCCGTCTGGCCGCACGCGAATCCATCGGCGGCGATGTCCGCTTCACCTTCCATGTCGGGAATCTGCCGTTCGACCACGTGCAGATGGGCGAGAGCATCGCCATCAACGGCGTCTGCCTCACCGTCATCGCGTTCGACGCCAGCAGCTTCCAGGCCGATGCCTCCACCGAGACCCTGGGGCTGACCACGCTGGGCCAGTTGGGCGAAGGGGCGGTCATCAACCTGGAGCGCGCCATGCGCCCGACCGACCGCCTGGGCGGCCATCTGGTCAGCGGCCACGTCGACGGCCTCGGCCAGGTGCTGTCCATCCATGACGACGCGCGGGCCCAGCGCTGGCGTTTCGCCGCGCCGGCCTCGCTGCGCCGCTATATCGCCAAGAAGGGCTCGATCTGCGTTGACGGCGTCAGCCTCACCGTCAACGAAGTGGACGACGACGGTTTTGAAGTCGCCCTGATCCCGCACACCGTGGCCAACACCGCCTTCTCCGCCACTGGCGTGGGCAGCGCGGTCAATCTGGAAATCGATCTGGTGGCCCGTTACGTCGAGCGATTGATGGGTGTGCCGAGCAACGGTCAGCACCCACAGGGAGACGCAGCATGAACTTCGCCCCGATTCCGGAAATCCTGGAAGACATCCGCCTGGGCCGCATGGTGGTCATCGTCGATGACGAAGACCGCGAGAACGAAGGCGACCTCATCATGGCCGCCGAGCTGGTCAAGCCGTCGGACATCAACTTCATGGTCACCCACGGCCGCGGCCTGGTGTGCCTGCCGCTGACCCGCAGCCGCGCCGCCGACCTCGGCCTGGCGCCGATGGTGCAGGCCAATACCGCCCAGTTCCAGACCAACTTCACGGTCAGCATCGAGGCCGCCGAGGGCGTCACCACCGGCATTTCGGCGCATGACCGCGCGCATACCATCCGCACCGCGGTAAAGCCCAATGCCAAGCCGTCGGACCTGCACCAGCCGGGCCACATCTTCCCGCTGATCGCCCAGCCGGGCGGCGTGCTGACCCGCGCCGGCCACACCGAAGCCGGCGTCGACCTGGCCATGCTCGCCGGGCTGGAACCGGCCGGCGTGCTGGTGGAAATCCTGAACCCGGATGGCAGCATGGCGCGCCGCCCGGAGCTGGAAGTGTTCGCCCGCGAGCACGGCCTGAAGATGGGCTCCATCGCCGATCTGATCGCCTACCGCCTGGCCACCGAAAAGACCGTCGAGCGCGTGGACGAGCGCGAGATCGACACCGAATTCGGTCCGTTCAAGCTGGTGACCTACCGTGACCGCATCGCCCACGACCTGCACTTCGCGCTGGTTCGTGGCACGCCGGATGCGGACACCCCGACCCTGGTGCGCGTGCAGGTGGAAAACCCGCTGGCCGACCTGCTGCACTGGCGCCGCGACGACTTCGGCGTGGCGGCCACCGATGCCCTGCGCGCGATCGATGCCGAGGGCGCTGGCGTGATGGTGGTGCTGTCGGCCCCGCGCGATGGCGAAGCCCTGCTGGCCCGCCTGCGGCAGCAGCCGGCGCCGGTGGTGCCGGGCAAGGACAAGGATGTGGGCCAGTGGCGCCGCAACGGTGCCGGTGCACAGATCCTGTCCGACCTGGGCCTGGGCAAGCTGCGGGTGCTGGGCACCCCGCGCCGCCAGGTTGGCCTGGCCGGTTACGGCCTGGAAGTGGTGGAGACGGTCACCCTGTAATGGGGGATTGCCGGCCAGCGGCCGGCACTACCGGTGGGTGCCGGCCCCATGCCACCGGTGGGTGCCGACCGTTGGTCGGCACACCCTGCGGGCCCCCGCCAGCCACGGCCGGGGCCCATCCACGCTAGAATTACCCCCTTATCGAGTCCCCAAGCCGCATATGAGCCACTACGAAGGCGATCTTCGCACTCCCGAGTCGGCGCGCTTCGCCATCCTGGCCAGCCGCTGGAACGCCCGCATCACCGACGCGCTGGTCGCAGGCGCGCGCCTGAGCCTGGCCGGCAACGGCATCACCGAAGCCAACATCGACGTGATCCGCGTGCCGGGTGCCTGGGAACTGCCGCTGGTGGCCGCGCGCCTGGCCGCCGCCCATGAACACGCCGCCATCCTCACCCTGGGCTGCGTGATCCGTGGCGACACCCGCCACTACGAACACGTGGCCGACCGCTGCGCCGAAGGCCTGATGCGCGTGCAGCTGGATTTCGGCGTGCCGGTGCTGAACGGCGTGCTGGCGGTGGAACGCGTTGAAGACGCCGAGGCCCGCGCAGGCGGCAGCCACGGCAACAAGGGCGAGGAAGTCGCACTCGCCGCACTGGAAATGGTCAATCTGCTGGAGCAACTGCCATGAACAAGAACACCCAGGGCAAGCCCTCCGGTAAACCCGTCCGCCGCGATGGCGTCGATCCGGTGCTGCGCTCGCGCGCCCGCCGTCGTGCCGTGCAGGCCATCTACGCCTGGCAGATCTCGGGCGGTAACGCACAGTCGCTGATCGCCCAGTTCGCCCACGAGCAGGCCCGTGAAATCGCTGACCTGGCGTACTTCGAGGCGCTGCTGCACGGCGTGCTCGACAACCGTCGTGACATCGACGAAGCGCTCGGCCCGTACCTGGACCGTGGCATCGAGGAAGTGGACGCGATCGAACGCGCGGTGCTGCGCCTGGCCGCCTACGAGCTGCGCTACCGCCTGGACGTGCCATACCGCGTGGTGATCAACGAAGCGATCGAATCGGCCAAGCGCTTCGGTTCCGAACACGGCCACACCTACGTCAACGGCGTGCTGGATCGTGCCGCCGTGGAATGGCGCAAGGTCGAATCGGGTCACTGACCCGATTTCTGTAGAGCCGAGCCATGCTCGGCTCACCGTGCAGCGCACGGTTGCGTTCGGCAATGCGGCGCGTGATCGAACTGCAGCCGAGCATGGCTCGGCTCTACAAAAAAGCAGAACGCCCCATGTCCCTGGCCGAATTCGCCCTCATCGACCGCATCCGCGCCCGCACCCTCGAGCGCGACGACATCCTGCTCGGCATCGGTGACGACGCCGCGCTGCTGCAGCCGCGTGCCAACGAGCAACTGGTGGTCACCGCCGATACGCTCAACAGCGGCGTGCACTTCCCGGTTGAGACGCCTGCCTTCGACATCGGCTGGAAGACCCTGGCGGTCAACCTGTCGGACCTGGCCGCGATGGGCGCGCGCCCGGCGTGGTGCACGCTGGCACTGTCACTGCCGGAAGCGTCTGAAGACTGGATCGAGGCCTTTGCCGATGGCTTCTTCGCCCTGGCCGACCAGCACGACATCGCGCTGATCGGTGGCGACACCACGCGCGGTCCGCTGTCGCTGTCGGTGACCGCGATGGGCCAGGTCGGGCGTGGCCAGGCCCTGCGGCGCGACCGCGCACAGGCAGGCGATGACATCTGGATCAGTGGCACGCTGGGCGATGCCGCCGGCGCGCTGCGCCTGTGGCAACAAGGTGCGTTGAGCATCGCCACCGCCACGCTGCTGGCCGACTACGAAAGCCTGCGCCTGCGCCTGCTGCGGCCGACGCCGCGCGTGACCCTGGGCCTGCGCCTGCGGGCCTTCGCGCACGCGGCGGTGGATGTGTCCGACGGCCTGCTGGCCGACCTCGGTCATATCGCCACGCGTAGCAACGTGGCCGCGCATGTGGATGCCGATTCGCTGCCGATCTCGCACGCGCTGCGTGAGCTGCTCGGCCGCGACACTGCGCGCGACTGCGCACTGCGCGGGGGCGACGACTACGAACTGTGCTTCACCGCCGCCGCCGACCAGCGCGACGCACTGCACTACCTCGCCGAATCGCTGGACGTGCCGCTCACCCGCATCGGTCGGATTGCCGAAGGGCAGGGCGTGCATGTGGATGGCGAAGCCGCCGACGGCGGTTACCAGCACTTCGCGTAGCCGCAGCGGTACTGCCCTGCTGGGTGCCAAGCTTCGGGGTGGGGTCAGATCGATGTTGCTCTGGTAGGTGCCAACCTTGGTTGGCACGGATGTGTCAGCCGCGCGTGGCAACTCCGTGTCGACCAAGGTCGACACCTACCAAAGCGTAGGCGCATTGGTGCGCTCTGGTAGGTGCCAACCTTGGTTGGCACGGATGTGTCAGTCGCGCGTGCCAACAGCGTGTCGACCAAGGTCGACACCTACCCAGGCGGGAACACCTCGGTGTTGCTCTGGTAGGTGCCAACCTTGGTTGGCACGGATGCGTCAGCCGCCCGTGCCAACAGCGTGTCGACCAAGGTCGACACCTACCCAGGCGGGAATACCTCGGTGTTGCTCTGGTAGGTGCCAACCTTGGTTGGCACGGATGTGTCAGCCGACCGTGCCAACAGCGTGTCGACCAAGGTCGACACCTACCAAAGCGGAGGCGCATCGGTGCGCTCTGGCAGGTGCCAACCTTGGTTGGCACGGATGTGTAAGACGCCCGTGCCAACAGCGTGTCGACCAAGGTCGACACCCACCAACGCGGGCGGGTTACATGTGCGGAACCGCTGTGTCGAAGCGGTTGTTGCCCGGCGTGCCGGGTAGCAGCAGGAACACCAGCACCACCAGACCCACGATCGGCACCAGCATCAGCAGGTACCACCAGCCGGAACGGTCGGTGTCATGCAGACGGCGCACGGTCACTGCAATCATCGGCACGATGATCGCCAGCCACACCAACGCGCCCACGCCCGTCGATATCAGTGCCAGCGTGCTTGAACCGGTGTAGCCAGCAATGAAGCCCAGCACATTCGACGGTATCAACACGATCACGACGAACAACTGGAACCACCAGAACTCACCGCGGCTGGCGCGCCCATTGAACTGTGCATAGCGGACAAGCGGAATCATCATCTTGTGCATCCGGGCACTCCCTGAAAAGAAGTGCGCACTATTGGTGCTCCTGTGATGATGAGCCATCGGAATCGTTGCAATTGCGCGCAGCGTGCAACTGAACTGAGCGCTTCCCCGCACTTCTCGTCGTTGGATGCTTACACCGCCCGCAACTGCACATCCACATACTCGGCCAGCCCACGGCAGGCCAGCAGCAGCCCTTCGCGCGCGCCATCGCCCATCTGCTGATCGATATCCCCGTCCACGCGGACACGTTCGGTGGCGTACAGCAGTTCCAGCAGGAAACTCAGCCCCGCATTGGCGCGGTCGATGCGCGCCAAGGCCAAACGCTGTCCGGGTGTGCGGTTGCTGCCGGGCCACGGCTGGCCATCGGCGGCATCGCCCTGGCGGATGTACTGCAGGCAGGCCTGCAGGGTGATGGCGCCAGGGCTGTTACCGGTCTGCAGCGCAACGAAGGTGTCTTCCAGCGTGCGGGCCAGGTCATCGGGCAGGCGCGTGGCGGCCTCGCCCAGGGTGGCGAACAGGTGCGGGTAAGGGGAAGCGGTCATGGCGGCGTCCTTGTGCAAGCGGCAAGGGGCCACCCTGCTTAACAGCGAGGGTGGCGGACGGTGCGTGGTTCCAATACCGGTGGCTAACGTCGTCAAACGCCGGCGGGCACGAGGCCCCCACGCACCGCCCGCCATAGGTGCGCGGACAGAATGCCTGCCGACGCCACCCAACAAGGAAAGGGCGACGCCGGCAGGCAAGCGTAAACGACATTAACCGAACGGGATTGGAAGCCCGTGCCACCCGTTGTCGGTGGCGCTACATGATTTGCATGAAGCGCCAGTGCCGCCAATGAGAATTGTTGGAAAGTTCGAAAGCGTTGCAATCGTGCGGCGCACGCCACAGCGTGGCAATCGCGACATTCGTGTAGAGCCGAGCCGACGCTCGGCTCATCACAATCTCATCGAGAAGCAGCCGAGCATGGCTCGGCTCTACAGAAAGTAGAACGCGCTCCTACCTCACCACTTGTACGACATGCTCAGATTGGCCGTCGCTTCGCGGTACCCATGGTCACCCCGCATCACGCCGAAGCCACCCCACGCACTCAGCCCGGAACGGAAGTCCACGCGCGCACCGGCATTCAACTCGTAGCGGTTGCGCGGCACGCTGGCCTTCAGCGCTTCATCATCGAACGCCATGCCGTTGCTGGCGCCATCGCGGTACCAGTTGGCCACCACATACGGGCTGACCGACGCGCCGGCGGCACTGCGGCCTTCGCCCTGCAGACGCAGGCCCACGCGGCCGGACAGACCGCTGTCGCCCAGGCTGCGCACCACCGTGCCGTTGGTTTCCTCGTGGCGGTGGGTGTTGGCGTCGGTGTAGACCAGCTGCAGTTCCGGCTGCAGGCTCAGCGCGGTGCTGCCGATCTGGCCGATGCCGAAGCGGTAGCCGGCTTCCAGCGAGCTCTGCCAGATGTCCGAGTCGTAGCGTTCCTCGGCCAGGCCTTCGCCCTGCACGCGGTTGCGGAACTGGCCGCGCTGCACACTGGCATCCACATACAGTGCATCGTTGCTCCAGTTGCCGTACACGCCCAGCGCGCCGCCGTTGACCTTGCCGCGTGCGCTGTAGCCGGTCAGCTGCGAACGCGAGGTGGCATCGGACCTGGCCAGCGTGCCCATCAGGCCCACGCGGCCCTGGCCGTTGTCGAACACGCCGATGTCCGCACCCAGCTGCAGGCGCGAGCGGTCCACGCGCAGGTCCAGCTGGTCTTCCACAGCCGACAGCTTGCTCTGCGTGGCATCCACGCGGGCCCAGCCGCGCACGCCATCAACGGCGGCGGTGCTGCCGCCCTGACGGTCGCGCCAGCCGTGGCGCAGCAGCTGGCTCATCGCGAACTGGTTGGCCAGGTAGGCGCCAGCCTCCGGGCGCAGCACTGGCGTGGGGTCGATCGGATCGATCGGGTCCACCGGATCGACCGGATCGACCGGATCGACTGGCGTGCACTCCGGCAGCGTGGGATCCACCACGCACGGGTCCGGCGTGCCGGCCAGCTCCGAGCGCAGGTACCAGCCGCCGTTGGTCGCCTCCTTGAACAGGAAGTACTCGTACTGCCCGCCCACCGCGCGGCCCTGCAGGTCGAACTGCGCATTGGACGCACCGCCCACGCGGATCAGCTCGATGCCCTTGTCGGTCTTCGCGCCCGCGCCACCGGCATTGAACACGCGCACGTTGGCTTGGCCGTTGGCATCGCCCCTGATGATGAGCTTGTCGGTGGCCGAGCTGTCGTCACCCAGCTGGGTGTTGAACAGCAGGGTGCCGCCGGCGCCGTCGAAGGTATCCACGGTGAGCGTGTTGAACGTGCTGCCATTGCCCAGCGCCACCTTGCCGGCGCTGCCCAGCGCCAGGTGGCCGACGTTGCTGTCGCCGGTCATCAGCCAGGTGCTGTCGCTGTCGATGCTGGCCGAGGTGACGCTGAGGAAGCGGCCGTCGATCTGTGCCTTGTTACGCAGGGTTACGTTGATCGTGCCGTTGGCAACCGTTGCCGTATCGAGCCTCACATCACCGATCAGCCGCGCGTCGTCCACTGTAAAGCTGACACGACTGTCGGCGGCGACAGGGTTGCCGGTCCACGAACTCATCAGCAGCAGATTCCCGTCGCCTGCGACAAGTTGTGACCCGTTCGCGACGGTGATCTGGTACTCGGCATCCCGCGCGCGCGGTGCGACGCGGATTGCAGCGCCGCGACGGGACTGGAGCACGGAGTGGTCAACACGAAGTTCGATCGGGGGCTGGCCGGCCGCTGAGGGCGCCAGCAGTGCGGCCATGTTGTCGGCGTCGATGCGGGAGCCTTCCAGATGGATCGTGCCCCCCATCAGACGTACGCCCAAGCCGCTGTTGATGTCACTCGTACCGGGCGCATCCTGGGCACGGATGGTGCTGTTGCGCACCGTTGCGAACGCGTTCTGTGGGAAGGAAGCCCCGGCAGGAGCGAGGTCGATGCCCACGCTGGCAATGCCGGGATGCACGCCCGCTCCCGCCGCCACGGAGATCTGGCTGTCTTCGATCAAGGCGGTGCTGTTGTCGACAAGATGGATGCTACCGTTGAATTGCGTCGATCGAGCCGCCAGGGCCGAGGCGCCGGAGAGGCGCACAGCGGGGCCCGCCGTCGTCGCATCCACACTAGTGTTGGACAGCACCACGGTCGAGTCCTCAGCGGTCAGATTGCGGGTTGCGCCGTCATTCACGGTCAGCAGCGAGCCGTTCTTCAACGTCCACGCTTCGACCGGATCGCCAGCACCGACCTCCGCAGTCTGGCCATCGAGATCGCCGGCAAGTGCGATGCCGGCGGGAAGGGACGCCAGCGCCAGCACCAGGCTGCGGAACAGCGGGCGCGGCGTCAGAGGATGGGATGCGGTGGCGGTGCGCTTCATGGGGGAATCCTTGTGTCGGAGAAGGGGGAGAGACGCGACACGACGCAACCGCATTCAGACGAAGTGCCGTATATCCTTCATCTCTGTGAGGATGGTGTGAAGAGTGGGCAATTGCGAAGTCAAGTGTCTCTACTGGCGCCAGTCTCTGTGCGCAGCCCGGCCGAACCCATGCAAAAAGTTGTAAAGCCCACTGAACACCGGTAGCGCCTTCAGCTTTCAGCCAGCACTGCGACACCCTGTCGCAGGTGGGTTGCAAGTGATTCGATGGAGGCAGTGAAAGGAGATGACGAGCATGGCGCCTCCTTTCAGGAGCAACCCCATGCATACACCCACCCCACGCCACCATGCGCTGCCAGCTGCCCTAGCCATTGCACTGCTTGCCAGCATTCCCGCCTCGGCCCAGCAGATCGTGGCGGACGGCGACGACCAGATGCCCGCCGAAGGCGATTACCACACCACTGAGCCGGTGCTGCCGGGCGACCCGTCGGGACATGCCTTCTACGCAATCAACGGCGGCCGCATTCTTCCGACAGGGCCGGTCAATCTCTCTACCGAAGGACGCGGAGCGCACGCTGCGCACGCCGAAGGTACCGGCAGCCTGATCTCGTTGCAGGGCGCATCGGTGAGCACCACTGGCATCTCTGCAGCAGGCGCGTCAGTTGCCGCAGGCGCCCGACTGGAGGCCGCCGATGTAGTGATCGAGACACGCGGCAACGGCGCTCACGGGGTACAGGTGCAGGGCGCGGATGCCGTGCTGAGAAACGTGCAGGTCCGCAGCACCGGCGGCGATGCGCTTCGGTTGATGGGAGGCACGCTGCAGGTTCAGGGCGCTCAGTTGCAGGTGAACCGCTACGGTACTTACGGTCTGTATGCGAATGCGGGCACAGCAACGCTGGATGGGGTCCACATCGACATGGCGGGTGACGCGGGCAATGGTGTCCTGGCGACCGGCACGGCCGAGGTCGTCCTGCAGGACGCGAGCATTGGACGCGTGGGCTATTCGGGTGTGGCCGCAACGGCGCATCGCGGCACGCGCCTGGTGATGAAGGGTGTGGACATTGACATGCGCGGTGACGCCGCCGTCGGTCTGGCGATGGGAGGCAGCGTAAACGTTTCCGACAGCCGCATCAGCGTGCAGGGCGCCCATGGTCGCGCCGTCGATCAGTCAGGTGGTGCGCTGGACGTGCAGAGCAGCGAGCTGTCCGGCAATACGGGACTGAGGCTGATGGACAATGGCAGCGCGAACCTGCGTGACAGCAGTGTCCGCAGCGAGCTGGTCGCATTGGATATCAATGGCCGAGGCAACGTCGTGACAGTGGAACGCAGCTCGCTTGCAACGTCTGCAGGTACTGCCATCTGGATGCCGAACGATTCCACGCTGGTGCTGAGTGAGTCTTCAGTGGTGGCCCAGGGAGACGGTGGGCTCGGCCTTGATGCACGAGGCGGCAGCGCGCAGCTTTTCAGTACCAACCTGCGCACAGGGGGGCGTTCTGCCCATGGTCTGTATGCGCAGGGCGGCGCCGGGCGGCCGCCCGGGATCGAGGCGGTCGATTCCCAGGTGCTGACCGAGGGTGATGGGTCTGCTGCGGCGATTGCACGCACCGGCGGGACCGTCACGCTGGTCGACAGCCGCTTGCAGACCCTTGGCCGATCCTCGCACGGTGTCATTGCCGGTGGTGCTGGGCATATCGCTTTGAACAACACCCATGTGCGCACCGAAGGCGAGGGCGCGTGGGCGGCGGTGATCAATGACAACGGGCGGATGCGCATCGACGGCGGCTCGCTGGTGAGCGTCCAGCATGGTGGTGTGTGGGTGCGCAGCAGCCGCGACCCCGGCCTGACCCTGTCCAACGGTGCGGTGGTATCGGGCGGCAATGGCATCGCCTTGGCACTGGATGCCGCAGTGGCCGGGCGCTTCGATGTGGTGCTGGAGGGCCGCTCGCGGATGGACGGTGACATCGCCATCACCCCGGAGGACGAGGACGCTGGGCTGCCGCCACAGTCGGACGTGCATGTACGGCTGGCCGATGGTTCGCTCTGGCAGGGTTCGTCGGATCTGGTGCAGACGATGGCGATCGAGAACGGCAGCCAGTGGACGCTGACCGGTGATGCCACGGTGGGCGAGTTGCAGGTACTCAACAGTGGCGTGGCCTTGTCCGACGGCAGCGGCCGTTTCAATACGCTCACCGTGGACGGCGACCTGCACAGCGCAGGGGCGACGTTCCTGTTCCAGGGCACGCTGGCCGGCGATGACAGCGCGATGGACCGCCTGCACGTGCGCGGCGACAGCTCCGGCGACGCGCTGATCGCGGTGAAGAACACCGGTGGCGTAGGCGCACCTACAGTGGATGGCATCGCGCTGATCGAGATCGACGGTGCATCGCTGGCGAGTTACACGCTGAGCGGCCGCGCGGTGGGCGGATCGTACGAGTACTTCCTGTTCCAGGGCGGCCTGGCCGATCCTTCCGATGGCAACTGGTATCTGCGTTCGCAGTGGTTCGATATCTGCCAGGACAACCCGGCCGCACCGGGGTGCGTGGTCGATCCGGGCCCGGATCCGGATCCAACCGATCCGACTGATCCGACTGATCCGACTGATCCGACTGATCCGATCCTGCCGCCACCGGTGCTGCGCCCGGAAGCGGGGGCTTACCTGGCCAACCAGTCGGCGGCGATCAACCTGTTCGCGCACCGCATGCACGAGCGCAATGGCGCACGTTCGATGGACGGCGAGCGCCAGGCCTGGGCACGCGTGGGTCGGCAGCAGGCGGATTTCAGCGCGGTCGGCGGCCAGCTGTCGATTGATGGCAACACCTCGATGTTGCAGATCGGCACTGACCTGCTGCAGCGTGGCAACGCGGTTGCCGGTGTGATGCTGGGCAGCGGCCGCGCCGACAGCAGCGTAGTGTCCGATCTGACCGGTTACAGCGCCAAGGGCCGGGTGCGTGGCAGCGCCGTGGGTGTGTACGGCACCTGGATGCAGGAAGCGGACGGCACGCGGGGCGCGTATGTGGATGCAGCCCTGCAGTACGGCCGCTTCGATAACCGCGTGCAGGGCATCGGCCTGGCGCCGGAGCACTACGACTCGCGCATGGCCACTGCGTCACTGGAGTCCGGCTACACATTCAATGTGTGGCAGGACACCGCCAGCGCACTGTATGTGCAGCCACAACTGCAGCTGAGCCATGTCGATTTCCGCGCCGATCGCCACGTGGAGAGCAACGGTACGGTGGTCGACCATGCCGACGCCGGTGGCCTTAGCGGGCGCCTGGGCGTGCGTGTGTTCGGCCATGGCACGGCCGCCGGCAACACCGTGCAGCCGTACCTGGGCGTGAACTGGCTGCGTGGCAGCGGCACCAGCACGTTGCAGTTCAACGGTGACACGCTGGGTGCGGACGTGCCGCGCAACCGCTATGAAGTGCAGGCCGGTGCCGAGCTGAGGCTGGGCCAGCGTTGGGGTGCGTGGGGTGGCATGAGCGTGCAGCGCGGCGACCATGGCTACCGCAACGTAGGCGGCCAGCTGGGCCTGCGCATGGCCTGGTAAGCGCGCCTGCGGCGGGGTCGGATCCCATTGCCAAGGCAATGGGCTCTGACCCCCAGTTGCTGCTGTGGAGCCGAGCCTATGCTCGGCTCACTGCGATCTGGACGAAGGGCAGCCGAGCATGGCTCGGCTCTACAACCGCGCCGATCCGGGACTGGACCTGAACGTTGTCCACGTCTGTCGCGATTGTCCATTGAATGACTGCGCAAACGGTGGCGATGCTGCCGCCCTGTCTTCTGCCGGTTGCCCGCGTGTCCTCTCCCGAACGTTCCCACAACGCCGCCATCGATGGCCTGCGTGCACTGGCGGTGCTGGCCGTCGTCCTTTTCCACACCAACGCGACGTGGCTGCCCGGCGGCTTCACCGGTGTGGACCTGTTCTTCGTGGTATCCGGCTTCGTGATCAGCCAGTCGCTGGCCTCGCGCGCCCAAGCATCGCTGGGTGCGATGCTGCTCGATTTCTACCGGCGTCGCGTGCTGCGCCTGTTGCCGGCGCTGCTGGTGATGCTGATGGCGAGCTTCGTGCTGTCGGCGTTGTTCATTCCCCGCGCGTGGCGCAATGAGCAGTTCGACCAGACCGGCTGGGCCGCGCTGGTCGGCTTGAGCAACATCGTGCTGGCCGGCCAGCAGGACGATTACTTCTCGCCCGGCGCTGAACTCAATCCGTTCCTGCATACCTGGACGCTGGGTGTGGAAGAGCAGTTCTACCTGGTCTTCCCGCTGTTGTTCTTCGTGTGGCTGCGCGGGCGTGAGCGCTGGCCGGGGGCGCGTTGGCTGTTGCCGGCGCTCACCATGCTGTCGCTGGCGTGGGCGGGCTGGCAGGCGCGATCGGCGCCGGCGTCGGCGTTCTATCTGCTGCCGGCGCGGTTCTGGGAGCTGGCCGCAGGTGCGCTGCTCTACCAGTGGATGCATAAACGTACGCCACGCCAGGGCAGCGACGCGGCTGCCGTGGCGGGCTTGGCGCTGCTGGCCGCGGGTGTGCTGATCGCCCCGCAGTTGGCGATGCCGGTGCCGGGCGTGCTGGCGACCGTGGCCGGTACCCTGCTGCTGTTGGCGGGCGTGTCGACAGCGGGGACATCGCGCATCGCCCGTGCGCTGGGCTGCGCACCGCTGGCCTACCTGGGGCGGCTGTCCTATTCGCTGTACCTGTGGCATTGGCCGCTGCTGGTACTGCTGCGCTGGACGTATGGCCTGCATGGCGTCGCGCTGTGGCTGTATCCGGTGCTGCTGCTGGGGGTGTCGGCCGCGTCCTACCACTTCATCGAGCGCCCGCTGCGCAGTGCGGCGCCGCTGCTGCGGCTGGCACCGGCCAAGGTGCTGGCGATGGCGTTTCCGCTGGTGGCGCTGTGCGGTGCCGGCGCCTGGGCCACGGTGGAGTACCACGAGCAGGTCTCGCTCAGCGTCACCCGCAACGGCTACGCATGGCAGGCGCGTCGCTACCCGGCGTGGCGCCCGCTGGAACCGGTGAGTGCGCCGGCGCTTGAAGGGCGGCGCCTGTTCGTGGCCGGCGACTCGCATGCGGCGGCGTATCGCACCGTGACCAGCATGGTCGCGCGGCAGACCGGCATGGAGGTACGCCAGCAGGATCGCGGCGGCTGCAGCTTCGTCAACCTGCTGCGGGCCAGCCCGGCCGACTGCCAGGACTTCATTGAAGACACGCTGTCGACCATCGAACGCGAGGCGCGCCCGGGTGACATCGTGCTGCTGGCGGCCTTGCGCATGCCGGAACTGCGTGGGTTCGACTGGCAGCGGCAGGATGCACAGCAGATCTATCAACAGCTGCTGGCCGAGCGCACGCCCGCGCATGCACAGGCTGCACGCGACGAAGCCGATCGCGTGCTGGGGCGTTTGCAGAAGCTGGGCGTACACGTGGTGATCGACGCACCGCTGCCGCTGTTCAAGGCCGGTGCGTACCGCTGTTCGGACTGGTTCAACCGCCACAACCCGGCATGCGTGGGAGGCCTGAGTATGTCGCGCGCGGATCTGGAGAGGCTGCGGGCGCCGCAGATGGCGTTGCTGGCCGAGCTGGCAGCGCACCATCCATCGCTCACCGTGTGGGATCCGCTGCCGCTGCTGTGTGGGCCGCAGGCCTGTTCGGCGGTGGAAGACGGCGAACCATTGTTCTTCGACAATGATCACCTGAGCGGGCATGGCAACCGCGTGCTGCTGCCCAGTTTCCGGCAGACCCTGATCGATATCGCAGCCGACAAGACGGTGTAGAGCCGAGCCCACGCTCGGCTTGCGCGCACAGCGCGGGCGTCATCGCGATCTGGTCGAAGAGCAGCCGAGCATGGCTCGGCTCTACAGGAGCGCGAAGGTGAACGACACGTTGTTGTAGAGCCGAGCCCACGCTCGG